>NZ_AOJH01000042.1 GCF_000337355.1 Halorubrum kocurii JCM 14978 | reverse complement strand
TCTTCGGCCTGGTCGCCGTCTTCGGCCTGATCGGTCGCCTCGGCTCGATCGGCACCCGCGGTCCGGTCGGGGCCCGCCGGGCGCTCGGCGCTCCACGGAAGGAATTCGACGCGATCGCTGACCGACTGCCCGTTCGGGTCGTCGAGGGGATTGTCCCGATGCCGTGGCCCGGTCTCGTCGCCCCACCAGTTACAAGTCGCGTCGATCGGTCTCGGGAACGGCGTCGCGTCAGCGACCGCGCCGCCCTCCTCGTTCTCCTCGATGACGTTGTCCCGGAGCACCGCCTCGAACTCCGCTCCCGCCCGCAGCCTGTACCCCACGCCGTTCCCGACGAGGGCGCAGTCGCGCACCTCGAGGAAGCCGTTGGCGTGCTCGATTCCCGGGCCGGCGTTGCCCCGGACCTCGCAGTGACGCACGAGAACGGGGTCGTCGAGCGAGGGACTCCCGACGGGAGCCGACCTGAGGTGCGGGCCGCCGTTCGCCTCGATCGGCGAGCGATCAACGGGCGCTGCCGTTCGCAACGAGCCGTCGTTCCCGCCGACCGAGGCGCGGCCGACGGGAGGCGTTTCGAGTCCCGCGCCGTCGTTCCCCTCGATCAGCGCCCGCTCGACCCGTGACCCGCCGGTCGCCGGAAGCAGCACGCCGCCGCCGTTGTCCGCGACGACGGAGTCCACGACGACCGCCGTCGCGCGGGCGCTCGCGTCGAGCGCTCGCTCGGCGTTCTCCCGGATCTCGCAGTCGCGTATCGAGACGCGACCGTCGTACACGTCGACTCCACTGCCGCCGTTTCGCCCGATCGTCACCCCGTCGCACTCGATCTCCGCCTCGCCGTCGCTCCGCACGCCGTCGGCGGCGTTCCCCTCGATCGTCGCGGCGGAGAGGGTCAGGGAGCTGCCCCACCCCACGTCGACGCCCCGGCGGAAGTCCCGCACGGTGAGGTTCTCGACCGCGACGCCGCGCGCGCCGTCCCGTATCCGGATCCCCGCTCGTCGCCCGTCGCCCTCGAGCCGGTGACCCCGCCCGTCGATCGTCACGTCGTTCGCGGCGATCTCGATCCCATCGCCCTCCGCGGAGAGGTCGTCGGCGACGACATACCGCCCGGGCTCGTCGATGGTGGTCGGCCCCTCGATGGGATCCGGGCTCTCGTCGCCGCCGCCAGTCACCATCCGAACGCCCCCGATTCCGGCGAAGGCGAACCCCCCGCCGACGCTTCTCTGGAGGAAATCCCGTCGCGAGTGTTCCTCCTGCGAGCGGCCGTCCGGCGGATTCGCTTCGTTCGACATGAGTACCGGAGAGAGCGTCTCGGGTCTCATCGTTATGCGCCGGCGAATCTCGCGTTAGCAGGCGGCTATTCGCGCGTTTCGACGAGGCGATCGAGGGGCGCCGTTCCGGTCGAGTCGCTCGGGAGCGGCGGTCACCGCTCCCGGCCGAACCCGGCCGCGAACGTCGCCTCGTCCACCGAGAGGACCGTCGGCCGCCCGTGCGGACACGCGTACGGCCGGTCGCACTCGCCGAGCCGGTCGAGCAGGGACCGCAGTTCCCCCGCGCCGAGGTCCCCGATCGCGCCCCGCTTCAGCGACGGGTGACACGCCAGGTCGGCGAGCAGCGTCTCGCGGGCGTCTCGCGGCGGCTCCCCCTCCGAGAGCGTCGCGAGCGCGTCCCGAAAGGCGCCCGCGTCGGCCGCCCGGCCGAAGGGCGCCGGGACGGTCCGGAGCCTGACGGTCCCCCCGCCGAACGGCTCCGTCTCGAACCCGAGCGCGGCGAGCGCGGCGGCGTGCGCCTCCGCGGCCGCCGCCTCGTCGGCCGACAGCGACGCGGTCGCCGGCGGGTCGAGGTCGACGGTCGGCACCGCCTCGCCGTCGAACGCCCGGGCGAGCCGCTCGTAGTTCACGCGCTCGTGGGCGGCATGGCCGTCGACCACGAGGAGCTCGTCGCCGGCCTCGACGAGGAGGTAGAGGTCGCGGAAGGTCCCGATCGGCTCCGCGTCCGCGAAGGCCGCCGGACGCTCGCCCCCGTCGTCGCCGAGCGGCGTCAGCGCCCCCTCGATCCCCGTGTCGACCTCGGCCTTCCGCCGGAGGTCGGCGCCCGTGAGCGCGTCGGCGACGACCGACTCGACCGCGTCGGCGACCGCGTCGGCGTCGCGGAGCCCGACCTCCCGCTTCGCCGGGTGGACGTTCGGGTCCACGCGGACGGGCGGCAGCGACGCGTTCACGGCCGCCACCGGCTCGCGCCCGTCCGGAAGCAGCCGGCCGTACCCCGCTCTGACCGCGGCCGCGAGCCGGTCGTTCCGGACCGGTCGCCCGTTCACCGACACCCGGACGTGGTCGCGGGCGGCCCGCGTTATCGAGGGGTACGCGAGGGCGCCGGACACGTCGATCGACGCGGATTCGTCCCCACCTCTCGCGATCTCGACGCTCGCCGCGACCTCCGTCGAGCGGCTCGCGGTCTCGCGGTCGTACACGCCGAGCAGCGCCTCGGTGACCCCGGTGCCCGGCGTCGACAGGGTTCGCGACCCGTCGTGCGTCAGCGTGAACGCCACCGCGGGATTCGCCAGCGCGTAGTCCGCGACTAACGAAGACACCCGGGCGAACTCGGCCGCCGGTCCCGCCAGCGACTCCCGGCGCGCGGGCCGAGTCGCGAACAGGTCCTCGACGACGACGGTGGTGCCGCGGGCGCGCCCGGCGTCGGTGACGGTCGGCCCCGCGGAATCGAGGTCGTTCGCCGCTCCGTCGACCACCACCCGCGTCCCGACCGCGTTGCCGTCGCTGGTGACGAGTTCGAGCCGCGCGGCCTCGGCGATCGCGGCCAGCGCCTCGCCGCGGAAGCCGAGCGAGCCGACGCCGACCGGGTCGCCGTCCGGCGCGAGCTTGCTCGTCGCGTGGCGCTCGACCGCGAGCCGAGCGTCCTCGCGGCTCATCCCGCGGCCGTCGTCGCTCACACGGATCCGGTCGGTGCCGTCGCCGTCGACCGCGACTTCGACCCGGGAAGCGCCGGCGTCGAGCGCGTTGTCGATCAGCTCGCCGACGACCCTGGCGGGACGCGTCACCACCTCGCCGGCGGCGATCCGGTCGACCGTGGCGGGAGCGAGCCGCCTGACGCGGTCCGGCCCCTCCGGGTCGCCCGGGGCGCCCCCGCCGGCGCGCTCCTCACCCGTCATCGTCGACCCGCGACTGGAGGTCGTGGAGGGCGTTCAGCGCCTCGATCGGCGTCATCCGGGCGAGGTCGAGGTCGCGGAGGGCGGCGGTCAGATCGGCGGCGGGCTCGGCTGGGGCCCGCTCCGACTCCCGGTCCTGTCCGGAATCCGCGGAGTCTCCGTCGTCGCCGTCGGCGTCGCCCGCGGTGTCGTGACCCTCCTCCTCCGCGAGGAACTCTCGGAGCGAGGCGTCGCCGGCCTCCCCGCCGTCGTCCGGCGCGCCCCCCTCCGGTCCGACCGCGTCCGGCGCGCCGGACTCGGTTCTGCCCGCCTCCGCGTCGCCCGTCTCCGCGGCCACGAGGTCTCGGGACCGCTCCACGACGGGCGCCGGCACGCCGGCGAGCTCGGCGACCTCGACGCCGTACGAGGAGGAGGACGCGCCGGGGACGACCCGGTGGAGGAACGTCACGTCGCCGTCCTCGCGGGTCGCGGTGAAGTGAAGGTTGAACGCGCGCTCGCGCTCAGCCGCGAGGTCGGTCAGGTCGTGGTAGTGGGTGGCGAACAGCGCGGTCGCGCCAAGCTCGTCGTGGATGAACTCGGCGGCCGCGCGGGCGATGGCGCGCCCGTCGGTCGTGGCGGTGCCGCGGCCGACCTCGTCGAGGAGGACGAGCGAGTCCGGCCCGGCGTCGTGGAGGATCTCCGTCAGCTCGCTCATCTCGCGCATGAACGTCGACTGGCCGCCGGCGATGTCGTCGGAGGCCCCGACGCGGGTGAACACCCGGTCGAACACCGGGATCGAGGCGGCCTGCGCGGGGACGAACGAGCCGGTCTGGGCGAGCACGACCGCGAGCGCGATCGACCGCATGTACGTCGACTTCCCGCTCATGTTCGGTCCGGTGATCACCGCGATCGACCCGCAGGGGAGGTCCGCGTCGTTCGGGACGAACGACGCCTCGGCGCGCTCGACGACCGGGTGACGGCCCCCTTCGATCTCGACGCCCGCGTCGGGAGCGGAGTCGGGATCGGCGACGATCTCCGGGCGGACGTAGTCGCGCTCGACGGCGACCGTCGCCAGCGAGCGGAGCGCGTCGAGCGCCGCGATCGCGTCCGCGAGCCCCTGTATGCGCTCCGTCTCCTCGGCGACGCGATCGCGCACGTCGACGAACAGCTCGTACTCGAGGGCGTCCGCGCGCTCCGCGGCGCCGACAATCTCCTCCTCGCGCTCCTTGAGTTCGGGCGTGTAGTAGCGCTCGCTGTTCTTCAGCGTCTGCCGGCGGCGGTAGTCGTCTGGGACCCGGTCGAGGTTGGCGTC
>NZ_AOJH01000041.1 GCF_000337355.1 Halorubrum kocurii JCM 14978 | reverse complement strand
CTCGCGCCATCAGAGATGTGTATAAGAGACAGGTCGCGGAGGTCGCGGAGGTGGTCGGTGCGGAGGAGGTCGGCGTCGCCGTCGGTTTCCGGTCCTCCCGAGCCGTCCGCGCCCGCCAGCGTCGCCTTCAACTCCGGCACGACCGCGAGCGTCGCGTGCAGCGAGCGCAGGTCCCTCGCGTCGGCGCGGCCGCGGGAGATCCGCCCGACGAGGCGTTCGAGGTCGTAGGCGGTCCCGAGCGCGTCTGCGAGCCCCTCGCGGGCGAGGGTGCGGTCGGCCAGCTCGCCGACCGCGTCGTGGCGGCTCCGGATCGCGTCGGCGTCGACGAGCGGGCGCCGGAGCCAGCGCTCCAGACACCGGCGGCCGAGCGCGCAGCTCGTCTCGTCCAGGGCGTCGAACAGGGTGTCGCTCGCGCCCAGGCCGCGGTTCTCGAACAGCTCGAGGCTGCGCTGGGCGGCCGCGTCGAGCCGGAGCCGGTCGCGAGGGTCGTACCGCCGGATCCGGGTGACGTACGAGAGCGGGCCGTCGTCGCCCTGCGTGTACTCGGCGTACGCGAGCACCGCCCCCGCCGCCCGCAGCTCGGCGTCGCCGTCGAACCGTCGGTCGGGGGCGGGGAGGTACGGCTCCAGCCGCTCCGCCGCGGCCCGGCGGTCGAAGACGCCCTGGTCGTACGCGTGGGTCGTCCAGCCGCGCCCGGCGTCGGCCGGCTCGAAGTCCGGGGCGTTCGGGCCCGCGATCAGCTCCGCGGGCGCGACCCGGTCCAGCTCCTCCGCGACCGCGTCCCGGTCCCCCGACGTGACGAGGCACTCGCCGGTGGAGACGTCGACGGCGGCGAGGCCGACGGTCCGATCGGCCGCGCCGTCGCCGTCACCGCCCACTGCCACCGCCGCCACGTAGTTCGTCGTCCCCGCCTCCAGCAGCTCGTCCTCGACGACGGTCCCGGGGGTGATCACCTCGGTGACGGCGCGGTCGACGAGTCCCGACGCCTGCTCGGCGTCCTCGACCTGGTCGCCGAGCGCGACGCGGTAGCCCGCGTCGAGCAGCGACTCGAGGTAGGGCGCGGCGTTGTCGATAGGGATCCCCGCCATCGGGTAGTCGCCGGTCGAGTCGGAGCGCTCCGTCAGCGTCACCTCGCAGACGCGGGCGACGGCCGCGGCCGCCTCGCAGAACGCCTCGTAGAAGTCCCCGACCTGGAACAGCACGAGCGCGTCCTCGTGGGCCGCGCACAGGTCGGCGTACTGCGAGAGCATCGGCGTCAGCTCCTCGCGGGCGGCGGCGATACCCGGCGGGAGTCCGGTCACCGTCTCGCGGTCCGCAGTCGGCATACCACGGATCCGGTCGGCCGCGGGCATAAACGGTGCGGAGGCGGGCAGGGTCGCGGTCCGGAGCGCGGCCCGGTCCGTCCCCCGCTACGGAGCCGGCTCCGGCCGAGGCGGTCTCCCGCCCGCCGAATCGGCGGCTCCAGACCCACCTCCTTCACCCGATATCCGACGGGAGCGCCCGGCTCAGCCCCGAGCGCTTACAACGCTGGAGCCCCGATAGGAGGTGTGACGAATCGAACGATCGTCGTCGGCATGGCAGCGACGTTCATCGGACTGACGGCCCTCCTGCTCGTGGCGGGCGTCGTCGTCTCCCCGGTCCTGCTGGCGGTCGCGGTTCCGTTCGGCGTCGTCGCGTACTTGCTCTGGTACCACGCCAGCGGCCGGCTTCGAGACCGCGTCCGGCGCGAGGCCGCGCGGGCGGGTCCGGGAGACCGCGCCCGAGCCCGACAGCGGGCGAGAGCCGCCGAACACCGCCGGTCGGCGTACCGGTCGGCGGGGGCGACCGACGGCGGGTTCGGCCGCGCCGGGGCGGCGGGCGACCGGGGGGCTTGGTCCGCGTCCGGGGCCCGCGGCGCCGGCGACCCGCGCGACCGCGCCCCGCCGACGAGCGGGATGTCGGAGCGCGAGGCCTACGAGACGCTCGGGCTCGACCCGACCGCCGACAGCGCGACGGTCCGGTCCACCTACCGGGAGCGCGCGAAGCGGCTCCACCCGGACGGAGAGGACGGCGACGAGGACGCGTTCAAGGAGCTGAACAAGGCGTACGAGCGGCTGTCGGACTGACCGCGGTCTCATTTATTCACTCGTCCGATCGCCGAGCGTCGGCGTCGGCGCCACCGGTGATCGGAATCAGCGAGGATCGGCGTCAGCGAGGATCGGCGTCAGCGAGGATCGGCGTCGCCGAGCGCCGCCGCGAGCGCGGTCTCCGCCTCCGCGAGCTCCGTCTGCGTGTTGACGTTGGTGAACGTCTGCTCCGTCGTACGCTCGCGGATCGCCGCGTCGCCGACGACGACGCGGTCGAGGTCGTCGAGTGGCGCCACCACCTTCCGGTCGCCGCGGGCGAGGGCGCGCTCGCAGGCCGCTCCCGTCGCCTCCGCGTGGTAGACCGCCTGCGTCGTCTGGAGCCAGCGGTCGTCGAGCCGAGGGATCACCGCCTCGCGGCCCGCGGCGTCCTCGGCGAGCCCGGCGAGGAAGCCGGGGTCGACGAACGGCATGTCGCAGGCGACGACGGCGACGTACTCGCCCGCGGCGGCCCGACAGGCGTTCCGGATACCGGCGACCGGGCCCAGGTCGGGCTCGTCGTCGACCGCCCAGCGCAGGGGCAGCGAGAGGCCGTCGAGCGCGTCATCGATCGCGTCTCGTTGGTCTGGCCGACAGTTGACGACGAGCTCGTCGACGACCGGGTCGCCGCCGGAAGCGCGGTCGGCACCCGGCGGAACGGGGTCGTCGGCGCCGGCGAGCCGGTCCGCGACGCGGCGGACCATCGGCACGCCAGCGAGCGGGGCGACGGCCTTGTCGCGGTCGCCGAAGCGCGTCGAGCGCCCCCCGGCGAGGATGGCTCCGGAAGTCACGGCTCGCCTCTGGACCCCGAGGGACTTCGCGGTTGCGGTCGGGCGACGGATCGGGCGTGATCTCAGCCGCGAAATCGGCGTCTGAACGCCCGCGATCCGCGCCGATGACAGCGCCCCAACACCCGCCAAAGCGACCCGTTAAGTGACCGGCGACCCTACTCTCTCACATGGCAGAGGCCACGGATTTAGAGGAGCTGAAGCGGGGGACCGACCTGGTCAAGCGCGGCTTCGCACGGATGCAGAAAGGCGGGGTCATCATGGACGTCGTCAACCGCGAACAGGCCCGCATCGCGGAGGACGCCGGCGCGGTCGCCGTGATGGTGTTAGAACACGTCCCGGCCGACATCCGGAAGCGGGGCGGCGTCGCCCGGATGCCCGACCCCGAGCGCGTCCCCGAGGTCATCGACGAGGTGTCGATCCCCGTGATGGGCAAGTCGCGCATCGGTCACCGCAAGGAGGCGGAGATCCTGGAGGCGCTCGGCGTCGACATGATCGACGAGTCGGAGGTGCTCACGCCCGCCGACGACGAGTACCACACCGACAAGCGCGACTTCGCGTCGCCGTTCGTCTGCGGCGCCCGAAACCTCCCCGAGGCGCTGCGGCGCATCCGCGAGGGCGCGGCGATGATCCGCACCAAGGGCGAGGCCGGCACCGGCGACGTCAACCAGGCGGTCAAACACCAGCGCACCATCAAAAACCAGATCCGAACGCTCACCGGGCTCAACTACGAGGAGCGCGAGAAGTGGGCCCGCGAGCACGGCGCCCCCCGCGACCTGGTCCACGAGACCGCGGAGGCCGAGCGGCTCCCGGTCGTCAACTTCGCGGCCGGCGGGATCGCCACGCCCGCGGACGCGGCGCTGATGATGTACCACGGCTGTGACGGCATCTTCGTCGGCTCCGGTATCTTCGGCGCGGAGGACCCCGAGGCGATGGGCACCGCGATCGTCGAGGCCGTCAACAACTGGGACGACCCCGAGGAGCTCGCCCGGATCGCGAGCGGGACCGGCAAGGGGATGAAGGGTCAGTCGAACGAGGACATGCCCGAAGAGGAGAAGCTGCAGGGCCGCGGCGTGTAACCGACCCCACCCTACTTCACTCGGCCTTGCGGCCTCGCTCGTTGAGGGTGGGGCTTTGATGTGGTTTTCGCCCTCGGTTGGC
>NZ_AOJH01000040.1 GCF_000337355.1 Halorubrum kocurii JCM 14978 | reverse complement strand
TAACATAGTGGTTGCGAAAGTTCGTGTCGGCTTCCTCTCCGGCCTACTCGCGTCGCGCTTCCGACTGAGCGTCGGAACCCCTCGCTCCTCGAGGCCGGAGGCTCCGCCTCGAAAACTGCTGAACGCGAGCTTATAAATGTCGGCGGAGCGCCGCCGAACTCCGCTTCCGTTCTCGCTTCCGATCCCGCCTCCGTCGCCGCCGTCGCCGTTCTGTCCCCGTCGACGGCGCCTCGGACGAGGCGGTTCGCGGACGAACGGAGGCGCGCGACGCCGCTCGGTCGCACTATTTCTCAGGAGACCCGTCCGCGAGCAGTGATCGGGCCTCGTTCCGGACGGCCTATCGTGGGCCCCGACCCCGAGCGACCGCCGCCGTCGCCGACTGCGAGCACCTCCGACCGGAACCACCCCGAAGCGACCGTCGCGCAGCGCGAACTTCGGAGTCCGTAGTCGAGGCGTCCGGCGTCCCCGAAGTAGTTAATAAAACCGATGAGTTAAAGAATACACCAGATTTAGTATATATTTATAAGTCGGTGAGGTGTCGGAAGTGTGGGATCGCTGTTGCGAAAGATGTGCCAGTCGTCAGTGCGCGTGACATCGCGATGTACTCCGGAGATGACCGGCGTTACGGAGCCCAAAAGCCCGAAAACACGCATCGTGGAGGCGCATCCGTTGAGATTTGCCCGAACGTGGGTGATCGTGTCAGTGAGCTGTGACTGGCCTCGTGGGTTTCAGACTTGTCAGTCGGTGATTTTCTGAGAGCGTCTATTTCGGGAGTCTAAGCAGATATCGTACTGCCACCCGTGACTGAGCCGCGCCGGTGCGTCGTCGATCGCGACGCGATCTCGACGAACCCCGCTCGGCCGAGTTTCCGTCCGCAGTCTCGGAGAGCGGCCGTCTGATCTGGAAACATATCTAATTACTGTGATATATTTAAATATGGTATGATTGGGCGATTGCGGCCGTCCCCGTCGACGAACGACGTGGGGCGGGCGCGCGACGTCGAAGGCGGCCGCCGCCGCGCCTGCGGTTCCCTGTTACGACTATACAACTGTAACGCCTATTCGACGGCTCTCGTCGACGCATCGCCGGGGGCGGTGCGCTCGAGGGAGCGCTCGAGGGTCGCGGGACCGAGACTAAAATGAACGATCGTTCTGAATCGCGGAACGGCTACGAGTACGTCGCGCGGATACCGATGATCTGGGCGGACTGCGCGACCATCTCGGGGACCTCCTCGTGGTACCACGTCCCAGTCATCCGAGTTGTCGGCCCCGAGACGCTGATCGCGCCGAGGACGCGGCCGTCGTCCGCGGACAGGATCGGCGCGCCGACGGCCCGCATGCCGACGGTTCGCTCCTCGTCGTTGAACGCGTAGCCGCGCTCGGCGATCTCGTCGAGCTCGGTCCGCAGCGCCTCGGCGTCGGTGAGCGTGCTCGGCGTCTGGTCGTCGAACGCCACCTGGTCGAGCACCGCGTCGAGCCGGTCGTCGGGGAGGTGCGCGAGGTACGCCTTCCCGACCGAGGTCGCGTGGAGGTCGACGACGGTCCCGATGTGCGAGTCGGTCCGCACCGCCTGGTCCGCGAGCGACTGGTAGACGTAGATGCCGACGCCGTCCTCCTCGACCATCACCTGCGCGCGCTCGCCGACCGCCTCGACCAGGCTGTCCGTCTCGGGCTTGGCGACGTGGTAGAGGTCGTGGTGCTGGCGCGCGCGGTCGCCGAGCCCGAGGAACTGCAGCCCGAGCCGGTACTCGTCGCCCTCCTGCACGACGTACCCAAGCTCCTTGAGCGTCTGGAGGTGGTTGTGCACCGTGCTCTTCGAGGTCGACAGCGACTCCGCGAGCTCCGAGACGCCGCACCCCTGCCGCTCGCCGAGGCGTTCGAGGATACGGAACGATCGTTCTGTCGCGCCGACCGACGCCGCGTTCGGTGTGTCGTCGCGTGCCATACCCGGAGCAACGCGGGGGGTGGTAATGTATCTGTCGCGTGTGTTCCGCTCAACAGAACGACTGTTCTGTGTTACGGTCGCAGCGCGGCGACCGTCTCGCGGACCGGGCGTTCCGCGACCGCGTCCAGGGCGTCGAGCGCCTCATCGATCCGGACCGCGTCGCGCCGGCCGCCGGCGAGTCCGTGCGCCAGTAGCGCGCGGTTCCGCTCGCGGTACTCGGCGTCGGGCATGGGGTCGCGGTATTCGCCGCGGGGGTAGTCGCGCGAGCCGGTCAGCGCCGTGCCGTCGCGCAGCTCGACCGTAACGCTCGCCCCCCACGACTCGGGGAACGCCGCCTCGTACGCGTCGTCCTCGCGGAGATCGACGCGCGCGGCGACCGACCGGACGGTCTCGTCGGCCAGCGCCTCGGCCGTAAAGCCGTCGAGGTCGACGCGCCCCCGACAGAGGTACGTCGCCAGCACGTACGGCGCGGAGAACTTCCCGGCGGTCATCGTCTCGGGCTCGGCGTGGGACATGTCGGTCGCGTTGGCGAACGTCCGGACCGTGATCGACTCGACGGCGCTCGGGTCGACCGGCCGCCCCTCCGCGGTCCGCCCGTCGACCGCCTCGCGGAGCGCGTCGAGCGGGGGGTGGGTGTACCGGCACGAGGGGTACGGCTTGACGTAGTGCTCCGCGATCGCCCACTCCTCGCCGAGCGTCTCGAACTGGGCGGCGAACCCGTCCGGCAGGAGCTCCTCGAAGGGGTCGTACACCTCTTCGATCGCCGCGCGCGAGCCCTCCAGCCCCGCGAGCGCGGTCAGCGCCGCGGTCACGCCGGCCTGCGCCGAAAAGCCGGCGGTGAAGTTCCGCGCGGGCGCGCCCTCGGCGTACGGGTCGTGCATCGAGACCACCGCGAGGTTCGCGGCGATCCGGAACGCCTCCGACAGCTCCTCGGCGGTCGCGTCCAGACAGAGCGCGCTCGTCACCGCCGGTCCCACGGTCGTCCACGTCGAGTGCGGGTTCCGGACGAGCCACGGAATGGCGTCGTTCATCCGGTCTTTCATCGCGAAGATCGCCCGTTCCAGCCGGACGCAGACCTCGTACGCCCGCGTGCAGGCGTCGACGAACGCCTCGCCGTCGACGTCGTTCGCCTCCGCGGCGGCGAGCCCGCCGGCGACGATCCCTGCCCCGACGTGGCCGCCCGTGTTGTGTCCCTCCTCGACCTCCTGTGCGATGGCGGCCGCGGCGTTGGTCATGGCGGCCTGCGGCGGCGCGACCCGCCGGTCGGTCCCGAGGATCGACGCCGCCCCGTCGGCGAACGCGCCGTCGCTCGCGACCCCCGCAACGCCGGGCGCCGCCGACCCGGCCACGGCGGCCGCCAGCACGTCCGCGACCACCGCCCGCCCGTGTTCGCGGGCCTCGTCGTCGACGGGCGACGCGAGGAACGCGGCGACCGCTCGCTCCCACTCTCGTGTGTGTCGAGTTGCCATGGTCGGGAGACGCGCGTCGCACTCAAAAGCGTATGGGCCGCGGCGGGCGTCGGAGCGCGGACCGCGTCGCGGTCAGCGTCGGGCGAGCGTACAGAGGACGCGCGGCGGCTCCGGCGCCCTGGCGCTCTCCCAGAGCGTGGCCGCCCGGTCCTCGCCGATCACGGGCGCGACCAGCTCCCGGAACTTCGATTCGAGCCGCGCCTCGTCGAACGGGTCGTGTTCGCCGCCTCGCGGGGCGACGACTTCCCGCGAGAGGCGGTCGTCGGCCGTCTCGACGGTAACCCGCGCGCCCCGCTGTTCGGGGGCTCGGGCGGCGATCTCGTCGTCGACGGCGACGGTGACGCGCTCCGCGAGCGCGATCGCCTCGGGGGTTATCGCCTCGTCCGCGAACGCGGGCGGCCCGGAGTCGCCGCGCAACAGCGCCGTCGCGACCGCGAAGGGGATCGAGAACTTCGCCTGCAGCTGGTTCCGCGGTCGCGGCTCGGTCAGCCGCGCGGCCGCCGGGTACGTCTCGACGCGCACCGACTCCACCGCGGTCGGGTCCACCCCGTCCGGGAGGGCCGCGACGGCGTCCAGCGCCGGATGGGTGTACCGACACGCGGCGTGGATCTTGAAGTAGCCGTGTTCCAGCTCCCAGCGGTCGCCGAGGTCGGCGGCGAGAGCGGGCGCGTCGACCTCGTTCTCGGCGGCGTGTTCGAGGTGCCGCGCGACCCCGTTCTCCAGGCCGCCGAACCCGGCCTCGGCCTGATCGACGGCGACCAGCGCCGCGAGGTTGCTCATGCCGGCGTAGGCGTTCCGCACGGTCGCCCCCTCGGTCGCCGCCTCGAACCGGGTGTGTTGCGCGTAGTTCGCCGCGATGGCCATGGCCGACCGCGTCGTCCCCGGGTCGAGCCCACGCGAGCGGGCGACCGCGGCCGCGCCGCCGACCGCGCCCCACACCCCGTGCGGGTGGTATCCCGACCGGAGCGCGCCGAGCGCGCGAGCGGTCCGGACGGCCACCTCGTAGCCCGCGACGAACGAGCGCACGAACGCGTCGCTGTCGCCGTACCCGATTTCCGCGTCGGCCAACAGCGCGGGCAAGACGTGGATCGCGGGGTGGCCGGCGGCGAACCGGTGCCCCTCGTCGAGCTCGAGGACCGTCCCCGCCGCGCCGTTGCACAGCGCCGCCAGCGGCGGGACCGTCTCGCCGCCGTCGGCGCCGAGCACCGTCGCCCCGCCGGAGACGCCGTCGGTCCAGCGCCGCGCGAGCGCGCCGACCGCGTCGTCGGTCGACCCCGCCACGATCGCGCCGAGCGTGTCGGCGATCGTGAGCCCGGCGCGGTCGCGGACCCGGTCGGGGATCGCCCCCGTCTCCAGCTCCGCGGCGAACGTCGCCAGCTCGCGTTCGGGCTCAGGCGCCATCGTCGTCCAACAGGTCGGTGCGCGACCGGAGCAGTTCGACGAACCGGGACGGCCACGAGACGACGCCCTTCGGGCTGTACAACACGATCGCGATGAGAATGACCCCGTAGACGGCGTTGTTCAGCCCGGGAATGGAGAAGGACTGGCGCACGAACTCGCCGACGGGGATGACGATGAGTGCCCCCACGATCGGGCCGAGAACGGTGCCGATCCCGCCGACGATCGCCGGCAGGAGGATCTCGACGTTGACGAGCAGCTCGAACACCGTCGTCGGTCGGATCGTGTTGAAGTACATCGCCCAGAACGCCCCGGGCCACGCCGTGAAGAATGCGCTCACGGCGACGGCCAGCAGCTTGTACTGGTAGGTCGGGACGCCGATGGCGGCCGCGGCCTGCTCCCGCTCGCGGATCGCGAACAGGTAGTAGCCGAGCTGCGACCGGTTGATCGCGAGCGAGACGACGGTGACGACGGTCAGGAACCCGAGGATGAGGTAGTAGTACGGCAGGTCGCCAGTGAACTGGAACGCGGCCAGCCCCGGCCCGTCGGCGTACTCGCGCGCGAGCGGCCTGAAGAACCCGCTGGCGCCGCCGAGCTGCGGGACGTTCGTAAACACGTACCGCAGCAGCTCCGCGAACGCCAGCGTCGCCAGCGCGAAGTAGTGACCCTCGAGTTCGTACCGGAAGGTCAACGCGCCGATCAGCAGGCCGTACATCCCCGCGAGGGTGCTGCCGATCAGCATCCCGATCCACGGGGAGATCGCGAAGGTGCTGGTCAGGAGGATCGTCGCGTACGCGCCGAGTCCGAAGAACGCGGCGTGTCCGAACGAGAACTGTCCGGTGTATCCGGACATGATGTTCCACGCCTGCGCGGTCGTCGCCCAGACGAGCGTGACGATGAGCATGTTCAGGCTGATCCAGCCCAGCGGAGCGACGCCGAACAGCGCGAGCTGTCGGAGGAACGGCATCGCCGCGAGCACGACGAGGCTCACCGCGACCAGGACGGGGAGCGCGTACCACTCGTCGCGGAACGCGCCGTACCGCTCGATGGCCCTGGAGAGCGCGTTACTCATCGGCGCTCCCTCCGAGCAGTCCCTCCGGTTTCACGAGCAACACGAGGATGAAGGCAAGGAATATCAGGATCTGGTAAGAGGAGCCGTCGAGGTACGCCGAGCCGAACACTTGGATGAAGCCGATGATGAGCCCGCCGACGAACGCGCCGGGGAAGGAGCCGAGCCCCCCCAGCACGACCACGACGAACGCGTTTATCAGGTACTGGTCGCCGAGCGCCGGCGTGAACGACTGAAACAGCGGGATGACGCCGCCCGCGAGCCCAGCCAGCGCGGCGCCGATCCCGAATGTGAGCGCGTCGATCCGCGGGACGTCGATCCCGACGTACTGCGCGCCGTCGCGGTTGTCCGCGGTCCCGCGGATCGCGCGACCGAGCATCGTCCGCTGGAGGAACAGCCACGTGGCGGTCAGCGCGACGAGCGCGATGACGAGCGCGTACAGCTGCCCCTGCGGAACGAACACGCCGGAGATGTTGAGGGAGCCGAGCTCGAGTCCGAGCTGTCGGGGGTCGGAGCCGAAGGCCATCTCGACACCGCTGATGAGGATCAGCAGGACCCCGAAGGTGACGATGAGCTGGTTCTCCTGTGGCGCGTCGATGATCGGCGCAATCGTCGACCGGTAGATGAGGACGCCGAGGACGAACAGCAACACGACCGCAAACGGGATGGCGAAGAACGGCGAGAGGCCCGTGGCGTTCGAGAACACCAGCACCGTGTACATCGCGACAACCATCAGCGCCCCGTGTGCGAAGTTGATGACGTCCATCACGCCGAAGATCATCGTCAGCCCGAGCGCGACGAGCCCGTATATCCCGCCGAGCAGCACTGCGAACACGAAGTACTGGGCGAATATCGTCGGAGACGGAAGCGAGATGCCGAGGACGGCCTGTGCCGCGGTCGCGTCGACCGTGCCCGCGAGGGCGGCGAGGCCTCCGAGCGGGTCGGCGGCCCCTGGCGCACCGGCGGCCGCTTCTCGACAGCAGGCGTCAGGGAGAAACGAGGAGAGCATGTGAGTCAGAACTGCACGTCAGTCTCGGCGAACTCCTCGGGGGCGACCACGCGGTCCTCGAGATCTTGGATCTGGAAGAGCGGAGCGAGCGCGTTCTCGTTCTCACCGTTGTCGGCGAAGGTGATCGGCGGCATCGCCGCGATGTGGTTCTCGACGGTGATCCCGCCGAGCGCGTCGTTGATGTCCTCGGGGTCGGCCGAGCCGGCCTCCTCGATCGCCGCGATGATGACTTCGGTGGCCGCGTAGGTCATCGCGACGTTCGCGTCGAACCCGGAGTCGAACTCCGACTCGAAGCGCGAGCGGACCTCTGCGGCGCGGTCGGAGGTGGGGTCGAGCGCGAAGTTGGTCGCGAACCCACCCTCGACGGTGTCGCCCATCTCTTCGAGCGCACTGATGTCGTTCATCGCCGCGTTCGAACAGCCCGTCAGGTAGTCCGGCCGGTAGTCCTGGTTATCCATCGCGTTGACGAGCTCGATCGTCCCCGACCGGTAGGTGGTCGCGATCACCGCGTCGGGGTCCGCGTCTCGGAGCGACGTGACCTGCGTGTCTGCGGTGTCGCCCGGCTCGTAGGCGGTCTCGGCGACGATCTCGATGTCGTTGGCCGGGAGCTCCTCCCGGAGGGCGTCGCGGATCGACTGGCCGAAGCTGATGTCGATGTAGAACAGCCCCGCGGTCTCGATCTCCTCGCCGGCGTCCCGGATCGACTCGGCGAGGAGCCGGGCGTGGTCGATCGCCATCTGGTCCGCCGGCGGCTGGGGCCGGTACGCGTAGTTCAGCTCCGTCTCTTGGAGGATCGAGTTGGCCACCGACACCGAGATGACGAACGGCACGCCCGCGCTCTCCGCGGTCCGGGTCGCCGCGCTCGTCACCGGCGAGGAGTAGCAGCCGGTCAGCACGCTCGCGCCCTCGTCGATGAGCTCCTGGGCGACTTCGCCGCCGAGCTCCTGTGCGCCCTCGTTGTCCCCGCTGACGACGCTGAGCTCCGCGCCGTCGAGGGACTCGACCCCGCCCGACTCGTTCTTCAGCATCGCAGCCAGTTTGACCGCCTGGTCCATCCGCTCGCCGGTGTTGCTGAGCGCGCCGCTCAGCGGGTGGTTGGATCCGATGATCACCTCGTCCGGTGCGTCACCGCCGTCGCTCCCGTCAGAGCCGTCAGAGCCGTCGGAGCCGTCGCTTCCATCGCCCCCGTCGGAGCCGTCGCCGCCGTCGCCGGTACTGCTACAGCCGGCCAGCGCACCGGCGACCCCGGCCGCGCCGCTGTACTTGACAAACGACCGTCTACTGACACTATCTGCGGGATTGTCTCCCATACACGTCTTGTGTGTGACGGGTGCACATATAGTTTGTTACGGAAAATTGTGATCGCTAGCGCGGATCGTGACAGGCGGTCGAGATCGGTGGGAGAAACAGTCAGTCGAGACCGGAGCGATCCGGCGGTGCGGTCGAGACCGAGACGAGAGCAGTCGGGCGGTTCAGTCGAGACCGAGGTACAGCTCGACTAGGTCGTCTTCGTCGGTCAGGTCGTCCGGGGTCCCCTCGAACTGGAGCTGGCCCTGCGCCAGGATGTAGACGTAGTCGGCGATCCGCAGCGCCTCGCGGACGTTCTGCTCGATGAGGACCACCTGCGCGCCGCTCTCGACGAGGCGCCGCGTCATCTCGAACACCTGATCGATGAGGGAGGGAGCCAGGCCGCTCGACGGCTCGTCGAGGAGGTACACCTCCGCGCCGGTCATCATCGCGCGCCCGTAGCTGAGCATCATCTGCTGGCCGCCCGACAGCGACTGAGCTCGATCGTCCAGCTTGCCCTCGAGCTCCGGGAACGACGACAGCACCTCATCGAACCGCTCCTCGCGGACCGCCCCGTCGCCCACGGTGTAGCCGCCGAGGAGGAGGTTCTCGCGGACGGTGAGGTTGCCGAAGATCCCGCCGTCCTGCGGGAGCATCGTCACGCCGCGGTGGACGTTCTCGGCCGGCCGGTTGCCGGTCACGTCGACGCCGCGGTGCGTGACCTGCCCCTCCCACGCCGGGACGACCCCGGCGAGCGTCTTCAAAAGCGTCGACTTCCCCGACCCGTTCGGCCCGAAGACGCAGGTCACGCCGTCCCGGCTCTCCACCGAGACGCCGTCGACGACCCGGTGGTTCCCGTAGCCGCTGACGAGGTCCTCGCCGACGAGCCACGGCTCCCCGTCGGGCTCCGCCCCGACTCCGGAGAGCGCGGACGCGGCGCTCGACGCGGTGGCCGCCGCCGCTGACCCGGCGGCCTCGCCGCCGGCCGGGATCGCTCCGCCGCCGGCGGCCGGCGTCGGTTCCGTCGACGCGTCCTCGGCCGCGGGCTCGGCGTCGGCGGTCGCCCCGGTGTCGGCCGCGGCCCCCTCCGAGGGGGACTCGGTCGACTCCTCGCCGATGAGCGTCTCCAGCGACGCGTCGTGTTCGGCCGCGCCGCCGAGGTACGCGTCGCGCACGCGCTCGTCGCCCGTCACCGACTCGAAGTCGCCCTCGACGAGGACCTGTCCCTGATTGAACACGGTGACGCGGTCGCAGACGTCCGCGATGACGCGCATGTCGTGTTCGATGATCACGAACGTCGTGCCGCGGTCGTTGAGGGTCTCCAGGTGGTCGAGCAGCCGGTTCCGAAGCGAGGGGTTGACCCCCGCCGTGGGCTCGTCGAGCATCACGCAGGCCGGTTCGAGCATCAGGATGCGGCCGAGTTCGAGCAGCTTCTCCTGCCCGCCGGAGACCCCGCCGGCCTCCTGGTCGGCGACGTGGTCGATCTCGAGGAGTTCGAGCAGCTCGTCGGCGCGGGCGCGCTTCTCCTCGGGGACCCGAACGCCGGAGCGGAGCCCCCCGGTGAACACGGCGAGCATGTTCTCTTTGACCGTGAGGTCCTCGAACGGCGACGGGATCTGGAAGGTCCGCGCGAGCCCGCGCCGGGCGATCTCGTCGGGCTTCCATCCGGTCACGTCCTCCCCGTCGAACCGGACGGTGCCCCCGTCGGGGCGGTAGAAGCCGGTGACGGTGTTGAAGAACGTCGACTTCCCGGAGCCGTTCGGCCCCATAATGCCGTGGATCGTGTCCTCCTCGACAGTCACGGAGAGCTTGTCGTTTGCGACGAGGGAGCCGAACCGCTTGGTCAGCCCCTCGGTCTCTAAGATCGGGCGAGTCACACCCGAACGTCACCGCACGTGCGAATAAACGTTTTCCTGCCTGTCAGTGACACCCTCGCGTGTCCGTTTCGGTAGCCGCGGCGTGTCCGTTTCGGTAGCCGCGGCGTGTCCGTTTCGGTAGCCGCCGTGTGCCCGTTTCGGTAGCCGCGGCGTCTGGTGGGGGCGTTTACATCACAGATCGAATTTAAAAATCGTCCGTCAAACGGCGTCGCTCGCCGGCCGCGTCACTCCACCGTGGCTCGGCCGCCGTCGACGAGGACCGTCTCGCCCGTGACGAACGAGGCGCCGTCGCCCGCGAGGAAGGTGACCACGCTCGCGACCTCCGTCGGGTCTCCAAGTCGGTGGAGCGCCGCGAGTTCTCGGAACCGCTCGCGCGCCGCGTCGTCCTCTGCGTACGGCTCGGTCATCGGGGTCTCGATGAACCCGGGCGCGACGGCGTTCGCCCGGACCCCGTCCTCGCCCAGTTCGGCGGCGAGCGCGCGGGTCAGCCCCTCGAGCCCGGCCTTCGTCGAGGCGTAGCCGGCGCGCTCGGCGGCCCCGATCTGGCCGTAGATCGACGAGACGTTGACGACCGCGCCGCCGGTCTCTCGGAGGTGCGGCGCGGCCGCGCGGGCGATCCGGAACGGCGCGGTGAGGTTGACCGCCACCGATCGCTCCCACGGCTCGCCGTCGTGGCTCGCGAGGGGCTCCCGGGCGACGATCCCGGCCACGTTGACGACCGCGTCGACGCGTCCGGTGGCGGCCGCGCGCTCGACCAGCGCCTCGACCGCCGCGGGGTCGGTCACGTCGGCCGCGACCGGCTCGAACGCTCCCGGGAGGTCCGCGCAGGCCGCGGCGGTCTCCGACTGGTCGAGCCGGTCGCCGCCGACCACCATCGCACCGCGCTCGGCGAAGCGGACCGCGCAGGCGCGGCCGATCCCCCGGGCCGTCCCGGTGATCAGCGCGGTCTCGCCGGCGAACGACGGGTCCGGGCCCGCCCGCTCGTCGGTCATCTCACTCACCGAGCGAGCCGGCGGCGTGCAGACCCGCGAGCCGGCCGAACCCCATGGCGGTCGTCAGGCCGTTCCCGGAGAGGTAGCCGTCGGCCCCGTGACCGCTGATGCCCGTCGCGGTGCCGCCCCCGGCGTAGAGCCCGGCGACGGTCGACCCGTCCTCGCGGAGCACCCGTGCGTGCTCGTCGACGACGAGCCCGCCCTGCGTGTGGAACAGCGAGCCGGTCACCTCGGTCCCGTAGAACGGCGGCGAGAGGACGTTCCGCCCGTCCATCCGTCCCACCTCGTCCGGCTCGCCAGCCTCGACGGCGGCGTTGTACGACTCGACCGCGTCCCGGGTCGCCTCCGGGTCGCAGCCGAGCTCCGCGGCGAGCTCCGCGACGGTGTCGGCGCTGGTGTACGAGCCGAGCTCGATCGCCCGGTCGAAGTCGTCGAACTCGCCTTTGAGGCGTTTGAAGATGCGCTCGTCGAAGATCTCGTAGGCGACGCCGTCCGGCTGGCGGACCACGTCGACCGCGAACTCCGAGTACCCCTTCGACTCGTTCCCGAAGCGCTCGCCGTCGGCGTTGACGAGGACCCCGCCGTTCATCACGACGGCGTACGTCGACAGCGCGCCGGTCCCGCTGACGACGGTCGCGTGGCCTTGGAAGGCGTCCATCGACGCGAGCGCGCCGCCGAGCTCCGCGCCCCACCGGATCCCGTCGCCGGTGTTGCCGTCCGAGCCGTAGTAGAGCGCGTCGGCGATGTCGTCCTCGCAGTGGGCGCGGACCATCTCCCGGTTCCCCGCGAAGCCGTCGGTGGCGAGGATCACCGCCTCCGCGCGGATTGCCTCCTCGCGGACCGCCCCGGCGACGACGCCCTCGACCGCCCCGTCCTTCGCGACCAGCTTCGTCACCGGGGTGTTCGTCAGCAGCTCCGCGTTCGCCCGCGCCTCGATCCGGTCGCGCATCTCGGCGACGAGGTGTTCGCCGTTCCGCCCCGGCGGCGCGTGCATCCGGTACTCGGCGTGTTTGGGGTATTTGAAGTCGTCCACGAGGTGCAGCGACAGGTCCCAGTCGTCGACGAGCCAGTGGACCAGATCGACGCTGTGCTCGCAGAGGTGCTGGACCAGCTCCGCGTCGGCCTCGTGGCCGTTCTTCTCCAAGATGTCCCGCGCCATGTCCGCCGGCCCCTCCTCGATCCCCGCCTCGCGTTGGAAGCGGGTGCCGGCCGCCGGGATCATCCCCGTCGACAGCGCGGCGTTACCGCCGACTTCGTCGCTCTTCTCCAGAAGGGTGACGGTCAGGTCCTCGTTCTCGCAGGCCGCGAGCGTCGCCGTGAGCCCGCACCCGCCGGCCCCCGCGACCAGCACGTCGGTCTCCACGTCGAACTCGACCTCGTCGGCTGAGACGACCTCCGCGCTCGCGTCGTCTAGCGTCCGCCGCTGCGGCTCCACATCAAGTGATCCCATAACACGAGTCAAGAAACCGGTTTTCGTAAAGTTACCGGTCGGCGGGGTGTCGCCGTTCGTGTGCCAACACTGAGTTCCCCCGAGTCCGCGCCGCTGGCGACTCCTCGCGCGTGCGACCGCCGATCGGCGTCTCGACAGTCGGCAGTCCGATTTATATCTCTTCGGGTGCGTACGACTATCATGGCACGAACGCCACGCGAGACGGTCGAGGAGTTCTTCGAGCGGATGGGTGACCCGGACGGGCGGGAGACTGTCGGCGAGCTGTTCGCCGCCGACGCCGTGATCACGGTTCCGGGAGCGCGGTTCGAGGGGCCTGACGCGGCGGCGTCGTTCCTCGCGTTCCTCGAACCGCGATACGAGCGCGCGGGCAAGTCGTTCGGCCGGTGGACCGTCGACGGCGACCGGGTCGTCAGTCAGGGGACCCTCCACGGCGTCGACAACGACGGCGAGCGCTTCGAGGGCGTGCGGTACGTCGACGTCTACGAGGTCCGCGAGGGCGCGATCCGCCGGCTGGACGTGTACAACGATCTCGCGGTCGAGGGGGTGGTCGAGGCGTGAGCGACGCGAAAGAGGCGAGCGACGGGGAGGCGACCGACCGCGTCGGCGTCCTCTTCGCGCTGCGCGACGAGCCGGCCCTCGTCGCCCGCGCGGAGCAGCTGGGGTACGAGAGCGCGTGGGCCGCGGAGGGACAGGGGAAGTCGGCGTTCGGCAAGCTGGAGCGGTGGGCGGTCCACACGGAGCAAATCGGGCTCGCGACCGGGATCGTCAACGTGTTCTCGCGGACGCCGGCCGCGATCGCGCAGGCGGTCGCGACGCTCGACGCGCACTCCGGCGGGCGGGCGATCCTCGGGCTCGGCGTCGCCCACCCGGGCGTCGTCGAGGGGTTCCACGGCGCCGAGTTCGAGCGTCCCCTGCCGCGGATGGCCGAGTACATCCGACTGGTCCGCCGGTACCTCCGAGGCGACCCGGAGGGGTTCGACGGGGAGTTCTTCTCGCCGTCGCGGACCGCGTTCTGGGAGGCGTTCGAGCCCGAGCGCGCGTCGATACCGATTTACAACGGCGCGCTGGGCCCCGGAAACGTCCGCCTGACGGGCCAGTTCGCGGACGGCTGGGTGCCGAACCTCTACCCGGACTCGCAGTTCGAAGAGGCGCTGGGGTGGCTCGCGGACGGCGCGGCCCGCGGCGACAGAGAGCCCGAGTCGATCGACGTGGCGATGTACGTGCTGACCGCGGTCGACGAGGACCCGGAGCGCGCGCGTCGGGCTGCGGCCGAACACGTCGCCTACTACCTGCGCGACATCCCGGGGTACTACGACCGCGCCGCGGTGGAGGCGGGGTTCGAGGAGGTCGTCGAGGCGGTCCGGGAGGCGCCCTCGACCGAGGTCGGCGCGGAGCACGTCGCCGACGGGCTCCTCGACCACCTCGCGGTCGTCGGAACTCCCGAAGACGCGCGGGCGCAGCTCGATCACCTCCGGGAGCTCGGCGTCGACCTCCCGATCGTCCGCGCCCCCGCCGGGAGCGACAGGGAGTGGGTGGAGCGGACGCTGGAGGCGTTCGCGCCGTCGAAATGAGGTGTCTCATCGCCTCGGCGGGGCGGTCGCGGCGTCGCGGTGGAACGGTACGTCACGACGGTTCACCCCCACCCACAGAATTATGCGACTGCTCGTCGTACTGGCAGCCGTTATCATGACCAAGCGTATCTGGGAGGACCTGCTCACCGAACGGGATAAGCAGGTCATCTCGGCGGCCGGTTACGACAAGGAGGGAGCGTCCTCGTGGGAGTCCCGCGGCATGGGGACGAACCCGATGGTCCTCGTCATCGACATGCAGCGGCTCGTCGTCGGCGAGGACGAGCCCATCCTCGACGCGGTCGAGGAGTATCGCACCGCGATGGGCGAGATCGCGTGGGACGCGATCGACCACATCGGGCCCTTCCTCGAGTTCGCCCGGGACCACGAGGTCCCGGTCACGTACACGCGGGTCGTCCCGTCGAGCTACGACGACCCGGACCACGAGGACCTCGACATCGTCGACGCCGTCGCGCCGAGCGAGGGCGAGACGGTGATCGACAAGTCGTACGCCTCCGCCTTCTACGGGACCGACCTGCTCTCGCGGCTGGTCCGCGGCGGCCACGACTCCGTGATCATCGTCGGCAACTCCACGAGCGGGTGCGTCCGCGCGACCGCGATCGACGCCCAGCAGAACGGATTCAACGTCGTGTTGCCACAGGAGTGCGTGTTCGACCGCATCGAGGCGAGCCACAAGGTCGCCCTGATGGACCTGTGGATGAAGTACGCCGAGGTGCTCGAGCGCGACGAGGTGGAGTCGTGGGTGGAGGGGATCGACGAATGATCCGGAGCGAACCGGCGGAGGGCGCGCGATGACACACGACCTCGTCATTGCGAACGGCACCGTCGTTACCCCCGAACTCGGCGCTTTTAACGCCGACGTGGCCGCCGACGGCGACGAGATCGCCGCGATCGCGAGCCCGGGGACGCTCTCCGGCGACCGCGTGATCGACGCCGAGGGGAAGCACGTCCTCCCCGGCGCGATCGACCCGCACACCCACCACGGGATCTACCGCGGACTGGAGGCCGACGCCGAGACGGAGTCGCGCTCCGACCTCGTCGGCGGCGTCACGACCATCGGGAACTACTTCCGGCGGGGCGGCTCCTACGAGGAGATCATGGACGGCTACTTCGCCGAGGCGGAGCCGAACTACTACCACGACTACTTCTTCTCGCTGGGGCTGCTCTCGTTCGAGCACATCGAGGAGATCCCCTACATCGTCGAGGAGCTGGGGATTACGTCGTTCAAGTGGTACAAGAACTACAAGGACGTCGCGCCCGAGAAGTTCGGCACCGACTCGGAGATGCACGACGACTGGGCGGACGCGTTCATCCAGGCGCTCGCCGCGCAGGACGCGCCCACGACGCTCGGTCACCACTCCGAGAACATGGAGATCACGAGCGCGCTCGGCGACAACCCGTACCTCGACTCTGCGGTCGACGAGGACCAGGAGTACCGCGGCTACGACGTGTTGGTCGACCAGTTCCCGGACTACGCGGAGACGCAGAGCATGACCGCGAGCGGCTCGCTGGCCCGGCAACACGGCTACGACGACAGCTTCTACGCGGTCCACGTCTCGGCCGGGCGGACCGCGGACGAGCTGGCGATGCTCCACGACGCGGGCTGGGAGATCACCGGGGAGACCTGCACCCACTACCTGGCGCTGACCGCGGAGGAGTGCGACGAGCGGCACAACGTGAACCCGCCGGTGCGGTCGAAAGCGGACCAAGAGACGCTGTGGAAGCGGGTCGCCGACGGCACGATCTCCTGTATCGGCACGGACCACTGCGCGAACCTGCGCGACGACAAGGTCGGCGAGGACGTGCCCGACAGCCTCCCCGGCTTCCCCTCGTCGGCGACGATGCTCCCGCTGATCCTCTCGGAGGGGGTTCACGAGGGGCGTATCTCGCTGGAGCGCGCGGTCGAGGTGACGTCGACGAACACCGCGAAAGCGTTCAATATATATCCGAAGAAGGGTTCGATTCAGGTCGGAACCGACGCGGACCTGACGGTCGTCGACCTCGACGAGACGAAGACGGTGACCCCGGAGCTGCTCCGCAGCGGCGCGGACTACTCCCCGTACGAGGGGCGCGAGGTGACCGGGTGGCCGACGCACACGGTCGTCCGCGGCCAGGTCGCCTACGAGGACGGCGAGGTCGTCGGCGAGCGCGGGTTCGGGACCCACATCGACCGCCCGATCTGATCGACATCGATCGCCCGATCTGCCCGCGGCGACCGCCCGATCTGCCCGCGGCAACCGGAGGCGAACGCCCGCGTGCAGCCCACGCGGGGACGAGAGACAACGCGGACCCAACCATGACAGGACATCCCACTCGAACGGCGACGGACCGAACAGCACGCACCGCCCACGGCGGTGCGGAGACACTCGCGAGGCGCGCATGAGCCGCGACGAGGCTGCCGACGGCGTGCCGGCCGACGACGGGCAGGCCGACGGCGGCTCCCACGGCGACGACTCCCCCGCCGGCCCGCTCGACGGCGTGACAGTGGTCGAGGCGGGATCCATGATCTCGATCGGGACGGTCGGCCGCCTGCTCGCGGACTTCGGCGCCGACGTGATCAAGGTGGAACACCCGGCGACCGGCGATCACCTGCGCCACTTCGGCCCACAGAAGGAGGGGGTCGGGCTCTGGTGGAAGTACCTCGGTCGCAACAAGCGGTCGGTGACGCTCGACATCTCCACCGAAGAGGGGAAAGTCGTCTTCGAGGACCTGGTCGCCGAGGCCGACGCGCTCATCGAGAACTTCCGTCCGGGAACCCTCGAACGATGGGGACTCGGCTACGACCACCTCTCCGATCGCAACCCCGGGCTCGTGATGCTCCGGCTGAGCGGGTTCGGGCAGACGGGGCCGTACAGCGACCGGCCCGGGTTCGGCACGCTCGCGGAGGCGATGTCGGGGTTCGCGTTCCTCAACGGCTACCCCGACCGGGAGCCGCTGCTGCCGCCGACCGGGCTGGCCGACGGGATCGCGGCGATGTTCTCCACGATGGCGGTCGCGTTCGCGCTGTACAGCCGCGACGCGAACGGCGGGACCGGCCAGTATATCGACACGAGCCTCATCGAGCCGATCTTCTCGCTCATCGGGCCCCAGCCGCTCCGCTACCAGCAGCTCGACGAGATCGAGGAGCGGTCGGGGAACCGCTCGACGTCGTCCGCGCCGCGCAACGTCTACCGGACGGGCGACGGGCGGGCGGTCGCCATCTCGGCGAGCGCCCAGCCGATCGCGATGCGGGTGTTCGACGCGATCGAGCGCCCGGATTTAAAAGACGACCCGCGCTTCGCGGACAACGAGAAGCGGTTGGAGAACGTCGAGGAGCTCGACGCGATCATTCAAGAGTGGATGGACGACCACACCCGCGAGGAGGTCATCGACCGCTTCGAGGAGTACGAGGCGACGATCGCACCGATCTACAACGTCGCGGACATCCTCGACGACGAGCATTACCGGGCCCGCGACGCGGTAGTGGAGGTCCCGGACGACCAGCTCGGCGCCGGCGCGGTCCAGAACACCGTGCCGCGCTTCTCGGAGACGCCGGGGGAGATATCGCACCTCGGGCCGCGGCTCGGCGCGCACAACGAGGAGGTGTACGGCGAGCGCCTCTCGTACGACGAGGAGACGCTCGCGGAGCTCGACTCGGAGGGCGTGATATGATCGAGTACCCCGCGGACGTGACCCTCGTGGAGATGTTACCGCGCGACGGGTTCCAGCGCCTCGACGAGTTCGTCCCGACCGACGAGAAGGTCGAGATCATCGACGCCCTCTCCGAGACCGGGGTCGACGAGATCGAGATCACCTCCTTCACCCACCCGAAGGCGGTGCCCACGCTCCGGGACGCGGACGAGGTCGCGCAGCGCATCGAGCGGCACGACGACGTGACGTACCGCGCACTAGTGCCGAACGCGGTCGGGATGGAGCGCGCGATCGACGCCGGCGTCGACAAGGTGAACGCCCTGGTGACCGTGAGCGAGACGTACAGCGAGCACAACCAGAACATGACGGTCGAGGAGATTCTCGAGGGAGTCGAGGAGATCGTCGAGATGGCCGAGGGGACGGGCATCGAGGTCGAGGCGGGGATGGGAACGAGCTTCTACTGCCCGTACGAGGGGAAGATCCCCGCGGAGGACACGCTGGCGGTCGTCGACCGCGTCGTCGACGCCGGCGTCGACGAGGTGACGCTCGCGACGACGATGGGGCTCGCCGACCCGGTCGAGATCGAGGAGATGTACACGGCGGTGTTCGACCGGCACCCGGACCTGGACGCGGGGTTACACCTCCACGACACGAACGGGATGAGCCTCGCGAACACCCTCGTCGCATTGCAGTGCGGCGTCGACCGGCTCGACGCGTCGCACTGCGGGCTCGGCGGGGGCGTCGTCCTGCCGGACGGGCTCTCCGGCGTCGGCAACACGCCGACCGAGGACCTCGTCCAACTGCTGAGTAGAATGGGTCTCGAAACGAACGCGGACTTCGAGCGCGTCGAGTCGGTCGCTCACGAGGTCGCCGACCGACTCGACCTGGGGGCGACGAGCCACGTCCTGATGGGCGGGACCGTCGACCGCGTGTTAGCGACCGTCGCGGAGGACAACGCATGACCGGAAAAACCATATCGGAAAAGCTGCTGTCGGAGAAATCGGGAGACGACGTACGGGCCGGCGACTACGTAGAGGCCGCGGTCGACGTGATGATGACCCACGACGTGACGGGGCCGCTGACGTTCGAGGTCTTCGAGGACGTGACGGGCGACGACCCGGAGCTCGTCGACCCGGACAACACCGTGATCACGATCGACCACCACGCCCCGGCCGACGGCGTCAAGGCCGCGAACAACCACAACATCGTCCGGGAGTTCGCGGACGAGTACGGCGCCCAGCAGTACGACGTGGGCGACGGCATCTGCCACCAGGTGCTCGTCGAGGAGGGGTTCGTCTCTCCCGGCGACCTGGTGATCGGCGCGGACTCGCACTCGACCACCTTCGGCGGCGTCGGCGGCTTCGGCACCGGCGTCGGCTCCACCGACCTCGGGACGACGCTCGCGACCGGCGAGCTGTGGTTCCGGGTGCCGGAGACGCTCCGGTTCGAGGTCGAGGGCGACCTCCCCGACGGGGTGTACGCGAAGGACCTCATCCTGAAGTTCATCGGCGACGTGGGGTTCGACGGCTGCACGTACAAGACGGCCGAGTACGGCGGCTCCGCGGTCGAGGCGCTGCCGATCCACGAGCGGCTCGTCCTCTCGAACATGGCGATCGAGATGGGCGGGAAGGCCGGCATCGTCGCGCCCGACGAGCGGACCGTCGACTTCCTCGAGGCGCAGACCGGGGAGCGCCCCGCAATCCCGGCGTACACGCAGCCGGACGACGACGCCGACTACGAGGCGGTCCACACCTATCAGGCCGAGTCGCTCTCGCCGCAGGTGTCGACGCCGTCGAACCCGGAGAACGCGGTCCCCGTCGACGAGGTCGTCGGCACGGAGATCGACCAGCTGTTCGTCGGGACGTGCACGAACGGGCGGTACGAGGACATCCGGATCGTCGCGGACGTCATCGAGGGCGAGCGGCTCGCCCCCGGCACGCGGATGGTCGTCGTCCCGGCCTCGCGGTCGGTGTACAAGCAGATGATGGACACCGGCGTCATGGAGACGTTCGTCGACGCGGGCGCGATCGTCCAGAGCGCCGGCTGCGGCTCCTGCTTCGGGACCCACCAGGGCGTGCTGGGCGACGGCGACGTCTGTCTCGCCACGGCGAACCGCAACTTCCCGGGCCGCGAGGGCTCGATGGAGAGCGAGGTGTACCTCGCCAGTCCCGCCACCGTGGGCGTGTCGGCGCTGTACGGCGAGATCACGGACCCGCGCGAGGTCGAGCTGAACCGCTACGACGACTACGTCCTCGAGGGGGTGGGCGCGTGACCGACGCCGACGCGGGCCGCGACATCGACACGACCGAGCCCGGTCGGGCGTGGACGTTCGGCGACGACATCGACACCGACCAGATCATCCCGTCGCGGTTCCTCGTCTCCAGCGACCCGGCGGAGCTCGGCGAGCACGCCTTCAACGACCTCCGCCCGGAGTTCGCGCCGAACGTCGCGGACGGCGACTTCGTCGTGGGCGGGCACAACTTCGGGAGCGGTTCCTCCCGCGAACACGCCCCCATCTCGCTCCTCGGCGCGGGGATCGACGGGATCGTCGCGCAGTCGTTCGCCCGGATCTTCTTCCGGAACGGGATCAACCTCGGGCTCCCCGTGCTGATCTGCCCGGACGCCGACCGGATCGACGACGGCGACGAGATCAGCCTCCGGCTCGACGAGGGCGCCGTCGTCAACCACACCGCCGACGAGCGGTACGACGCGGACCCGCTCCCGGAGTTCCTGCAGAATCTCGTCGACCGCGGCGGGCTCGAACCGTACACGCGCGCGAAGCTCGGCACCGAGTAGGCGGTCGAATCGGGGGAGACGGCCGGTGAGGGTGAGTCGGTCGGAGGGCGAGTCGACCGGTGAGGGGGAGACGCGGACGACGACGCACGGCGAGCCCACGACGCACGGCGAGCCCACGGCGCACAGCGGTCCGGGATCGCGGCAGCGAGGTCGGTTCACCCGCGGACACCACGGGATATTTAAATAACTGAAATATGATATGAAGTGAGTAATATACGTTATCTTATTATAAGTATCGCGGCCGAGTGCGTCTGGCGACTCGAAGCGGTGTTCGTCGATATCGTCACCGTTATCTTCGGCTTTTGGACGGACGCATGGAGTTAATACGTTTTTTAGGTCGTTCTCTACCGGGAACGAGCGGTCGGTTGCGGTCGGACGAACGCCCCGACCGGGGCATCGGTTTCGGAACCGTTCGACGACCGAGACCGCAGTACTGCGACGCTTCGTCGCGGGTTCTCTCGGTCCCGGTGCGATCGGGGGCTGTTCGCCGATCGGGATCGCAGAGAGCGTTCGACCGCCAGTTCTATCAGATTAGAATATACTACTGAATATCGAGATAAATGAATCGACGGGCGTCGGTCGAGAGGGGTCATGCGCGGCCGGTCACTGGGGTCCGGTTCGCTCCGACCGCCTCGACGACCCGTCTGTGACACACCGCCATTCCCGTCTGCGGCACGGTACCACTCGCCAGTACCGTTATTTGCCCGCGGAGCGTACGTCTCGGTGGTGTTGTACACATGACAGGAAACCAGATACTGATGATCGTCGGCGATTTCGGTGAAGACTACGAGATCATGGTCCCGTTCCAGGCGCTCCAGGCGGTCGGCCACGAGGTCCACGCCGTCTGTCCGGAGAGGGAGGGCGGAGAGACCGTCAAGACCGCGGTCCACGACTTCCGGGGCGACCAGACGTACCTGGAAACCCGCGGTCACGACTTCGAGCTCACCCACGGGTTCGACGACGTCGACCCGGCCGACTACGACGCGCTGGTCGTCCCCGGCGGGCGCGCGCCCGAGTACCTTCGGGGGTACGAGGAGGTGCTCGACGCGGTCCGCCACTTCTTCGAGGCGGACAAGCCGGTCGCGTCGATCTGTCACGGCCCGCAGATCCTCGCCGCGGCGGGCGTCCTCGGCGGCTACGAGCTCACCGCCTACCCCGCCGTCAGGCCCGAGGTCGAGGCCGCGGGCTGCTCGTGGGTCGACGGGGTGACCACCGACGGGAACCTCGTCACTGGGCAGGCGTGGCCGGACCACCCCGAGTGGATCGCGGCGTTCCTCGACCTGCTCGGGACCGAGATCGACCACGGCGCGCCCGCCGCGACCGCGGACTGACCCCCGCCGTGGCGTCTTTCGAATGACCGGACCGCGAGCCGTCGCCGTCAACGTCGCCGCCAACACCAACGAGCCGGGCTTCCGGGGACCGGTGTTCCCCGACGGCTCGTTCGCGTACGTGCCGATCCCCGAGTCGGCGCCGACGCTCACGCGCGACCGGTTCCCGGTCGACGAGCCGCTCCCGACGTACGGCGACCTCGACCTCCCCTTTTCGCTGCCGACCGCCCTCCGCGAGGTTCCGGTCCACGCGGACCCCGAGTTCCCCGGCGTCCACGGGCGCGACAGCGCGACGTACGGCGACCCGCACGGCGTGAAGGCCGGCCGGATCGCCGGCCTCGAACCGGGCGACTGGCTGTTCTTCTACGCGACGCTGTCGCTCCGCCCGCACGGCTGGGGCGGGCCGGGCGAAGACGGCGGGCGCGACGGGACCGGGGACGGGCCCCGACCGGACGACGACCTCGCGCCCGACTGGGGCGCGTACCTGTTCGCGGGGATCCGGGTCGATCGCCTCCTCGCAGTCGGCGACGGGAGCGAGGGCCGCACCGTCGACCGCGCCGCGGCGGCCGACCTCGCGCCGACGAACGCCCACCTGAAGCGGGACCCCTTCGACGCGCGGGTCGTGGTCGCGGGCGACCCGGCCGCGTCCGGGGTGTTCGAGCGCGTCGTGCCCCTGAGCGCGCCGGACGCGGGGGCGGACGCGAACCGGCTCGTCACCGAGCTCTCGAGCGACTCGGGGCGAGGGCCGTGGTGGCGGCGACCCATGGCGTTCGACGCCGGCGAGACGGCGACGCTGCTCGACCGCATCGAGTGGTCGTGACGCCGGAGGGTGCGTCGGCCGACCGGCGGAGCGCCGGCGGTCGCACGTCGATTTATGTGCCATGCCACCGTGTGTACAGACATGACGGACGACGACGGCGACACGGCGGAATCGGTGACCGGCACGGGCGGCGCGCCCTCGCGACTCGGCCGCGTCCTGCTCGGGGTCGGCCTCGCCGCGCAGGCCTCGGAGGACTTCCGCGACATGGACGACACGATCGAGTACGCGGAGTCGGCGGGAGTGCCGGCGCCCGACCTCGCAGCCCCGTTCGCGTCCGGGATGATGGTCGTCGCGGGCGTCGGTATCGCGCTCTGGCGGTTCCCCCGGGTCGCGACCGGCGCGGCCGTCGCCTTCCTGACGGTGGTGACCGCGACGATGCACGACTTCTGGAACGCCGACGAGGACGACAAGAGCGGCGAGCGGCTCGCGTTCTTCGGCAACCTCGCGATGTTGGGCGGGGCGCTCGTCTTCCTGCGCGAGGCGTTCAACTGAAGGCCCATTGTGTCACATTAGTTATTTTATAACGAATAGCGCTCCCGGCGGGCGTTAGCGCATGCAACTCGGTAACAGGATCCGCCGGAATCCGCGTCTCCTACTGAAAGCGGTCCGAGACGCTCCGGCGACCCTCGTCGAACTGAATCGACTCTACCACACGAGACGGTCCGACCGGGACTACAACCAGAACGGGATCGACGTGTTCGAGCAGGACTGGGACAACCTCGTCATTCTCGACGCCTGTCGATACGACTACTTCGCTGAGTCGACAGAGTTTGAGGGTCCCGTCGAGCGTCGGGTGTCGCGGGGGGCCGCCAGCCGGGAGTTCATTACGGGGAACTTCTCGAACCGCGCGCTTCACGACGTCGTTTACGTCTCGGGGAACCGGTGGTTCTTAGAGCTCAGGGAGTTCATCAACGCCGAAGTCCACGCGTATCGGGACGTCGAGCGCGACTTTTACGTCAGCCGTCTCGACGGTGACAAACGCGACGTGGGGTACGTTCCGCACCCGGAGACGGTGTTGGACTCGGCGGTGGAAGCGGCCGAGGAGTTCCCCGAGAAACGCCTCATCATCCATCTGATGCAGCCCCACAAGCCGTATCTGGGGCCGAAAAGCGACCGGTTCACGTACGACGGCGGACTTCGGTCGACGATGGCGGCGAGCGGCGCCGACATCGAAACGCTCCGAGAGGCCTACCGAGACACTCTCGAAATCACGCTCGATCTCGTGGAGTCAACGCTGGACGCTCTCGACGGACGCACGGTGATCACGTCCGACCACGGAGAGCTGCTCGGCGAACGCCTCCGTCCGATCCCCGTGCGGTGGTACGGTCACAGAGAGGGCGTGTACGTCCCCGAACTCGTCGAGGTGCCGTGGCAGGTCGTGAAGGAGGGACCGAGACGGGAGATCAGCGCCGACCCGCCCGAGCGGATGCCCGAAGTGGACGAGGAGACGGTGGAGGACACCCTCCGTACGCTCGGGTACGTCCCGTAGCCCGGCCGAGATACCCACCGTGGTCACCGGTCGGCGGACAGCGACCGACGGCGGTTCCGACGAGGCCGTCCACTCACAGGTCGCCCGCGTCCAGCGGGTCCTCGAGCTGCCCCATCACCGCCTCCATGGCGTCGGTCGCGGTGATCAGTCCGGCGATCTCGCCGTCCTCGACGACGAGCGCGAGCTCCTGTGACTCCGTCTGGAACTGATCGAAGGCGTCGCTGACGCTCGTTCCCGCCGATATCGTCATCGGCGGGGCCGCGAGGTCCGCGAACGTCGTCTCCCCCCGCCGGAGCGCCTCGAAGTTGGAGACGATCGAGGGGGCGTAAACGATCCCCTCGAAGTCGGTCGCCCCGTCGCCCACGAGCGGGAAGCGGCTGTGCGGGGTGTCGCGGATCCGGTCGAGGTTCTCCTCGACCGACGCCGCCGTCGACAGCGAGACGATCTCGTCGGCCGGGGTCAGGACCTCCCGCACGGCGAGCTCGTCGACGTCGAGCGCGTTGAGGACCTCCTCGCGACGCTCTTCGGGGAGGTCGACCTCCTCCATCATCGACCCGAGACGGGTCCGGAGCTGCGCGCGGGTCTCCAACACCTCCCCTTCGGCCTCGGTCCACGACCCGGTCATCTCGACGCCGAACAGCCGGAGCGTCGCCTTCGCGACCCAGTCGCCGAACTTGATCAGCGGCGAGATGAGCCACGCGAACCAGTACAGCGGCCGGGCGCCGTACTGGGCGACCTGCTTCGAGCGCTCGACGCCGAGGTACGTCGGGGTCTGCTCGCCGTGCGTGAGGTGGACCATGTTGATGATGAAAAAGCCCAACAGCGAGCCCGCGCCGGCGGACGCGAACGTCGTATTCTCGAAGAGCGGCGCGAACAGCGCTGCGAGCCCCGGCTCCGCGACGATACCGAGCGCGATGCTGGTCCCTGAGATCCACACCTGACAGGTCGTCAGGTAGAACTCCAGGTCGTCCGTCATCTCCCAGGCGCGCCGCAGCCCGGGCGTGTCCATCTCCGATTCGGGATACTGACGGAGCCGCGTCAGCCCGAACTCGATCGCCACGAAGTACGCGTTGATCAGGATGAGGGCAACGCCGGCCGCCACGCGGAGGCCGATCTCGCCGGGGGGCATCGCCGTCACGAGCGGGATCATCGTTCTCACCGTTCCGACGCACACTTAAAAATGGTCGAGCACGCGGGACGACGCGGAAGCGGACGGGTCCCCGGGGCGCTAGTCGTAGTCCTCGTAGGTCGGCAGCCCGTCCTCGGGCGGGAACTCCTCGACCGGCACGGTGGTCTCGTCGCCGCTCGCCATGTCCTTCACCGTGTACTCGCCGTTCTCTAAGTCGCGCTCGCCGACGACCACGACGGTCTCAGCGTTGATCGAGTCGGCGTAGCCGAGCTGGGCGCCGAACGACCGGTCGGAGACGTCCCCCTCGACGACCACGTCGTCGCCGAGCGCGCGGAGGTCGCGGGCGAGCGCGGCCGCCTCGCTACGCGTGTCGCCGACGGAGAGCACGTAGTAGTCCGTCGTCAGCTCCTCGTCGGGCCAGACGCCGGCGCGCTGACAGAGGAGCTTAAGGGTGGCGTGGCCGGGGGCGACGCCGACCGCGGGGGTGGGCTGGCCGCCGAAGCTCTCGATCAGGTCGTCGTAGCGCCCGCCGCCGAAGACGGAGCGAGACACCTCGCCGGTGGAGTCGAAGCACTCGAAGACGACGCCGGTGTAGTAGTCGAGCCCGCGGGCGGTCGTGAGCGAGACCTCGCAGAACTCGCCCGCGCCGAAGTCGTCCGCGGCGGCGAGCACGTTCCGGAGGTTCTCGACCGCCGCCTCGACCGACTCGTCCCCGGCCTCGGCCACGGCGTCGAGGTCGTCGACGGTCTCGACGCCCGTGATCAGGTCGTCGAACTCGCGAGCGGTCGCGCGGTCGAGCCCGGCGTCGGAGAGGAGTCCGAAGTACTCCCCGTCGTCGACCTTCGCGCGCTTGTCGACCGCGCGGATCGCGGCCGCGGTGTCGACCGCCTCGGTGTCGTCGGCGAGCGAGCGGACGAGGCCGCCGAGGATGTCGCGGTGGGAGACGCGGAACTCGAAGTCGTCGCCGGTGAGGCCTAGAGCCGTGAGCGCGTCGGCGGCGACCGCGAGCACCTCGGCGTCGGCCTCGGGCGCCGAGGAGCCGAACACGTCGATGTTCGTCTGATAGAACTCGCGGAAGCGGCCCTGCTGGACCTGCTCGTAGCGCCAGAACGGGCGCGTGGACATCCACTTGATCGGCTTCGACAGCTCCTGGCCCTTCGCGACCACCATCCGGGCGACGGTCGGCGTGAGCTCCGGGGTCATCGAGACGCCGCGACCGCCCTTGTCCTCGAAGGCGTACAGCTCCTCGACGATCTCCTCGCCGGACTTGTCGACGTACATCTCCGTCCGCTCTAAGGCGGGGGTGGCGATCTCGCGGAAGCCGTACCGGCTCGCGGCGTCCTCGATCGCGTCCGTCACCTCGCGGCGGGCCGACTGCTCGCCGGGGTAGAAGTCGCGGAATCCCTTGAGGCCGTCGTACATGCACGTCGGTTCGGCGAGCGCCCGCTTGAAAGCATCCTTTCGGGGCCGGCTCCGGCGGGAGGGGGGCCGGCTGGCGAGCCCCCTCGGCGAGCCCAGTCTCGTTTAGTCGCTCCCAGTCCCGCCTAGTCGCGCTGGTACTCCTTCTGGAAGCCGCGGAACTCCGTCCGGTGGGCCTCCTCGTCGGAGAGGAGCGTCACGGCGAGGTCCTCGGTGACCGGGTCGCCCGCCTCCTCGGCGGCGTCGATCAGGTCGCGGTACGTCGCGATCGCGCCCTCCTCGGCGTCGAGCACGCCGTTGATGACCGAGAGCACGTCGGTCGAGTCCTCGGGCGGCTGCAGGGAGTCCTGCCTCGCCGTGAACTCGGCCGACCCCGGCGGTCGCGCGTCGAGCTGTTTGAGCCGCTGTCCGAGCTGTTCGGCGTGGCCGAGCTCCTCTTGGACGTCCTGTTTGAGGCTCTCTTTGATCTCCTCGGCGCGGACGCCGTCGAGGACGATGGCGTTCGTCTGGTAGTTCATCACGGTCTCGATCTCGTCGGCGTACGCCGCTCGGAGCAGCTCGACTACTCGTTCAGATGACATACCTGGTGCTACGAGCGCGGGACCGAAAGTCGTTCCGGCGCTCCCAACCGGTGAGAACGTGTCGGTTGCGGACGGGTCGACGCGCGGGTCGGTCAGTCGTTCCGACCGTGGACGTACGTCTGGTCGTGGTCCGGGAACACTTCGTTGACCGTTCCCTCGCCGTGCGCGTCGGCGATGAGGGTCCGGAGCTCGTCCTCGTAGTCGGCCTTGGGGACCTCCTCGCTCGGCCCCTGTTGGACGTCGAACGTCTCCTCGACGAGCCGGTCGACGGCGTGGCGACCGAACCCGGAGAGCGGGGAGATGTAGTCGATTCCGTGGCGGTCCTCCAGGCTCTGCGCCTGGGCTCGCGACACGGTGGGGACCCGGTCGTCGCGCCGCGTGCCGTCGGCGATGGCGTCGACCGCGCGGCTCGCGATCGTCTCGAGGGCGTGTTCGTGGACGCGCTGGATCCCGTTACGCGGGTAGCCGTCGCCGATCATCGTCTCGGCCGCCTCCTCGGCGACCTCGCGGTCGAGGTCGACGCGCTCGAACGGGAAGCCGAGCTCCGCGGCCGCGCGCTCGGCGTGTTTCCAGTCGTCGGTGAGCCCGAAGCTGCCGGTGACGCAGCGCACGTCGTAGAACCGGTCGAGCAGGTGGGCGGCGAGCGAGGAGTCTTTCCCCCCGCTGTACAGCAGCGCGAGCTCCATCTATCGCCGCCGGATGTCGAAGCTCTGCTGGTCGGGCTGGAGTTCTTTCAGGAGGTCGCGCATCTGCTCTTCGTCGATCTGTCCCTGGATGCGGCCGCTCTGCGCGAGCGCCGCGACCTGCTGTTTCACCTTGTCGCCGAACTCCGGCTTCGACATCGCGACCGCGTTGAGCCGCTGGCGCGCGCCGTCCGTGAGGTACTGCTTGAGCACGGCCTCCTGTTGGGCCTCGGCGCGCTCCTGCGCCTGCTGTTGGGCCTCCGCGTCGGCGCCGCCGCCCTGTTCGCGCTCGCGGAGCTCCTGCATCTTCTTCTCTCGCAGCTCTTCGAGCCGTTCGTCGTCGGGGTTCTCGCTCATACGCACCCGTTCTCGGTCCGCGCGAAAAACGATTTCGGAGGATCGGGCCCCGAGCCGGCCCCGGCGGCCACGAACGAGGCCGGTCCGCGCCGCTTAAACGCCTCCTCGGCGTAGCCGCCGGTAATGAGCGAGTCGCGGGAGTTCTGTCCCCGGTGTGGCGACGCCGTCCCGGAGCGGCGCGAGCCGCTTCCCGGCGACCCCGGCGGGCGGGACGCGCTGCTGTGTGACGACTGCTACTTCGAGGACTTCGAGCTGGTCGACGCGCCCGACCGGATCGAGGTGCTGGTCTGCTCCGGCTGCGGCGCGGTCCGCCGCGGCGAGTCGTGGCGGGACGTGGGCGCGCGGGACTACACCGACGTCGCCGTCGACGAGGTCGCGGAGGCGCTCGGAGTCCACGTCGACGCCGAAGACGTGGAGTGGGGCGTCGAGCCCGAGCAGGTCGACGAGAACACGGTCCGGATGCACTGCCGCTTCTCGGGGGTCGTTCGCGGGACGCTCCGCTCGGCGGAAGTGACGGTCCCGGTCAAGATCTCGCGCGGGACCTGCGACCGCTGCGGGCGGATCGCCGGCGGCTACTACGCCGGGATCGTGCAGGTGCGCGCGGACGAGCGCGACCTGACGCCCGCTGAGCGCGCCGAGGCGCTCGACATCGCCGAGACGTACGTCGCCGACCAGGAGGCCGGCGGCGACCGCGAGGCGTTCATCACGGAGGTGAAAGAGACCGACGACGGCCCGGACATCAAGCTCTCTTCGAACCGGCTCGCGCAGAACGTCGCGACGCGGATCACGGAGGAGATCGGCGGGAGCTTCGAGTCGTACCCGACGCTCGTCACCGAGGACGGCGACGGCAACGAGGTGTACCGGGTGACGTTCGCAGTCCGGCTCCCGCGCTACGCCGAGGGCGAGATAATCGACCCCGAGGACGGCGACGGCCCCGTGCTCGTCACGAGCGTCGCCGGTCGGCTCCGCGGCGTCCGCCTCGCCACGGGCGCGGCGTACACCTCGGAGTTCGAGGAGGCGGAGGCCCCCGACGCGACACGGCTCGGGGATCGCGACGACGCCGAAGCGACCACCGTGGTGACCGTGGAAGACGAGAACGCGATCCAGGTGCTCGACCCGGTCACATACGAGGCGAAGACGGTACCGAACCCCGACTTCGTCGACGGCGACGCCGACTCGGTGCTCGCCTTCGAGCACAGCGGCGAGGTCCACCTCGTCCCCGAGGAGTAGGTCGGCGGCGTCTCTCACCGACTTAAGAGATCGGCGCTGTCGGAATCCGTAGCGCGTGAGGCGTTTCGCTCCGGAGACGGTTCATACGGGAACAGCAGCGATCGAGAGCGGGAGTGAGTGTTGCAGATTGGGAGTCGGATGCGATATTTAAAAAGAGGCACGCGATAGCGACGATCCTTTATATAAGATGTGCGTCGGGCGCGCCCCGGTGAGCGGCTCTTTGGGCCGCTCACCGACGGTGCGAGGGATTCGGTCGCCCGAAGCGGAGCGGAGGGCGACCGACGAGGCTGGGGAGGCATGAGGCGCTGTGCGGTTGCGGTCGGGTGGGACTCAAAGGGGCAGTCGCGGCGGCGGGCGCAGGGGACGCAAGGACCACAGGGAGTGAGCGAAGCGAACGACCGAGGACCGCAGCGAGCGTGCGCCCGCCGCCGCGACTGGGGCTTTGGAGGCAGTCACCACAGTGTCGTCGATCACGAAGCACCGTTCAGCGACCAGCCGTTTCGGACGAACATACGTCTGAAGCACAGGAATTCAACAGCGCCGAGCGATCGAAATCCGCAGTCTGGCGCGTCGGTGTCGTTCAGTCGGCGTGGACGGGCTGCTCCTCGCCGAGCGCGGCGGCGCGCTCCGACTCGGTCACCTCGATCCCGCGGCGTTCCAACTGCTCGACGAACTCCGCCTCGCTGAGGCCGGCCTGCGCGGCCGCCTGGGAGAGCGTCAGCGTTCGCGCACCGTACAGCGTCAGCGCGGTCGACAGCCCCTTCGTTGCCATACCTACGATAGTGCCGTGAAGGTTTATGAAGGTTACTAATTGACTGAGGTCCCTGATACACCTTATACGATATATATTGACGATCGATCAGTCCGTGGTAGTTTAATGCATTCCAGCTGGCTCCACGATCGGTTGGCGGCGCCGATCGGCGCCGACCCGCGCCCGCAGGAGTTATCAGGTTCTGCGGTCGTAACCGAAGTATGGACAGACAACAGCTGTTCGCGCTGTTCTTCGCGTTCCTCATGGTCAGTTCCATGGCCGCGTGGGGCGTCTCGCTCTTATAGCCGCCGAACGGATCGGCCCGACGACCGCGGGCCGGACCGAGGGCCGGTACCGTTTCCGACCCTCCCCGTCGACGATCCCTAGCCGTCGCCCCAGACGTCGGAGAGCGGGTGGTCCTCCCGGCGCTCCGCGTCCGACTCCGAGCGCGTGCGCGTCGTTCCGTCCCCGTCGCTCGTCCCTCCGGACGCGCGGGATCCGTTCGATCGGCCCGAGCGCGGGCTGCCGCCTCCGCTCCCACCGGTCCCGCCCGAGCCGCCTCCGCCGACGGCGCCGCTGTTCCCGCGACGGGCCGCCCGCGAGGGCCCGCTCGGCTCGGCGTCGATCCCGGCGAGCGCGGCGCCGGGGTCGAAGTCGGGCAGCGCCGGCGTCGTCATCGCGTCGATCTGGTCGCGGAACCAGGGCGGGGTGTCCGCCTCCGCGCGGTCGAACAGGTCGAGGAGGGAGTCGTCGGCGAGGTACGTCGCGCCGTGGTCGTCGGGCGCGCGGACGACCCGGCCGCAGGCCTGAATCACGGTCCGGAGCGCGGTCCGGTGGTACCACGCCCACTGGTCGTCGGCGAGGCGGCGGGCGACCCGCGAGTCGTTGGTGTTGCGGTACGGCGCCTTACACACCACCTGCCAGCGGCACAGGTCGCCCTTCAGGTCGAGCGCCTCCTCCATCTTCACCGAGACGAACACCTCCGGGTCGTCGCTCGCCTTCCACGCCGACAGCTCCGCGTCCCGGTTCGCGCGGTCGTGGCGCCGGACGCGCGCGGCGACGCCGAACTCCCCGAGCAGCTCCGTGAGCCGGCCGGCGATGTCGTACGAGTGCGCGTGGATGAGTCCCTTCTCGTCGGGGTGTTCGGCCATCAGCCGGACGATCAGGCGGGCGATCTTCGGCACCGTCTCGTCGCGGTGTTCGTAGGTCATCGACCCCTGCGTCACGTCGTACAACCGGCGGTTCGAGAGCGGGAACGTGTGCTCGACGTCGACGAGGGCGACCGTCTCCGGGTCGAGACCGACCCCGCGGCAGAACGCCTCCTTCGAGAGGATAGTGGCGGACAGCAGCGCGAATTTGTTCCCGCGGTCCCACACGGTGTGTCGGAGGTAGCGGGCCGGATCGAGGGGTTTGATCGCGAGCGCCGCCCCCTCGCCGTCGGGCTGGTCGACGACCCACGTCGTCGGCGACTCCGGGTCGCGGTAGTCCTCGAGGAACCAGCCGAGTTCGCTGATTAGCTCCTGAAGGCGGTCCCGGCGCGCGACCTCCTCACGGTCGAGCTCGGGCCGCCCGGTCAGCTCGTCTTTCGCCCGTTTGGCGGTGTCCCGGAGCGACGCGGCGAACCGGGCGGTGCGGTCGAGGACGTCCTCCTCGGGGCCGGCGTCGGCCGCCACGTCGGGGACGCCGACCTCGTCCCACACCGGCACGCGGTCGGGCGAAAGCTCGATCGTCGCGTACATCTCCGCCCACTCCGCGAGCCCGTGGGCCTCGTCGATCACGACGACGTCCCGCTTGCGGAACACCTCTGAGCCGGCCGTCCGCATGAAGTACGCCAACGTCATCGCGGCGTGGCGGTTCCCGGAGGCGATGGCGCGGTCGGAGAAGTACGGACACCGATGTTTCACGGAGCAGTCGAACCCCTGCTGGCGGACGCAGGGGGCGCGGTTGACCGGCGTGTCGTGCTCGCCGGGGAGGATGCAGTCGTAGTTCGATTTCCCCCGGATCACCGCCAGGTCGTCGAGCAGGTCGTCGGCCTCCACGTCGTCGATCTGCGACACCTGCGGGGTGGTGTAGTAGGCGCCGGTCGCCTCGCTCGGCGCCGTCTCGTCGACGGTGGCCGACGCGCCCATGATCGACCGCGCGAGGAGGGACTTGCCACTGCCGGTGGGCGCGCGCACCAACACCACGTCGTTGCCGGCGGCGAACGCGTCGCGGATGTCCGCGAGCGCCCGCTCCTGTGCCCCGCGGAAGCTCGGGGCGGGGAACTCGGCGGGGATCCGGTCGGGGTCCACAGAGGTCCCTCGCCCTCTCTCGGGATTAAACCCTCGCGTTCCGAGCCCTCGAATGAACTCGAAACTACCCGATCGTTTATAATGTTTGGGCGGGAGGTCGTGGTATGAACTGGCGAGAGGCGGAGCGGGAGTTCACGGACGACGTCGTCGCCCGAGAGACGCTCCCACGCACCTTCGAGCGGTCCGCCGAGCGCAACGCGGACCGGCTCGCCCAGCGGTACAAGGGGGGGATCTACGACCGGTCGCTGGTCTCCAGGGGAGTGCTCCCGCCCGCCTCGGAGGGGGAGTACGCCGACGTGACCTACGCCGAGATGCGCTCCATCGTCCGGCGGCTCGCGGCCGGGTTCCGCGAGCTCGGGGTCGAAGACGACACCCGCGTGGCGCTGTACGCGCAGACGCGGATGGAGTGGGCCCAGACCGACTTCGCGGTGCTCGCCGCGGGCGCGACCGTCACGACCGTGTACGCCTCCTCCTCCCCGAGACAGGTCCGCTACCTGATCGAGGACCCGGGCGCCACCGTCGTGGTCGCGGAGAACCGAGAGCTGCTCGACGAGGTGCTGGGGGTCGTCGGCGACCTCGACCACGACCTCGACGCCATCGTGACGTTCGACGACGTGGACACGGGCGACCTCGACGCGGAGATCGGCGGTGCGGGCGGCGACGCCGACGACATCGGCCTCTCCGCCGACGACGTGTACACCCTCGGCGAGGTCCACGCCCTCGGCGACGAGGCGTTCGACGAGGACGCCTACCAGTCGTGGATCGACGCGGTCGACGTCGAGGACCTCGCGAGCCTCATCTACACCTCCGGGACCACGGGCCAGCCGAAGGGCGTCCGACTCACCCACGCGAACTTCCGAGAGAACGTCAATCAGTGTTACCGGCGGTTCGCCGACCGACCGGACCGCGACCCCGACGTGCCGGGGATCTCGCCCGAGTCGACGACGCTCTCCTTTCTCCCCCTCGCGCACGTCTTCGAGCGGCTCGCGGGCCACTACATGATGTTCGCGGCCGGCGCGACCGTCGGCTACGCCGAGAGCCCGGACACCCTGCGGGAGGACTTCGGGCTCGTGCGCCCGACGACGACCACGAGCGTCCCCCGCGTCTACGAGAAGCTGTACGACGCGATCCGCGAGCAGGCGAGCGAGTCGCCGGTGAAAGAGCGGATCTTCGAGTGGGCGGTCGACGTCGGCCGGGCCCACCACGAGACCGAGGCGCCGGGCGCCCTCCTCGACGCCAAGCGCGCGGTCGCCGACCGGCTCGTCTTCTCGTCGGTTCGGGAGGCGATCGGCGGGAACATCGACTTCTTCATCTCCGGCGGCGGGTCGCTGTCGGCGGAGCTGTGCGCGCTGTACCACGCGATGGACCTGCCGATCCTCGAGGGGTACGGCCTGACGGAGACCTCGCCGGTGATCTGCGTCAATCCGCCCGAGGAGCCGCAGGTCGGCACCATCGGTCCGCCCGTGGTCGAGACGGAGATCGCGATCGACGGTACGGTCGTCGGCGAGGAGGTCGCGGAGCTGGCCGGCGACGTGGGCGAATTGCTTGTGCGGGGACCGCAGGTGACCGACGGCTACTGGAACCGCCCCGACGCGACCGCGGAGGCGTTCACCGAACCGGACCGGCTCCCGGAGGACGCCGTCGTCGCCGGCACGCCCCCCGACGAACGCGACGGCGATCCGGACGAGCCCTGGTTCCACACAGGCGACATCGTCCAGCTCAGGCCGGACGGGTACGTCGCCTTCCGCGAGCGCGCCAAGCAGCTGCTCGTGCTCTCGACCGGCAAGAACGTCGCGCCCGGTCCCATCGAGGACCGGTTCGCGGCCAACGAGTTCGTCGAGCAGTGCGTCGTGCTCGGCGACGGCCGGAAGTTCGTCTCCGCCCTTATCGTCCCGAACTTCGAGAAGGTGGACGCATGGGCCGACGCGCGGGGGATCGACCTCCCCGACGACCGCAAGGGGATCTGTCGCGACGACCGAGTCCGCGAGCGGATCCAAGCGGAGGTCGACCGCGTCAACGAGGAGTTCGAACCGTACGAGCGGATCAAGCAGTTCCGGATCGTCGAAGAGGAGTTCACCGAGGAGAACGACCTGCTCACGCCGACGATGAAGAAGAAGCGGCGCAACATCTTAGACCGCTTCGCCGACGAGGTCGAGGTGATCTACGAGGATGCCTAGGGGGAGAGGCGGCGGGGAGCCAGCGAGTGAGGCGGCCGGAAGCCAGCGCATGAGATCGACGGGAGCCAGCGCATGAGATCGACGGGAGCCAGCGCATGAGATCGACGGGAGCCAGCGCATGAGATCGACGGGAGCGTTTTAGCCGGGTCGGCGCCAACGATCGACCGACGCCATGATCGAACTCTACCAGTCGGAGGGCTGTCCGCACTGCACGAAGGTCCGGGAGACGCTCTCGGAGCTCGGCGTCTCCTACGTCGCCCACAACCCCCGTCTCCCGGGCGACGTGGGCGGCGACGTGACCAACGAGGTCACCCACGAGAAGCTCACCGCCGTCGGGGACGATCAGATCCCGTACCTCGTCGACACCGACCGCGGCGTGACGATGTACGAGAGCGACGCCATCGTCGAGTACCTGAAAGAACAGTACAAATAGCTGCCACGCGTCGACCGCGACCCCTACGCCGACGACGTGACCGACTCCGAGGGGTCGTCGCCCTCGACGGGCTCGCCCTCGCCCGCTCCGCCCTCGTCGACCGGGTCGCCGAACGCGTAGACGGTGTTGTGGCCGGTCACCTCGACCTCCAGGAAGTCCCCCACGTCGACGCCGCGCTCGGTCGCGTTCTGGACGATGATCTGGCGGTAGGCGCCGTCGCGGCACTTCACGGAGTCGCCGGTCCCCTCCTCGACGACGAGCACCTCGAACGTCTCGCCGACCATCGACTCGTACGCCTCGCCGACGACCTCCATCTTCAGCTCGGACATCGCCTTCGAGCGCTCCTTCTTCACGGTCCCGCCGAGCCCCTTCATCTCGGCGGCGTCGGTGCCGGGGCGCTTCGAGAAGCGGGTGACGTTGATCTTCTCGGGGCGGACCTCGGCGAGCAGATCCATCGACCGCTCGTGATCGGCTTCGGTCTCGGTCGGGAAGCCGACGATGAAGTCCGTCGAGAGCGTCCAGTGGTCGAGCCGGTCGTCGAACGTCTCGACGACCTCGCGGAACTTCTCGACGCGATGCTGGCGGCGCATCTCCTCGAGCACCTCGTCGGAGCCGGACTGGACCGGCGCGTGGACGAAGTCGTACAGCTCCTCGTTGTCCGCGAACACCTCGACCAGCTCCTCGTGGATGCCGTGGATCCCGCCGGGGTTGGCCATCCCGAGCCGGACTCGGAACTCGCCGTCGATGTCGCAGATTCGGTCGAGCAGCTCCGGCAGCTTCCGGTCGCCGTCGTCCCACCCGTAGACCCCGGTGTCCTGTCCGGTCACCCGGATCTCCTTGGCGCCGGCGTGGACCAGCGCGCGGGCCTTCTCGACGTTCTCCTCGACCGACGGGGAGTCGACCCGGCCGGTCGCGAACTTCGTGATGCAGTACGAGCAGTTGCTCATACAGCCGCGCGCGATGGGGAGGATGCCGACGACGCCGTCCAAGACGGGCTCGGCGTCGGGGGTGACCGTCGGGCACTCGCCGTTGAGCACGTAGGAGGGGACCTCGTCCCAGTGGAGGATCTCGGCGTCGACGCCGGCCTCCTCGAACGTCTCGCCCTGCGCGAGCGCCATGCAGCCGGTGACGACGAGCTCGGCGGTCTCGTCTTCCAGCTCCTCGGCGCGTCGGAGCATGTTCCGCTCCGTCTTCTCGACGACCGTACAGGTGTTGAGGATGGCGACATCCGCGTCTTCGGGACCGTCGGCCGGGCGGTGGCCGCCGTCGCGCAGCGCCCGCTCGATCTCCCGGCTCTCGCCCCGGTTGGAACTACAGCCGTACGTTTCGATGTGATACGTCGCCATCGAGTATGCGTAGTAACTGACGCGCGGTCAAAAGGACGACGGATCGGGGTCGAGTGCGCCGCGAGCGTCGGCTCGTCTCAGCGCCCCTCGTCGACGACCTCGAAGAGGCTCCCCCAGTTTTCGGAGTCTTCGCTCTCGGGAAGCATGTCCCGGAGCTGGTGGAAGTCCGACTCGGGGACTTGCGACCGAACGACGTCCATGATGACCCGGGCGTGATAGGCCGCGTCGGCCGGGTCCGCGTGCTCGATCTCGCTCACCCGCTCGACGAACTCCTGCCAGTCGAAGCGCTGGCCGTGGTCGTGGACCGCGCCCGTCAGGTACCACTTGATCTCGAGGGGCAGCGAGGCGGCGAGGTCCGCCGCGTTGCCCTCGGGAATCCGCTGCCCGAGCGTCATGAGCGTCGCCCGGATCGCCCGCACCGTCTCTCCCGTCCCGGGCAGTTCGAGTCGGTGCTGCACTTCTCCGGTGAATTCGTCGAAGTTCATATATAAATCCACGTCGCGGAGGCATGTCAATTGTACTGAGTATTCTCACCGTCTGGAAACCAAACCGCCGGCGTTCAGCGACGAGACAGTGAAATACGGGTTGCCGGGTACCGAGAACAGTCAGTGACTACTTGAGAGCGAATGACAAATATGTAACTGTTGACGAGGCGGCGGTGGAACTGGCCCGCCCGACCAACACGGAACCACACCCACACTCATGGAGATAACAGACATCGTTTCGACGGAGTACGTGAAGCTTCCTCCCGACGCACCGGTCTCAAAGCTCGTTGGGACGTTCGACGACCCGTCAGTCGCCGGCGTCGTCGTGTACGGAGAGAAGTTCGAGGGAGTCGTCACGAGGCGACAGCTCGCGAGTTCGCACCATCAGCCGGATCAGAAGCTCAAGTCGGTGGTCTGGAACGTTCCCCGGGTCACGCCCGACGAGGACGTCCGGCGGGTCGCACGGCTCATGATCGACGGGGGCTCGCGGCTGCTCCCCGTGTTCGACGACGACGAACTGATCGGCGTCGTTACCGCAGACGACCTGCTGGAGAACGTCAAGCGGTTCCTCGACGCCGCCACGGTCGACGAAGCGTACTCGCCGGACGCCATCACGATCGAACCGCGAACGAGCGTCGGCGAGGCGCTCAACGTCTTTCGCGAAAACCGGATCACGCACATCCCGGTCGTGGAGGACGACACGGCGGTCGGGATCCTCAGTCTCTACGATGTGATGGATCTGACGGTTCGGAGTGCGGTTCGGAGCCAAGGCGGAGACGCGGGTGACACGCAAGCGGACACCGACGGCACAGCTGTCAGCGACGGGCGTACGCAGCGGGGCGGTTTCGGTGCCCGGGAAGGCGAACTGGCGCGAGTCATCGACCTGCCGGTTCGAGACGTGATGGCGTCGCCGGTGCGGGCGATCGCACCCGACCGGACGCTCGAAACCGCCGTGGAGGAGCTGTTCGAGATCGGCGCATCGTCGCTGGTCGTCGAGCGGGACGGTGAGCTGGCGGGGATCGTCACGAAAACGGACATCCTCGACTCGCTGACGTGGGAGGCCGACGAGACCCGCGCCGTCCAAGTGTACAACGCGGACCTCCTCGACGACGTGGAGTACGGCGAGATCGTGGAGATGATCGAGAAGTTCGACGACAGGGACCACGGGATGGAGATCCTCGATGCGAAGGTCCATCTTCACAAACACGACGAGAAGCTTCGGGGCACGCCGCTGTTGCTGGCCCGGATCCGGCTCCACACGGACCAAGGCCTGTACATCGCTTCGGCCGAGGGGTACGGTGCGAGCCACGCGCTCAACCAGACGCGAGACGCTCTCGAGCGCCAGATACGTGATAAAAAGACGTACGGACGGAACAAGAAGCCCCGGAACGAGGAGTTCTGGGAGAAGCGCTTCGGGTGGATACTCGAAGGCGCAGAGTGACCGAGACGGCTCCGCTCTGCGCGAGGGTTTCTTGATCGCGACCGGGCCCGGCGACGAATGGCCGGACCGGCCCCGCCGCGCCGCTGGGTCGGACGGAGGCTACTGCGTCGATTCGTAGATCTCCACTCCCGAGGAGGCCCCGATCCGGGTGGCCCCCGCGGCCACCATCTCGAGGGCCTCCTCGAAGGTGGAGATCCCGCCCGACGCCTTGATTTGGGTGTCCGAACCGACCGCGTCTCGGATCGCCGTAATCTCCTCGGTGGCCGTCGGCCCGTCGTACCCGACGGCGGTCTTGACGAAGTCGGCACCGCCCTCCTCGACGAGTCCGGCGGCCCGCCGTATCTCCGGCGGCGTCAGGGCGGGCGACTCGATGATGCATTTCAGCGTCTTCTCGCCGACCGCGTCCCTGACCGCTTCGACGTCGTCGACGACGGCCTCGCGATCGCCGTTCGCGAACGCGGTCCTGTTCATCACCATGTCGAACTCGTCGACGTGCTCGCGGAGCGCCTCGACCTCGCTCCGTTTGGCCGCCGAGTTCTGTATCCCGTAGGGGAACCCGACCACCGCGACGACGTTCGCGTCCCCGTCGAGCAGTTCGCTCGCGAGCGCCGCGTGGTACGGAACGACGACGGCCGAGCAGAAGCCGTACTCGAGGACCTCTTCGCAGAGGGTCCGGATCGCCGCTTCTGTCGCGGTCGGGTCGACGTTCGTGTGGTCGATGATCGACGCGACCCGCTCGGGGTCGTCACGAAGTGTATCTTCCAGTGACATGTCTCTATATAGCGTTCGAGAGGATAAGTATGTCCGCCGCTCGAAACGTTCCGGCGCGCCGTCGCTCCCCCCGGCGGGGTGACGGGCTCGCACGAGGGTGCGGGGCGGTACTCGACGGACGAGCGAGAGTCGATCGGGTCGCGATCGCTCACGACCCCGTTTCGAAATCGTCCGCCCGGGCTCAGTCCTCGGCGACCGCGGTCGCCGTGGGCGCCTCCGCGTCGGGCTCGGAGGCGGCGTCGGGATCGGACCCGGTCGACCGCTCCGGCTCGGCGACGGACGAGTACACGGACCGGCGAGCGTCCTTGGGGCAGAGCCCCTCTTCGACGAGCCCGACCTCGGTGAGTTTCTCCACCGCGAACCGGACGGTTCGGGTCGAGAGGCGCGTCTCCTCGGCGAGCCCGGTCTGGTCGAACCGACCCTCCTCGTCGAGAACGTAGTAGACCAGTTTGGCGCTCGGCGGGAGCGGCTCCAGAAGCTCGCGGGTGCCTTCGTCCATACCCCATACACACGGTCGAGTCGTGCATAACCGTGGCCCGGGTGTGCGCAGCGTTCGCACGTCCACGACCGATTTATATATGCCGCCTCCGCTCGGCCCGCGCTCCCGCGTCAGCCGTCGGTCCGGAACTCGAACCGCGCGCCGTCGTCATCGACCGCGTCGAACGCCCACCCGTGTGCGGCCGCGATCTCGCGGACGATCGCGAGACCGAACCCCGTCCCCTCGGGGTCGCTCGACGCCCCGTACTCGGTCGCCTCCGCGGGGCCGATCCCGAAGCCGACGCCGCCGTCCGCCACGTAGAAGCCGTCCGGAAGCGCGCCGACGCGGACGGTGACGCCGTCGGGGGCCGACGCGGAGTCCGCGTCGCCGCCCTCGACGCTACCGTCGGGAGCCGCCCGACCGTCAGGCGAGCCGTGCTCGACGCTATTTATAAACAGGTTCTCCAGCAGCGTGCGCAGGCGCTCCGGGTCCGCCTCGACGGCGAGCGACTCGTCCGGCCGGGCGAGGGTCGCGTCCACGGTGTCGACGGTCCGCCACGCCTGCGCCGCCGCGTCGGCGAGGGGGACGGACTCCAGCTCGTCGACCGTGCGCCCCTGCCGCGCCAGGGCGAGCAGGTCGTCGATGAGTTCCTCCATCCGGTCGTGGGCATCGCCGATCCGGTCGAGCTCGTCGAGGGCGTCGGCGTCGTCGACGTTCGCCCGGGCGAGTTCGAGCCGCCCCGCAGCGACGTTGAGCGGGTTCCGGAGGTCGTGCGAGACCAGCCCGGCGAACTTCTCGAGGCGGTCGATCTCCCGGTTGAGCTCAGCGTCGCGGTCGCGGAGCTGGGCCGTGCGCTGGGCGTGGTCGAGCGCGACGGTGACGTTCGCACCGAGCACCCGCGCGAGCTGGACCGCGGTGTCGTCGAAGAATCCCGGTTCGCGGGAGCCGAGCGGCATCACGCCGTGGTCGCCGAGCGGGACCACGAGCAGGCTCCGGTGCATGCCGTAGCCGATGGCCGTCTCGACCGCGTCGAGGTCGTCGACGACGATCGGCTCGCCGGTCTCGAACGCCTCCCAGAGCCGGCCGTCGCCGGGCCCGTAAGGGGGTCGCTCGCCGAGGGCCGCCGTCGCCTCCTCGCTGATGGCGGTCGGCGACAGCGCGTTCGCGTCGGGGTCGTACAGCCGGACGCCGCTGGCCGGGAACTCCAGGATGTCGATCGCGGCCCGCGCCGCCAGCGCCGCGATCTCCTCGCGGTCCCCGCCGCGGAACATCTCTCGCGTCGTCTCGTGGAGCCGCCGGAGGGTGCGTTCCACTCGCTTCTGCTCGCCGATGTCGGCGTAGACGTTGTAGACGATCGTCTCGTCCGACCGGCTGACCGGGATCACGTTCAGGATGAAGTCCCGGAGCCCGTCCGCGGTCCGCCGGCGTACCTCTCGTCGGATCGGCTCGCCGTCGTCGAGAACCCCGCCGCCGTCGATGCGCTCGTCGCCCTCGGGGACGATCGCGTCGTGGATCTCTCGGTAGCCGTGCGCCGCGTCCGAGAACCCGAACGTCTCCTCGAACGCCTCGTTGGTCGCGTCGAGCCGCCGCTCGTCCCCCTCCGCGGAGGCGGTCCTAACGACAGGTAGCGGGAGATCCTCGAACAGCGCCGAGAGCCTGTCGCGCTCGCTCCTGAGCGCGTTCTCGGTCTCGATCTGTTCGAGCGCGTCGGCGGCGTGGGCGGCCAGCAGCTCGGCGAACTCCACGTCGCCGCCGTCGAAGGAAGCGTACCCGTCAGAAACGGCCTGAAACGCCCCGTACGGTCCGATCGGGACGCTGATCGCGGAGCGGATGTCGTCGGCCACCGGATCGGCCAGTTCTTCGGCCTCGGTAGGGGCGTTCGCGTCGGGAGGTGCATTCGCGTCGCCCTCGCTCGCGGGGGCAGCGCCCCCGGCGGTCCCGGCGGCCGGTCCCCGCCGGGACACACCTGGGTCCGTCGGGTCCTCCAGTTCGTCCGGATCCGCCGGGTCGACGCTGAGGTTGTCGACGACGATGGTCCGTTCCTCGGCGACGGTGGTCCCGACGACGCCCTCGCCGAGGTCGAACGTCCTGACTTCCTCCTCCCCGACGTTCGCCGAGCGCGCTTCCGGGACGAGGCGGTCGCCGCGGCGGCGGGCGGTGACGCAGCGGTCGAACGACAGGATCTCTTCGGCGGCGTCGACGACGCGTTCGAACACATCGGTCGCGCTCTCGGCCCCGGACACCTCGGTCGCGAACTCGTGGATCGCGGTGACCTTCGCGTTCACCCCGCGGAGGTCGCGCTCTGCCCGGCGACGGTCGAGAGCGTTCTCGACGCTGTTCGCGAGCATCTCGTACCGGTCGCGGCCGCCGCCCTTCTGGAGGTAGTCGGTGACGCCGGCCGAGATCGCCTCGCTCGCGATCTCCTCGCTCCCCCGACCGGTGAACAGCACGAAGGGGAGTCCAGGGTCGATCGACCGGACGGCTTCGAGGAGCTCGAGCCCGTCCGTGCCCGGCATGTTGTAGTCGCTGACGACGCAGTCTACTCGCTGATCGCGGACGACGGCGAGCGCGTCCGCCGGCGCGGTCCGCGTCACCGTCTCCACCCCGTCGACGAGGCGCTCGACGTGGGTGGCCGCGAGGTCGGCGGCGCCCGGCTCGTCGTCGACGAGGAGCACCCGCCGAGGCCCGCCCCCCGCCGGCTCCGACCCCCGGAAAGCGTCGGCCTCCGGCCCGTTCCCGCTGCCCGTGGGATCGGTATTCATACTCACACCTCTTTCTACTGGTAATTTTACCTTTCGCTCCGGTATCCAAAACTGAAAACGGGTCGAGGCGGGTGAAGCGGGCCGCTCGCCTGCTTACAGGAACTCCTCGACGTGGTCGGCGACCTCCTCGGGGGTGTCGCCGACGGGGACGCCCGCGTCGTTGAGCGCGTCGATCTTCGACTGCGCGGTGCCCGTCCCCGAGCCGGAGACGATGGCGCCCGCGTGGCCCATCCGCTTGCCCGGCGGCGCCGTGCGCCCGGCGATGAAGCCGGCGACCGGCGTGTCCATGTGCTCGCCGATGAACCGCGCGGCCTGCTCCTCGTCCTCGCCGCCGATCTCCCCGCACATCACGACCGCGTCGGTGTCGGCGTCGGCCTCGAACGCCTCTAAGGCGTCGATGAAGGAGGTGCCGATGATCGGGTCGCCGCCGATCCCGATGGCGGTCGACTGGCCGAGCCCGCGCTCGGTGAGGTTGTCGACAACCTGGTACGTGAGCGTGCCAGACCGCGAGACGAGCCCGACGTTGCCGTCAGAGAAGATGTTGCCGGGGAGGATGCCGAGCTTCGCCTCGCCGGGCGTGATGATCCCCGGACAGTTCGGCCCGATGAGGCGGGTGTCGGTCTCGCTCAGGCGCTTGTTCACCTTCGCCATGTCCTGAGTCGGGATCCCCTCGGTGATCGCGACCGCGAGGTCCAGATCCGTGTCCAGCGACTCGAAGATCGCGTCGCCGGCGAACGCCGGCGGCACGAAAATGACGGAGGCGTCGGCGTCCTCCGCCTCGACCGCCTCGTCGACGGTGTCGTAGACCGGGACGCCGTCGACCTCCTGGCCGCCCTTGCCCGGCACCGCGCCGGCGACGACGTTGGTGCCGTACTCGATCATCTGGCCGGCGTGGAACTTCCCTTCCCCGCCGGTGATCCCCTGTACCACGACGCGCGTGTCGTCGTCGACGAAAATGCTCATTGGGACACCTCCTCGGCGTTCGCGACCGCACGCTGGACCGCCTCCTCCAGCGTCTTCTCGACCTCGATCAGGTCGGTGTTCAGGATCTCCATCCCCTCCTCGGCGTTGGTGCCGGCGAGCCGGACGACGACCGGCTTCGGGATCTCGTCGAACTCGGCGAGCGCCTCGTTGATCCCCTTGGCGACCTCGTCGCCGCGGGTGATCCCGCCGAAGATGTTGAACACGACGCTGTCGACGTTGGGGTCGGAGAACACCATATCCAGCGCCTGCGTGACCCGTTCGGCCTTCGCGCCGCCGCCGATGTCGAGGAAGTTGGCGGGCGCGCCGCCGTAGTAGTCGACCAGGTCGAGCGTCGTCATCACGAGCCCGGCGCCGTTGCCGATGATGCCGACGTTGCCCGAGAGGCGGACGTAGTCGAAGCCGTACTCGCCGGCCTTCCGTTCGAGGTCGTCCTCGTAGGACGCCTCGGCCATCTCGGCGAGGTCGGGCTGCCGGAACAGCGCGTCCTCGTCGATGTTCATCACGGCGTCCGCGGCGACCACGTCGCGGTCGCTCGTGATCATGACGGGGTTGACCTCGATCTCGGAGGCGTCGTTCTCCTCGTAGAGGTCGTACAGCGTCGAGAGGATCGAGGCCACGTCGAGCGCCACGTCGGCGTCGACGCCGGCCTCGTAGACGACCTTGCGGGCCTGATACGGGTGGAGCCCGAACGCGGGGTCGACGTGTTCGCGCGCGATCGCGTCCGGGTTCTCCTCGGCGACCTCCTCGATGTTCACGCCGCCCTCGGTCGAGACCATCAGGACCGGTTTCCCCTCGCCGCGGTCCATCGTGACGCCGACGTACAGCTCGTCGACGAAGTCGACGCCGGCCTCGACGAGGACCTCGTCGACGGTGTACCCTTTCAGGTCCATTCCGAGGATCTCCTCGGCGTACTGCTCGGCCTCCTCCCGGTCGGTCGCGATCTTGATCCCGCCGGCCTTGCCGCGGCCCCCCACGTGGACCTGTGCCTTGATCGCGGCCGGGTAGCCGATCTCGTCGACCGCGTCGAGCGCCTCGTCGACGGTCGTCGCGAGCCGGGAGTCCGGTACCGGGATCCCAGCGTCGGCGAAGATAGTCTTCGCTTGATGTTCGTGTAGTTTCATCCGTGTTGAATCGTGACCGACGGCGGCTTAAATTGTGCCGATCCGGCGCGAGCGGTGAGTACCGGGCCTCCGGAGGTGGTAGCGGTTGTGGAGCCCGGAGCTCGTCCGGTGATCGTGTATTCCTCCGTGACGACGTACTCGATCGAAACCCGATCGGGTGCCTTTTCACGTGATACTACCCCTACCCGATAGTATGTTGTGTTGGACTGTAGAGGTGACCGTCTGAATGATTTCGCTCGCCCTCAGAGTCTTGGAGATCGCCGCGATTTCCGTTCCGTTGATTGCGATTCTGGTGGTCCAGATTCTTCGAACGGATGTGCTGAACGAACGCGTCCCGGACGAGCTACTGGAGTACGTGAGTCGGCTACTCGTCGCGACTAGTTTGCTTTTCGTGGCCGCGATCGTTGCGGCGATGAGTCTCGCATTTGAGTCGGGACTCTCGCTGTTGGGACTGATAAGTGTCACCGCTCTTGGACTGGGACTGGCCCTGCTATCGATTGTGGCATTGTTCTTCCCGTTGGTGTCGCTATCCCTCTTCCGCGGAGATACGGAACAGCAGACGCTCTCTGAGACTACCGGCGAATCCACCAACGGTGAGGAAGATTTACCATCCCAGCGGAAAGAAGATTCAGTCGAGAAGAAATCCGAGCCGGAAACGGAGACGTTGATCCGGATCGACTGGATGAACCGACCATGGCCACAAAATCAGTCAACACTGGCGATATCGACGAGCTGTTCAAGTGGGTAGTCCGGACTATTTTGATACTTGCGGGCGGTGTCGTCTCGCTTGGATTCGGAGCGTTTACAGGAGTCTCGGTGATAAATTGGGTCGGCTATCTGCTGATCGGTATCGCGTTTGCTATCCTCCTTTGGACGAGTCAGCCGGTTTGGCGGTAGCCGTCCGCGAACTCAGGCGTCATACGTCTAACTCTGCGGTTGGTTCCTTCTTGGCGCAGTCGGCGACACGATTGTTTATATATGAGTGAGTGCAGATCAGTAGTCCTCACTCAAATGGGCAGCCGCGACGGCTCGCGTGACTCGGTGCGGTCCTTGCGTCGTCAGGGATGGCCCTCGCGACTGCTCTTTTGAGTCCCGCCCGGCACAGCGACCACACCTCACGCCTCCCCAGCCTCAACGAGCGGGCCGGCGCGACTCCGCCCGCGCCGGCCCGCCGCCTCCCTCGGGCTTGGTTCGCGCCCGGTGGGCGCTTACCGGAGCGCGCCACCGCCTCGTTCATTTATAAATAGTCGTCAGAGTAGCAAACTCGCTCGACCGAACTGTCGACCGTAACATCGGTTCAGCCGTAAATGACGAGGGCCGCGCTTCGGATCCGCCGGCGCTCAGTCGTCGTCGCCGAGGATGACGCGGTGCGTCATCGCCTCGGGGTCGAGCACCTCGTCCGCCTCCGCCTCGGTGAGGTAGCCGGCGTCGACGGCGGCCTCGCGGACGCTCTTGCCCTCTTTCAGCGCGGTCTTCGCGACCTTCGAGGCCTTGTCGTAGCCGATCGCGGGGTTGAGCGCGGTCGCGAGCGCCATCGACTGCTCGACGCGCGTCTCGCAGTGCTCCTCGTTGGCCTCCAGCTTCGCGACGAACCGCTCGCCGAACGTCTCGGCGGCGTTCGACAACAGCGCCGCCGATTCGAGGAAGTTGTGTGCGATGACGGGCTTGTAGAGGTTCAGGTCGATCTCGCCGCGCGCGGCGCCGGCCGAGATCGCGGCGTCGTTGCCGACGACCTGCTTGTGGACCTGGTTGACCGACTCGGCGACGACGGGGTTGATCTTCCCGGGCATGATCGAGGAGCCGGGCTGGTTCTCGGGCTGCTCGACCTCGCCGAGCCCGTTGCGCGGGCCGGAGGCGAGGAGGCGGAGGTCGTTGGCCATCTTGTTCATGCTGCCCGCGATCGTGCGGAGCGCGCCGTGCGCCTCGGCCATCGCGTCGTGGGCGGCCTGCGCCTCGAAGTGGTTCTCCGCCTCGCGGAACGTCGTCCCGGTCTCGTCGGAGATGTACTCGGCGGCGAGCTCCGGGAACTCGGGGTGGGTGTTGAGGCCGGTCCCGACCGCGGTGCCGCCGAGGGCGAGCTCGCGGAGGTTCGCCTGAACGCTCTTGGCGCGCTCGATCCCCTTCGCGGTCTGGGTGCGGTAGCCGCCGAACTCCTGCCCGAGCCGGATGGGGGTCGCGTCCTGGAGGTGCGTCCGGCCGGTCTTGACGACGCCGTCGAACGCCGCCTCCTTCGCCTCCAGCTCGGCGTGGAGCGTTTCGAGCGCCGGCACGAGGTCCTTCTTGACGGCCTCGAGCGCCGCGACGTGCATCGCGGTCGGGATCACGTCGTTCGAGGACTGCCCGTAGTTGACGTGGTCGTTCGGGTGGACGACCCGGTCGCCGATCTCCGCGCCCGCGATCTCGGCGGCGCGGTTGGCGATGACCTCGTTGGCGTTCATGTTCGAGGAGGTGCCCGAGCCGGTCTGGAACACGTCGACGGGGAACTGGTCGTCGTGCTCGCCCGCGATGACCTCGTCGGCGGCGGCGACGATCGCGTCGGCGGTGTCGTCGTCGATGAGGTCCAAGTCGCGGTTCGCCTGCGCGGCCGCCTTCTTGACGACGCCGAGCGCGCGGATGAACCGCCGGCTCATCGGGATCCCCGAGATCGGGAAGTTCTCGACGGCGCGCTGGGTCTGCGCGCCCCAGTAGGCGTCCGTCGGCACCTGCATCTCGCCGAGGCTGTCCTCCTCCGTGCGGTAGTCTTCGCTCATACGTGCGCGTTCCCGCGAGACCGGGTAAAAGCTACTGGAAGCGGTCACGGTTCCCGCCGCACGGGAAGCCGGTTTCGCTCGAACTCGTCCCTTACTCAAACACGAACGCGAGCGTCAGCAGCGCGCCGTTGATCCCGAGCGTCCCGGTCACGAGCAGTCCGAGCGGCGGGTCTTCGCCGGAATGGGTCACGAGCAGCACGAAGGAGCCGATCCCGACCGCCGCGAGCCCGAGGGTCAGGACGGCCTCGGACCACCGGTTCCAGGAGTCGTCGAGCGCGGGCTCAACCCGGGCGAGCCACCAGTCAGGATCGTCGGCGGCGATCGCGTCGGCGGTCTCATCGCCGTCCGCGCCCGGCTCCCGCCCGAGCAGTTCGAACAGCGCCGGCCGACCGCCGACGGCCAGCAGCGTCCCGAGCGCGACGACGGCGAGGCCGACGAGGACCGACGGTGGCGCGGTGCGGACGTAGAGGGCGCCACCGAGCGCGACGAACGCCAGCGCGGAGACGCCGGCGAGGGTTCCGCGGAGGGCGGATCGCATTGTGGTTCGGGGAGCAGGGGGTGGTGAGGGTGGAGCGGCGCCGAGTCGTTACGCCTCGTCGACCGGGAACAGCCCCGCGTCCCGGAGGTCGTCGTCGAGGGCGCCGTCGCCGTGTTCCGCGTACGCTTCCGGGGTGTACGTCTTGATCTCTAGGGCGTGGACCGACCGGGTCATGTGGTCGCCGACGGCGTCGTACACCCGCTGGTGCTGGTCGACGAGCGACTCCCCCTCGAACGCTGGCGAGACGACCCACGCCGCGAAGTGGGCGTCCTCGTCCTCGTCGTCGTGGACGCGCGGGGTCGTCACGCGGGCGACGGCGTCCGGAATCCCGTCCTCGATGAGGTCGGCGATCGCCGACGGATCGATGGTCATACGCGTCATCGGGTCCGCCTCGTCAAAAAGCGACCGCATGGTCGACGTCCGGCGCCGCGTCCGGTTCGGCTTCGGGCACCGGGTCAGCCGCGTTGTCGATCCGCTCGCGGTGTCGATCAGCTCGCGGTCTCGTTCGTGGCCGTTCCGTTCTCGGCGTCGCCCGACCCGTCGTCGGTGTCGTCGGCGTCCTCGCCATCCTCGTCGTCGATCTCGTTCACCTCGACGTCCCGCCCCGCGACGCCGCTCCCGGCGATCACGGGCTTGAGGATGTAGCCGTTGTTCTTGCCCCGCTTGACGACGTTGATGTCGAAGACGAAGCTGACCGGTTCGTCGGGGGTGACCTCGAACCCGTTCGTGATCTGGAGCTTCTCGCTCGGGAGCTTCACGTCGACTTCCTCGCCGTCGACGATCCCCTCGACCGTCGTGACCGAGAGCTCGATCTTCTCGTAGCTCCCGGCCGGGATCTCACCGTCGAACACGGCCATCGCGTCGTCCTCGATCACCTGCGTGAGGTCGACCGTCGCGTCCTCGAGGTCGACGACGGTGAAGCCGCGGTCGTCCTCGTCGTTATCGTCTCCACCGTCGTCCGCTTCTTCGTTTTCGTCGTCGGTCGCGTCGTTTTCGTCGTCCGTCGCGTCGCCGTCGTCTTCCTCCGCGGTCCCGTTCGTGGGGGCGCTCTCGTCCACGGTCTCGTTGCCGGACTGGTCGGTCCCCTCGTCTTCGTCGTCCGCCTCCGCATCGTCGGTTTCGTCGTCCTCGTCGTCTTCCTCTTCGTCATCTTCCTCTTCGTCATCTTCCTCCTCGTCATCTTCCTCCTCCCCGTCTTCGTCCTGCGCCTGGAAGATCCGGGCCTCGTCAAGGGTGACGTTCAGTTGGTCGAAGTCGGCGATGTCGGCCGGCGCGTCGCTGATAAGGAGCCGGAAGTTGCCGGTGAGGGTTTCCGAACCGTCGGAGCCGTCCGAGCCGCCGGACGGGGTGAGTTCGCCGTCGCCGGCACAGCCAGCGAGCATCGTCGCCGTCGCGCCCGCGCCGAGCGCCACGAACTCCCGTCGCCGGAAGCCGTCGGCGGGAGTGTCCTGTGAGCGGTCGTCGCCTGTCGTCCGCGGTTGGTCAGTCATCGTGAGTCACCTAACTCGCCCCGTACGGGTATATAAGGGAGATACGCTATCCGAATTAGCGCGGATTAAGCCCGTTTTGCGGGGGATCGTCTCAGTCCGTTATCAACAACCGCCGACCGCATCGCCGAGAGCTACGATTCGACCGTCTCGATGCCGGCCACCTCGACCACGCGCTTCGCCTCGCGCGTCGCGCGCTCGCGGACCGCGTCGGCGTCGATTCCGACGTGCTCGCCGCCCTCGTACCGAACCCGTCCGTCGACCATCGTGAAGACCACGTCGTCGCCGTGGGCGGCGTACACCAGATGCGAGAGCGGGTCGTGAATGGGGGTGGCGCGGGTGCGGTCCGTCGTGAGTCCGATTACGTCGGCGCGCTGGCCCGCCCGGAGTGTGCCGAGCCGGTCGAAGCCGGCGGCGCGCGCGCCGTTCGTCGTCGCCATCTCCAGGACCGTCGCGGCCGGGAGCCGGGTCGGGTCCCGGGCGTCGACCTTCCCGAGGAGGCTCGCCTGTCGCATCTCGGTGAACGGGTCGAGCGTGTTGTTGCAGGGCGGCCCGTCGTTGCCGAGCGCGACCGTGATCCCGCGGTCGAGGTAGTCGTGGACCGGGGCGATCCCCGAGGCGAGCTTCATGTTCGAGGAGGGGCAGTGGGTGACGACCGTGTCGGTCTCGGCGAGCACCTCCCGCTCCGCCTCGTCGGTGTGGACGCAGTGGGCCAGCGTCACGTCCGGCCCCGTGAGCCCGACCTCGTCGAGCCACAGAATATTTCGGCTGCCCGTGTCGGCCTCGACCGCCTCGATCTCCTCTTCGTTCTCGCTGGCGTGCGTGTGGATCCTCACGCCGTCGTGGCGGTCGGCGAGGGCGCGGCAGCCCCGCAGACACGCCTCCGAACAGGTGACGGCGAACCGGGGGGTGACCGCGTACCGGACCCGGCCGCCGGCGGCGCCGTGGTACTCCTCGATGAGCGCCTCGCTCTCGGCGAGCGCGGCGTCGGTGTCCTCGATCAGCCCCTCGGGCGACTCTCGGTCCATCAACACCTTTCCGAGGCGCGCGCGGATCCCCGTCTCGATCGCGGCCTCGAACGCCTCTTCGGCGTGGTTGACGGAGAGGTGGTCGACGACGGTCGTCGTCCCCGATTCGAGGCACTCGAGGTAGCCGAGTTCGGCGGCGGCGCGGGTCGCGTCGGCGTCCATCGCCGCCTCCATCGGGAGCACGGCGTCGAAGAGCCAGTCGAGCAGGGCGGCGTCGTCGGCGATCCCGCGGCCGAGCGACTGCACCGAGTGCACGTGCCCGCCGACCAGCCCGGGCGCGACGATGTCGAGGTCGCGCCGCTCGTGGTCGGGGTACTCGTCGCGGAGGGTCTCGGCGTCCCCGACCGCGGCGATCGTCTCTCCCTCGACGACGACGGCGCCGTCGGGGACCACGGTCTCGAGGTCGGCGATGACGGTTCCGGCGATCAGCATGTCCGTCCGTTCCTGACGGTCGACTCTTAAGACGGTGTCCCTCGCTCCCTCCCGTCCGGCTACTCGAACTCGACCTCGCGCTCACGGTCTGGGCCGTCGTCGACGCGGCCCTCGAGCTCTTCCGTCTCTAGCAGTCGGTCGAGCTTCCGCTCGAACTCCTCCTCGCCGATCTCGCCGGTCGCGTACCGCTCGCGCAGCGTCGCCAGCGGGTCCTCGGCCGTCGCGGTCGTCGAGGCCGACCGACCGTCCGCCGCCTCGGGAGCGACGAGCGGGAAGTCCTCCCCGAGCAGCGCCACCAGCGGGATGAACACGAAGAAGCCGAGGATGAACGTGGCGGGGATCAGCGGTTCCAGCACCACCGGAAGGAGGACGGCGAACAGCGACGTGAGCCCGAACGAGAGGATCGCGATGAGCCCGATCAGGCGCTTCTTTTCGAACGTCGGGAGGGACATACGCGGGAGGTGTTGACGAATAAACAAAAGCGTACTGCCGAAGGCCCGTCTGTCGGGTCGGCGAGCCCGCCGTCGCCCGCGACCGACGGCTATTCGTTCCGGCCGCTCTCACCCGTACCCGTGCTCAGATACGTGACGACGAACCCCGGAAAGGTGCGCGAGGCGGAGCGCTACCTCCGGGACGGCTCGGTGGAGCGACTCGACTTCGACTACCCCGAGATCCAGGCCGCGGAGCTGGGACCGATCGCCGCGCAGGGCGCGCGCGAGGCGTACCGACACGCCGGCGGGCCGGTCCTCGTCGACGACGCGGGGCTGTTCGTCGAGGGGCTCGACGGGTTTCCCGGGCCCTACTCCTCGTACGTCGAGGAGACGCTGGGGATCGAGCGCGTCCACGACATCGCCGCCGACCTCGACGACCGCCGGGCCGCGTTCCGCTGCGTGCTCGGCTACTGCGACGGCGACGGGTTCGCCGCGAGCCCGGACCCGATCGACCGCGGTGACCGCGACGCGGCCGCGGCGGCGGGGCCGAACGGGGAGGGGAAACCCGCGGACGAAGGCGAGTCGGCCGACGTGCTCCCGGTCAAGCTGTTCGAGGGGTACGTCCCGGGTCGGATCGTCGCGCCACGCGGGGAGGGCGGGTTCGGCTACGACCCGATCTTCGAACACGACGGCGAGACGTTCGCCGAGATGGACACCGACCGGAAGAACGCGGTGTCGCACCGCGGCCGCGCGCTGGAGAAGTTCGCCGAATGGTACGCGGACCGGTGAGCCGTTAGGTCGCGGGGCGGCGACGGCGGTCGAAACGGCGCCTAGGCCGCGTCGGCGATCGCCGCGGTGAGGAGGTCGCAGCCGAGTTCGATCTCGCGCTCAGTGACGTCGAGCGGCGGGAGGATCCGGAGCACGTCGTGGCCGCACGCCAGCGTGAGCAGGCCGCGAGAGAACGCGTGTTCCAGGACCGCGTCGCGGCGCTCCTTCGAGTCGAACTGGAACGCGAGCATCAGCCCCTTGCCGCGCACGTCGTCGACGCCCGGGAGGTCGGCGTCGCGCATCGTCTCCTTGAACTGTCGTCCCCGGACCGTGGCGTTGTCCATCAGGTCGTGCTCGCGGATCGCGTCGAGCGTGAGCGCGCCCTGCGCGGAGGCGATGACGTCGCCCGCGCCCCACGTCGACGAGAGCCGGCTCTTCTCCTCCGGGAACACGTCCGATCGGGAGATCGTCGCGCCGACGCGGAGCCCCTTCGCGCTGGAGATCACGTCGGGTTCGAGGGCGTAGTGGTCGGAACCCCACAGCTCGCCGGTGCGGCCGACTCCTGACTGGATCTCGTCGGCGATCAGCGTGATGTCGTGCTCGTCGACCAGGGCCGCGATTTCGTCGGTGAACGCGTCCGAGGGGAACCGGTAGCCCCCCTCGCCCTGGATCGGCTCCATGATCAGGTACGCCACGTCGTCCGGGTCGATGTGCCCGCGCTCGGGGTCGAGCTTCTCGCGGAGGCGCGAGTCGCCGTCGGCGAAGAAGCCGCACGAGCAGGTCTCGGCGGTGCAGGTCCGGTCGTCACAGAAGGGCGCGTCGTGGACCCCGCTGATCTCCGGGAACTCGCGGCGGTACACGGACTTGGAGCGGTTGAGCGAGAGCGCGCCGAGCGTTCGGCCGTGGAACGCGCCGTCGAACGTGATCGCGTGCTTGGCGCCGTCGGAGTCGTCGTACGCGATCTTGATCGCGTTTTCGACCGCCTCCGCCCCCGAGTTCGAGAGGAAGACGGTGTCCATGTCGTAGTGGGCGGTGACCTCCGTGAGCCGCTCCATCAGCCCGGACGACCCCGGGAGCCCGTCGCCGGGCGACTCCCCGCCGGCGACGTAGAAGTCCTGCCCCGCGATCTTCAGCGGGTCGACCAGGTCGAACTCCGCGAGCGGTTCCATGATCAGCGGGTTGTTGTACCCGAGCGGCGCGGCGGCGACGTGGCTCGTGAAGTCCATGAGGACGTTGCCGTCGACGTCGGTACAGAAGGGCCCCTCGGCGGGCGCGGTGCGGTCCCAGACGAACTCGTAGACGTACGTGCTCGGCGCGGCCGACTCGTGGTGGTACTCCACCCACTCCCGCGCGCGGTCGCCCGGGAGGTCGGTGACTTCGGGGGTGGCCGTGTGGCGATCCATGTCGACGAGTGACACCCGAGGAGAATAAAATCAAGGCGGTCCGCGCTGAGTTGGAGAAATATCTAACTCCGGTGCAGATCGGTCGATATGGATGAAAACTGGTGGGAACACGGAGCGGAGAAAGCGGAGGGCGTTGGAGCGGAGAGCGGAGAAAGCGGAGGACGGGAAGAGCAGAGACGAGCGAGAGACCGGACGCTACGGACCGCCGTCTCGGCGCCGGAGCCGAGGGGTCGGTCAGTCAGTGGTCGACGTACTGCGCTTCCCACTCGGTCCGCGCGTCGATCTCGCGTCGGCCGCGCCGGGTCAGCGTGTAGTAGTTCGTGCGCCGGTCGCGTTGGCCCTTCTCGACGAGCCCCTTCTCGACGAGCGTGTCGAGGTTCGGATAGAGCCGACCGTGGTGGATCTCCTTCTCGTAGTAGTCCTCGAGCTCCTCTTTGATTGCGAGTCCGTGAGGCTCGTCCAGACCGGCGATCACGTAGAGCAGGTCACGCTGGAAACCTGTGAGGTCGTACATGCAACGGCTCGTACATACCCATCCTGAATAAATAAATATACCGTTATAAGAAGCGCCCATCTCTCCGTGACCCCGCCATATCCGCGTATATGCCGAGATCAGTTCTGTCAGCGTATCAACCGTCTTTCGGATTCGATCGCCGTTGAGCCGGGACCGCGTCATTTCCGAATTGTGAGAGTTTCGCCGCGGCGAGCGATCGCCCGGCAACGAGGAGAGCGCGGCGGAAGGGGCCCTCTGCTGTTCGTCAACGGTCTCCGGGAGGCGTTCGCGAAAGGCGGTCGACGGGGCGGTGGGGCGGTCGCCGCCGGGCGCGCGACGGCGCAGTCGCTCGTCGGTGTTGGCTATCATCGGAAAGAGGCACGCCCGACGCGGAAAAAAGCCGCGTCGGGCCTGCCATTGGTCCCCGCTGACGCTTCGGCCCTCCAGACGAAGCGTCACCTGTGCGTACAGTGTACCGGTTGATAAACCTAACGAGCGCGCGCTACATGTGTTCTTCTTCTAACACCCACCCGAGCGCGCGCTTGTAGTGCGTGAACAGCTCCTCGACGCCGCGGTGCTGCATCTCCTCGTCGTCGAGCTGGTCGCGGAGGAACTCGTACTGCTCGCGAACCTCGTCTTCGGAGCGCATGGACACCGGTACGGCTCTCGGGGGCATAGTGTTGTGGCCGAGACCGGTTCCTGAGCGCCCGACGCGGACAGAACGACCGTGTCAGACCGCTGCTTCCCACACTCCAGAAATGAAAGTGCCGATACCACCAGAGAGACAGGCTTTCCCAGCATTTCGCTGGAGTACCGTATTCCGGAAGTTTCAATTATTGGAAATTACAAAATGTATATAAGCTAACACGTACAGTGATCAGTTGGGAGTGTGTAACATGGGAGCATACACCAGCGAGGAGATAGACCGGCGACTCGCGCTGTTGGCTCAGTCCGAGCGGCGAGCGATTATCCGGTATCTGCGGGAAAGCGAGGCGGACACCGTCCCGGTCGGAGAGATCACGCGCCACCTCCGGGAGTCGGATGCGACGCGGGACGGACGCGACGACATTGCCATCGAGTTACACCACAACCACCTTCCCAGCCTCGCCACGACCAGCGTGCTCGACTTCGATTCGTCTTCCGAGGCGGTTCGGTACAACGGCGACGAGCTCGTCGAAATGCTCCTCGAATCGATTCCGGAACCACACACCGCGGTCGGGTGAACACCTCACACGCCGGCCGCCGGTGCCTCCGCTAGCTCCTCCGCCATCAATTTCTTCGCCACCGACTCCTCCGTCGCCCGACGCTCGCCCGGAACGATACGTTGATACGTCGACCGCCGGTATCCGATGAGACGATGGACGACCGGACGCGCGAGTACCTGAAGGGGCGGTTCGGCGACTACTACCGCCGGGCCTCGCCGGCGCTCCCCCCGGACGCGAACCTCCGCGAGTGGGGCCACATCCCGTGGACGCCCGGGTCGGGCACGACGATGCTCCGGCACCAGTCGCTGTACGACCTGGGCGACGTCGACACGTTCTTCGCGGACAACGCGCCCCGGCACGCGTACTTCTCGGCCGCCCGCTACGACGACCCCGGCGCGTCGACGATGTCGGGGAAGGAGTGGCGCTCCGCCGACCTAGTCTTCGACCTCGACGCCGACCACCTGCCCGGGGTCGACCCGGACGCGACCTCCTACCCCGAGATGCTCGCCGAATGCAAGGGGGCCCTCCGTCGGCTCCTCGACTTCCTCGACGACGACTTCGCGTTCGACGACCTCACCGTCGTCTTCTCCGGCGGCCGCGGCTACCACGTCCACGTCCGCGACGAGGACGTGCGGGAACTGGACAGCGAGGCGCGCCGCGAGGTCGTGGACTACGTCCGCGCGATCGACCTCGACACCGACGGCCTGATCCGGACGGTCTCCGAGCGCGGCACGACCAAGCGCGTCCTCCGGACCGAGGGCGGCTGGGGCGCGCGCGTCCACGAGGCGCTGATCGAGTACGCCGACGACCTCCGCGACATGGACGAAGACGACGCCCGCGAGCGGCTGATGGAGCTCGACGGGATCGGCGAGGGCCGCGCGGAGACGATCCTCGGCGCCTTCGAGCGAAACCCTACCGCGGTCCGCGAGGGTAACGTGGAGGCCGGCGGGCCGGGCGTCCGCCGGCTCGTCTCCGCGCTGGCCGCGCGCGTGACCGCGACCGACACCGCGCCGATCGACGAGCCGGTCACCACCGACACCCGGCGCCTCATCCGCCTCCCGGGGACGCTGCACGGCGGCTCCGGGCTCGTCGTCACGCCGATCGAGCGCGACGCGCTCGACGACTTCGACCCGCTCCGGGACGCGGTGCCGGAGCGGTTCGTCGGTCGCGAGATACGGATCGAGACCGACGTCGATCGGACGGTAGAATTAAACGGCGAGCGCGTTAGAGTTGAACCCGGTAGAAACGCCGTGCCCGAGTTCGCGGGAGTCTTCCTGATGGCCCGCGGCGAGGCGCGGAAAGCCCCCGAACGATGAACCTCGACGAGCTCAGATCGGCCCAAGCGAAGGAACGCCGCAAGGACAGCCTCCAGCACCTGCGGGACTCCTTTTACGACGACGTCGCCGCGTACGTGGCCGACCTGCGCGCGGCCCGCGACCGCCGCGCCGAGCAGGTCGAGAAACCGTTCTCGGACGACGACGTGCGGCGCATGTCCGACGAGGTCGAGACCGCCGAGGAGGTCGCGGAGGCGCTGTACGAGCGCCGCGTCGGCAAGGTCGTCAAGCTCGCGTCGTTCGCGGCGGCGGACATGCCGGTCGACGCCGACGGCATGACCACGGAGGAGCGGCAGCTGTTCGACGACCTCGTCGACCGCATCGGCGACAACAAATCGCGCGTCCTCGACGTGCTCGCCGGCGAGGTGTCGGTCGACGAATCCGCGTCTGCGCCCGACCCCGAGGCCGCGACCGCCACCGCTTCCCCGCCCACGACCGAGGGGACCCCCGAACGAGAGCAACCGACGGAGACGGCCGCCGCCGACTCGCGCGAGGACCCGGCACCGCCCGCCCCGGAACCGGAGCGCTCGGGCGAGAGACCCGACGCCGGGGACGGAAGCGGCGCGGTCGCCGACGCCCTCGCCGGGGCCATGGGCGGCGCGGACGACGAAGTCGCGGACGCGCTCGACGCGGCGGCCAGTGAATCGGGGGAGTCCTCCGGCTCGCCCCCGCCGACAGACGCGCCGGAGCACGGAGCGAGTGACGCCACCGGCGAGGGCGCTCTCACCGGCGATGACGCCGCCCCCGATGAGGGCGCCACCACCGACGGCGGCCCGACCGCGGTCCCGCCGGAGCCCGCGCCGCCGGGCGCGCCGGGCGTCGGCGACGACGATGCCGCGAGCGACGCCACCCCGGCCGCGAGCGACGCCCATTCGCCCGACGCCGCCGGCTCGTCCGACGCCGACGAGGTGTCCCGCGAGTCCGACCCGGCCGTCGACGACCGCGCCACGGTCAGGATCACCCGCGACGTGGGCTCGATATTCGGGGTCGACGAGCGGGAGTACGACCTCGCGAGCGAGGACGTCGTCAGCCTCCCCGCCGAGAACGCGGAGCCGCTGGTCCAGCGGGACGCCGCCGAGCGGCTCGACTGAGGTCGCCGCTCGCCGCCCGCCGCGGCTCGGACCGACGAACACTAACGCCGCGGCCGAGTAGGGGCCGGCGATGGAGGTCGAGTTCCTCGGCGGCGCCCGCGAGGTGGGTCGGAGCGCGGTCCTCGTCGACGACGCGCTGCTTCTGGACTACGGCCTGCTGACGGCGGATCCCCCGCAGTACCCCCTCCGCGACCCCGAGCCCGACGCCGCGATCGTCTCGCACGGTCACCTCGACCACGTCGGCGCGGTCCCGGCCCTTTTAAAAGGCGATCGCCGGCCGTCGGTTCACTGGACGCCGCCGACCGCGGCGCTCGCGCGGACGCTGGCGCGCGACACCCTGAAGCTCCACGGCAACAGCCCGCTGTGTCCCTTCTCGGAGGAGCACGTCGCGCGGCTCGGCGAGGTCGAGGAGCGTCACGCGTACCGCGAGCCGTTCGTCGTCGAGGCGGGCGGGACCGCGTACGAGGTGACGCTGTTCAACGCCGGCCACATCCCGGGGTCGGCGCACGTCCTCCTGGACGACGGGGAGACCAGCCTCCTCTACACCGGCGACTTCCACACCGACGACCAGCGGCTGGTCGCCGGCACGACCGCGCGGCCCGACGCCGACGCCGTTATCTGCGAGTCGACGTACGCGGACGTGACCCACGAGGACCGCCGCGCCGTCGAGGACCGCTGGGCGGAACGCGTGAAGACGACGATCTGGGAGGGCGGCACCGTCGTCGCGCCCGCGTTCGCGATCGGGCGGACCCAGGAGCTCATGCTCGTCGCCGACGCCAACGACCTGACGCCCTACGTCGACGGGATGGGCGTCGAGGTGACCCGGCTGGTGCGCCGGTATCCCGAGTTCCTGCGCGACCCGGAGGCGCTCCGCCGGGCGAAGGGCGCCGCGCGCTTCGTCACCGGCCGGGACGGCCAGCGCGAGCGGATCGCCGGCGACAACGAGCTGATACTCACCACCTCGGGGATGCTCTCCGGCGGCCCGGTCCACTCGTACCTCCCGGCGATCCGCGGGAGCCCGACGAACGCGGTGACGCTCACCGGGTACCAGGTCGAGGGAACCCCCGGCCGCGAGCTCCAGGATCACGGCCGGCTGGCGATAAACGGGACGGTGCGCCCCGTGAGCGCCCGGGTCGAGTCGTTCGACTTCTCGGCGCACGCCGACCGCTCGGGACTGGAACAGTTCCTGGAGCCGTATCGCGGGGCGCGGGTCCTCGTGAACCACGGGGACCGCTGTGAGGCGTTCGCCGAGGACCTCCGAGCCGACGGGTTCGACGCGAGCGCGCCGGAACTGGGGGAGCGGATCGAGGTATAAAGGACTCAGTCGTCGCTGTCGTCGACGTCGTCGCTGACGACGGAGGTGTTCCCAACGGTTTCGGCGTCTAGCGGCACGTCGCCGAAGGCGACACCGCTTCCTGCCCCGGGGCTGGCGTGGTTCTCCCCGTTCCAGCTCGGGTGGAAGAACGCGACCCCTTGGTCGGGGAACTCGATGGCCGCCATCCGCTCGTTCGACGCGTTGGACGAGAGCTGCGGTCCGACGGGCGCAGACGTGTTCAGTGCCGAGACCGTCTCAGCGCGCAGCGTTCCCTCGGAGCCGTCCGCACCCGGCTCGGCGTCGGTGAGCCACACGACCGCCTCGACGGTCCCGTTCCGGCCGTCGGTGTCGACGAACGCGTTGCCGACCCCCGTGTATCGGACCCCCGTCACGGTCGGCTCCGCGGGCACGCACGTCACGGTGTGGATGCGATTCAGGGAGACGCTGACGCCGCTACCACTCCCATCGGCCTCGAACAGGAGCGGAACCGACTCTCTCTCGGCGCAGCGCAGCGTGACGTCGACCGCGGCGACGCTCCCGCGGTCGAGCGACGAGGGGGTCTCGACCGACTCGAGAGTCGCGTCCGTCGAAGCGCCGTCCGCGATCGACACGTCGACGTCGAACTCGTCGAGGTCGGTCGCGAACCGGTTGCGGTACTCGACGACGGTCGCGGACTCCCCGTCGCTGACCGCGTCGGTCACCGGCGCGTAGCCGAGGTACGCGCTCTCGTCGTCGGTGATGTTCGCGGTGACGCCGCGGTCGGCCTCCATCGCGGTGAACCCGGCGGTACCGAAGATCAGCCCGACAGCCGCCGCGAACGCGAGCACGAGGCTCAGCGTCCGCAGGGAGCTCATGCGGGCCGGCGGCGACCGGGTCGAAACGCTCATGTTCCCTTGCGGAGCTCGGGCGGTTTCTCGGTGTTGCCGAGACGCGCCCGGCGCCCGATGACGTGGTGAGCGACCGAGGAGATGCCGAAGGCGGTCGCGGTGAACATCCCCACGTCGAGCGCTTCGAACCCGGTGAATCCCGGCGTTCCGGTGGCGACGGCGAGCAGGAGGGAGACGGCGACGCCGGCGAGCCCGACGTAGTAGAGGCTCCACGGGATCTCCCGGCTCCGGAGGACCTCGACGTAGATGTCGAGGCTCTCGAGCTCGGTCGTCGGCTCGACGACGTTCGCCTCCTCGTCGATCGTCACCACGTTCTTCTCCTCCAGCTTCGGCAGGTGCGTGCGCTGGAGCGTGCTGTACACGTTCCGGCGGTCCTCGTACCGGACCTCCTCCGGGTCGATGTCGCGCTCCCACGCGGTGACGTGCGCGGAGAGCTCCGAGACGTCGACCGGGCCCTCCGCGCGCTTGAGCGCGTGGATGACGAACCGTCGTCGCCTGTTCGACAGCACCTCGAAGACCTCCTCTTCGGACAGTTCACCCCCGTCTTGGATCGATTCGTTCGTCGTGGTAGCGGCAGAGACCATGGCTGTGAGCACCTCGAATCCGCGCCGGCGGACTTCCCTCCCCGGAACCGGCGTCGTTCACCTGTAGCGTGTGCGATACTCTGGCATAAATAGGTAGGATAGTTAACTAGTGATAGTAAATATTCTGTCACGAACAGGGTCTGATCGTCGGGCAGGCGATCGGCGACGGAGAACGGTACGCACTCCCGACCGCCTCTTCAGGGAGTCATTGATTACCGAAACTCTCGCCTGAAAGGATTTAGGCGCCGTTTATCCGACTTCAGGCACACCACGATACGAGCGACGAGGAGCGCCCTCGGCGCATCGAGCCGCCCCCGTCACGCAACGAGGCCGGCACGCGAACATGTCGAGAATTTCATAACGAAGTACCTCCCCCCGTATGGACTATTCGAGCGCTCCCGGCCCGGACGTCCGGGTTGCGGGGGTGCGCCAACACAGGTGAGATACGACATGGAACGACGCAAATTTGTGATTGGACTGGGTGCATTGGCTTCGGGAGCAGCGGCCGCGACAGGTACGGGGGCGTTCACGGCGGCAGAACTCGACGGTCGGCAAGCAAACATCGGTGTCGTCAACGACAGCAGCGGCCTTATCGGGCTTGAGGCAGGTGGTTCTGAATACGTCACTAACACTGGTGGGAGTGGCGGCAACGAGCTGATGATCGACTTCAGCTCAACCGGCGGTGGAGAGGGCGTCAATCCGAACTCCACGTACCAAGTCGGTGGACTCGGAGAATTTGATTCTCAAAACATTGATTTGGTTCCAGGCGATCCGACTGTGAAACCGCCGGTCGGTCAGGTTGCTATCGACACGGCGACTCACATCTCAAGCGAGTACGCATTCAAGGTGATGAACCAGACGGATAGCCCGAAGGCTATCGAGGTTACGTACAACGCGAACGAAGAACCATTCCCGGATGGAACGCGTCTCTTCCTCGTCGCGTACTACCCCGAAGGGGACGACAATTCCGAACAGGAGGAGGGACTCGCTGTCGGTGCCGTCGCAGACTCGAACGCCAAGTCTGCCAGTATCATCTTCGACGACCAGCAGTACTCAACTCCCATCGGCTCTGGTAAGCAGTTCTACGTCACAATCCTCGTCGACGTGGGCGGTGCCGATACCAGTACCGACCTCGGCGGTACCCTCACCGTCCGTGCTGGGAGCCACGACGACTTCACCAACGCCGACGCCGAGACGTAACTATAGCCAGCGATACAGCCATGAATCGACGTGACGTCGTGGTCGGGCTGGGAGCGATCGTCGGTACGGGAGCCACGGCTTCCGGAACCGGTGCGTTCGGCGCTGCGGAGGTTTCCCGACAGGCGGAGATCGACATCGTCGACGACAGCGACGGGCTAGTCGGACTTGTCGCCAACGAAGCGATCGCGGGCGTTCAGATGGATTCCGGCGGTGAACTGACGGTATCGATCGGTGACGACGATCCCGGCGTGAACGTCAGTTCAGTCTACCAGTTCGGCGCGTTCGTCACCGACGACGGCGTCGAAGACATCACGGGCGACACGTTCTCCGTGGTCACGGAGGGCGACCCATCGGACATGAGTGAGGGCCAGGATTCCCTCGAATCCGCGTTCGCCGTCGTGAACCAGTCTGCGGAAGACCTGTCGGTCACGGTGGATTTCAGACTGAACGACGATATCGACGGCGGCACCGAGTACGCCTTCGAGCTACAGTCTTCACAGAGCGGGAACGGTACACGGGAAGGACTCGCGACGAGTCCGATAACCACCACCGACCAGCTCACCGCGCAGTTGGCCACCGGCGAGTCGATCGGCGTGTCGTTTGTTATTAATGCACTAGAAGGAGTGGTGACAGACGAGATCTCGGGGAGTCTGAGCGTCTCTGCGACCGCTGTCTAGCGATCCACCAGTTATTTTCGACGGTTGGTCGTCAGGACAATATTGCTTGTTAAATATTGATATTCATATAGATCTAATCCAACAAGCGGCTGCTGATCTGTGGTCGCGACGTCTGACGACCGGATCGATGAGGACGACTGACAGATTCTCCAGAGGCAAGGATAGCTAAGCAGTGGCTCCCGGAGGAATCCCGGTAAAGAGTGTGAGGAGGAGAAACGACCGGACGGGAGGTCCGATTACGCCCCGCCGTCGGTGTACGCCCAGTCGTCGAGGACGCGCTCGGCGCTCGCGTTCGCCTCGGCCGGACTGGGGCAGTCTCCGGCGACGACCTCGCCGGCGAGGTCGCAGGCGAGCGTGTACACGGCGCCCCCGTCGGCGCGGTCGGCGACGCGCTCGAAGGTGGGGCGGTAGGTGGCGGCCGTGCGCTGTCCGGTCTCGTCGAGGGAGGCGTCGATTGCGTACTCGAGCTGACGGACCGCTTCCTCTGGTTCCATACACGTCCGTCTGTGCCGTACCTACTTAAGTGTACTCGGATTCGGAATTGAGTTAATAATTCCTCCGTTCCGGCGCTCGCGGGACCGAGGCCGACGCTCGCGGGATCGACGTTTATACGCGTCGGGCGGTCCGAGCGTGCCCATGGCAGACACAGACGAGCGCGCCGCCGTCGCCGAGCGCGCGGCGCGAGCCGGCGCGCGGGTCGCGAACGACCGGTTCCGGAGCGACATCGACGTCGAGATCAAAGGCGAGGACGACGTGGTGACGGAGGCGGACCGCGCGGCCCAGCGCACCGTGATCGAGGCGATCCGCGAGGCGTTCCCGGACGACGCGGTCGTGGGCGAGGAGGAGGACGAGCGCAAGACGGTCCCCGAGGAGGGCGCCGCGTGGGTGATCGACCCGATAGACGGCACCAACAACTACGTCCGGGACATCCGCGTGTGGGGGACCGCGGTCGCGGCCGTCGTCGACGGCGAGCCGGTCGCGGCGGCCACCGTCGCGCCCGCGCTGGGCGATGTGTACACCGCCGACGCGGACGGCGCGTACCGCAACGGGGAGCCGATGCGCGTCAGCGACGTGTCCGAGCCGCGGCGGGCCGCGGTCGACCCGACGCTGTGGTGGGACTTCGACTCCCGCGACGAGTACGCCGCCGCCTGCGAGGCGATCGTCCGCCGGTTCGGTGACATGCGCCGCCTCGGCGCCGCGCAGATCGTGTTACCGACCGTCGCCGCGGGGGGTCTGGAGGGAGTCATTTCGAACCTCCGAGCGAACCCGTGGGACTCCGTCGCCGGCGTGTTCATGGTCCGACAGGCCGGCGGGCACGCGACGGACTTGGAGGGGAACCGCTGGCGACACGACTCGACGGGCCTCGTCGTCTCGAACGGGGACCTGCACGACGAGGTGCTCGAGGCGGCGCGGGCGATCGACGGACTGGACTGAGGCCGACTCGGGCGGCGGGACCGGAAACGGGGCGTTACGGCGACGTGGACGGGCCGCGGTCCTGCCGCACGGCGAGGGCGCCGTGGTAGAGGATGATCGCGCAGACGAACAGCGCGGAGCCGACGAGCAGGACGAAGCTGACCTGGTCGAGGACCGGCCTCGAGAGCCACGCCGCCGCCTCGCCGAGCGCGACGGCGACGCTCGCGACGAGGAGCATGAGCCCGAAGTAGATGGTCACGTCGTCCTCGTTCACGTACGCGGTCGCTCCCGAGCCGATCCGGGCGCCGAGCGCGCTCCCGAGCAGCAGCGCGGTGACGATCCCGAGGTCGATCACGCCGGCGCGTCCGTAGGTGAACGCCCCGACGCCCCCCGAGAGCAGTCCGGTGAACAGGCTCGTGCCGACCGCGGCCGCGAGCGAGGTGCCGATCACGTAGTAGATCGCCGGCATCCGGACGAACCCGCCGCCGATGCCGAGAAAGCCGGATATCACGCCGACGCCGGCGCTGACGCCGGAAATCGTCCACAGCGACGCCTGCTGTCCGTCCGCCAGCGTCATCATCGGCGGGACCTCGTACGACTGGATCGTCTGAGCGATCGCGGGGACGTCGTCGCTCGTCTCGTCGCGCTCCACGCCCGCTTCGCTCTCGGCCCCGTCTCCCCCGTCGGCCCCGTCGTTCAGCGCGCTTCGCGTGAAGAGGAGCCCGATGGCCGCGAGGATGAAGACGTAGGCGATCCCGACGACCGCCTCCGCGATGCCGAGCATTTCCAGCCCGAACACCAGTCGGCTACCCGCCTCGATCCCGAGGGCGATCCCGACGAACATCAGCGCGCCGAGCCGGTAGTCCACCTGCCCCGAATCGTGGTGTTTCATCGTCGCGATTATCGCGGTCCCGAACACGAACGTCATCGAGCTCCCGATGGCGACCGGCGCGGAGTAGCCGAGGATGAGCAGCGCGGGAGTCACGAGGAACGACCCGCCCATCCCGAAGAAGCCGAAGAACACCCCGACCATGAAGCCGAAGACGACGAAGAGGGCGAACAGGCCGGGAGTGAGTCCGAGTAGCGCGAACATCTATCTCCGGCCGATCTGTTCGAACACGACCGGTCCGAGCCGGTCTTCTAAGATCCCGTACCCCGCGTACAGCAGCACGGCCTCGAGGATCACCACGCCGATCACGGCGAGCGCCGCGACCGTCGGCGACGCACCGGGAAGCAGCTCCGTCCCCGTCATCGGTGTCTCCCTACACTGCGCGCGTTCGGCGCGCTCGCGCTCAGCGAGTCCCGCGGGTCGGTTTGGCTCATATACTAGTCTGTAGCAGGCGACGGGATATAATAGCTTTGGGCTTACTATACAATACTATATCCGTATGACGAACGCGGCGCCATCCGTAACGTATGCGTACATTATGGCTTCGCCTCCGCCTCGATCGCGGTGGTGATTACCAAACCACCCCATGACGAGGCGCTGGTGGTGCGAAAGAGACGCATACCCGGTTCGCGACCGGATCACGGTCGCTCGCCACGCGCGTGGCCGCTGTGCGACCGGACGTGCGGTTGTGGACAAATTAGACTATTCCGCCGAGCTGATCGCCCGGCGGGGGGGCCGCGCACTACTGCTTCGGATCGTCGTCGAGGTACCGGTCCGGGAGGAACGGCGACAGCGCGGCCGGCGCGTACGGGACCACCTGGGCCGCGAGCTCCGCGAGGTGGCGGCGGGTCAGCGTGTACGCGGCAGCGACGACGAGCGTACCGATCACGATCTGCTGGAGCGGCCCGCCGACGAGGTACAACAGGGGAATCGACAGGCCGACCGACAGCGCGAGGTCCTCGAGCGCGCCGTCGTATCGCACCAGTCGCCGCGGCGCGACCCACGTCCCGCGGTAGTGGTCGTACACGGCGCGGTCGGAGTTCCCCTCCCACGGGCGCAGCTCCAGCCCGCCGCCGTACATGTCCGCGACGCTGTGGACGGCCGCGCCGAGGAGGAACAGGGCGGCGCCGACGGTCGCCGCCACCGGCAGCGCGAGGGCCGCGAGGAGGGCAATCGCCGCGAACACGCTGTAGTACACGGGGAAGTGGAGCGTCTTCCGGTGACCGACGTACATGTCCAGGTCCGGGAAGAGCCCCCCGAGGAACCCGGCGACGAAACCGATCGGCGCCAGCTCCGGGGCCACGCGCACCAGCGGCGCGGCGAGCAGCATCCCGCCGAGCACGTGGGTCGGAAGCATCATTGTGGCCTAACCGAAGCGACAGAAGCCTATTAACGTATCGGCGGACCTTGGGGAGTGTTGACAGCGGACCCGAACGGCTCGCACCGACGGGTTCGCGAGGTTCGCGACGGCGGGTTTGCGGCCCACGACGGCGTCCTTATACCGATGGAACCCGGTGACGGCGTATGCTCATGACGCCGGGACCGACCGCGGTCCCCGCTCCAGTCCGCGACGCGATGAGCCGCGAGCTGATAAACCCCGACGTGGACCCCGAGTTCCGGCGGATCTACGACCGGCTGACCGACCGACTGGCGGCGGTCTACGGGGTCGAGACGGACGCGTCGACCGGCGGGCCGGCGCGCGACGTCGTCGTCCCCGGCGGCGAGGGGATCCTGGGGCTCGAGGCCGCGATCGCCTCGCTGGTCGAGCCCGGCACCGAGGTACTGTGTCTCTCGAACGGGCTCTACGGCGACGGCTTCGCCGACTTCGTCGAGTCGTACGGCGGCGAGGCGACGCTGGTCTCGGCGGCGTACGACGACCCCCTCCCCCTCGCGGAGCTCGAGTCTGTCCTCGCCGACGACGACCGCGAGTTCGCGGTCGCGACGATGGTCCACTGCGAGACCCCGACGGGAACCATCAACGACCTCGGACCCGCGCTCGACCTCTTGGAGGAGGCGGACGGGGAGGTTCTCACCGTCGTCGACGCCGTCTCCTCGCTCGGGGGCGTCTCGGTGCCGACCGATCGGATCGACGTCTGTCTGGGGGCGTCCCAGAAGTGTTTCAGCGCGCCGCCGGGGCTCACCACCGCCGCGATCAGCGAGCGCGCGTGGGCGGCGATGGAGGAGCGGGACCCGCACTCGCTGTACACGAACTTCCTGCCGTGGCGCGACACCGACGAGGGGTTCCCGTACACCCACCTCACGACCGAGGTCGTCGCGCTCGACGCGGCGCTCGGGCTGTGGCTGGAGGAGGGGCTCGACGCGGTCCGGGAGCGACACCGGACCGCGGCGGCGCGGTGTCGCGAGCGCGGCGCGGCGCTGGGGTTAGAGCCGTTCCCCGACCCCGAGCGGAGTTCGCCGACGGTGACGGCGTTCGCGGCGCCCGGCCGGGCCGAGGAGTTGCAGACGCGGCTTCGCGAGGAACACGACGTGCTCCTCGCGACCGGGTTGGCAGAGATGGCCGACGACGTGCTTCGAGTCGGGCATATGGGACACAACGCGCGGGTCGAGCGCGTGGACGAGGCGATGGACGCGCTGGAGGACGTGTTGTAAGTAGTGAGTGGAGCGGTCGCGGGTGAATCCGGTTTTGACGCGTACGTTCGTTTATAAGTGGTTACTTCCGATTCGGTGGCGAACGCCTCCGAAGGCCCAGCCGGTCACTTTTAAATCGCTGCTGCCGGATCGACGGTGAACACCGCCAAAGCCCCAGCCGTCCGCAACCGCACAGCACCTCACGCCTCCCCAGCCTCGTCAGTCGCC
>NZ_AOJH01000039.1 GCF_000337355.1 Halorubrum kocurii JCM 14978 | reverse complement strand
CCTCGCGCCGTCGGCTCGCGGCCCTGCGGGCCGCTTGCCGGGACGCGCCACCGCACAGATCAGTTATAAGCGATCGTCTCCCTCACCGCCCTCTCCCACTCGCTCCCACGCGAGGTGGGCGACGATCCCGAGCAGGAACGCGACGCCGAGGTTCGTCGCCAGCGCGACGAGGCCGACAGCGGCCGAGAGCGAAACGTTCTCGCAGTCGAGGGCGTTGCGCGCGAGCGAGACGACCAGCGGGATCACCGTAATCGAATTCCCTATCGCCCCGGTGAGTGCCCCCGAGCCAAATTCGACGCGTCTACCTCCCCTTTGTCGGACGATTCCCACGGACAGGTGTCTTTCGAGGCCCGATACCCTTGAGCGTGTTCAGAAACCGCAGACGGTCGCGCACGACGGAGACGTGCCGTATTTCGGTTACTCCTCGTGAGGCGTATCGAACGTCGGGTCGTCGTCGTCGACCATCGGGCAGTTCCGGACGCGGAACTCGTCGAACCCGACGGCCTCGACGATGCTCGTCCCCTCGTGGTCGCACGCGACGTCCGGCGGCGCCGAGAAGTGCGGGCACTGCTGGCAGTACGTCCGCTTCGAGACCACGCGCTCGACGCCGGCGTCCGCGCCGCCGAACCGGTCCCCGAGGCCGGCGTCCGTCCGGTTCGCCCCCGGTCCCGGGCCGCCGAACTCGCCGACCG
>NZ_AOJH01000038.1 GCF_000337355.1 Halorubrum kocurii JCM 14978 | reverse complement strand
TCGCCGGACCGAGCTCGTCGAAGGGGTCGTCGGCCCCCGTGTCGGCCCCCGCCTCGGCGGGGCCGCGGTCGCCGTTCTCCGTCTTCGCCTCGCCGAAGAGCGGGCCGTCGGAGCCCGACTCGTCCCCGGGCGCGTCCTCGTCCAGCCGGGCGAAGGGGTCGTCGATCTCGTCGGGGTCGCCGCTGTCGTCCTCGAACGCGTCTGGCTCGTCGTCGGTCACGGGCTCCCACCTCCGTCGGCGTCGCGGGTGCTCACGTCCCCGTCGCCCCCGTCGGCACCCGCTCCGCGGTTCGGAGCGCCGGAGGAGGCCCCGCTCACCTCCCCGTCGAGCGCCGGCCGGTCTCCGACGATCAGCCGCGAGGTGCCGAGGAAGCCGGGGTTCGGTTCGACATCCTCGAACCGGCGGCCGCAGTGGGGGCATTCCGGCGCCGTCAACAGCCCGATGTCGACGGTCTCGCCGCAGTTGCTGCAGTCGGCCTTCCGGACCCCTTCGCGGTTCGCGGCCGCGGTGATGGCGTCGAGGCGCTCGCGGTCCTCCCGGTCGCGCTCGGCCGCCTCCAGCCGCCGGCGGACCCTGACGACCGCGCTCGCGACCCGCGAGAGCTTCTCCTCGACCTCGTCCAGGTCGTCGACGCGGTCGGCGACCGCTTCGAGGTCGGCCACTCGTGCGTCGAGGTCGTCGATCGTCTCCTCGACCGCCTCGCCGACGGTCGCCGTCGCGGCCGCCTCCGCCTCCAGCTCGTCGAGTCGAGCGCCGACGGCGTCGAGGTCGGCCGCGAGCGCGTCCAGCCGCTCCGCCGTCTCCTCGTGAGCGTGGTCGGCGGGCGCTTTCGACTCCAGGTCCCGGTAAAGCTCCACGAACCGCTCTCGGAGGTCCTCGACCTTCTCGTCGAGGTCCGCGTCGAGGTCGTCGAGCCGCGACTCGATCGCTGCGACCTCCTCCGCGTCCGGGACGTCGATCCCCTCCGCGTCCGCGAGCGCGACGATGGCGCGCTTCAACAGCTCCTCGCGGTCGAGGCCGACCTCCGCGGCGGCCTCAGCGGCCGCGGCCTCCGCGGCCGTGACGGCGCTGTCGCCGCCGTCGGTCGGATCGAGGTCGCTCATCGCGGATCCCCCGTCATCTACGCTCCGTTTAGGGGGGAGACTTAAGTAATCTGTCGCGTCGTTCTCCGTATCGATACTCAGAGACGCGCACCGGCGCGACGCGAAGGGCCCTCACCGGATCTTGCGCACGTCGCTGATGTCGAAGCCCCCCTCGTGGATCTCGGTCTCGAAGCGGACGATGTTCTCCGACTCCAACCGGGAGAGCACGCCGCGGAACTCGCGGACGAACATGGTTCTGGCCCGCTGGGAGCCGCCGCTCTCCCACGTGAACTGCAGGGTGCCGCCCGCGGCGTCCGTCAGCGCGCCGAACTCGCGGTCGGTGATCGAATCGGTGTTCACCAGCACGAGGATGAGCCCGCCCCAGTCGTAGGCCGCCTTCTTGAGCCCCTTCATCACCATCGCCACGTCGCTCCACTCGGTGTCGTCGTCGACCATCGAGACGAGGTCGGTCACGGAGTCGATACAGACGAGGCTGTCGTCGGCGTGCGCCGACAGGTAGTCGCCGAACGCGGTGAGCACGTCCTCGTACTCGCCGCGGTCCCCCAGCTCCGTGATCGACGCCGTCTCGTCCTCGTACCAGTCGCGGGGGATGGGGCTCAGTTGGAAGTACTCCGGCGAGAGGTCCCGGAAGTCGATCTCGCCGATCGCGGCGTCGACGATCTCGTCGGCCATCGTGTACCCCATCTCGCGGGTGATCGCCCCGGTGTCGGCGGTGAAGGAGATGTAGTGGACCTCCTCCGGGAGCGCCGCGTCGGCGGGGAGGTCGCCGTAGTAGAGATCGAACAGCTCCGCGTCGGCGTGTCCGAGGGCGTTCATCGCCGCGCTGGTGTACAGGAACTCGCGCGCGCCGGCGCCGGACTCGCCCGCGAGCAACACGACGTTCCCCGGCGGCGCCCCGCCCCCGAGGATCGAGTCGAGCCGGGCGACGCCGAACGGAAGACTCGGCATACCCCGTATGGGGAGGGCGCTCCGCTTAGTGTTGTTGCTCGTCCGCGGCTCCCGTCGCGCTCAGTCGCGTCCGTCTCCGCGCCCCGTCACCCGCGCCCCGCCGTCGGCCGCCTCGACCACCGAGACCGACCCGTCGACCCCCGCCTCGTCGAGGGCGCGCTCGCCGGCGGTCGCGGCGGCGCTCGCGTTCGCGGCGTCGGTGACCCCGTACACGGTCGGCCCCCACGACGACTGCCCGGCGCCGAACACCGCCGCGGAATCGGACAGCGACGCCACCATGTCGCCGACCGGCGGGCGGTAGACGCCCCCCTGCTCGTCGGCGTACCACGCGCCGTTGAGCCGGCCGATCTCTGCGACCGCGGCGCCGAAGCGCTCGGCGTTCCCCGTCGCGATCGCGGGGAGCGCGCGCCGGGTGACGATCCCGCCGATCCGGTCGGCGAGCCCGGGCTCCGCGCGCTCGACCGCGGTCCGCATCGCGTCGTCCTCGGCGTCTCCGTTCCGGCCCGGGTCGGCGTCCGGCCGCACCAGCAGGAAGCGCCAGTCGTCGGGCACGTCGTGGCGGGCCGCCACCGGCGGCACGGTCCACTCGCCGTCCGCGGGGCGGTCGGTGGTGAACCGCGCGGTCGGGTGGCCGGCGTCGAGGACGAAGCCGCCCGCCTCGAAGGTCGCGACGCCGACGCCGGAGCGCCCGCCGCGACCGAGCGCCGGGGCGCGCTCGCGGACGCGGGGGGCGCTCCCGTGGGCCGCCGCGACCGCAGCGAGCGTCGCCGCCGCCAGTTGCGTACCGCTCCCGAGCCCGGCGTGGCGCGGGAGCGTTTCGCGGACCGCGACCCGGGCGCCGTCGACGCCGAGGAGGTCGACGGCGACGGCGGCGTACTCGCGGACGTCGTCGCGGACGAGTGAATCGGCGGTCGGCGTCTCGACATCGACGCGCACGCGGTCGGCCGGATCCGCATCGACGACGACCCGCGGCTCCGCGAGCCCGAGCCCGAGGGCGCCGTACAGCCGCTCGTGCGAGAGGCTGAGGTTACAGAAGCCGAAGTGGAGCCGCGCCCCGGCGCTCGCGCGTGCCATGTGGATGTCCGCGGTTCGAGGGCGATGGATAAAGGATGCGTGGCAGTGGCGGGAGTTGCCCCGGAACGCGGCGCACCGAGCATCGCGCTTGGATCGAGGTGGAGGTGTTTATACGAGATCAAGGAGAATACCTGCGCCTTTAGGCGCAGGATGAATCCGACAACACCTGCACAACCCACCGCCGATAGCAGAGCCGGATATTCCACACCAACCGACACTATTAACAAAGCGTATCCATAACCAGTTATGAAGCCAGAAATGAGTCGAATCGTCCGAACCTTCGAGGCCACCATCACGAACCAGCAACAGGTTCGTGACGACCTTGATCAACTCGGATGGGCCGCCTCAAAACTCTGGAACGTCGGTCGCTACTACACGCAAGAACAGTGGGACGAAACGGGCGAGATCCCCGATGACGGGGAGCTCAAAGCCGAACTCAAAAGTCACGAACGCTACACGGACTTGCATTCTCAATCCAGTCAGCGCGTTCTTGAAGAACTCGCTGAAGCGTTCAACGGCTGGTTCGGTAAGCGTCGGAACGGCGACGACCGTGCCAGACCTCCCGGCTACCGCAAGAACGGAGACTCCCACCCGCGTTCAACCGTGTCGTTCAAAGCGGCTGGCTTCAAGCACGACGCACAGTTCACCCGCGTTCGCCTCTCGAAAGGCCGCAACCTCAAAGAACACCGTTCAGACTTCATCCTGTGTGAGTACCAGACCCGCCCGGACGTTGATCTGACCGAGTGGGACATTCAGCAAGTTCGCGCGATCTACAAGCGCGACGAATGGCGGCTTCAATTCGTCTGTCGCACCGTTATCGACCCGGATCCACCGGGCGACGAGGTGGCTGGTGTTGACCTCGGGATTTGCAACTTCGCCGCCATCTCGTTCGGCGGCGAATCGGTGTTGTATCCCGGTGGCGCACTCAAAGAGGACGAATACTACTTCACGAAGAAGAAGGCTAAGTGCGACGATTCCTCGTCTCGTGTGGCCACCCGTCTTAACCGGACGCGGACTGGTCACCGGACACACTTCTTGCACGCACTCTCGAAAACACTCGTGGAGGAGTGCGTCGAACGAGGTGTTGGAACGGTTGTCGTTGGCGACCTCGGTGGCATTCGAGAGGACGACGAGAACGGCGAGTCTCGGAATTGGGGCGACCACGGCAATCTCGACTTGCACGGGTGGGCGTTTGACCGCTTCACGACGCTGCTCGACTACAAGGCGGAAGCCGAAGGCATCGACGTGGAGTTGGTGTCGGAACGCGATACGTCGAAGTTGTGCTCGGCGTGCGGCCACACGGACGATAACCAACGGGTCGAACGTGGGTTGTACGTGTGCGAGGAGTGCGACACGGTTGCGAACGCGGACGTGAATGGTGCGGAGAATATTCGGCAAAAGGTACTCCCGAGTCTCGCCACGGATGGCGTTGACGAGACGCCTCGCGTCTCGTCCGCACACCAGAACGCTTCGCGTTCTGGGGACGGTGATAGGGATAACGGCTGGTTGGCACAGCCAGCGGTTCACCTGTTCGACCGCAGCGAGGGCAGTTTCGCCCCGCGAGAACAGGTCGTGAACCGCGAACCATAATATCCCAACTCAGCGGTGCGGTGCCGTGGGATTCCCGCGTCTTCAGGCGCGGGAGGATGTCAAAACCAACCGCGTGCCGAACGACGGCGAACACAGCCGAAGAGTCGGTCACTGACGGCGGTCAGCGAGGTGCAAAGCGCCGCTAGCAGCCGGACGTGTGCCCGGCGACGCCATCGCTTCGTTCAGGGGTCGACCCGCACCAGCCACGCCGCGGGGTCGTCGAGCTCGGCGCGCGTCGGCAGGTGCTCGGGGCGCTCCCACACCGCGCCGGCCGCCTCGATCCCGCGGTCGTCGACGACGTGCCGGAAGAAGGCGGCGCCCTGTTCGTACTGCCGGCGCTTCAGCCCCAGTCCGAGCAGCCGGCGCGCGAGGCGCTGAATCGGGCCGCCACCGCCGCGGCGCTCGTCGAGCTTCCGCCGGAGGTCGGCGTACTCGCCGTCGAAGGCGCGGTCCATCAGCACCTCCGCGTACCCCTCAACCGCCGTCATCGCCGCCTGCAGCTCCGCGAACGGCTCGGTGTCGAGCGCGTCGACCGGCAGCCCGCCCGCGGTCAGCCCGCCGCGACCGGTCGACCCGCTCCCGCCGGTGAACCCCTCGATCCCGCGCTCGACCCGCGACTCGAGGTACTCGGGGAGCCACGGCGCCGCGCCGAACTCCGCCGCGTGGGTCACCTCGTGGAAGGCGATCCAGCGTCGGAACCGCGGGAAGTCGACGTCGAGCGACGCCGCGACCGCGACGATGTTCGGGTGGACGAAGTAGAGCCCGTGGTCGGCCTCCGGCTCGTCGGCCAACAGGAGCGGGTCGTACTGGCCGAGCACGTTGCGCGCCAAGAATCCGAGCGTGAACGCCATCGACCCGGTGTTGGCGATCCGCGAGAGGTCCCGCGCGAACCCGCGCGTGAGGTCGCCGGCCGGGGCGCCTACGGGCCCGGCGGTGGGCTCGACGACGCCGCCGGCCGCCGCCTCGTCCCGTCCGGTCGCCGCCGCCTCGTCCCGTCCGGTCGCCGCCACTTCGTCCCGTCCGGTCGCCGCCGCCTCGATCGGCGCCATCACGTTCCGGAACGTGTCGACGCTGGCGTCGATCCAGTGGTAGCGGTTCTGCACCTCGATCGCGTCGGGCACGTCGAACTCGATCCCGGCCACCTCGCGGAGCCGAGACCGGGCGTCGCGCACGTCGGTTGCGTACCCTTCTCGCTCCGCGTCGGTGAGCGCGATCGACCCGGGGTCGGTGCTCGCCTTCGCGGCCGCCGCGGCCCGCTCCCAGTCGACGACGCCCGGCCCGCTGGCCTCGGAGACGGTCCGGAGGCTTCGGAGGATGTCCATACGGACCGGACGGGAGCGGGCCTCAAGTCCCTTGTGTCGGTGATGGCGCAAGATCCCACACCACCTCGCCGTCGCCCCGGTATCGGCGGGTTCTTGCCCACCGGCGGCCTGCCTCGCGTATGCGCGACTCTGAGAGAGCGTTTCTCGACGATCTGCTCGCGACCGCCAGCCCCTCCGGCTTCGAGACGCCGAGCCAGCGGGTCTGGACCGATTACGTCCGCGGCTTCGCCGACGAGGTCTCCGTCGGTGCCTACGGCAACGCCGTCGCCGTCCACGAGGGCGACCCCGAGGCGCCCACCATCGCGGTAACGGGCCACGCCGACGAGATCGGCTTCATCGTCCGCGACGTCCTCGACGACGGCTTCCTCCGGATCGCCCGGATCGGCGGCTCCGACCGCACGGTCTCGAAGGGCCAGCACGTCACCGTCCACGCCGACGAGCCCGTGCAGGGCGTGATCGGCCAGACCGCCATCCACCTGCGCGACCCCGAGGAGGACCAGTACGACGAGATCGCCGGCCAGTTCGTCGACATCGGCGCGACCGACGCCGAGGCGGCGCGCGAGCACGTCGAGATCGGCGACCCCGTCACCTTCTCGACCGAGGTGGAGGAGCTCGTCGGCGACCGCATCGCCGCCCGCGGGATCGACAACCGAACCGGCACGTGGGCGGCCGCGGAAGGGCTCCGCCGCGCGACCGAGCGCGACGTCGACGCCACCGTCTACGCCGTCTCCACGGTGCAAGAGGAGGTCGGGCTCAAAGGGGCACAGATGATCGGCGTCGACCTCGACGCGGTGGACGCGTTCGTCGCCGTCGACGTCACTCACGCCACCGACAACCCCGACGTCGACAGCGAACGCCGCGGGCCGGTCGAGCTCGGTGCCGGCCCCGTGATCGGTCGCGGCAGCGCGAACCACCCCGTCCTCGTCGACCTGGCGCGCGACGCCGCCGACGCCGCCGACATCGACGTCCAGCTGCAGGCGGCGGGGACCCGGTCCGGCACCGACGCCGACGCCTTCTACACCGCCCGCGGTGGCGTCCCGTCGCTCAACGTTTCGATTCCGAACCGCTACATGCACACGCCGGTCGAGGTGATCGACACCGCCGACCTCGATGCCGTCGCCGACCTCCTCGCCGCGGTCGCCGAGGGCGCGGGCGACGCCGCGCCGTTCGCCGTCGACGTCTGAGCGACGCGTCACGGCGGTGACAGTGGAGCGGCTAACCACGGTAAACCGGGGCATGGCGGGGTCGAAACGGAACTGTTTTACAATTTCCTGCCATACCGGTAATTGCGTCGAACGGACGTGCGCTCTGGTGGTGTAGTCCGGCCAATCATATTGCCCTCTCACGGCAATGACCTGGGTTCGAATCCCAGCCGGAGCATAGTAACCCGACGCCTTCTCCCGATTTTCGCCGTGAACTAACCAGAGGTAAACCGATGTTCACGGGCAATACGACTCGAAAGGTGTACCGAACCCGCCGCCGTCTGGCGATTTCCCGATCTGACGAGGCATCTACTGTCACCGGGGTAAACCCGCCGCCGTCTGGCGATTGGCAAAATCGAGGGGCAACGACCCGGGGTACCGCCGAGAGGGGCAGGCAATGAAAGACGCCGACGAGGCAACCGACCCCTTCGACGACATCACGCTCGTCCCCAACAATACTGAGGAACTGCTCAACGAACGGCAGTTCCTCGACTACCGAAGCGAACGAGAGCACTGTCTCGACTGGCTGTTGACGTTCGGAAAAGAACCGGAGAGAGCGGAAGGCTACGCGAAGACGACGGTCTCGAACCGGGCGTACCGAATGGACCAGTTCTACCGGTGGGCGTGGGAGCAAGAAGACGGGTACACGACGAACTTGACGCACGACCACGCCGACGGGTACCTGCGATATTTAGCGGGCGAAGACTCGTCGAACGCTCACAAAAACGCGTGCCGGAAGGCCGTCATGATGCTGTACAAATGGCGGCATCACCAGCGCGGAGCCGACAAGTGGGAGCCGGAGCTCACGTTCTCTCGGAAGAACCAGTCGACGACGCCGCGTGATTATCTCACTAGGCGGGAGCGGACCATGGTCCGCGACGCGTCACTCGAGTACGGGAGTATTCCGAGTCGAAGCAACACGTTCGGTGAGGAGCGAGACAAGTGGAATCGATACCTCGCACAGCGCTTCGAGAAGCCCAAAGAAGCGGTTACTCCGGAAGACTGGGAGCGGGCGAACAGTTGGAAGATCCCGAGCATGGTCGGAGCCAGCCTCGACGCCGCGCTTCGCCCGATCGAAGTCGAGCGCGCTCGGGCGACGTGGGTAGATGTCGAGAACGGCGTCCTCCGCATCCCGAGAGAGGAGTCCTCGAAGAACAGCGAGAACTGGGTCGTCGGGCTCAAAGAACAGACTGTCGAGATGATGGATCGATGGCTCGATCAGCGATCGACAATCGAGAAGTACGACGATACCGACGCGTTGTGGCTGACACGGCAGAGCAACCCGTACCAGTCGGCGTCGCTGAGGCGAATCCTTCAGCGACTCTGTGAAATCGCGGACATCTCGACCGAGAACCGGCAGATGAGCTGGTACGCGATCCGGCACTCGACCGGGACCTATATGACGAGAGAAGAGGGGCTAGCGGCCGCGCAGACGCAACTACGCCATCGCAGCCCGGAGACGACGATGAAGTACGACCAAGTTCCTGTCGAAGACCGGAAGAACGCGCTTGACCGGATGGGCTGACCGACGGGCGGTCAGTTCTCTTCGCCGCTATTGAGGATCTGACTAACGACATCAACTTTTGCTTCATGCGTATCTGGGAACTCACCGTCGGCGTGGATGGTTCCGTTGCCCGTCCGAGTGACGATATCAGACGTATCGCTTGTCTCTGTTTGGGAGTCGTTCAGCGCCGCCGTCTGGTCAGTCGCATCGCCTTGCGGTTCGTCTTCGTACGGGTTGTACGACGGGTCTGAAGCTGATTTCGACGCCATTCGGTGCGTTTCGTTGAGTGACGCTTGGAGCTTCTCGATCGGCGTAGTATTGTAGCTCTCTTGCGTCGTTTCGAGCCGATTGTGTCGTAACTGATCGTTCGCTTCCGAGAGCTCACCTTCAGCAGTAACGTTCCGACCCATCGTCTGTCGCAGACTGTACCACACGATCTTCCGGCCGTCTGTCTTGATATCCGCTTCAGTACAGATGCTTCTGAGAAGATTACAGAGACTTCCCGATTGATACGGGTTCCCTTCGCGGTTGAGCCAGAGCTGGTCGGTCCCGTCATATGCATCAAAGTGGCGACGCTCCTGTATCCACTCGCTTAACGCGTCGGCAGCCTCGTCGGAGAGCGCAACGCGTTCCTTGTCTCGCTCCTTGCACGCGTCTTCCGATGGGATGGTGAGTGTTTTCGTCTTTGGGTCATACCACCACACCTTGGCCCGTTCGATTTCAATTGGTGTCAGTCCGGCATCGTATCCGGCAGTCACTAGAGAGTAGGCCTTTGTACTCCGATCGGCAACAATCCAATCGTTCTGTGTCACCTCCTCTTTCATTAAGCTAAGTCGCTGTGCGATCAGCCCGTTTATTTTATCTCGCTCCTCTTCTGACACTTCGAAGTACGACGGAAGTGATCCGTACTCTTCGGCTGCCTCCAAGAGGAGTCCGAGTTCACGGTGAGTGAACCGGTACGCAGACTGGCCATTAGCATCGCTGAAGTTGATCTTCGGATCCCACTCAGCGGTTCGCCCTTTCTCGTAATACCGCCACGAGAAGTATTTTTGGAGCGAGTCACTGAATTTCCGCTTCGTTGACTCTCCGTACTCATTATTATTTGTAGCTCCTCGCTGTTGTGTGATATCACCGTGGTCAATCAGGAGCAACAAGTCGTCAGCGTCATCGGACGCGATCGTCGTCTCGTCGTCCGGATCGCAATATTGTAGCACAAACCTGTGGAGTTGGTCGATCCGATCGAGATAGTTTTTGGCTGTCCTTTCTCCGAGCCCCATCCTTCGTCGCGGGTTCTTTCCTTTCTCGATCATCCACGTGTAGAACTCCTGATACTGTTGTTCGACGGCCTCTGCGTCTGTGAGTTGCTCCCCAAGATTATCCGTCAGCGTAATCTCCGGTTCGGTGTCTGTCATGCTGTGTCCCCCATATCGATCCCCTTCTCAGGAGTCTGATCGTTCTTCGAGATGGATCCGGACGGAGCTGTGAAAATCGTGCCTGAGAGGGCGTCGTTTTTGTCTCTCATGAAATGCGTTATGTGGCATCACTTATAAATGCTAGTGAGCAATCGTCTTCTCAAACTCCATTCAATAAGAGACATAGTTGGAAATCAGGCATAATATATTATTTATTAAAGAATATCTGTGGGCTGTATACCTCACTCGAATAAATATTATTCTAGTGTACTTGTTGATCTATTGTGATTCCACTTCCAGTTTCACTGCGCGTGTATGGCTCACCCCTTTGAATATCACGAGGCAGGTGTAGGGTATGAACACGTCTCGACAACAGCCGCGCGTTGAGCTGCCGGAGCTTGATGCCGGACTGACGTTGGTGGACATCGATTCGGATCTTGGCGTGACACCGGTACAGTCACTGCTGTTCGATTGTGTATTCGCTGGGACGGGAGGTGCGTATTGGGTTGACGCGGCAGGTACTGTACAGACGACGCGGTTGCGTGAACTGGCCCCCGATCGGCGGTATCTCGATCGGATACATGTCGCACGCGGGTTCACCGCATATCAACAGACATCGTTGCTCGACAGGCTCGCTGGTGAGCATGTGACTAACCCCAGCGTCGTGGTTGCGACTGGGATCGATCGATTGTACCGTGACAGCGATGTCTCGACGCCCCACGCACAGGAGTTACTCGTCCGGTCGATCGCCGCGCTCGCACGAGTCGGGCGTGTCCATGATGTCCCGGTTATCGTGACACGATCGCGCGACGACGAGTTCACGGAGCCAGTTGTGAACGCCGCGAAGACGCAGCTTCACTGCCGGGATACGCAGTTCGGACCACGCTTCACCGACGCAGCTGGCGACGTCGACGCTCTCGTGTACCACCTCGCTGACGGGTGGGTACAGACGACGCTCGCCTACTGGCAGGAAGTGCTTGCCCACCGAGCGCAGATGCATGACGCACCAGTAGTGAGTGAGGAGACAGCCCCACAGATCTCCTAATGGGACGAACCAATCCCACGTACCGTGATACGCTGCGAGCGATTGAGGAGCGTTGGGGGCCGTATCGACGGACGCTGCGCCGCCGCGATCAACCCCGGTTCGACCAGTTGTTCGTGTACGCACGCAACCACGCTGACGCGGCAGGGATGTTGAACCACGAGGACCGATTCGCGCCCTTGTTGGTGAGCATCGCAATCGAACAGGAACGCCGAATCGATGAGCTCGAAGCGCGCATCACCGAACTCGAAGGACCCACCAGTCCCGATGGTGCTGACGGTTGATTTCCGCTCCTCGGGTGATGTCGTTCACTGGGCACTCACAGACGACGGCGTCGCTCGGACGGTCCATGAGGGGTACACGCCGACGTTGTTCGTCGGTGACACAGTCCGCAACCTGTACGGGCGGCGTGGTGGCTCGACGCCGACACCGCCAGACCGTGACGGGTTGTCCGACTCATTACTTGAGCTTCGAACAGTCCTGTCCGGGCAAGACGCAGTCGCCGACATACAGTGTGAATCCCACCGGCAAACATTTCGGACTGATCCACGACCGATCCTCCGGATCGACGCCGCCAGTATTGACGCCGTACGACGCATCGCACAGCGCATTCAGCAGTTCAACCACCCGGCCGAGTACACGTGTTATAACGTCGATATCACCCGGCAGTTCCGGTACTGCCTCGAAACAGATACCTCAGCCAACCCAGACCAGTCTGTCCGGTCGCTCCGATCGCTCACTCTCTCGATCCCAGCGCATAAATCCGGCCACGCTTCCCTGACGCATCTCACGATCGACGGTGACGCCGCCGGACCCACACCCGAAGCCGCCGTCAACGCCGTTGACCGCAGTGTCCGTGAGCGCGACCCTGACGTCATCGTCGTGTCTACGGCGGATCTCATCCCACTCCTGTTTGAGGCCGCTGACACGCACGACGTGCCACATTTCGAACTCGGCCGCGCGTCCGGGTACACGAAACTCGCAGGAGAATCCACATACACGAGTTACGGGCAGGTAGGACATTCCCCAGCTCGGTACACGGTTCCTGGCCGAGTCGTAATCGATGAATCGAATACGTTCTTCTACCACGAAGCGGGGCTGGCTGGCTGCCTCGACCTTGTGGACCGCGCCGGGTTGCCGCTTGAAGAACTCGGTTGGGCGTCGATTGGGCGTGTCCTCACTGCGCTACAAATCCGGGCTGCCCGCGATCGTGATGTCCTCGTTCCCTGGCAAGCGTGGCGGCCGGAACTGTTTAAACCGGCCGCAACACTCGATGCCGCCGACCGCGGCGGGACAACATTCGCACCAGCAGTCGGTGTCCACGAGGACGTCCACGAACTCGATTTTGCGTCGCTGTATCCGAATATCATCCGAACACGAAACATCTCCCCCGAAACCGTTCGCTGCGGCTGTTGCGATAGTGACGATGTTCCCGATCTCGGGTACTCGATCTGTGAGACTGATGGGTACCTCCCGACAGTGCTCGGTCCGCTCATCGACGCACGGAGCAGTATCAAAGACCAGATCGAGGAAACGACCGACAACGCTGAACGCGAACGACTTGAATCGGATTCGTCAGCAATTAAATGGATTCTCGTCTCCTGTTTCGGGTACCAAGGCTTTTCGAACGCGAAGTTCGGCCGTATCGAATGCCACGAGGCGATCAACGCGTTCGCTCGGGAGATCCTCCTTGATGCGAAAACGGCGCTCGAAGACGCCGGGTGGCGCGTCCTCCACGGCATTGTGGATTCTATCTGGGTCACTCCTGCCTCGGATCGTGATCAACGCTCGCTTGCTACAGTCGCCGCAGAGGTCTCTGACGAGGTGGGCATCACTCTCGAGCATGAGTCCGAATTCGACTGGGTCGCATTCTGTCCGATGCGGAACAGTGAGAGTGGCGCATTAACTCGATATTTTGGAAAGCGACGGCACGAGGACCGTCCGTCAGCTGGCGAGGTTGGTGACGCGATCAAAACGCGCGGTATCGAAGCCCGACAACGAAGCACCCCGCCGTGGGTCACCACCGTACAGGAAGACGCACTTTGCGTGTTCGATGAGACGCGATCGCCAGATGCCGTGTGTGACGTTCTTCACCGGCACCTCACCGCACTGCGCCGCGGTGACGTAGCGACGGATGATCTCGTCGTTGCGAACCGCGTCTCGAAGCGGGCAGACGCGTACACTCAGGAGACACTCATTGTCGCTGCCCTCCGCCGCGCACAACATCACGGCACTAGCCTCGCACCAGGGCAAACCATCCGCTACGTCGTCGTCAGCGCCGACGGACACGGTATTGATCGCGTTCGGCTTCCGTTCGAAGAGACCCAGTCATACGATGTCGATTGGTACGAAGACGCCGCCATCCGCGCGATCGAGAGTATCGTCTCCTGCGTTGGCTGGGAGAACGAAGACATCAGGCAGTACCTCGCAGACACCACTGAAACGACGCTCGAGAGTTATCTTGGTGGTGAGTAGCTAGTGTCCGTTTTCGCATGAACAGCCAGCCCATGCTGTCGAGAGTTAGTGGTCATCAGTTTCTCCGGAGAAACAGACATCTATGATTGCTCGTAGGAGTTCCTGATAACTGATATCTAGTCGAAGCCTCTGGGGAGAAAGACACCGGTTAATCAGCGTGTGCCAATTATAAAATAGAATGGAGATATGCGTACCGTACAGACGCAGTTTGGAATCTTGACTGTTGATTTTCGGCATAAAATCATTTGCGACTTGGTTAACCGTTTCTTCAATAGCCCACCGTTGGATATACTGAATCCGAATGCCGGTGGCAGAATTCTCCGGCAGAGACCGGTCAGTCAGATATGCGGCGACCGAACCTTCGTTACCGATACCAGGTTCTGATTCCAAATCCTCAATTTCTTGAGTTAGCCATTGCAGTGACTCCTGACCGCCTAGTGAACGTTGAGTCGTGGGAGTATCGGTGATTGTGGTATCGAGCGGGATGTCCATCCTTTCGCCGTCATTTTCATTTCGTATCTCTTTCGTTAGTACGTCGACCGGATTAATCTCGACAGTACTCGCTGCCTTCCCGTTGGTCGGATGTGTTACAATGTTCGGTTTGGGGACTACATTCCACTTTACGCCACGTGCGAATGCAGCGTAGTGCTCTGGGGTCAGTCGCTTTAATCCCTTGACGACCGCCCTATTTGGTGCGCTAATTACCCAGTCATCGCCGGCGAAGCGTCGAAGAGTCTCAATGAGTTCGCCACTAGCAATCTCTGCATCAACGAAGATTGTATCAATGTCAACAGTATCTAATGTGTTCGTAAGAATCTCGCTAAGCGCCGTAGGATACTCAGTCAGCGTTTCGATCCACCGACCTCCAAGGACAAAACGACTCTCTGTATCAATCCCACCAGCGAGAACGAAGGTCCACTGTTCGGTGACATCGTCCTGGCCAGACTTTGCCGGACGGCCAATCGTCGCATCAAGAGAGTCCCCTGTCCAATCAATGCGGAACATATCGACACCGAGGTTGATCGGATCTTCGTCTGACCAAAACCCGAGCGTATTTGCAAGCTGAAGTGTCCGATTGTGGACCGCGTTGAACTGGCTGTTAATTGATGGGAGTGGATCATTTTCAGTTTCTGACTCGAAGTCACTCAGGTTATCGTCGTGTCGCAATCGCTGAGAGATGTAGTTATGTGCCCACCCACCACCCGGGATGTTTTCTCGTGGGTAGTTCCAATCGAAAACATTTTTTACATTTTCTAGCCCGGAATCAGACAGAGCCGATGCGGCGAACGCACCGATAAACGCCTTCATATCGTGTTTCGTCTCATTGCCTTCTCTGCCGAAGGTAAGTGGAGTGGTCGTTCTATCCAATAATACCTTCACAAACCTCCGGAGTTCTTCTTTTTCAGTCTCACGAGAGACTGATCGCTCGTCAAGCGGTGGTTTAACGGCAGTGAAACCGTATTTTTCTTGTACTGCGTCTGGGAGACTGATTCCTGCCCGATAAACAGCAAACACTGCCCTCGTGACAGCATGCTTAAAGGCAGTTATCGTGATCTCGTCTTCATTTTCGTCTCTAAGTTTCCGTAATTCACGTTGGAGTGTATCGTAGTTGGGGACGTCGCTTGGAATGTCGTACCCAAGTGCTGAATGCGTGGCAACCGGGACGGTATTCGACCCCTTCAAATACTCTATCTGTGCTTTTCCTGTTTGTTCGCGTGCCAAGCGTAGAAAGAGGGTTTTCAACCGATTTTCGGGAATGTTTGGCTCCGCAGGATCAATCCCCTCACATGCGAGTTTTTCCTCAAAAAGATCTAGGATAGCTCGGTCGTACAGCAAACCACCATCATTTGTATACGGTGACCTCTTTTCCCAGTAATCTTGGTTCGCAGCGTGGAACTGCGCAGTGAGATGTTTTCGGTGATGTAACCTCTCAACGCCTTCAACGGGAGAGGTAACCTGAATATCGAACGCTCGTTGTTCAACCGGCCCATACTCCCGTGTGTTTGACTCATATCCATCCTTCTTCGGAAATGGTGCATACCACGTCGGTGTCCGGTAATTACCTTCGTTTGGTGCTGAGTCAGGTGACTGCTGGTCTGTATGATGAGCTGGGTCTCCTTCGTACATTATCCTACTTCTGACTCACCCGTAGTGTAAAGTAAGTAATTGGGCGAGGTTTTATACCAAAGATCGGCACTCAGTGTTACATCGATTGAAACCGCTCGGAGAACTCCATTCCGATATACAAATAAACTCAGTTTTGGGCTCTACAAATGACTCCCCTCAGATCGGAGGTCCATCTGTTGGTTCACTGTATTTTCGGCTGCGTACTAAGAAATTGAGAATTACTAACAAAATTCTGTTAATTTGACAGCGAGCAAAATCAACCGACATACCTGTTCTCTAATCTTCTTAATCAGCAGAATGTAAACAAAACTATATTATTCAAATAAGTGATGATTTGAGACTTACTAGGATGAAGAAGAATTAGCGATTGGGTGCTTCAGTCGAATCCGTTGATCGGAATTCAAATCGCGCACCGCCTTCCGAACTGTCAGTGAGGGTGATATCCCAGTTGTGCGCTTGAGCGATACGTGAGACAATCGTGAGCCCGACCCCGCTTCCGCTGTATCCGGTTGTGTAGCCGTGCTCAAACACGGAATCACGTTCGCCAGGTGGAATTCCCTCACCGGTATCTTCGACATAGAAGCCGTGTTCGAGTGGACCGACGCGAACGGTGACGTCTGCACCACCGTGTCCGACCGCATTCCGGAACAAATTCTCGAAGAGTGCCATGAACTGGCTGGGGTCGCCAGTGACTGTACACGGCTCCGTCGACAGCGTTGCTGACCGCGTCTCGATCAACTCCCACGCATCGCGGGCTATCTCATGTACCGACACCGGTTCGTGTGTTTCCGCAGGGGAGTCATGACGTGCGAGTGTAGTGAGGTCGGTTACGAGGTCTTGGATTCGAGTGAGAGATGTTTCGACCGTGTCAAGGTGTGATTTATCCTCGGAATCTCGGTATAACTCGAGATTTCCGATCGCAACAGACAACGGGTTCCGGAGGTCGTGTGAGACCATACTAGCGAACTGTTCGAGTCGCTCGTTTTGCGCTTCTAATTCAGATTCTCGCTCACGTAACGTCTGTTCGGTGGTGACCTGAGAGAGCGCAGTGGTAATGTGACTAGCCAGTATCTCTCCGACCGTCACATCTTGGGTATCGAAATTTGAGGGGGTCGGTGATCCGGCCATCAAAATACCGTACTCACCTAGTGGGAGATGTAACTCGCTGCGGATCGGTGACTCTGGGTTATAGATATCTGCATCACTCTGTACATCATCGATCGCTGTCGCAGTTCCCTCTTCGAAGACCCGCCAAGCGATACTCTCCCCCTCACGGAACGTTGGCGGCTCACCGATGAGTTCTAGAACTCCATCAGTGTACGCAACCGGTGCCAATGTTTCGCTTTCCGCGTCGTACAAATGAATTGCGTTTGCTTGGAGGTCTAAAATCTCGCGTGCGGCAATAACGCTACGTTCGGCGACTTCTTCAACGGTCTCTGCTGACAAGAGCCGCGGAATGGCCCGATTGAGCCCTTCGAGTTGTTGTTCTCGTTTTTTGCGTTCAGTAATCTCCGTCGACACGCCGAACACACCCTCGACTTCGCCAGCAGTATCCAACGCCGGGACTTTCAATGAGAGATACGTCCGGTCGTCACCGTCCACCGTGATCTGCTCTTCAACTTCAAGCGGTTCGCCTGTCTCAAGTACACGGCGGTCGTTCGCTTGGACAGTCTGTGCTACTTCGGGTGGGTGGATGTCGTCATCATGTTGACCGACGAGGTCCTCCGTATCGACGTCGAACAAGCGCTCATATTCAGCATTCACAAACACGTACCGCCCCTCTGTATCTTTCAGATACATCACCGCGGTCGTATTTTCGAGGATGAGGTTGAGACGACGGTCTGCCTCTTGTAGATCCGAGAGTACGTGTCGCCGATCAAGGTACGCTGTGACGAGCTGTAGAATGGTGGTACTCAATTCTTTTTCTTCCGGGAGAAACACATCGCTGTCCGCCTCAGTCACAGCGTTAGTCGTGTAACCGATTGTGAGCGCAATTTCGTTGCCGGCGGCGGTCACATCGTGGACTGTGAACTGTTCGACTGGTGGTTCGTACTCCGGAGAGGTGAACTCAGTTTCATCGATGGTGAGCGACGCTACGGCTTCCTCAGAGAACTGTAGCGACTGTGGAAGATGTGTGACGACTTGTTGTAGTTGGCCTCCCGACTGACCGTCACTATCGACAAGGACATCGCTGATTGTTTGAATGGCAGTGAGTTCCTTCACGCGTTCTCGCAGGTCACGTTTTGCTTGGTACTCAGCAACTGCGTGGCGGATGCGTGTGGCGAGTCGATCGTACTGTTCTGTGCCTCGTTTCTGTAGATAATCAGTTACACCGGCAGAGATGGCTTCGCTGGCGATTTCTTCTGAGCCCTTCCCAGTAAAGAGAATAAACGGTAGGTCCGAGTGGGTTTCACGAACCGTGTGGAGGAATTCAAGCCCATTCTGCTCCGGCATTTCATAATCACTCACCACAAACACAATCGGCTCAGTTTCGATGATTTCGCGCGCGTCGGCAACACGAGTCGCAGTATGAACCGTCGCTGTAGGGAGCTTCCGTTGTAAATACGTGGCTGTGAGATCTAAGAAGTCTGCCTCGTCATCGACGCAGAGAAGATGCATGGGCGAGTGTCTGTCACCTTGCTAAATATTCTTTCTGTGAACAGGTCCTCTAATGGATTCGAATGCCCACTGTCGCTGGCGAGTAGCTCGGGCAGTCACTCACCTGGTTTTGTCCCAGTCCGCAGGTTCTCCCGATACTCACCCCATGCTTGGTACATCTCTGTCCGTTCCGCTTCCGTCATCGTCTCGTGTTCGGCTTCGTCGTAGAACGGGAGTTCCTCCTTTTCAGGTACCGACATCACCTGCTTGAGTGGATAGATCTCTTTGTAGTAGTTCTCTAACACCCATTCCTCACCGTGCTCATCGACTGCTTTCTGAATGTACGGGGCGGCCTCCGGATACTCCTCGGCGAGTGTGTCAGTCATAGTCGTTATGTTGTGGGTGGATTGGGTCGCCCCGATACGCGGACAGATCGACGTTCAGGCGTCGGTGAACTCGGCCAGTGAGTGGTTCGAACTGTTACTGTTCCACTTGCCGATTTGGATGAGTTCGAATGTCTCAAGTGGAGCGTCGATCGTGTCGTCGATCCGAGTCTGAACCGCAGAGGACAGGCTCTCGATGGGAATCGCCGTGAGCGCGTGCTGGGTAAGGTGGTAACTTGATGCCAGGTTCGTCGGTGCGACAAGAATCACGCGTTCTCCATCGACATCGTCGAGCGCGAGTTGGGCATCCCGATACTGGTGGACAGTCGTATCCAATTCCTCTACGGGAAAGAGGTAGTCAGCAGCACCGACTTCGATACTCGCCCCTGCTGACTTGAAATGCCCTTTGAGCATAACTACTTACAAATATATGTTCTGTGAACATTAACGTTGTGGTGAATGATGTGGTGATCTGTCCCACTACGGGCCATGCTCCCCAGTTTGAATAGCCCGCCCGCTACAGCAGAACCTGTGTCCCGAGATCTCTACGACTGTACAGCAGCTGAACTCGCAACAGGCTCTGTCGAACATCTCTCATACGACACTCCACCAAGTACTGCTGCCGAGTGGCTCGAAACGAACGGGTACGACGCCGCTCCGATCGAACGACAGGGCGACGCGGTCGGGTTCATCCACGAAGACGACGTCACTGCTGACGATGACGGCGATACACTCGAGGAGCATCTCACCCCGCTCACAATTGACTACATGATGAGCGGAGACACCGCGTTTGAGGACGTCCTTGCTGCGCTTATTGAGGAACCGGTTTACTTTCTCGGCGGCCACAGCCACATTACTGGGATCCTCACGCGTGCCGACCTCAACACGGCCCCAGTACGCATCTACCTGTTCGACCGCATCACCTATCTCGAAGAGCACCTCCGCGAACTCATTCTTGAGGACGCACCCAATTGGAAACAGACGCCAGTCACTGTTGATGAGCTCGACGACATCGAGGACCGATACGCAGACGCACAAGGTGCTAACGTTGAGTTGGAGGAGATCCACTACGCACAGTTCTCTACGCTAAACACCATCATCTCGAACGTCGAAGCCTGTTGGCAAGCCTGTGGGTTCTCAACGACAGCGCAAGCCGACTCTCAACTTCACGAGATCACAGACCTCCGAAACGACGTCGCTCACGCCAATCTCCTCGTTGAAAATACCGATAGCGATGGGTTCCTCAATAGCGGTCGTACGACTGAGAACATGTCTACCACGCTTGCAAATATCAACCAGGTTCTCACCAATCTCGAAGAAGTCGGGCACGGCATCCGTCTTTAGCTAAGCGAAGAACCGCGTGACAGCAGCGGCTTATCGAGGCTACTTTTCGGAAGGAATGAGGAGGTGTCGAGTGTGTACAACGAGACCTCCTCATCGAGAATCTTGCGTCGTCTCACTACACTGTTTCCCTCTGAGTTCCTTGAAGAGCACGCCGAGGAACTCGGCGTGGTCGAACGGGAGGGGAAGCTTCAGATTCCCGTCCTCGTGTGGGCGCTTGTGTTCGGCTTCGCCGCAGGCGAGAGCCGAACACTCGCTGGATTTAGACGCAGCTACAACTCTACAGCCGATGAGACGATCTCTCCCGGTGGCTTCTATCACCGGTTGACACCGTCACTTGCAGAGTATCTCCGCGACCTCGTCGAGCGTGGTCTCGACGAGGTCGCTGTTCCCGACGCTGTTGACGCTGATATCGACCGATTCAGGGACGTGATGATCGCTGATGGAACGGTGTTACGGTTGCACGAGTTCCTTTCCGACGAGTTCCAAGCTCGCCACGAGGAGCAGGCTGGAGCGAAGCTCCACCTGCTCCACAATGCCACCGACCAGACGATTGAACAGATTGACGTGACCGATGAAAAAGCGCACGACAGCACGCTGTTCAAGACGGGAGCGTGGCTGTATGGACGGCTGGTTTTGTTCGACCTAGCGTACTTCAAGTACCGCCGCTTTGCGCTGATCGACGAGAACGACGGCTACTTCGTGAGCCGGTTGAAGCAGAACGCGAATCCGGTGATAACAGAGGAACTACGGGAATGGCGCGGCCGCGCCATTCCCTTGGAAGGCGAGCAGATCCAAGATGTGGTCGCTGACCTCTCACGGCAGTACATCGACGTGAAGGTCGAAGCGGAGTTCAAGCGGGGTCAGTACGAGGGAACACGGTCGCTAGACACGAAGCAATTCCGCGTCGTCGGCGTCCGCGATGAGGACGACGACGACTACCATCTGTATATCACAAATCTACCGAGAGAAGAGTTTCTCCCAGCAGATATAGGGACGCTGTATCGGTGCCGATGGGAGGTAGAAACGCTGTTTCGTGAGTTGAAGACGCAATACGAACTAGATGAGTTCGACACGAGTAACCCTGTTGTGGTGGAGATTCTGCTGTATGCGGCGTTGCTGTCGCTGCTAGTGAGCCGTGAGTTGTTGGATCTGGTCACCGAGCAGGCTGACGACGAGATTGTGTTTCCACCGGAACGCTGGGCGGCGACCTTCCGGTCGCACGCCCAGCTTGTTCTCCACGAACTCGGTGAGTACCTCGGCTACTCACCACCACCGTTGCTGGAGCGGCTCATCGAGGAGGCTCAGAAGATCCATCAACAACGACCGATCTTACAAGAGACGCTCGCTACCGCTACACAACCGAGGTGTGAGTCTTAGCTAAAGACGAATGGTCGGGCACGGTCCGGGGACAGCGGAGGATCGGTTCGAGCGCTCAGAGCAGACGAATCAACCTTTCTGAAGAACGACTGTGTCTATCCGACTCTCCACTTAACACAAATGATCTGCCGGACCAGAGTCATCAGCATCAAACGGGCCGATTGTTGCCACTGCGGCCGCACCAGCCGTATTCCCGATCGTCACTAACTCTTCGATATCCGAGATGCCGTCGTCCCGTGCGGCGAGGACTGCACCAGCAAACGCGTCACCAGCTCCGGCTGTGGTAGCGACCGTGGTCGGTGGCGGAGTCGCGGTCACCTGCTCAGCGATCTCGCCGCTATCCACTGTCAATGCGGTCGTCGCTGCCGACCCGTCTGTGATGAACACTATCGCCGAGTGGGTCGGCGGAAGCAGTTCGAGTACCCCCGCTGGTGTGCGATCGATACCTGCCACCTCGAGGTCGTCCGTCCCGGCGAATATCAGGTCACTGTGTTGTAACACGTCTCGGAGGGCCTGTCGGTAGGCGTCAGGAGTGGCCCACTGGTTTGTGCGTCCGTTCAGATCGAACGAGACGTTGGTGCCGTTTTCTGTGGCTGCCTCGGCGAGCTGTCGAACCGCAGTCTGGTTCACCTCAACCGGCAACGTGACGCCTTCCAAATGGACCCACTCGTATGGGGCCACAAGTGACGCCGGATCGGTGGGGGGAGTGAAGCCGTAGCAACTCCCGGACACCCAAGCGTGCCACTGTTCGTCGTCTCCCGTTGGGACGTACAGCGTGAGCGGTGATGTCGCATCAACCCGCGTCACGTGTGTCGTGTCCACTGAGCTATCCGTGAAGTGCTGGGCAGCCAGCTCTCCCATGGCGTCGGTCCCGATATTCGTCACGAGGCTAGTCTCACTGCCCAGCGAGGCCGCCCATCGTGCGACGTTCGTCGCTGTCCCGCCGATGTGCCACTCAAACTGGCTTCCGGGTGTGATCGATGTCCCGTCCACCGGATAGAGGTCGATCGTCGTATCGCCGACCACCACTACACCTTGGTGATCATCGCTCATCGTTCTTCCGGCAATAGGGCTTTGACATCCTCAGCAAACCCGTCACCGACTATCAGTATGTGGTTCGTCATGGATCAGTGGAGGCCGCGTCAAGTGAGGACGTGAGATGCTGTCGTACCTGTAGGCCTGTACGGAACCGAGAGAAGATGTCGGACTGGTGGGTTGAGCATGCGAGTACCGCCAGCCCACCGTACCCAACTGGGATGACCGGTTGTTGCGGCTTGTGCGGTGCGTGACGACAACTCGGACAATTAACCCCGCCGGCCGGGCGGTGATTGAGAAGTTGGGCGCGACCCTCGGTCGCCAGCCCACAGAGAGAACAGAATTCTTTAAGATGGTTATCACATCCAACGAGAGGAATCGTTAATTGGTCGAGCAGGAGGAACGAGACACTTTCTCTCCCTGGTGATTGAAGGGCAGATTCGCAAGCAGCACACTGAATAAATTGATTCCTGTGGGGGGAATCCGGCACTGATTGGAGAGGGTCTCCGTTGTCCATACTCAAGCTATACGTTCAATTGGGGGCCACACCGGTAATTTACGGGGAATTGAGTCCCGTTCCTGCCGAAACCACCGATCGCTGACACCGGCACCGTTCGATCTCAGTTAACGTCGATGATTTCGACGTCGAAGGTCAGCGTTTCGCCGGCGAGACGGGGGTTGAAATCCACTCGGACGGTCTCCTCGTCGACGTGAACGACCTCACCCTGGCTCCCGTTCTGGGCCTCAAGATACGAGCCCTCTTCAGGCGTCTGCCCGCCGAGCATCTCTCGGAGTTCTTCGGTTTCGAACTCCTGAATATTCTCGTCAGTGGGCTCACCGTACGCCTTCTCCGGCGGGATCGTCAGCGTTTCTGTCTCCCCAGCCTCGAGGCCGATTAGTCCCTCTTCCATCCCTTCGATGACCTTCTCGGCACCGATTTCGACCGTCAACGGCGTGTACTCTCGCTCGGGCTGGGCCTCGGCAAGGCCCGTCTCCTCGGCGACAGATTTCTGGGAGGTGTCGAACACTGTTTCGTCGTCGAGTCGGCCCGTGTACTCAAGCGTCACAGAATCGCCAGTAGCAATCGTCATACGAGGATAAGAAGTCCCACACGGAAAGCCTACGTCATTGAGTGATGACTGTCTGGCGCGTTCTGAACGGGATCTACCTTCCTACCGAACACGTCATCAGCGATGTGGTGAAGTCGCACGACTCAAACTCTCAAATTCTCGACCTGATGCACAAGCAATACACGTCACAATAGTCTACTCAGCGGTATCGTATGACAGCACTTCGGAAGCATCTATCGAGTCTCACGGATCCCGACGCTGATGCGGCTGCGTAGACGCGTGATACCCTTCTTTCCGAGGTCGATATTCCGACGGGATGGGACGTCGGTGAGACAGACGTCGAAATAGCACAAGACGGGACGCAAGACTGGTTCTTGGTGGCGTTCGAACATCAGCCGGAGCCGGACAAGAGAGCATCCGTCTTTCTCGTCGAAGGGTCTCATATGCTCCAACTCTACATCGAATCCGCAGATACTGATGAGTGGACTGACCCCACACAGAATCCCGAAGAGATCACAGCAATCCTCCGTCATCACTCATAGAGCTGTATATTTGTCGGACAGCGAAAGAGCTCAACGCTTGTCGGGCAGTTCGTTAATCACGATAGACGACAATAGTGCTGTATGAGATCAATTACGAAAACGATACTTGTTGGTGGTGGTGTGGTACTTGCCGGCTGGGTTGGGTGGGGACTCTACTCGACTAAGAAGGCAGAGTCAGTCCCGTACGAGCAGCTACGAACCATTAACGGCGCTGATATTCGGCGCTATCCGCAGACGGTTCTTGTTGAAACGGCGGCACCGACGCAGCGGGTCGCGTTTCAGCGCCTCTTCGAGTACATCTCGGGAGCCAACCACGGTGATGAGTCGATCTCGATGACGGCCCCTGTCGAAACCCAATCTGGGGACTCAATTACGATGACGGCTCCTGTTCGATCAGAGGCGACCGGGACCGACGCTGAGACGATCCGGATGGCGTTCTATCTGCCATCCGAGTACACGCCTGAAACGGCACCGGAACCGACGGACCCAGATGTTACACTCGTCACCGAACCACAGAAGACAGTCGCTGTGGATCAATTTTCGTGGTATGCCCCGGAGTGGCGGGTCGAACGACGGATGGAGAAGCTGCTTGCTACGCTTGAACATGAAGATATCGAACCGGACGGCGATCCCTATCTTCTCCGGTATAACGACCCGTGGACACCACCGTTCATGCGACGAAATGAAGTTGCGGTAGCGGTCGTCGAGGGGGAGTGACGGTGGGTGACGCGAAAATCCTACTCTGAACCGAACATCGAGGCGTACGATAATACAGCGCGCACGGGTATGACTCTCGTAGCTCTGTTGACTCGATGGAAACGCTGCTACCCTAGCAGAGCGTGAAACAAGATATGGGGCGCAAGAGACCGACGGATTTCACGTGCCATNGAGAGCGTGAAACAAGATATGGGGCGCAAGAGACCGACCTGGATTTCGTGCCACAGAGCACGTTTTGTTGACTGGTCCGTGTGCGAAAGAAGCCGAGTCATGGGCGCTACAGCCCGGATGCCGCGCCGCGCGGCATCCGGGAAAGCCCGAATAGGTGAATCTCTGCTTCACGCACTGGCGTCCCGGGTGAACCAACCATGTACCTCGGAATCGACGTCCACAAACGGTACGCACAGGTGGCAGTGATGGATGAGGCTGGGAAGATCGTCGAAGAGGTTCGCG
>NZ_AOJH01000037.1 GCF_000337355.1 Halorubrum kocurii JCM 14978 | reverse complement strand
ACCTCGACGACCTCGCCCAGCGGTACGCCGGCGCACAAGCCGTGCTTGAGGCGACCTCCAACTACTACCACATCCACGATACGCTGTCGGAGCACTTGGATGTGACCGTTGCTCATCCCAAAAAGATCAACCAGATTGCAGACACCGACAAGAAAACCGACCGCGTTGACGCCAAAGAACTCGCGCGGATGCTCCGGTTAAATTCGGTGCCTGAAAGCTACGTTCCGACCGAGGAGGTTAGGGAAGCCCGCGCACTCGTGCGCGGGCGACAGACTCTGGTCGAAAACCGTACCAAGTACGCCAACAAGGTCCATGGACTCCTCTCCGATCACGGCATCACCGAAGACGTGAAACCGCTAACCGTGGAGGGACGAGAGTCCCTGCGGGGACTCTCGATCCCGACGCCGTTCGACACGCTGCTCGAGTCGTACCTCGACCTGATCGAGTCGCTCACCGAAGAGATTCAGAAGCTCGATGAGACGATCGAAGAGCGCGCTGGGTCTCTGAAGGAGACCCAGCTGCTCATGACGATTCCCGGTGTGAGTTACTACACTGCGCTGACAATCTACGCGGAGTTAGGTGGGATCGACCGGTTTGACGGTGACAAGGAGGTTGTCAGTTACGTGGGATTGAACCCGGTGATCCGCGAGTCAGGCGACTCGCGGATCGAAGGGGGCATTTCGAAACGTGGATCGGGGCGTGTACGATGGCTGCTCGTCCAAGCAGCAAACACCGCAGTTCATACGAGTAACGACGAGTATCTCAGTCGGTTTTACGACCGGTTAGCAAGCCGGAAGAACTCACAGAAAGCGATCGTGGCAGCAGCTCGGAAGATGCTGGTATCGATCTACCACATGCTTGATCGGAGAGAAGCGTACGATCCACCGGGTGTAACCGCATAGACGAGGGATCTGAGGGCCGCCGGTCCGGCGGCCCTCAGTGGCCGGCCGAGGCCCTCCGTGAGCGTCAGCTATCGCCAGACAGCGACCGCACCGCAGACACGTTCCGACCGCCTACCGGCTGTGAAAACAGCAGATCCCCAGACGGCGTAATCATTTTGTCGCTAGACGTGGTTTGCCCGGGTAGCAGCGTTTCCATAGGTGAAATNGGCTGTGAAAACAGCAGATCCCCAGACGGCGTAATCATTTTGTCGCTAGACGTGGTTTGCCCGGGTAGCAGCGTTTCCATAGGTGAAATTCTTAAGAGCTGATGAAATCGACGTGCGAGATACAGAGGATGAATACAGTACAATGGCTACATTCATTCTATTTCTGACCTACCGAATCGCCTGTAGTACTCGAAATTTGTATTGACCGGCGAAAATCCCACCTGAACAGTTATGCTACTCTGATTACCAAATATTCCACGATGAGTAAACACGTATGTCCGTCCTGTGGACGAGATGATTTCGTTCATGAACGAGATATGAAAGCACACCATACAATTTCTCATGGAGAGAAACTCGTCGACTATACCAACCCAAGAGAGTGCCCGACGTGCGGGGAGGTGTTTGCCAACGAGGGAGGGATGCGCGCACACCACAAAATAGTCCACTCCGAGAGCATCGCAGAAACCAGACGACTGCCTCAATCACTACGCGAACGGGTCATCAAGCGAGACGAACAAAAATGTCAACGATGTGGTGACGTAGTTACCCCCACTGATGAGGATGGCCCCTCCTTCGAAGTACATCATATTATTCCGTTTTCAGCTGGTGGCCCTGACCATGTTGACAATCTCATCGTTCTCTGTCGTGATTGTCATACTGCGGCACACTCACGCGTGAAGCAGATAGTCGATGAACGCCCGGATCTTCTTGAAGATCTCCAAGAGTTCGTGCTTGACAACGGTTAATAGTGCGACGACTGGGCCAACTGCCAGAGTAACGGACTTCACATATCTCCCATCACCGTACTTGTATCCGGTACTGACTGATTCGAACAGACAATCTTCTTCAAACTCTCAGCGGGAGATACGCGCTCTGTATTCAGCACGGCTCCAAGAAGACATCACCGGGTGAGGATTTCAACAGGACCTATCTCGTCGAAACCAGAGTCACCGAACAGTTCCGTGAGACGGGTATAGACTGTGCTTGTCTATGGGCGATTGTAGGCATCCGATTATATCTGAGGCGTCTTCCTATCGAACAGAGATGTGAATTTGACTAGAAGAACCAACACGATGGCGAGTCCGAGGGTCGGGTATTCGACCGTGACCACCAGCCATTTCGCCGATTGGGTGGTGTTCATCAAGCTTATGAGAACGGTGGGATAGCTATCGGGGTTTGAGTAGATCAGGATAACCCAGAAATTCTCCAATGAATCGAGGAGCCGTGAACAAACAGTCAGCACCATCCCGAGCTTCGGAATTAGCACTAGACGGTCGTCGAACGACAGTCGCTGCATCACGAGTGAATGGAGCGAGAAAAAGAGAAAGAACCCAGCGACAATAAAGAGGTAATCGAGCATAGAGAGGAGAACAACCGAATCCATGATCGGCTCGAATGCCTGTAAGATGGTGTCTACGCCGGTTCGATTTGTTGACTCCTGTAGGTCTGCGGTCGAATAACCGGATGTTTCGATTTCCCTCGTGACCGGGATAAATCCGAAAATAATGGTTCCGACGAACATACAGAAGGAGATGATTGCGACCACGCCATGCGTTCTAGAAGAGCCGGCCTCCGCGTAGGCTTCGACCGGCCGAAAGACGCTGATATCTCTTCGCATGTTTGCGACGGCGCTGGCGGTAATTTAGTGGCCGCAATGATAAAGTGAGGAGTCCATTCTGCTGGCACCGACTCTTAAGCTACGTCAGATTGAAAAACCGCGTATGCTACGGCGGTTTCTCGGTGCGCTCGGTGTTCTCACGACGCTCGTTCCGGATCGGATCGTGGACGTATTCGAGGGGATTGCGGTCGAGAACCCTGAGGAAAACACCGTCCATCCGTGGTTTAATCCCCTGATTCGGGCTGAAGGAGTCGTTATCACACTCGCTGCGCTCCGTGGCGGCCGCCTCTACGCGTGGCTGATGAATGTCACCGGAATCTTTGGTGCCGTCTTGCTTTTCATCCCGCGACTGTACGAGCACATCGCGGGGTCGCTCGTGTACGAAGACCCTGAGTCAGTGGAGTGGAACGAACACCTCACCGATGGTGTCCGCGTGATCGGCGCTGTGTACGTGCTCCTCGCGCTCTTGGACCGTCGGCGTCGAAACGGGAGATGACCGACGATCTCTCTGACCGCACGATCCTTCTCACAGGCGGAACGAGCGGATTCGGACGGGTGGCAGCGGTTGACCTCGCAAACCGAGGTGCGACCGTCGTAGTCGTCGGCCGCGACGAGTCGAAGGGGGTAACTCTCGTAGAACGGTCCAAAGACTTTGTCGGAACAATCGCGTTCCATCAGGCCGATCTCGCCTCCCAATCTACCGTTCGGTCCCTCGCAGCAACCGTGAAACGCGAGTACGACCGGATCGACGTCCTCGCTCACAACGCCGGACTCTCAGCCGGATCACGGCGTGAGAGTCCGGACGGAATCGAACTCACGCTCGCGGTGAACCACTTGGCCCCCTACCTCCTGACATACGAATTGCTCGACCACCTCCGTGACGCACCCGATCCGCGTGTTGTCGTTACTGCTTCGGACATCCACCGGCGGGCGACACTCGATCTCGACGACCTCCAACTGACGGGCGGGTACGACTCACTCGACGCGTACGCCCGCTCGAAGCTGGCGAACATCGCGTTCACGGTCGAACTTGATGCCCGTCTCCCGGACGACGCCGCAGTCACGGTCAACTGCGTTCATCCGGGGTTCGTTCCGTCAACGAACCTGTTCCGGGAGGCGTCGCTCCGAACGCGGCTGCTGGTTCGGATCGCCGGGATGGTTCCGGGTGTCGCCACCTCAAAACGGGCGGCCGCCGAACGCCTCCAAACACTTCTCGTGGGCCCTCGGTATGGCTCCGTAAGTGGCCAATACGTCGGCAGCGATGGTCCCGAAGACCCCGCTCCCGAGGCCACGAACCAAGCGGTTCGACGGCGACTCTGGCAGATAAGTGCCGAGCTGGTCGACATTACACCCGACTGGCCGGCATCGACCACGAACTAGCAACTGGTAGCATGCTCTCTCCCTGCTTCTGACGTATCTGTACTTCTCAGAGGAGCGTCGCTCGTGGGACTGCCTAAGCGCACGCTGAGTTTTCTCGCAGGGACAACTAATGAGATTCAGATTCATCCGTCTCAACCCGTCCGTGTCGTCTATCGATATCATCGAGCATGTCGAGCGTTTTCCGGATCGATGCCCGAACTGCGTCGCTTCGGTTGACGAACTTTCCCTCGTCACCAACGTGCTCGTCGAGGTCATCAAGCAATTCCTGGGGAATCTCGACGCTGACCTTCGGCATGTGTTCGTATTCGCAGAGGAATATCTTCAGCGTGTCGCACAGCACACCCAACAGCCCAATATTGTCTGGTACGGAAATAATACCGACGCTACTCGTAACAGTAGTTGGTTTTGTGATGATTTGTCGTGACCTAGATTGAATGAATATCCTGTCACACAGTATACTATTTCTTCTCGGATCGCTATTTCGAAACTTGGGACACTACCTGTTCATCGGATGGGAGATGTAACCCTGAGTGATAGAACGCTTCTCCGGTCTTATCTTCGAACAAATGAAGCCGCGCAGGGTCGTACGTGACGGACACCGTGTCACCGGCATGAACTTCTGTTCGCGGCTCTGCCTGTATGTTACACGCTGTGGCTCCGATTGAACAGTGTAAGAGCAAACTGTCTCCGAGCGGTTCTCGAACGTTTACCTCGGCGTCTATCGTCGGTAACCCGTCATCTGTCTGTACATCCGAGAGGCGGAAATCCTCCGGGCGAATGCCGAGAATCGCGTGCCGGGCGTCACTAATCCGCGTGTCCCCAGCTCCGTTCCGCTCAGTCGAGGGTGAGTCGTCGCCGGACGGAAGCGGAAGGGTAAACGCGTCGTGGACGGCGTGACCGTTCTCGATATCGACGGGGATCATATTCATCGCCGGGTCGCCGATGAACTCCGCAACAAACCGGTTCGCCGGGAAGTCGTACAACACCTGCGGCTCATCGACCTGCATGATCTGCCCGTCGTTCATCACGACGACTCGCTCTCCGAGCGTCATCGCTTCGGTCTGGTCATGAGTGACATAGACAGTCGTCGTCTCAAGCGCAGAGTGAAGTCGAGCAAGCTCAGCACGCATTTGGATTCGGAGTTTCGCGTCGAGATTACTCAGCGGCTCATCCATCAGGAAGACGTCCGGATCACGGACGATGGCGCGGCCGAGCGCAACGCGCTGCCGTTCACCACCGGACATCGCCTCCGGTTTCCGATCGAGTAAGTCTTCGATATCGAGGGTTTCGGCCGCGTCTTCTACCCGGCTCTCGATCTCCGCATCGGAAAAATCACCGCTCGATTTCATTCCGAAGGTAATGTTTCGCCGCCCAGTCATGTGGGGATACAACGCGTAGTTCTGAAACACCATCGCCACGTTCCGATTTTTGGGCTCGACGCCGGTGACGTCTCGATTTCCCATCTCAATCCGGCCGTCAGTCGTCGGTTCAAGCCCCGCAAGCAGCCGCAACGTCGTGCTTTTGCCACACCCGCTCGGACCGACGACAACGAGAAACTCTCCGTCCTCGATTTCGAGATCAATGCTATTGACGGCGACGACATCGCCGAACGATTTTTGTAGGTTCTGTAGTGTTACGGTTGTCATTGTTATTTTTGTTGGATGCTGAACGTCTCTAACAGTGGTTTACGGAACACGATCATCAGCAGTAGCGGTGGTAGCAGGGTTAGCGTCGAGCCGGCCATCACGAGCGACCACGAGAGCTGCCCGCCCTGAACGTCGCCCTGTAGCAGTTGGAGTCCGACCTGAGCGACTTGATTGGCTTCGGAGTCGATGATGATCAGCGGCCAGAGGTACTGATTCCACGCGTAGACGAACATGATGATAGAGACGCCGACGAGGACGCCTTTTGACATCGGCAACAGCACAAACAGCATGAATCGGAGCGGCCCGACACCGTCGATTTTCGCCGTTTCGACGATCGATGTCGGAATCGATAGGAAGTGCTGACGGAGGATGAACACCGTCGTAGCGCTGGCGATGTACGGAACGGTAATAGCGAGGATCGTGTTGCTCCACCCGAGATCGTTCATGAGTTGGAACAGTGGGATGAACCGAACGGGGACGGGCAACAACAGCGTAAACAGGATGAACAGGAACACGAGGTCCTTGTACGGGACTCGATAGTAGACAATCGCCATCGCCGCGAACACGGAGACAATGAGCTTCCCGACGACGATCACGAGCGACATCGCCAGTGAGTTCCACATGAATCGGCCGAACTGGTAATCGACCAGTGCCTCGCGGTAGTTCTCGACGGCGTAGCTCCCAGGTAGCAGATCGCCGAGGCTCGTCACCACGCCTGTCTCTTTGGTACTGACGATCACCGCGACGACAATCGGGAACACCACGACCAATACGAGGAACCACAGTTGGAGGTGCGTCCCGGGACGCACATCGTGGGTGGTTTCTGTTTGGTTCCCTCTAAGCGCGTTGGCCTGTCGCTTCGCGTATTGGAGTAGTTGGACCATTTTAGCCACCGTAGTAGGAGTATTCTTCAGTCACACGGAACTGTACGAGCATCAGTACGCCGACGACGAGGAACAACACGACGGACTTCGTCGAGGCGACGCCGAAATTGAAGAAGGAGAATCCTTCCTGATACAGGTCGAAGATCAAGATGTTCGTCGCGTTCGACGGCCCACCGCTCGTGAGTAGATCCACGAACGCGAACGTACCGAAGAACGCATAGATGGTGTTGATGATGACGAGGAAAAACAGCGTCGGCGTCATTATCGGTACGTACACGGACAAGAGCCGTCGGATCCCACTCACACCGTCAAGTTCCGCCGTCTCTGTGAGCGTGTCCGGGATGTTGTTCATCGCCGCAATCATGAAGATCACGTTGTAACCGATCTGTTTCCATATCGCTGCGAGCGCGACGACGACGAACGCCTGGGGGCCGTTGTTGAACCAGTCGACGTCAATTCCGAGCGCCTCGACCGGACCGGTCAACACGCCCAGTGTCGGATGTGCGATGAACAGGAAAACGAGCGCACCGACCGCGGGTGGAAGAGCGTACGGCCAGATTACGGAGATCAGGTACAGCCCCTGGCCGGTGTCAACCTCGTGGATGAGAAACGTGAGATATAGCGAGACGGAGATGACGCCGGCCACCACGACAGCAGCAAACAGTATTGAGAGAAGTAGACTCGAATGATATCCCGAGTCAGCCAGAAGTGTAACGTAGTTTTCCATGCCGACAAACTCGTCTACCTGCCCGAAACTTGAGTCGAAGAAGCTAGTTCGCACGGCGAGCGCTGTCGGATAGTACAGGAAGACAATCGAGACGAGCAGGGTCGGCAACAGCAGCAACCCGGACTCGATCCGGCTGTCAAAAATTTCGCGTGTGGACATGGGTGTGTGACTCCGCGGTCAGTTGTAGTACTCAGTCAGCACGTCGTCCACGTCGGTCTTGAGCGCCTCAATCTCGGCATCGATGCTGTCGGCGTTCAAAATGTCTACCGACTTGTTTTGGATGACCGTTTGGACATTCCGCGCCGGACCGAGCAGCGCCCGCTTGGTCGCCGGGTCGCTCGCATCGCCGTTTTGCAGCTGATCGAGCGCAACCTGGTACATCGGATTCTCTTCGAACCAGCCCTCCTCATCGAGCGCGTCGACCGACGGCTGCGTGATCGGGTAGTAGCCCGACCCCTTGTGCCACTCCGTTTGGACCTCCGGCCGAGACATGTATTCGAGCAACTGCCCGATTTCTTCATATCGTTCTTCAGGCAATCCGTCGGGGACGTAAAACGAAGCACCGCCAATCACCGGGCCGACACGGGTTTCGCTGATACTCGGATACGGCGCGGCACCGACGGTGAAGTCCTCAGAGTCAGCGATGAGCCCTGCGACAGAGGCGGTGCTAGTGAGTACCATCGCGGCTTCCTGTTCGATGAACAGCGACGTCGCCTCGCCCCACGCCTCGATCCCCGGGTTCGTGTAGAGGCCGTCGTCAGACATGCCCTTCCACCAGTCGTAGAGGTCGTAGGCCGCATCAGGGGTCCGGAATTCCGATGGCTCCCCGGCGTGGCCGTTTTCTGCATCGGTCAAGAGTTCGCCCTCGAACCCGTACCACGTCTCGACGAACCAAACGTGATTCGGCCATGTGATCCCGTACTGCGTCACGCCCTGGTCAACGAGCTGTTCCGAGGCGCTGCGGACTTCCGCCAGTGTCTGCGGCGGATCATCGGGATCGAGTCCGGCCTCCTCGAACGCGTCCCGGTTGATGTACATAATCGCGTTCGAGTTGTTGAACGGGAGCGAGGTGAGCTCGCCGTCCACGGTGAAGAACTCCGCGACGTTGTCGAGGAAAATGTCGGCGTCGAAATCATCGGGAAGAATCTCCTCGACCGGCCGCACCTGATCGGTGTCGAGCACTTGCTGCGCGAACAGCGAGTCGACCTGCAGCATGTCCGAGACATTCCCGGAGTCAAACGCCGAGAGGGTGTTCGTGAGGACGTTCTCGTAGGAGTCCTGAAACTCCATGTTCACGCCCGTCTCGAACTCTTCTTCGAAGTTCGTCCCGATCTGATTCAGGGTCTCACCGTTTGTTCCACCCATCGCATGCCATACGGTGAGTTCCTCGTTGATCGGTGAGAACTGTGCGCCACCACCGCTACTGTTTCCGCCTAAACATCCCGCAAGGCCGCTCGCTGCCGCGAGCGCGGCACCAGTTGTCGTAAGTGTGTTTCGCCGTGAGATCCCAGCCGGCTTCTTGGCATGTGGCGCCATACATATCTGAAGAAACAAAATCCACTGATAACTGCTGCTAATAGTAATATATGTCAACGTATATTGGATAGCAGAGATATATATTACTCTATGCGACTCGATACCAACCACGAGTCGCTAGGGCTAGTATCGGCCGAACGCTCACTTTGGGAGAACGGTAGAGTAGTCAGCGATGAGCCCGTTGACCCCTGCGTCGAGGAGGCGATCGGCCTGATACCACGATTCGACGGTCCAAACGTTGACATCCCATCCGTGGCGCTGCGCCGTTCGCACCAAATCTGTCTCACCGAAGCGTCCGTGGTCGAAGAACGGAGTGTTACGGATCATCGCTACGGGTGGATGGATCGCATCGGCGTCGTACGCCTCGGCAATTGCGACCCCATCGTCGACTGACTCCCAGAGGATCGGTGCGACAGACGCCGTTGACTGTTCAGCTACGACGGCAAGCGCTGCTTCATAGAACGACGAAAAGAGAATCTCGTGGTCGTGGGTACTTACGATGTCGACGACGCGGTCAATGAAGGGACGCCAGACCGCTTTCTGAGCGTCGAGCGCCTCGCCGGACAGTTTTTCGCCAAATCGGAGGGAAGTACTCCCAGGATTCTTCAACTCGATATTTACACCGACAGCCGACGGGATCGACTCGAGTAATTCTCCTAGCCGCGGAACCGTTTCCCCACTTTGGAGCACCTCCGCGCTGGTGACTGTTTCTGTATCTGTTTCCCAAACAACGCCCGATGTCTCGGTAATTCCCATTCCCTCACCGTCGCGGCCTGCAAGGTCGTCATCGTGAAACACCACGACATCGCCGTCGGCGGTCGGGATGACATCAATCTCAACAAAATCAGCCTGTCGACCAGGCCCGTTCTCTCGGGTCGCTGCCCGCGCAGCTAGACGCGTATTTTCCGGGTTCTCTCCCGCAAAGCCCCGATGAGCGATCAGCGTCGGATCTGTCGTGGGCTCGGGAGAACTCTGTTCGATCGGAGTCGCAGTTCCACCATCGGTTCGAGGGAGTGAGACAGATGTAAGCCCAACAGCTCCCGCAGCAACGGTCGCAGCACCCAGTAATAGAGCTCGCCGCCGAGAATTAAGCGCTGTGAAGAGCCTCTCGTTTATGACTCGCTCAGCGAACTGAGGTAGCCCGTCAGCTACCATTCCTGGGTCTCTTCGCAGATCGCTGGTGGATTCGATAGTCCGTACCGAAATGGCCGATCCACAAACCGGATTCGTATGGGGGTAGGTGCTGAGCACAGATTCGTAAGGGGGTGCTACGTAGATAGCCGCTGGTATGTGAGCTATTGAGCGGTATGTATGCTCAGTCCTGCTGAAATCCGCTTGTTCAGAGACAAAACTGAATGAAATAGCCGATCAATGAGACTGTTGTATTGACCGCGACTGAGACAAATAATCGCTTTCTAAGGATTTCAACAGAACCGACTGTTGGGAAGACAATCATAGCAAACCGAACTTACTACTGTGTCTCAAACCATCGGAAACCCATGCCCTCTCGACGGTGGTCGCTTCCCGTTCAGATGACCGTTACAATTCTTGGTATGGTGGCTGTCACGATCGCGTTTCTCTGTGGGATTTGGGCTGTTCTCTACGGTGTACTTTCGTTTCTTGATATCTCAGAAGCGTCATCGATCGCCGGAGGACTCACTGCGTTGATCGTGGTGACGATCGGCTACCTCGAATACAAACAGGTCGACACGATCGAACGGCTCGCTGACGCCGACCGCATCGACGAGGAGGCCGAGCCCGAGCTGTACGAGTTGGTGACCCGCGTCGCAGCACAACTCGACGTCCCCGTTCCGACGATCGCCCTTTCGGATCGACAGACTCCTGAAGCATTGGCTGTCGGATTCCGTCCGGAAAACGTCCATCTCGTCCTCTCCCGCGGGACGCTCGACACGATCGACGGACGTGCCGAACTTGAAGCGGTCGTCGCTCACGAACTCGCGCACGTGAAAAATCGGGATGCGATGGTGATGACGGCCGTGTCACTCCCCGTGATCCTCGCTCGCGGACTCGGGACGCGACTTGCCGACATCGAAAATCCGGGTGGAGCTGCGATCCTCATCGTTCCACTTGGGTTCGTCTCGACGCTCATCTGGGGAACGGGGAAAGCGATGACTGCCCGACTCTCCCGGGCGCGAGAACAAGCCGCAGATCGAGCCGCCGTTGCGGTGACTGGCTCACCTGCGGTGCTTGCGACTGCGCTCACGAAACTCGACCGGAGCATTTCAGATACGCCGAATCGGGACCTACGCGAGGTGTCGGGGATTTCGTCGCTCTCGATCCTCCCGCTCGAACCGGAAGAGTTGGAGAAAGTGATGCTCGGTCCGGACGGGAACAGAGAGCCGTCGTACTGGTGGCTGCGAAAACGGCTGTATCGGTTCGAACGCTGGCTGTTCCGGACGCATCCGCCGACAGATGACCGGATCGAACAGCTCGCAGCATACGAGCGACAACAGGACCGACGTTCACCGTCTTAGCGACAGCCGTTACCGTCTGATCCTGGTCTAATTCCGCACAAGCGGTTACTGTGGGGGTTCGGGTTCAGCGTTTTCGAGGTGCAGCCTCCGGCCTCAAGGAGCGACCGAAGCGTAGCAAAGGGAGTGAGTAGGCCGGAGAGGAAACCGACATGGTACGACACAACCGGCATACTGCGACCGACTGACTCCCAAGCGTATAAGTACCGTCAGGTACTCTCTGAAGTTATGGACGTGCGTCGAACTGCCGTCGTGAAACTCGACCTTTCCGACGAGCAACGTGATGTACTCCACCGAACTGCCGAGCAATACCTGTATTGCGCGAACCGAACCGCCGACTACTGTTGGTCCGACACCACCTACACTGAGTGCAGAACCAACAAGAGACAGGTTCGTGACGCACTCTACTCCGAACTTCGAGAGGGGACAGACCTACAGGCACAACTCGTCCAAGCCGCCATCAAACGCGCCGTCGAAGCCGTCAAAGCGTGTGTCGAACGGTGGAAGAAAGGGCAGCGTGTCTCTTGTCCGACGTTTACCGCTGAAACGATGGACTACGACGCACGGAGCGCGACCTTCTACCGCAACAAGGTATCGCTGGCAACCGTCGAGGGGCGGGTAGAACCATCGTTCGTTCTCCCGGCAGACAGCCCGACGCCCTACGAGCGGTACGTTCTCTCCGAGGACTACGAGTTCCGCGAAAGTACGGTTCGATACGATGCGGTGGACGACGAGTTCTACATCCAACTCTCGACGCGGCGGATAGACGGTGACGTAGAGGTTTCGGAAGATACCGGGCACCCCGACCAAACGGTCCTCGGTATCGACCTCGGCGTCAACTCGTTGGCAGTCTCCTCGACCGGTACATTCTGGCAGGGAGACAACTACGACCACTGGTGCCGTGAGTTTGAGAAGCGGCGTGGTGAGATGCAACAGCGCGGCACACAAGCCGCGCACAACGCCTTGCTTCGCCTCGGGAAGCGCGAAGAAGCGTGGCGGAAACAGTACATCCACACGGTCGCTAACGAACTTGTCGCGGAAGCTGTCGAACACGACTGCGACGTTATTGTGTTCGAGGAGTTGACCGACATTCGAGAGCGGCTTCCGCAGGCGAAGTGGCACCACGTTTGGGCGTTCCGACGCCTCTACGAGTACGTCTCCTACAAAGCGCCCGAACAGGGGGTTTCCGTGGAGCAGGTCGAGCCGAACCACACATCTCAACGCTGTTCTCGGACGGATTGTGGGTTCACGCACGAGGACAACCGCCACGGAGAACACTTCTGTTGCCAGAAGTGTGGCTACGAGGTGAACGCGGATTACAACGGTGCGAAGAATATCGGGCTACGGTACGCCCGAAAGCGGACACACAGACTCCGTTCCTCGCCCAAGTCGGGGAGCGGAGACGCAGAAGTAGACCTGCGTGTGAATGGTGGGACGTTGAACGGCGAGAGTCACCGGCCTATTGCTGGTGACTGATTGCCGGGAGTTCACATCAAAGCCCCACCCTCAAGGACCGAGGCGCGTATGCGCCGAGGGAGTAGGGTGGGGTAGTTTACTGTCCAACTCCCGCGGACTACGACACGAGATCGATCGCCTGCTCGGTCAGCCGATAGCGGTACGCTGGCCGGACGAACACGATCTGTCCGTAGTCTTCCGACTTCGTCACTTCTTCAGAGGATTCGATCGCTTCGACAGCCGTATTGAGCCGCTCCACCGGGTCACCGGACCGCAGGTACTCAATCGTCTGTTCTGGTTCGATACCGAATTCCGCGGCAAGGATACTTCGAATTGTTCGCCCGGCACCGTCGGCGACGGCGACGGACGGTGCTGAGACACGAGCCTGTGGTCCGTCTTGCTCCGCAGCGTCCTCGGAAAGCGCTGTGACCTGTAGTTCGTCGTCGATATGCGCGATGAGGGCATTCAAATTCGCTTCAGCTTCCTCAGTCACCTGCCCGTTCACGATGTCGTCAAGCCGCTCGCTGATCGCAAAGACGTCCGGTCCGGGCGGCGCAGTCTGCGCAAGGATTCCGATATCCACGAGGTGGTTGAGCACCGTTCGCGGTTGGTACTCGATATCAACAGCAAGCGAGTCGATCAGCTCTGCTCGCTTGATCCCCTCTGCTTCGGAATCGATACCTGCGTTGTAGAACGCTTTTGCCACTGTTACCTGGTCGTCGACGCTGTGGGTGCTCTCGTTCCGCTCGCGGATATACTGCTCCAAGCGGTCGAACTCGGTGTCGTCACCCGCGTCAATTGTGAGCGCGTCGAGGACTGCGTCTGGGAGTTCCGGACGTGATGCGTCACGGTGCCGTTGGGCTTTCTCAGAAAGCCGCGTATTATCGTAGAGGGCACGCGCGACGGGGAGTCCGCGGAGATATTTGTACTCATAGAGAATCTCCACACCGTGTTCAGTCAGGCCGTAGAACTGCGAGGGGAGATCGCGCGCGTCCTCATTCGGCGGGTGCTGATAGCAGTCGATAATATCGTTGTCCCTGAGTACCTCCACTTGGTCCCGGATTGCGGCCTTGTTCTTTGGCATCATGTAGGCCAGCTCGTCGAGTGACGGGAGATGCTCCGGGTGTCCAAGAATGAACTGTAGGATTAGGTGTCGCGTTTCCTGTGACAGGAGGTCGTAGATCTGCCGCTGCTCTTCGAACGGCCCGTCACCCGTCGCGGCAGAGGTGTCGCTCATACTGTCGCTTAAGCATACCTCGACGATGCGAATAATACTTTGGGTCAACCAATGTGGTAAATCAGTAGATATACCATATTAGTTAGCAAGCTATTTGCTTCCTCGTCGAGGAACCCACAGTATGGCTGATCCCGGTCCGCCCCCAAATGCGGCAGAGATCATGGAGAGCGTGAACGATGCGCTCCAAGGTCTCGAACTCGAACCGCACGAAACATCGGATATACTGGGGTTTGCCAACCAAGAACTTCCACACCTCCATACCCCCGAAGACTCGTATTTCATCCTCGGCAGTTACCGCGATCCGTATCTCCGACGGCTTCGTATTGTTCAGAACGAACTCGACAAGCGGCTCGGTACGTACCCGTTCTTGATGGGTGATCTCCCGGAGTTGGATCTCGATCGGCTTCCGGTGTTTCGCATTCGATTCACTCTCCTCGCTACGCATGCCGACACAATTGTCGCTGTGTATGAACAGGACGCCGGCGGTGAAGTCACCGAACTTGGGAAAATCAGTACCACGCCGTATTTCGACAAATCGTACGTGCTACCGCGGGACTACACATGGATGACCGAACAGCACCTCGACACGGAAGCCGATGTCATCGCAGCAGCTGCGACTATTTATTTCAACGACGATCTCGACGACGCTGCCATCGAAGATGAGATCGACTCGCTCACCACTGCCGCCACCAAGAACAATATCGATCTCACAGCAGCGGCGGTCATCGACCGATTGGCGGATCGAGAAGACAGCGAGCACGCACCGGTCTCATACAGCTGGGTCCACCTCAACGAATTCCGTCTCTTCGAACTCCACGACCGGTGCTTCGCATGGTCTACCCCAGATGGGCTCCGTGATTCCGTTGATGAAGTTCCGTAGTGGGGCAACAAGTTCGTCAAACTCTATACAGTGATTACAGCCCAGTTTCATCTGCTGTGTTGAATAGCGATCTTATCGACTTGTATCACGGGGTAGAAGGACGAAGCCGAGGAAATCGATTCTGTCCATGGAAGTCGATCTCCTCGACTTCGTTGAGCAGTGTCGTCGCCTAGTCAAACAAGCGTTGGGAAAGCACGCGGGCGAACCCGCCAGCGGCGGGTTTGCCCGCTGGAAACACGTTGTGCTACACTGTTTTCGGCTCGAAGACGGCCACAGCTATCGTGAAACGCCGAATCGGCTGAAGTACATGGCTGAGATTCGTAACGTCCTCGGCTTAGATCGAGACGATCTCCCAGACTACAGTACGATCTACAAATCGTTTGATCGCCTGAAAATGTGGGTATGGCGGGTGCTGCTGCGCGGAAACGCGCAGCAGCACCCGCAGTCTGGCCACGCCGCTCTCGACAGCACGTTCTTCGATCGCCGACGTGCGTCATCGTACTTTCGTCAGCGGGCAGGACGGACGATACAGACGCTGAAAGTGACGACATTGACTGATGTGGAATCGCTTGCCGTTCTTGATGTTCACATCGCAGCTCGGTGGAAGCATGATACGAAGACTGGACCGCAGGTCGTCCGCCGAAACGCGGACGACCTGCAGTCTGTCGCCGCCGACAACGGCTTCCAAGACTGGCATACCGAGTACGAAATCGCCGCACATGACCTTGAGTACCTTGTTCATTACCGCGGCTCGTCAGCGAACGCAGCTGCGAATAACGCACTCAACCGAGCGAAGGGCTACTCTCAGCGGTGGATGGCCGAAACATCGTACTCGACAACGAAGCGCTCGCTCGGCGACGCCGTGCGAGCGCTGGGCTGGTATCGGCAGTTCCGTGAAATCGTCTTGATGTTCGCCATCACCAACATAGAACCACTGTGTGAGCCGCTGTAACCGTGACTCAGCATCTATTCAACACAGCAGTTTCATCTACATCTGTCACCAACACACTTCGATCGTGTTAGAGATCTTGTGCGAGATACAGAAGCTGCGTGCGGGATGGACAAGGGTCGCAAGCCCGAACCGTTGGAAACGTCTCACCGCAATTGAGTAGGAACTTTGAGGGGGATAAGCGGAGAGTGGAGAGTCATGAGTCCGACCGTCCAAGAACTTCAAAACGCGATTCGAGTGGCGACGGGCCGCTTCGAACGGGAAATCAAGGCGTCGTTCACGAAGGAGGAGCTCCAAGCGATTTGTGAGGCACTCGGAGTCGATGGCAGCGAGGCGGGGCAATCTTCAACACCGCAGATGCGCCGACTCATCCGGGCGCACGTCGGCATCGCAGAGTCGCCCGAGGCGGCCGACGACTCCACCTTCCGGAAGGCTGATCTCCAAGCGGTTGCTGACGGAGTCGGAGCATCATTCGAATCGTAGCCGACAGTCGCCCAATCAATCTGGCTGCTGCTGTTTACGGCCTGACTCCTCGAGTGAGATCGGCTTCTCTTGACCGACTCGCTCCCTGTATCTCACACAAAATCACCAATCCAATCTGTAGGTTTATTAGCAGAGCATTCGCACTCATCAGCGACTAGCAGTTCAGACAATGATCTGTCTGAAGAATACTGAGGTATCCCGAACGCGGCAGTCTACTCTGAAATCTGAAAGCGCTCTATCTCATCTGATCCACAGTTGGGACACTCATCTGCGCCCGACGCAAGATTCTCACCGCACTGGCGGCACTCCACGACTACCTCTGTCCCGTCACCAGGCAGTAGCCGAGTAAGTACTGTGCGGACACTCATGGGTTCCAACGTTTTGGTGGCTGTGAGTTAATGCTACTGGTGATCTGTGTTCTCCGGAAATTCTGTGCGTTCGACCCGCAAAGCCGCCAAAGGCTTAGGTTCTCTCCCGAGTGAAATTCATTTGGAAGGAACGCTGTCACACGCTCCTTCCCCCCTTTCCATGAACGCTGACGAATCCTCGATCGGTCGGTGCCCGGAATGTGGTGGGGAGATCTCGGAAGCGTGGATTCTTGTTGAGTACGAGAAAAACGACGGCACCGAGGGCGTGTGGACCGAGTGTCCGACGTGTGAGGACGTTGTAGCCCCGGAGTAGTCGCAGACAGCAGAATAAAGTGCTCTTCATCGCGTCTACAGTGTAAGGTATTCAAATGGAGATTTCAGAGGAACTTCAGTGTCTGTTCTCGGGCAAGGTCGAAGAGCATGATGGGTCATATGTGGTTGAGGTACCGGAGCAAGAACTCCGCCTTGGTGAGCTACAGGCAGACGAGACGTACCGTGTGGCTGTTCTCCCGGCACCTGCGACCAACGAGGCAACCAACACTGATGCTACTCCGGAGCCCGAGCAAGCGCCACAGACGCCTCCTGTTGAGGAGGGCGAACAACGTACCGTCGAAATCGAAGACATTGGCAACCAAGGCGATGGTATCACCCGTGTTGAGCGCGGGTTCGTCGTTATTGTTCCCGACACTAAACAGACCGAGCGTGTTACTATCGAGATTACCGATGTACGCGAGAATGTCGCTTTCGCGGAAGTTATCGAGCGCGTCAGTTACTACGAGTAGTCTGAAGCGCCTTTGTTGAGCTCCTATTCTTCAGATATATTATCGTCTTAAACAGCCGTTGGGTGAAGGGTGCGAACTGATCGCTGTGGTTGCCACCAGTTTCAGATGGCGTCTTGTATGGTAACGCGGAGTGCCAGAAGATATTCACCGACTGAGGGGAGGATATACGGCGATGAATATTCCGCCCTCCATTGAGGAATCGAATCGCTTGACTGTCCGCGGTCTGATTCGGGTCGCCATGGCGTTGGCCCTCATCGGTCTCATCTTTTCTTACCCAGGAGCCATTTCATCGCCGTACAGCGATACGGGACTTGCCGGATACTACGATAATCAGATAGTCGAACGAGCTAACGATATTGAATCGATTGAACACTCTGCGGTTACGGACGAAACGAGCGTTTACCAATATAATGAACTGTCTCCCGTTGCCAAGGAGGTGTTCGACAAGACACGGTCTGCTGCGGGCGACTCATTTACGATAGTTCTCTGCCATGAGTGGACACTTATCTGCGATGAGTACTACGAGTCCGATGTCCCCGACGAATTTCAGTACGGTGCCGTGGGGCACAATGTCGATGAAAGCGAGTTATATACCGTGGTCGAAGACGAGGGAGAAGCATATGTTCTTCAAACGGGGGCTCTGGGGCACGCAGACGGGTGGAATCTGGCAGGCCTCCCGCTGGTGATCAGTAGTTCCTTACTGGTGTTATTGGTCTCGGGAGTCCTCGTACACAATACGATTAGACCCCCGGAGCAGAGCGGTAACGGCTTCGCTGCTTGGGATATCGGTGCCGCCTTTCTGATCGGAACCTTCGCTCTCGCCGTTCCCTATCTCCATATGTGGGACATCCTCTCCGTGTACTGGTCCCGTCGGTTGATAACAGGGGGCGTCGCTCTCGGTGTTCTGGTGTACTATTACAGACTCAGGTAGTCGATAGCTCGCTATTTTTCCGTCACGGGGCACCGTCCACCTTACTAGATCAATCAGCGTAATACTGACACACAGTGCCCGATCAGAACATAGGGTGCTGTCAAATCGAATCGTCTAGGATGTCAATCTGTGAGTGTCACCTCCGCTGCGTATTGCATATTCGGGGTTTGAGGGTCGCGGTGTTGGACGATCACGACATACAATGCCTCCCTACAGATGTTCCGAATTGTCGTCTGCACGTCTTCATTTACGTCTTTGCGGACGTGCTCGTCGACAAATTGCGTCGCTGCCTGTTCTGCCTGAAAATAGAAGCCTTCCTCTTCATATGCGGTCCACGCAGTGCGTCCGGTCCACCCAGCAAGCCCCTGGTAAAGCCGTTCCCTGACGACGCGGTCAGCTGCGGTTTCCCACGCCGTTATGAGGTCGTCCGCAACATCCGGAGCGTACCGAACCAGGGTAGTGAACGGTTTTACAGGTCGCCCGACCGTTTCATGGCTGTCGATCGCGTCAAGTGCTCCATTAGCGATCCGTTCAGCAACATGGTCCTCTGCTAGTTCCAAGACTTCTGTCTCAAGGGTTTCACCGTAATCTGTGACTGTGAGCCGAGCTTCGTCACTAGGTTCAGACCACGTTCGAACCGCAATCCACTCCTCACCAGCTCTGATGAGGTGATTAGCTACGTTCCGATCTGAATCATAATCTCGGTTGTGAGCACTAACCGAGATATTACAATCCATTATCGGGTCATCGTGTCTGAGCGCCTCTTTGGCTTTGGCTTCAATTGTTTCGAAGCGGCCGCTATATTCATCGCTCTGGTCACTACCGCCGTCGGTTGGTGTATGTTGTCGCGTCATTGGTAGCACGTGCTAACCGCTGTCCGCACCGCAAACACGCGACGTCCGATGACGCGCTGGCCCCGCGTCATCAAAGGACTATGATACCAAGATTTGGGGTATCGGGTGAGCTTGCCAGAGATTCCTAAGCATCGTCAGAATACAGATGCATGAATTTTCTCGGGCGTCGCATATCTATGATTCTGATTTTCATGCTTATAAATCCTCGTCGTCCCCGACTTTTGAACTCTCGCTCGTCACAATACACGTAGGGCGACAGGCACACTGTTGCTGACCAGTCTGAGCGCAAGGAAACGCACGAGACTCCTGTACGGTAATGAGCCCAAACGCCCAGACACGAATGCTTTTGCGTGGGGTTTGAGAACTCACGCGTCATGACAAATCACATAGAGCCCACCGAGGAGTATGACGGGCGAATCAGAGTGAAACTCGTTGATGACCATGCCGATACACGAGTGATCCCGTGTTCATCCTACACGGAGGCGATAACGCTCGTCAAAGAACATCAACACGAGGTCACCACCGCGAAAATTATCGACCGAGAGCAAGAAGTGGTCTTCAGTTCAGCTGACATGGACATCGACGTCTGGGAGTCGATTTGGAAAAACGAAAAACGTCGCCTATCAGTCAACGTCGAGGACCGCGACTGCCCGTACGATAACGTCTCTTGCTTTTTCGATGACCTCTGTGTCCAATGCAAGATGGACAAATTACGGAGAGACAAGGAGAAAGCCTCGCCGTTCACGCCGGGGATGAATCCGACAACTTTTGAACAATCTACGTTCGATAGCAGGACCGGGGATCCGACCGAATTCCGTAGCTTTACAAACAAATAACTCGTGTTGATTTCGTGTGAAGCGATCCAATCAATTCGACGTTCGCCCACGCTCTGTAAAAGAGCGCGAGGTGTTCGTTCGATGGTTGGATGCTTCTGCAAGTCTTTGGAACGAAACCAACTACGCTCGCCGTCAATCATTCCTCTCAAACACTAATGATAGTGTCTGGGAGGTTGACACCGGCACACTCGAAAGTAAATACAAAGGCGTTCTCAGCAGTTCCGTTGCCCAACAGATCATCCGAAAGAACTCTGAAGCGTGGCGGTCGTTCTTCAGTCTCAACGAGAAATACCACGCTGGGAAACTCGATGAGAAACCGTCGCCACCCGGGTACTGGGGTAACGAAGAAGACGGGCGCGTGCTTCGCACGTACGTCCGCAACGACCAGTACACACTCGAAATCGGAGAACGCTCCCGGCTCGAAGTGCCGATTGGGTCCGAGCTCAAAGATGAGCTTGGATTGAACCATAACCAACGCCTTCGTCTCGAATTCACAGGTGATCCAAAGTGGAGCGGTGAGCAAGGCCGGTTAGAAATCGTGTACGACGAAACCGCTGACTCATTCAGGGCTTTCCAACCAATCACTGTAGACGGTTCTCGATTGGATTCACCACTGGCCTCTCACGAGGCCGCCTTGGATGTCGGCGCGAACAACCTCGTCGCCTGCACAACAACAACCGGTCACCAGTACCTCTACAGTGGACGCGATGAATTTGAGCGGTTTCACGAAACCACCGAAGAAATTGCGTACTATCAGTCACGCCTCGAGAATCAACGAGAAAGTAGCAGCCGTATCGAGCGGTTGTATCGCAAACGCACAAACCGTCGGAATCACGTACAAGATGCGCTTGCGCGCGATTTGGTTGAGCGCCTGTACGAAAGTGGCGTGTCAACGCTATATGTCGGCGATATCTCCGGTGTGTTATCGACACACTGGTCAGCGCGTGTGAATGAGAAAACACACAATTTCTGGGCATATCGCCGATTCATCGATCGTGTTGAGTGCGTATGTGAAGAGTACGGTATCTCGGTAGAGGAGGAATCTGAGGCGTGGACGAGTCAGACGTGTCCGAAGTGTGGCGAGCGGGAGGAGACAATTCGCCATCAGGATACAGTGACGTGTCCGTGCGGGTTTGAAGGACACGCTGATCTCACCGCTTCGGAATCGTTCTTAAGACAGCAGAACAACGAAGTCGGGCCGATGGCACGGCCTGTGTACCTCAAGTGGAACAATCACAACTGGCGGGAGGATCATAACCCGCCCTCCGCCGTGGAGACAACAGCCAACGAGGCGTACACACACCAGAGTACCACATCGGGTGGGAATATCGCTCTCGGGCAGGCTCAGAACGACTGACCGTCACGAGGGGAATCCTCGCGCTTCAGCGCGGGGAGGATGTCAAAGGACGAGTTCTAACCCATTCTGTAGAAGTCGTGGCTCACCAGCTCTGTTGGAATACTCAGTATGTGACAGTTCACACCCCCTAATCGCTCGGTACCTGGGTCAGTACTGTTCGACCAAGTGGACGAAACTATTGGCACGCCAGTATGAGGTGAGCATACTATCGGTATGCTCCCCGGTCTCTGGGTCTTTAGCTTTCGCGGGGAGGTTTAGTGTGTGGATTCCTGCGAGTCCATCGCCGAGTACTGGGCTTCCGCTTAACCCCTCATAATCACTATCAACACCAGGTTCACCGCTAACGTGGGTGACAGCGACGTTTTTAATATTATCAATTTGTAACTTTTCTGGAGGGACTGGCCCCTCTGTCGAGAGTTTGTATGGCCCACTTATCTGTTCGGCGTAGGCATCGGTGTCGTACTCGTCGAATGTCGGGAACGAGTCGGCCGGAAATCCAATAGTATCGAACGTTTGTGATTTTGGATGAGTATCGTCGATATCATCGGGCCCAAAGACAGTATATCCATAATTTGTTGGGTCAAACGGTAATGGGATAGCGATGACATCGAGACGTAAGTCGATAGTGGCATACGGGATGTCCGAGGACAGAATAGTTTCAACGTCGAATGTGTCGTCAGATCGGAGGTAGATGTCAATCTTACCGTGGGTGTTGGGCATCTCGAAACCCATCTCGAGATCGCCAGTTTCCAGTTGCGACCCACTCGTCGGGGCTACATTGTGGCGAGCAGTTATGAGATGTGTCTCGTGTATTTCAAAAAAGAAGCCGGTGGCTCTCATATAGTTCCCAAGGACTATCGGGCAACTCACTCGCGGGTCGATTTCTACAGGTTGTAGCGGTGTCATGCGTACTAGCTACAACGGGGTAGTGTGGTGTTTGTACCGAGAACATCGTAATCTGATTCCGATTACGAAAAAGCGGGATATTTTATGTAGATCTGTTTGTGTACTCTAATTCGGATGAGGACTTCACCAGATCGTGACCGGGGCATTCTGACACGAGACGACCGCGACTACCTGACCGGCCGAAAAAATCTGACAGACGGCAGTGAACGGAACACCCGACAACGGATCCGAGACCGTACTCGAAACGCGCTGTACGATTTAGAATATCTCACGACGGAGCTTGAGGACCGGGATGTGACACAGCTTGTGGTTGACAATGGTGAGCAGGACAAAGCAATCTTCGACGCTACAGAAGACCTGATAGCGTTCGCGTTTCGACTCTGTCAACGACTTCCCGACTCAACAGACCACTCGACGGATGAGTTATTTCGAACGCTGATGTATGATGGCATCGAAAAATCGCTTGCTGACGACCATCAGATCCTTGATTTTGATCTTGATCTCAAATACGGCGACCCAGGTCTTGCAGAGGCAGAAATCCTAGAGAGCCTACACAAAGGCAAACCTCTGTCGCTGTCGCAGCTCCGTGAAGCGGTCAACAATGGATATCTTGATGATTCCTATATTTTCAGACCGCTTGACGGCAATGGGTTTCCGAAAAACGTTGATCCCAAGGAGGAACTATCCCACGACGATTACAGATGGTGACCGCCAGACTACGATAACTCCGGCCGCTCAGCGTACGCAATCGGATCGCGTGACTCCCAGCATTCCGAAACGCCTCAAGCCGGAACACACACACATCACACGTCCCGCACGCCAGCTCCTCCTCCCAATCTCAATCGCCTGCTGAAACACGTCGTAAAAGGCCGAGCGGCAATAGGATATCTGGGGAAATGGTCCGAGTGTGCGAGAATAAACGGCCGACGAGTCGGTGTCGAGCGGAGCGTCACCGATGCTCGTCGATCCACTCACACCACGCGTGGAAGTCGTCGGCTCCACACTGGTCAGCAATCGACTGTAGTGTCCCGGTCGGGATCGCGTCTTCTGACGCCATAGGAACAGTCACGATCCGGACTTCGTCCGTATCTGGTGATTCATACCGCATTTTCAGGTGACTACCGACACGACCGACACGCTTGTACCCGAAGTCGTGGAGGACAGACGCAATCTCGCGCCCGGAGAAGTTCGTCCGGACCATTCACCGCATAAATTCGGGAAGCTCCTTGTCACCGGGCTCCGTCTCTTCGAGACCCCACTCTTCGAGATCCTCATCGGTGACGGGTTCACCACCACCTTCGTGAAGTTCGATCGCCTCCGCAAGCATCCGGAGCGCTTCCGCTTTCGTCTCGCCGAAGGAGGCGACACCGGTCTCGATATCTCTCGCAGTGATCGAGCCGTCATCCTCGTGAATGAACTCGACGCCTTCCCCGTTGGATGCGTCGCGTGTCGCACTCGCCATACTCTTTCTTCGTGGACCGCTCGAATAAGCGTTCTGTCGGATGCGACCGAGAGGGTGAACACACAGCCCCGCTACAAAAGCAGGACGCGGACTGGCCGATGAATGCGAAAATTCCGGCCGCTCAGCATAGCCAATCGGATCACGTGACACGGCATTCCGGAACGCCTCAAGCCGCATAGATATCACACGTCCCACACGCCGGCTCCTCATCCCGATAACACGACTACCTGATGTCGTACGGTATACCAAGCTACGGTAAAACAGAATTAATTCAGTAGACCACAGATATATATCGCTTCGAACCGACGTCTGTAATAACGAGGCGACACGAATGGAGGTTACTGACATCCCTGAGGAAGTGTACGACGGTGCGGAATCGCCGCCGGACCTCACCGAACTTGAGTCACCTGAGACGCTTCTCAAAGACGGACCGATCCGCGAACGGCTCCTTGATGTCATCACCGGGCTTCGAACCCCCACAAAGGTATCCGAGATCGCTGACCTCGCTGACTGCGGGACTGAGACTGCCCGAGACTATCTCGCGTGGTTCGATGAGATGGGCATGGTCCATCGTCACGACGCGCGGCCCGTCCGGTACGAGCGCAACGACGCGTACTTTCAGTGGCGACGCATCGATCGTATCCGCGACGAATACTCCGAGCAGGAAATCGTTGACCTCCTTACAGACACACTTGACGAGATCGAAGCGTACAGAACACAGTTCGACGCAGACGATCCGAACGACGTCTCTCTCGTCGACGCCAGTCAAGACAGAGCAACTGAAGACGCGTGGGAGGCGCTCTCTGAGTGGAAGACACTCGAACAGCGAGCAGCGCTCCTCGACGCGGCGCGACGTGACCACCCGGCCCCCGGTAGCACTCCCAGTCACATCGATGCCTGAGCAGCCGGGCGATCCACCCAGTACTGGCCCAATCGATGCTGCAGTTCTCGACCGAATTGCTGCTCACCTACTCCGAAGCGCCCGATTCGAGAGTGTCCATACACGGCCTTCGTATGCGCCAAACGCTATCGTTGCTGACTACGACCTCGGGTACTTTCCTAGCGGAGTCACACGTGCGTCACTTCGAATCCGATGGTTCGAGACCGACGACTTCAGCATCCACTACGCCGAGCAGTATCAGACGAACAATTCGTGGGAGTGTCGATGGGATCGCCACCCCAACGATCACAACACCCGCGAGCATTTTCACCCGCCCCCGGATGCATCAACACCAGGCGACGATGATGAGTATCCACCCGAGTGGCGAGACGTGCTCGCCTCCGTACTCTCTCGTCTTGACGAACGGATCGAGGCATTCTGGGACGAGTAAAATCGACTCGTGGGTTACGAAAACTCCGGCCGCTCAGCATACCCGACCGGATCGCGTGACCCAGCATTCCGAAACGCCTCAAGCCGGAACGCACAGGCATCGCACGTCCCACACGCCGGAATCATCAGTTACCGTGTCGGGTGACACAGTACGGGAGACCTTTCACTTCAACGGCCTCTACATCCGGTGCTTTCACGACAGCTTGTCCTTTGCCGAAGTTCGGAAGATCTTTCTTGAACTCGGAAGGGATGGACGGCACGTCATCGACGACCTCAGCCTTCAGTCCGAGGAAAATGTTCGTATTGATTTGCTTGATCACGTCGTCGTCAACGTCATCCGGATTCTGTGTGATGAGACACAGTCCAAGCTTGTACTTCCGGCCCTGCTTGACAGCGACGCGCGCCCGTCGGAGAATGTATTCTTCGCGGAGGCTGCTCGCACTCGCTAAGTAATTGTGCGCCTCGTCAACCGCGACGAGCATCGGCGTGTCACGAACCGCCGGGTCTACCTGATAATCATCGATCTTGTTCTCGATGATGTACGAGAGACGACTGCGTTGTCGTGACAGTGTTCTTGGTGACGCCCAACAGATGATCCGACAGAAGACTAATATAATCTGCCAGTACTACTGTATATTACAAGAGTCACATCTTGGCTGTAAGCCCCGCGAGTTGCCGTCGGTCGGCATATCTCAATGGTGCATTCCACCATGCCTACCGGTGTGGAATCGTCTCCAACCGCCGCCGTAACGGCAACTGCGTACTTCCTAGTCTATTCGTTACTTCCGAGCCAGCTTGAGGTCACCCGTACGACGGAGGGCCGGCAGTGAGCCGTCTGTCAGCCCTCTCGGCGACCCGCGGCGGTCTCAACACAGTCAGGCAGTTGATGGCAGTCAGCGGTGCCCAAGCACTCGCGTTAGTGATGCTGCTCCCGTTTGCGGGAATTTACCCGTCCATGGTTGCTACCGGAGCGCTGAGTTCATTTTCGAGCTCAGTTGCACTTGGCGTAGTCGTATTCGGTGGGCCAGCGGCAGTCGCTATCGTCCTTGCAGAACTCACCACGAACAGGACACGGGGGCTACAGATCGTGGCTCTGATTGGAGCCGTTCAACTTCCCGCAGCAGCCCTTACCGCAACGATAGCGACGGCTTCCCGTGCTGTACTCTGGGTTGACGGGTTCGCTGTCCTCACAATGATTGTGTTATTTGTGATTGCTTTTGAAATTGTTAACAATTCGACGCCGCAGTGGGTTCCCTCATTACTGACTATTGGATTGATGCTAATTTGTTTACTACTTCTTGACGCGGGCGTGAGTGTTGTGAGCGGTGAAGTAACACTTCTCCTCCCGGGCGACGGAGTTGTAGACTGGGTATGGACAGTCGTTGCTACTGAGCGAGTGCTTATACTGCGGTCAGTGGTCGCCTCCCTCGCCGGACTCTCCGTCGTGGCTGCTACCGTTGTCTGCGGCCCAGGGTTACTCGATTACGTCATCGTTCAGCGATTCAAGAACGGCTGCGCAATCGCGTTGTGTCTGGTCGGCCTCGAAGTCGCAGATATCGTAACGGACGCCCCGACACTAACCATAATTGTCGTTTCACTAGCGCTCGCCGTCAACAGGGGCGAAATCGGGGATGAATAAGATGAACGTCATGGTTACTGCCGCGTATGGCACTGTGCTCGCCGCGTCCACTAGCGTGTACTACGTGCCGACAAAACAGCCCCCGAAAGGAACGAAGTGGCCGGCAACAACGGAACAATGCCCAGACCTCAAGCGAGACTCAGTGGCGACAATCGGCGCTTCTGCTGGGGACACAGTCGAATTGACTCCTGACGACCTCCGCGACTTTGACGGTGTCATTTCGTTCTGCGGGAAGCCAGACCGGGCGAGCAGCCGTGCGTCAGATTGGGCTCAAATAGAGGAGCTCGTTGGCCCGCTGCGATATCGTGACGACGTCGAAACCGCCGCAATGTACTGGGTCCATGGCCAGGCTCGACCGCGAATTCCGGTGCGTGTCGCAAGTCGTGGTCTCGGCGCGATGGGGTTGTACCTCCTTGCGCATAACCACAGGCCATGGGCTGTGGCAAGGGGCCTCGGACTAACATACGCGAAACTGTTTGAACACCTCAGAGAAGACGTGTACGAGGAGACACCGTCGTTCAACTGGGGGGATGACCTATGACGGTACTCCACCAAGATCGTGAGCGTCAGGTGGAAACTAACCGGTCCGAGAAAATAAACAGATAGTACCCTACAGCAAGGGACAGATTCGGTTTATACCGATTCAAAATACCGTCTGTGAAGACCAAGGAAATCTTGACGGTTATGTTCAGTCCACGCTAGCGCACGTCTAACGCTAGTTGCATACTCTTTCAGGGACACTTCCCCACCATCCACTTCTTTTTCAACTTGGCGTGGAAGTTTGCCACCAATAGTTTGTACCCGCTGTTGGATATCTTCGAAGCGTAGTTCTGTACTGCCTTCTTCAATAATACGGTCCAATTCATCACGTAGACTCTGTACCTCTTGTTCACGATCCCGAAGTTGCTGATACACTTCCTTCGAGAGCGAAACACCATTCGGCTTCGGTGAATTAAACGCGTGAATCCATTCTCCGTCTATCCGATGTTTCTGCTGAAATTGCTTAAGGGAATCACAATCAAACGCGTCACGTCGAGTGACGTGCCCGCCAAATCGATACCGACGCCAGCATTTCACGCCCGCAATATAAACCGGGTTTTCGCCTTGATCCGGTGATAGCTGAATCACGCCTGGCTCTGAGTCAGGCTCGTTCCCCGGTTTCCATCCCGTCCACGGTTCAGTCCCTTCCTCGTTAACGGCTAACTCATCACACGCCTTACAGACAGGATTTGCGTATCCGATCGCCAAATTGTGGGCGTCTGTATCCGGTGTCCCACAGATCGCACACCGGATTTGAGTAGTCTCCGAATCAGTATCAGCAAAAGCCGAGTGTTTTGAGGTGATGATATATTCACGAGGCTCAGCCGCAGCCACTAGCGAAGACAGGTCAAATTTGTCAACACCCACTCGTTGTCACCGTCTACTTGACACTCTTACTGCGTGTTAAAAACTGTGTGGAGGCCTGGGAAAGTGAGAAACAAAATCAGTGTGAGTGGAACAGTCTCCTCAAAACGTCGGGAGACTGTCGGGGTATCTGAAAAGATCTAACAGAATGCCCTCTCTGTCTTGCTCGGCATTATTTTGACCCCGAGAGCCACGGTGGTATTAGAACGGTCAATTTCGGTGATTTACGATTTGACATGTGCCGTAGAATTATGTTGGTGTAGCGGTTGATACTCGGTACCGGATGGGAAGCAACGACGAAGCACTATCAGTAGAGACGGTTCAAAGTGGAATTTGGATCGACAAATCGATCGAAAAGCGAGACGGCCTCTACCCACGCTGTATCCGTTTGACTTTCGAGAACCGGAATGAGACCGACAAGGTCGCTGGTATTGTCGAAGAATTTCCCGTCACGTGCGATATCGCGTCAACAAAAGCGACGGACAAGGAATTCGTCACCTGGGGAGCTCAAGCGGAAACCAATGAGTTTCAGATACGCATCGAGTTAGCAGCAGGCGAACAACGAACGATTCGATACTGGCCCGGAAAGTCACCATCGACTGCATTCAACGAGCTCGCACAGCGGACTCCACGTTTCGAGTACGTGAAGCCCTCCCCAGCCGCAGATAACCAGCCCGACCCTGTCCCGGGAACCCAATCGACACCTCACTCCGACCCCGACGCTGTGGTTGCCCCAGACAACGAGTACATCGACCCGCCCCCAGATCTAGACTTCAGCGAGATCGCTGGGCTCCATGCCGTGAAACAAGAGCTCCGCGAGGAGATTATTAGACCGTTCACCGACCCACAGTTCGACGAGTACGACATCGGCAAAGCGAACGGATTACTGTTATTCGGCCCGCCAGGAACCGGGAAAACGCATGTCGCAACTGCGCTAGCCGGTGAATTAGCATACAACTTTTTCGAAGTCGACGTCGGGTTGCTTAGAGATAGTGAGTTCGGACAGACGCAAGAGAATATCGCGGAGGTGTTCGAACTCGCAGAAGAGCACCAGCCGTGTGTCGTGTTTTTCGACGAACTCGATAGTATTGCTCCGGAGCGGGACTCTGGTCTCCACCAAGGACGTGCCGAAGCAGTAAATCAACTCCTCCGGCACGTCGGCGATATTAACGAGCGGGATACTGACGTGGTCGTAATCGGGGCAACGAACCGACCAGACCAAGTCGATGCCGCGTTGAAACGGACGGGGAGATTTGACACGCGGATCAAAATCGGAATGCCAGATGCGATGACGCGGCTGGCGATCCTCGAAACTGAACTCAGATCGTTTGATGGGGACGTCGACCCGGTTTGGACGGATACAACGTTTATCGACGCGTTCGTTGAGGCAACGACGAACCTGTCTTCAAGCGATATCGTTGAGGTAGTCGATAAATCGAAACGTGCGAGTGTCCGTCGCAATGCCCGCGGCGAGGTTCCATGCGTGTCTGCCGATTTAATCATGGAGCAGGTGGCTGGTGTGACCGAAAAACAGTCGGCTGACACTGCCGGTGAGTTCCTGACCGAAACACCGGATATCGATTTCTCAGCGGTCGGCGGAATGGACGAGACAAAACAGCGACTGACAGAAACCTTGCTCGACCCCCTGACGAACCCAGAGCTGTATGATCAGTACGGGTTAGAGATTTCGAACGGCGTACTATTGTACGGACCACCAGGTACGGGGAAGACGTATATTTCAAGAGCACTCGCCGGAGAGGCCGGGTGCTCGTTCCTTCCGATTACCGCATCCGACATCGTAAGCAAATGGGTCGGTGAGGCTGCACAGAACATTCAAGATCTATTCGAGAAGGCGAAAGACGTCTCGCCGGCGATCGTGTTCATCGACGAGATCGATGCCATTGCGAGTTCACGCGGTGGCATTCAAATGAGCAACACCGAAGAGCAAGCAGTAAATGAACTCTTGACGCAGATTTCTACTCTCGACAATTCAGATGTGTTCGTCATCGGGACGACGAACCGGCCAGATATTATTGATGACGCGCTCACCCGCTCCGGTCGTCTCGGCGAACGCGTGGAAATACCGCCGCCTGATGGGACGGCCCGTGTGAAGATTCTCAAGACGCAACTGGCGGACCGGCCGGTGGATACGTCCGAAATCGACTGGGACGAGATTCAACACCTCACAGAGACAACATCGGGTGGGACACCGTATGTTGCAGCTGATCTGGCAAAGATCGTCGATGAGGCCGCCCGGTACGCAATGTCCGAAGCACAGCCTGATGACATCGAGTTGATCGCACAACAGCATCTTGAGCAAGCGATTCACACCGTTGATCCAAGTTTGGCTTCAGCTCACGAGACAGATGACCCCACTGACATCGGTGTCGGGTATTACTAGTCGTGGACATGGACGAGACCGAAAATCAGGACGGAGTTGTCGAGGAGGTCATCGAATCGCCCCCTGAATCGAGCGACATGGGTCAGGTGATACCAGAGTTCTGTTCGGTTCGTGACGCCCTCAACTGGTTTGCCGCCCAGCGAGGATTCTTTGAGGAATTTGGGATGGATACACGCGTAGACTTAGACCGGGAGGGGCGAGTGAGTCTCTTAGTAGGTCGTGAGAGAAACAAAGTGTGGTTAGACACTTTTGCAGATGCACTTGGACTGAAGATCACTGAAGCGAATGACGACGAGTTCATCTGGCGATTAGTCGATGACAGTCCGGAGTCGAATGAGGAGTGACAATCCGATTCGCTGAGTTCACCACGGCTCGATTTTATCAAGACGCAGCTAGGCCAGGCGAATGAATATCGTTGAGTGTGTTCTAACGTAGGAAAGGTTGTATGTGTGAACTGTGTTATGAAGAGTCCGATGCCGATTACGCCGGGGACTCAATCGAAGAGAAACGCCGGAAAGCAACGTGGTCAATTATTGAGCGACATCCGGAATTAGAGCTCAACGCTGATGATGTCCGTTTTCGGTTCGCGCCGGAGAGTGAACAAGCGTGTGTTCGAGTGAACCTCTCAGGGAACGGTCCCCAATACGAAATTCATGTTCCGGGGTCAATGGGGCAAGCGATGTCTGATTCACCGTCTATTCGCGGTGTGGCAATGGTCGCGTGGATCGACTCAGATCAGACGTACAAAGCGATCTGCGAAACGCTCGATATTAGCCCAAATATGAGGTACGATGCGTTTTTTCTCTCAGAAGATCCGCCGGTAGACCCCGCCCGAGAGGGGTCTCGTGTTACAGTCGACGAGTATGAACATGAGATTCGAGACAGCCATACAGACTCAGAGTGATTTGTATTGTTTAATCTGAGACTGGTGTCAAGCTTATTTGAATCTCTCCGTGATTAACGACTAGACACTCGTTGACCCATCAATAGACAAGATAGATGGCTTCTACGCCCTGTAATTATACTCATGATGTTTCTGATGACACTCTATTCCCCTATCTAGACGATACGTGGCATTGTCCGCGCACTGCTGTTTCTGATGGAGAGTATTGCCTTTATGACATCTCACCAACGCATGCTGCTCGGCGGCAGGAAGACCTCACTGAGACATTCTTACATAGTATTTATTCACCAACTGAATCGGAAAGTGCTCACAACAATTCTCCAAATCGTTTTGTTGGTGTCACACTACCTACATTAGATCTGTCTTATCACATTCTCCGAGGGCAAACAACTCACCCAATGGATTTGCGAGACGCGACGATCCGTGGAGATATGATGGCAGCACGCCGATATTTTGTTCTCAATATTGCTTGATAGCGCAACAATTCGTGGTGATATTCAACTACAGTCAGAGGATATGATATTTAAATTCTCAATTATATGTTGAATGGCTAGCGTCAGTATCTTCGATCGCCTGCCAAAGATGGTCCTGTGTGATTTTCGAACCTTGATTCATAGCCACCCGTGCAGCTGTTTCTGTGATGAGTTTCATGTCGGAAGCGACGTATGGATGACCATTTGCATCCTTTCTGCTCACCATCTTGATTTCTTCCCAGTTTATTTTATCAGTTGCAAGTGGTCGATCTGATAAGTGATATTTGAGCATCTCTATGCGTGCCTCATCGTCTGGTGGTGGGACTTCGATCGTTTCGTCAAATCGTCCCGAGCGTGTAAGCGCATCATCGAGCGAAGAACGAAGGTTTGTCGCAGCAATAACTACTACATCCTCTCCCTGCACCTCCGACATCCCAGTAAGAATCTCGTTGACAATCTGTTTTTGATCTTGATGCATTCTATCTCCACCACCCCGTTGGCTTGCAATAGCGTCGATCTCGTCAATGAACACGATAGATGGCTGGTTGTCAAGCGCAGTCTCGAACAACTCACCAACATTCTGAGTTCCTTCTCCGATCCATTTACTTACAACATCAGACGCAGTAATACTGATGAGATTGAATTCTAGCTCACCAGCAACAGCTTTGCTTAAATACGTTTTACCGGTGCCCGGAGGACCGTATAATAACACTCCGTTTGTAATGTCTAATCCGTATTGTTCATATTTTTCCGGGTTTTCTGCGGGGTCAATGATTGTTTGACTGAGTTTGCGTTTTAAACCATCCATGCCAGCAACGTCATTGAAATCGATTTCCGGAGGCTCCTGAATCATTTTTGCCGCCGAATTATCTTGTTGGCGCTTCGAAACTATCTCTTCGATACTTTCGAGTAAATATTCTACTCTGACAACAGGCGTTGATCCGTCTTGAGATGCTGCAAGAGCCTTTCGTATTGACGATTTCCCGATCTCAGCCATGTCGCTACTGACAAGTCCGTCGGTCTTCGATCGGATGACATCGGAATCGATATTGGTGAGTTCATTCGGTGGACCATCGTCTAACGTTGATTGAAGAATACCATACCGTGTCTCGAAGTCCGGAGCTCCGATATGAATTGTCGTATCAAACCGCCCTGACCGCTTAATTGCAGTATCGACATCGTCGAGCGTGTTCGTCGCAGCAACAACAATAACGTCATCTTCGCTCTCATTAAGTTTAGAGAGTTCTCCAAGTAATTCATTTATCATGCTACGCTCTGATTGTGTCATACCACCTGTTTCGGAACGTTCGCCTGCGATAGAGTCAATCTCATCAATAAAAATTAATGTCGGTTGGGCTGTTTTCGCACGCTCAAATAGCTCGTTCACATTCTCAGATCCACCACCGACATACTGACTTTTGATATCGGAGGGATCAACCTCCATATAATTGTAACCTAGTTCACCAGCGGTTGCCTTTGCAACGTACGTTTTGCCTGTTCCTGGCGGTCCATGGAATAACACACCTGTTACAGATCCGATTCCGTACTCATCGAATCGGTCGTCCCTCGCGGGGATCAGTACATCCTCTTTGATGCGTTCTTTGACATCAGAGAGTCCAATTACATCGTCAAATGATCTCTCTGGTGGTCGATCAACCCCTTGGACATCTGATGGGTCAGGAATAGATTGTTCTGTGTGTTCGGCACCCTCTGTTTGGGTAACTGTCTCATCGGATGTGGTCGGTGTATCATCCTTTGGTTGTTGGACTGAGCCCGTTGTATCATCCTGATTTTCAGTAGTATTGCTTGAGTGATTAGTAATGCGGAAGGGGGGTCGAGAATCAGTTGTACCGGATTTTTCACCGGATTCGTCATAAATCTGCTCTAGCCAATTAAGTATCGGAGCCTCTGTGATACCTGCAAATCCGACCACAACTTCGAGCGTAGATGAGTCATTAACGGTGGTTCTAATTGTGACGTCTGTAATGTTGGGATCTACCACTTTCTGTTCCGCTAGTCTGATCGCGTCGGAGTTCAAATACTCCTGCGGACCTGATATGAAAAATATGGCTGTTGGGACGTTGTCATAGGCTGTTAATACACCAACGTCATCAGCTGCTGCTTTGGTGAGTGAAGTTAGTTCTTCAGTTGCTTCATCAGGATCAATATTGGCCTCCTCCCCCAAGAACCGTGAAATTGTACCTTGGGAACCAGTGGTAACGGTAGTGGAAGCACATCCAACTGCCGCAATTCCGGGGGACCCAAGCATCGTATTGATCTCATCATGGAGCAATGCGTTGCCAGTAGCCTTTGACTCTGTATTTATAAATGAGAATAGCCCCAAAAGTTGACTTGAGAATGCCTCAGTGGCATCTTCACGCCGAAAATTGTCCGATTCATTGTCATAGTAGTGCCCGTTGTCAAAAAGAAACACGCCATCTGCACTCGGATATATTGTGTTTACATTTAGACACGCGTTAAGAACACACAGTCCCCCTTCACCCATATGAGGAAGTACGACAGCTGCGTACACTGGCTTCGTGTCGATTGCACGGAATAAATCAATCAGCGTTGAGGCACCCCCAGCCATTCCACCACCAGCACAGGTTACGACAAGATATGCGTCGACTTCTTCTAACATTGAATTACTAATCGCCGATGCTATTTCCCGTTCTTCATTACTAACGATATCTGATCCCATTTCGAGATTGGAACCAACACCGTGTCCACCGACCTCAGAAAGACCTACTGTAACCCGCTTGGATTTAGAGATATACTCGAGTCCTGCGATATCTGATTTCGATGAGTCGATTCCAATCGCTTCATAAATAACATGACTTCCCTCAGTGAACTCTTTTTGTATCATTGAATCCACAATTCTGTTTCCTCCACTTCCAAGTCCGAGAACGCCCAAATCCATACCTAATCTAACTAACCTGAGCACCTAACCTTTGCCAAATCGGAGAATGTACTCTTGAATATTAGTTAATAAAAGGTATAAGATGGAAGCTGACACTAGGCTAGCCTTTCGTGTATGGCTCGGATATTATCGGACCAACTAGAATCCGTAGAATTAATTATATCTCATCCACAGTGGACTTAGTAGACCTATGAGAAATAGAGTGTGACATTATAAAATGGGAACACCAACAATAACGAACGGAATTGTTCGGGCTATTTTCGAGATCGCGTTACCATCAATTGCCGTTTTTCTGGGAGTTGTCTACGCGCAAACCGCTTGGGGTGACGTCGTAGCCGGATTTGTCTTTTTATTGCTAACGGGAATTATGCTGTTGAGTATCTATATCTCTGCCAAATATTGGACAAAAACCTACACAGCAGGATTCGTTCTTGCTGGGTTAGTATTGCTGTTTATTTCGCCAGATATCACCTCTGATCTTGTACATCCGATATTTGGACATCTTGGAACAATTTTGATTCTGGGATTTCTGATTTTGATGCTAAAACTCCTCGGAGAAAAGCTTGGTATCGGTACAGTCTGGGGAAAATAGGGAAAACATCTGAGCGATTAACACAATTCATACCGATATATTCCCGATTTCGCTTACGAGAACTCCGGCCGCTCAGCATACCCGATCGGATCGCGTGACCCAGCGTTCCGGAACGCTTCAAGCCGGAAGGCACACGCATCACACGTTCCACACGCCGGCTCCTCATCGCGGTAACACGACCACGTCATCTTGTACGGCACGCCGAGCTCCAACCCGCGCTCCGCGATTTCCGTTTTCGACCACTCAACGAACGGCGCTTTCAGTTCAATCTCTGTCTCCGGTTTTGTCCCGACATCAATGACGTTCTGAAAGGCATCGAAAAAGGCCCGCCGGGTGATCCCCATGGTACCGTCAGATTCGCTACCTCCGAGTACACCACTCAACAGATTAGTGGTAGGGTGAGTTACATCTGTAGCAGGGTCTAATTCACCTGAGAGACACCGGCTTGGACAGCACAAGTTTCACGTAGTGATCACGAGAGGATAACATAATGACGACCTGCCGGATGTTCTCTCGATCGACGCCCTCCCGCAGTCGGGGTACCGCACTCCGGTGGGCTGGTGACCGGGCTACGGGCGTGCCGCACTCGGTGTTGTATCTTGAACCGCCGGCGGTGGACGATACAGTTATCGGTGATCAGTGGAATGCGCACGGGTCACGTGTAGAACTTCAGCTTGACGGGTTTCGGACGCTCGTCGACGCGCTGTACGAGGCAGATACGTATGCCGGACCGTCGACGTTCGTCACGGACGCGGAGCGTCGGTGGATCGTCGAGGAAGCGCTCGCTCGCATTGAAGATCCAACCCACCCGTTATATACCGAGAATGACCCTGCCGTTGGGCTCATCGAACAGGCTGAAGAACTCTTGACGCTGCTGGAGTTTGCGGACGCGATCACAGCGGATGAAGTCAAGCAGCGTCTCACCCGGGAAGGGCTTCCAAATCTCGGGCGCGTGTTGTCGCAGTTCGTCAGGCTGGTTCACGAGGCACGTCGTGACGGGCTCGGCAACGCGAAGACGTTCCGGAGTGAACGGTTCCGTCACGTCCTCAACGCCGGACAGCAGCTCGTGGGGTCCGAACTCGCCGCGACCGACGTAGTGGTCATCGGTTCGTTCCAAACGATCTCGCCATTGGAACGCAATCTCGTTGAACTACTTGCTGACACGTTCGACACTGGGGTCGTGGTACCGCGCGTAACTGAAAGCGATGAGCCGAACGGCGCGGACGACGCCGTCCGCCGCATCTATGAGTGGTACGCCGATCTTGGGTTCACGTCGACAGCGACTGTCGAACACTCGGAATCGCCTACATTGCGGGAAACCGCGGCTGCATCTCTGTACCAGCACGTCGACGGAGGCGACGAGTCAGTCACGGTCGGCTCCGGCGTGGCAGTCGAGACGCACGCAACGATTCAGCGAGAGGTGCGCGCCGTCGTGAGCGAGGTGCGGTCGCTAATCGGGGAGGGTGTCAATCCCGAAGCGATCGCTGTCGCGCCGTTCGATACAGAAACGTACGGCGACCGGCTCACGGATGGACTCCATGATGCGGACGTGCCGGTATCGTTCCATTCGTCGCAGTCATTTTTCGCTACGTCGACTGGGAAGCTGTTCGAAGCGGTGATGGATCTCGGGACGGAGCCAGACCGACAGGCTCCGCTGGTCAGACTGCTGTCGAACCCACTCGTGTATCCCGGTCAGCGAGGATCTACTCGTCGGGTGCTTCGGACCGCAGAGTTATTGGAGTCGACACAGGTCTCTGTGCTCGCTGACCACGTGGAGGCGACGGACGAGAACCTGGTCCGAGACGCCGTTGAGGCGTGTGACAAGTTCGCAACCAACGATGACTTCGACGCTGCCCGTCAGGAGCTGTTCGCCGCTCTTGGCATCCCGACGAGTGACGACGGGACGAACCTCACGGATGGCGTCGAGTTTTCACGGCACGTGACGGCTCGGGAGCAACAGGCGATAGAGGCCGTGGCCGACGTGTGTGCATCACTGACTGATCTCCGGCCATCAAGTCGGCGGACTGTCGACGCGGACACGACTGTTGAAGCCCTTCGACGCGCGCTCGAACAAATCTCGATTGACACGACGATCGGTCGGGAGTCGAACAGCGTCCGCGTGTGCTCACCGGTCGAGGCGGTCGGGAACGACACGGATCACGTGATCGTACCGGGACTCACGACCGAACACACGCCGTCGCCCCCGCGCCGCTTGGCGTTCGCGCGGCCGCTCAACGACGCGCATTCGGACTTCGAAGCTGCGGACCCTGTCTCAGGGACGCGGTACGTGTTCGCGCAGTTGCTTGCGTCCGACGCGACGGTGACGTTCACCGCGCCTGAGCGCGATGCGAATGGTGACCCGTACGTCATCGCCGACACGGTGCTAGAACTTGAACGCGTCACCGAACAGGAGGTCAAACGTGGTGACAGCAACCGCGCGGGACCAGCGACGTACGCAGACGTCCATCGATCGCTCGCCACTGCCATCGACACGGACGCCGTCACACCGAGGGAGGTCGTGGAGAACGCTGACACGTACGACATCGATATACCGGGTGCGAACGCGCCTGAACGGCTCGCAGGCGGCGTACAAGTTGCTGCCGCACGCGCAGCTGATACAGTCGGTAAGTACGATGGGCACGTCGACCCAGAAGTCATCTCTGACTTGCGAGATGGCGGAAAACCGTACAGTCCGAGCCGCCTCGAAACGTTCGCCGACTGCGGGTTCAAGTATTACCTCGGAAACGTCCTCGACATCGAACCGGATGACGAGGTCACGTTGGAGCCAGACGCGCTCGACGTCGGCACGTACGTCCACGACGTGCTCGAGCGCTTCTACCGGGACTGGCGGGCGGCAGGCCACCAGAACGTCACCGGGGATACACTGTCGGACGCAGAAACGAAATTGTACGCGGTTGCGGCTGAGCGGCTCGTGGAGTTGGACGCACGTGACACCGCGTTCCACGACGCGTGGCTCGCGGCTCTATTCGACGGGCTGGACGTTCCGGACAACCAATACGGAGACTCAGTCGCCGCTGCCGGACTGTTCAAACGGTTCCTCCGTGCCGAGGTCGAACTCGCTCCCCGGGACGTAACGCCGACGTACTTCGAGGCACACGTCGGACTCACCCCTGACGAGCCCGGCCCCGAAGTGATCTCGGACGGCCCTGTCCGCGTTCCCGGGACAGACGTGGAGATCCGTGGAAAAATCGACCGGCTCGATATCACATCAGACGGCGGACTCGTCGGCGTAGACTACAAGACAGGGAGCACGAACAGCGAGAGCGATACGATCGACGGGTACGCCTTTCAGCTCCCCGCGTACTTATTGATGGCCGAAGACGCGCTCGACGGCGAACCCGTCGGAGCGTCCTACTACCGAGTGACTCCGAAGAGTTCTGTCTCCCCGCACGACGGCACGATCGGCGGTGACGAAGATGCCGCCCACGCGTACTGGGGAACAGACGACCCGGACCCGTTGCGACGCTACCGATCGCTCACGTTCGACACGCGCAACGAGTTCAACGAATTCCTTCATGAGACTGTTCCCGACCGGATCGCCCGCATCTCGGCCGCCGTCGACGACGGGGCGTTTCACCCAACCGTCCTCGACCCCGATACCGCCGGGTGCGAGTACTGTCCGTATCGGGACGCGTGCGACGTCCGCCACCACCGCAGACACGCCGTTCACCAGCAGCTCACCGACACGAACACGCCGCACTACGCTCCCGGCCTCGACACGGAGGACACCAAATGACTGACGACACGCACACAGACGACTCACACCCCGCCGGCGACAACGATATCCCGCTGACCCGCGCACAGCAACGCGCTGCCCGTACGATCGACCGAAACGTCACGGTGAAAGCCGGTGCCGGGACCGGGAAAACGACGACGCTCACCGAACGGTACCTCACGATCCTCCGGGCACACCTCGACGGCCCGGAAAGCCTCACTGCCGGTAATGGGGAGCCCGCGTACCATGTCCCGGACGACATCGACCGAATCACAGACCCGGCAGCGGCGCGCCGCCTCCCTGAACGAATCGTCGTCACGACGTTCACGGACCGCGCCGCCGAAGACCTGAAACGCTCCATCCGCGAGAAGATCCGCGACCGCCTCGCGGACATCGACGACCCAGATCAGTGGGCCGTCTGGCGCGCCGCTGCCGACGGCGTCGAAGCTGGGTACATCGACACTACACACGGGTTCTGTAGTCGGATCCTTGAGGAGTACGCTGTCACGCATCCTGCCGTCGACCCTGACTTCGACGTGCTCGAAGCCGGTGAAACCGCGCAGCTTCGCACGACGGTTGCGACCGAACTTGTCGAATCAAATCCCCCAAAAACGCAGAAGCTTGCCCCCGTGTTCGACCGGACAAAACTCGTGGATGTGCTCGCCGGACTCATTGCCGAACCCGACATGACCGGCCACTGGATCGACGAGATTCGTGACTTGGAAGACCTCGACGAGTACGAGGCGTACCTCGTCGAACTACATCCACTGGATGTCGATCCGAATCACTTGCTCGATACCGTCCGTGAGGATCTTGACACCCTCCGTGAGTTGTACGGCGACGACGAAGTCAGCGACAGACTCGGAACAAATCCGATGAAACGTGTCGGAAATGAGATTCTTGACTTCTACGAGGACCTCACCAGTATGGATGTCGAGGCCATGTCTCCGATCACGCAGCTCTCGCTGTGTCTCACCCTCTGCGACATTCTCACGAACGGTGACGGTGACCGGTACGGTGACGGAACGTACTACGGGAACAAGTCGTTTCGAGAGAGCGACGGCCAGACCGCAGTACGCTTCCGGGAGGCGATGGACAGTGTACTTGATGCGCTTGAACCAGACGCCCAGCCGACCGACGTGTCAGTTGACCCCGACCGTGATGCTCACGACCTCCTGATCGCGCTCGCCGACCTCGCTGACACGGCGCTCACCAAGTACGACGACCGGAAACAGCAGCGTGGTGTACTCGACTACAACGACCTGATTGGGCACGCCCTCACCTTCCTGACGGACACAAACACCGAGGCAACCGACCGCCTCCGTGAGGATCTCTGGTACGTCATGGTCGATGAGTTTCAAGACACCAACACGCGGCAGTGGCAACTGGTCCAAGCGCTCACAAGCGATTCGGACCCGTTTGACGCTGATAACGTGTGTGTCGTTGGCGACATCAAACAGAGCATCTACCGGTTCCGGGACGCTGACGTCACCGTCTTCGACGATGCCGCTGACACGATCCATGCCGCGAACACCACGAACGGATCGAGTGTATGCGACCCGGCGCTCACCACGAACTTCCGTACCCTCCCCGAGACACTCCGTGGTATCAACGGCCTGTTTGACTGCGTGTTCGGGTACGGTGACGACGAACCGTACGAAGCGGTGAGCGCTCCACTCATCGCCGGGCGCGACACGCCAACCGATCTCGATCCGATCACCGAGTACCTACCCGTCCCGGTCGACGCCGACCTCCGCGACCGGTATCTCTCTCCGGATCACGACCTGACCGACCTTCCCGAATCCGAACCGGGCGACATCGAAGCGACTGCCATCGCTAACCGAATCGCCGAACTACTCAACGACGAAACGCTCGTCACCGATCACGACGACGACACCGACGACGACACGCGTCCCGTCACACCAGACGACATTGCCGTGCTCATCCGGTCCCGCAGCGATCTCAAAGACTACGAGCGCGGACTTCGCGGCGCAAACCTTCCGTACACCGTCATCAAAGGCGAAGGGTTCTACGACACGCCGGAAATCCGCGCGTTCACCGCACTCCTCGACGCGCTCGCAGACCCGACCGACGACATCGCGCTGTACGCCGCCGCCCGATCTCCATTGTGCGGCCTCACCGACACACAACTCGCAACCGCTCACGACCCAGGCGACACGTTATGGACCTCTCTCCAAGCAAGCGACGATCCGGACGTGACATCCGTCGTTACCGACCTCGAACGCTGGCGTGCGTACGCCGGCACCGACGACATACCCGGAGCGACCGCTGACAGTTGGGTCGCGCTTGCTGACCGAATCCTCGAAGAAACCGGGTATCTCGCCGCGATCGCCGCCGACGAACGCGGTACCACCGCTCTCGCCAACATCGACAAACTCCGCGACAAACTCCGCGAATTCGACGCCAGCGGCGTCCCCAGTCTCGACCGTGTCACTACGCGCCTCACCAACCACGCTGAACAGGCACGGAAGGAACCCGAAGCCAACGACGCCACCGACGCGACCGGTGTCCGTATCATGACCGTCCACGAAGCGAAAGGTCAGGAGTACCCGGTTGTCGTCGTCCCCGGTCTTGGGAAAGGTTTCAACGACAAAGCCCGTCTCAGCAACGGCAGCATCGAGTACGAACGCGTCCCGATCGATGGTGAGCGGCGTCCCGTCCTCGGCCTGAACGTTCCTACTGACGACCGCACCGACACGAACGCGACGCTTATGCGACACGTGGCCCGCGACCGCCGTCGCGCAGAAGAGCATGCCGAAGAAAAACGCGTCCTCTACGTCGCCGCCACACGCGCCGAAGACCACCTCATACTCACCGGCCGCCACACCGCCGATAACGACCATGAAACGGGAATCGAACAACCCGACCCGGACAACCCGAGCTCCTACCGCGACTGGGTCCAACCGGCGCTCTTCGGCGACGACGATGGCGCTGTACGGAATTGGAATACACTTGAAACCGACGGCTCGTTCACCGTCACGCACCCATACGATATCAACGGAACTACCGACCACGGTAAAATCACAGTTCGCTGCCCACCCGACACCGAACGATACGATCACGACCCCGATCCCATCTCGGCCTCTACGCACCGCTCCGCGTACGAGTACGAACACCCGTGGGAGTTCACCCTCTCCGCATCCGACCTGAGCCGTATCCCCGCCGGCACCGCCCAACTCCAACGTCACGACGACACACACCAGGTCACCGCCACCGCCGTAACGCACGATGCCGACAATAGCGACGGACACGACTCTCCCAATCGAAACACCCGCGACATCCCCGCCGCGATCTACGGGCACGCCGTCCACCGGCTCTGCGAAACCCGGCCACCAGTTGAGTACCGCCGCCCCGTCATCGACCAAGCAATCCAAGAACAACACGACCGCACTCCGGGCCTCACCGACGACACGTATCCCGACTCAGCGTACGACGCCATCGAAACTGCCGCCGCCTCTGCCATCCACTACCTCGACGACTTTCATGCGGATCTCGACGTTCAACAAACACATGATGAGTACTATATCGAACTCACCCTCGACACTGGCACCGTCAGCGGCTTCATCGACCACCTCATTGTCACTCCAAAAACATACCACGTCATCGACTACAAAACCGACCGGAAACCGTCAACTGAGACAACCGAGGAGTTTCTCGACGAACGAGCTACACACCATCAACCACAGATACAAGCATACGCTGCCGCGCTCAGCCAACAAGACCCTACACGGGACGTGGCTGCCACGCTCTACTTTACCGACGTAGAAGACACCTACACATGGGAATCTACCGAATTCACGCACGCATTCAGCAACACGATTCACCAAATCGAATTGCTCCTTGACGATACGCCAGTACATATCGACTAGAAGCACTGGCCTCGAGTGCTGACGCACTCGCTGTGTAATTAGATGTACGCCGGCCCTTCAATCACCGTTCCCGGTGAGACATACTCCTCTCGCACGTACTCAGCAGCCATGTCAGCGTACTCGATCGGCACTGGCAATCTCGGGCTACGGACCGGACTACCAAAGTGAATCTCAGATAGCCAGTACGCCTGCCGAGTCAACGTTTCAACGTCTGTCGGACCGGAATCTTTCGTCAAGCGGAACGTTCGCGGTGTTCCCACAGGGTTGTCATCATGAATCTCCGGCTTTCCGAAGGCATGGATAATTGATTGAGATCGATCAGCATCGACGAACCCAACACCTTTCTCTGCGATACGGAACCGAGTCCCGTCGAATTCGGCAATTCGAGGCTGGCCCGATTTCCGAATACCTACGATATCAATCTCTGCCTCTATGCCGGATAATCCCTCCCGAACAGCGTCAATATCTTCAGAGATCTTTCCATCCCGCATTATACACAAGCGGTCAATATCGCGCCCCTGTTCACCTGCGAAATCGAATACGAGATCTCGAACAAACTGTTCTACGTGACGCGCTGAAAACTTCTCACCACCTTGCTGCGTGGTAGATTCCGCCGCAAACGTAGTCCCATCGGCTAACACGACGCTGGCACTTGCCCCAGCGTGTTGTTCTGAAGATTCATCGTACGTCACATCGAGACCCATGAAGGCGTCTGTCTTTCCCGGCAGCGAATCGATCTGCCACGGAGTCCCACCAACCTTCGCAACGACGGCACTCAACGCATTCAAGAACTTGTCATTCCCTATGCCTGCCTTCTGACCCACAATTTCATCAACAGTTGACTTCTGCATCATCTGCGTCGGAATACCTTTTCGCAGAAGCGTGCGCTTCAACTCCTTGTACGGATCATCGATCCCGAAGTCCTCAGCTACTCCCTTATTCGGCACGACTGCCAACACAGCGTCAGTTTCTTCGTGTAAATCTTGTACAACAGGCGTGTAATTTGAGACGTCTCCCAATTCATATCCATACGCACGAACACCTGCTGACGCGGACAGGTCATTCAGCCCACTAACAATGAGTGGAATCAACTCCGAAGCCTTCTCCCCCCACCGTTCTGGGGTGAGCACGCCAAGCCTGTACTGCGACGGAGATTGATAGACTCCATTCTCACGAAGGCCCGAACCAGGATCACGCGCCCGCTGCTTTCCACCGAAAACCAACCGGTTTTCCTCACGCATCTCCAGCAATTCGTACGATGAATTTACCGGCCCTGGTTCAAGTTCCATATCCAAGACCGGTAAGCGACTCACATTTTGGAGGAATTCCTTTGAGAGCTCAAACCGCTCATCAGGCATCATCGCACTTCGGGAATTAAATCTAGAGTAGAACTCCCGGTCCTGATCCTGAACCTGCTCTATGCGTGGAGATAGCCTGAGGAAATGAGGAGCCTGTCGCCGAGTTTTATTACCGTATTCGACTTTCAAGAGACGCGGATTCTCTTCAGCAAGCCGCTGTCTCCACTCTTCATCAGCAACGCCTTTGTGCATCTCATTAACGGACGACCCCGCGTCTGAGATATGATCGGTGTACCGATAATCACTCCATCCTCGAAGAGTTCCTTGCCCCTGCGTACCGTACCGTTCCGGATCATGGGCGACCCGCTTCCCGTACGGATTATCTTGCTCAGAATAAATCTCGTCAAGCGTCGAATTACTCCGAATTGAGAACCCAGAATCGACATGAACCAACACGTTACCATCTGCAGTCACCTGAATCTTCACGTCGTGTTTCGGATGGGCGGAGAACCCTTCTGACCCAGTCGTGAACTCCGGTTCATCACGTACAATCTTATTGAGAAATCGGAAGGAGTACTTCTCAGTTGGTACAGCACGCTTGAAACACGACTGAACGAAACTTTTGATCTTTTCTCGGTCCTCCGGTTGTGCTGCAGTAAGAGTAACACTCTGACGGTTAATCGGCGTCACATTCCGCTGCCAAACACGAACTGATCTCGAAAGATCCGTCTTTGAGAGGACATTCATCTTCCCTATTTCAGCCACAGGCGACCCGTGCTCCTGATCTAAATAGTATGCAGCAGAAGACGTGAACTGTTCCCGATCCCAATACTGCTCGACTCCTCCTGAAACCTTCAAATCATATTGGAACGCATCGACTTCATCTAACTGGATTTCCCCACGCCCGTTCAACAGATACGTGCCTGGCTGAATTTCGGCCTGACGTTCAACCTCTGTTGAACGAGAATCTTGAGACATAGTCAATAGCACCCTCCACTCTCGAAAAGTGTTTTGTTGTCTAATTGTCGTACATAACGAAATATGATGTGCGCCTATCCGTTCACGAGCCATTTCAAGCAGTCAGAAGAGGGTATATTTTGACTCAGTAGGGTCGACCGGCAATTGTACCGAACACTAATGTAGTGTACCGGATTAACTGTCAGGGTGGAAATAAAACGGAAAGGCGATCAGAAGTGGCACTTTGCCGAGAATACTCGGTGTGGGTGGGCAGACCACTACGCGACTCACAATCAGTTCACGTCAGAGAAGCACGTCAACTCTGTATCGGAATTGCCCTCAAATTTTTGTGGCGAATGTGAGAAACGCAGAGGTATTGATTCCGGCCAGTAAAATCGACTCGTGAGTTACGAGAACTCCGGCCGCTCAGCGTACTCGATCGGATCGCGTGACCCAGCATTCCGGAATGCCTCAAGCCGGAACGCACACGCATCACACGTCCCACACGCTGGCTCCTCGTCACGGTAACACGACCACGTCATCTCGTACGGCACACCAAGCTCCAACCCACGCTCCGCGATCTCCGTTTTCGACCACTCGACGAATGGCGCTTTCAACTCGATCTCCGTCTCCGGTTTTGTCCCGACGTCGATCACGTTCTGAAAGGCGTCGAAAAAGGCCGGGCGACAGTCGGGATACCCAGAGAAATCCTCGGAGTGCGCACCGATAAATATCGCCTCCGACTCAGTCGCTTCCGCGTACGACGTCGCCATCGACAACAGATTCGCGTTCCGGAAGGGGACGTACGACGTCGGAATTTCGTCGCTTTCCATATCCGCGTCAGCCACATCCATCTCTTCGTCGGTCAGACTCGATGCCCCAATCTGCGAGAGGTGCCCCGTCTCGATATGGAGAAAGTCAGCCGCATCAACCTTCTCAGCAAGCGCCTGTGCGCACTCGTACTCTTTGTCTTCCGTGCGCTGCCCGTATGAGGTGTGGAGGAAGTACGGCTCGTACCCCTGTTCCATTGCTTCGTACACAGCTGTCGCACTATCCATCCCGCCGGACACCAGAATGACCGCACTTTTGTTGCTCATGATTGCTCAGTTGCGTCGAATCGATTTTCGCTCTGTCCACCACACCGCACTCGCGGCACCACACGATCTTGGCCGAACTGTCTCAGTACAGCACTCATGTTCCCGGTGCGTCGTTCCATAGGTCCACGTGCAGTCGCGGCGTGTACCGGTACCCGTACTCCATCGCTAACTGGGCGACCTCGCTGCGCGTCCCGTCGAGTTGCTCGCGCGTCATGCCCTCCGGCATCAACAACACGTCATCATCCGCCACGGTCGTCGCCGTCGCCGCTCGCACTCGGCCCACCAGATCCGTAATCTCTGGGAGATCCGATTCGTCGGTCACGACGAACTTGAGCTGCGTCTCGTAGTCGTCGACCATCTGGGAGAGCGCATCCATATCGATCCGATTCTGTTCGTGTTTCTCCTCCCACTCGCCCTCCCCTTTGGGGTCACGATCGGGTGTCGGCGTACTACTCGCCAGTTTCGGGCTGATACTCGCCAGGTCGATCGGCGCGTCCCGGTAGATTGTCCCATTTGTCTCTACCGTCGTATGATACCCCTCTGCATCGAGCCGTTCTAAGAGTTCGACGGACTCCTCGTGGATGAGTGGCTCGCCGCCCGTGAGTACGACGTGGTTCGCCTGCTCGTGGGACTGCACCTCCTCGATGATCGAGTCGACGTCGCGCCACGCCCCGGTCGGCTCCCACGACGTATGGTAGGAATCACAGAACCAACACCGAAGGTTACACCCAGAGGTCCGCACGAAGACAGAGGGCACGCCTGCGAGCGTTCCCTCGCCCTGCAACGAGTAGAACACCTCGTTGATCGGAAGCCCCTCACCAGCCGCCTCAGCGTCCGTTGTGGGCTCCTCGACGTCACTTGCGACCGGCATCAGTAGGTCGCACAGAGCTCGCCGGTTTCGCTCACCGACACGGAGACGTCCGAGACGGTGTCTGGGAACGCCTCAAGCATCCGTTGTTCGAGGAGGACGCTCATCACCTCTGCCGTTGGTGGGTGCTCCAAGATGACGAGGGCGTCGCCGTCGCCGGCCTGCTCGAACGCGTCAACGAGCGGGTCGCCTTCCTCAACGAGAAACCGGTGGTCCCAGGCGTCGATGACGTCTGTGACGTCGCCTTTGTCGACGACCCACCCTTCCTCGGTGAGTTCACCGCTTACCTCGACGGTGATCTCGTAGTTGTGGCCGTGTGGCCGCGAGCACTTCCCGTCGTGGTGGAGGATTCTGTGGCCCGAGCTAATTCGGATGGGATTGTCTGCTCCGATGTGGAGTGTGCGTTGGCCTGCTTCCTGAAGCACATCTGCTTCGGATTCGTCTCTCGATATACTTCGGGCCATACTCGAAGAATATTCGGGGAATATATAAAGATTGAGTTTCGTTACTTCATCGATGGAACAGCAGCACCACTCACACTCACGATCGTCTCTCCGCCGACTCTCTCGTTGGCCATCGGTACCCACCTCAGCCGAGCCGCAACACAGCACCGCACGCAGTGGTCCGGTCATAGCGGGTGGTGACCGCTAATGGAGACCGAGGATACTCGCGCGATCTTTACTGCCGTTTTTGCCGGCTCAATCATCCTCGCAAACGTCCTCGCAGCGAAACTCACGTGGATCGAACTCCCCGGGCTTGGCGGTGTCGCCGTCCCCGCTGGGTTCGTTGCGTTCGGCGTCGCGTACCTCGCCTCGGACTTGCTCGTCGAGTATCACGGGAAAGAGTACGCTGCGACTGTGGTCAACGGCACCGTCGTCACGCTCGTCATCGCGTATGCGCTCGTCTTCCTCGCCATTTGGATGCCATCCGCTCCGTTCTACGGTGGGCAAGACGCGTTCGTCTCGACGCTTGGCGGCTCGGCATCGATCATCCTCGCCTCCGTCGTCGCGCTCGCGTTCGCCCAGCATCTCGACGTCCGACTCTTCGCTGACCTGAAGGATCGTACCGCTGGTCGGCATCGCTGGCTCCGAAATTGCGGCTCCACTGCAATTAGTCAGGGCGTGGACACGGTCGTGTTCATCACGCTCGGCTTCGCTATCTTTCCGGCACTCGGCCTCGGTGGGGACCCGACGTGGGGTTGGGCGCTCGTGTCGATCGTCGCTGGGCAGTACATCGTGAAACTGCTTGTGGCGCTGATTGATACGCTCCCGTTCTACGCTGTTACGGAGTTCGTGGAACGGCCGGCTTAGCTAGGTGTTGAATGTGCCTCTGTGATAAATAATAGACCAATTCCCACAGACGGAGTTAATTTCCTAGATCTAACTCCTTTGTGAGGTACGTCTCTACGTTCCCGTAGTCGTTTTCAAGAACCTCGCAGAGCTCTAGATTGGTCAGTAGCCCCCCTCGGGTAATATTCGCAGATCCGACGTAGACGTACTTCTCGGTGATCACTGCTTTCGCATGGAGGTCGCTAATCTGGTGAACGTTGACGTTCTCAATATCCGTGAGTCGAGAGAGTGCGTAGTCGTTACTCGATTCGTCAGGCCGGACGTAGACGTCGAGTTGGGTGTTCAACGCTCTAATCGCAGCAGTCAACTTCATTCTGCGTTCGTTGACATCCTTCGTGAGTGGGAGATGTACGTCGACATCGCTTAACCACGGTGAACAGATCACGACATGCTCACTGTATGTGAGTGCGTGGCCGAGCAGATATCGGAGGCCGCTAGAGGGTAAGGAAAATGCTCGTCCCATCGTACTCACCTCCCGGTAGGACTTCACGGTCAAATAGCTCATCACCGAGGTCTTCATGCTCAACCCGCTGAATCAGCTCTTCACGGAGTTCCTCTAAGAGGACGTAACTAAGCGTGTCCGATTGGTCGTGGCCTGAGATACATTCCGACAGTTGTAGATTCTCGACGCAGCCGTCGATATTCGGTGAAAAGAAGAGCGCCTTCACCCGATCGTGATTGTCGAAGTCCGTAAGGTGCTTGTTCACTTCTTCCTCGGGATACGTGTCATTACCATCTATTCGAGCTGATGCGACCACGTGTTTCACGGTACACGCACGTCGTACGGATATGTTCTCTTCACGAACGAGTTGACGGGCTCGATCGATGGACGACTGTACTTCTTCTACGACTTGCTCGACGACGTGTTCAAACACTGGCACCCTGTCCGATGCACGGACGATTTCCTCGATTTTCGCCCGACCGATATCGGAAGTGGAGACCTTGTCGATGAAATCTTCGTCTGCCCAGAGTCGTTCGCAGATCACCTGCGGATCGTACGTGATCCGAGTCGCTGATTCGAGTGTAGTTCCCGGGTCCTCTTGGAAGTCCTCAAAGACCATGTCCACGAGTCCCTGTCCGCCCTGCGACCGCTCGAAGACGTAGACAACCTCCTCCTCGGAGTCTATGCCGTAAAACAACGATCCCGGAGTTACCCCAGCCACGTCGGCAACCAATTGGGTGAAAAAGTGGGCGGCCGTGTGTACACCAATCTCCCGTAGTCCGACCTCGGAGCGATTCTTGTATCGATCGACTCGTGAGATGACATCCGGGTCGTCAATCCGTTCGAGGTAACCCGACACGTCGAACGTAATACCGCGCGTGTCTAGTTCGAATCCGAGTGTCTGTTCGGGAGCCTCGATGGAGCGTTCTATTCGATCACCGCCCGTGAAGATGTATTCGTCCGCCGAGCGAGCATACGTTGCCGGCGTGATCTCTAAAGATGCACCGCTGAGTCTGATCTCGCCTGAAACGTCTGAGAGAGTCGAAATCTCCCGCGATTCAGCATCACCGCCGAGGACAACGTCCGTTTCGACATCGGGGCTGGCATGGATCTTACCGTAGGCCGAGTCGTTATGACGCAAGCAGCTATCCTGGTCGAGAATCTGAAGACACTGCGGACAGTATCTGACGATGTTCAGTGCCTTCGATCCGCTCAGATCAGTGACTTCGTCGAGTCTGATCGAGTCGGGAATGATGAGGCCGTCCCGTCGTTCGCCAGGTACGTCTTCGAAAACGAACCGGACCGTATCGTCTTCAACTACTGTTTCGGGGACGAACGCTTGCAGACGGCCGGCTTCTTGTTTGTATTCACTTCTGAAGGGGGCATACGAATGAACTAACGTATCAATTGACTGGTCGCTCCCGTCGGTATCGTTCTTTCCATGGAATACGGTGAAATACTGCCCCGCGTCATCGAAGTAGTTCTCGGGAACATACCATACCTCCCCGCCGAGAGAATCATTGTTAACCTGTAGAAAACGATCGTAGTAGTACGCACCGCGGAGGAGATGCTTGACATAGTAGAGACTGAGGAAATTGGATTGGATCGACTGGTAGTCGTAGAGCTCCTCAAGAGATTGTTTGAGGTAGTAAATCCGTTTTCTCTCACGGACAAGCGCGCCCGCTCTTCCGTCGTCGGCCGCGTCCGCAACACGTTCGACTGCGTCCTCGAGGTCACCGACATCGTAATTGAGTCGTGGAAGATTTATCTCGTCACGATCGTAGGCGTTCTTTATTCTGAGGACACTTGCCTTAGAGTCGTAGAGTAGAGGAAGTACGTCACGGAAGCGATCGAGCTCTGCCATCGGGTCAGGATTCGAATCCGCAATGGTGTCTCTAGACTGCACGAGGACTTCTTCCAACCTGTCGAGAACTGACTCCTCAACAAGTGGGTCATCATGTTCTCGACACCGTTCCACGAGGACCACTCGCTCTTGGACGTATGCCAGTATGTCCTCACGGACGCCTTCAACCATCTCTCTCGCCGTATTTCCGGTAGAGGAGTCACCGTCAAGTCCGAGATTGCCCAGTTTTCGCTGTATTTCCGCCTCTCTGCTCTCGATTTTAGCCAACACGTGTGTAATCGGCTCCTGTCCGGTCAACGGTGAGAATGAATCGGTCATCCCAAGCTCACGGGACAGTACCGCCTGGGGATCGGAGATCAGGTTATGATACGATTCCCAGCCAAGTTCATCGACCAGATACTCCTTGTGAAACTCCGTCTTTTCTTGACTCGTGGAGTAGTGGTGGCGGTCACGGACGCGTGATGAAACCTCGTAGAACTCACGGTATCGCTCGTGAATCCAATCAATTACCTCATTGTCAGACTTCAGTGGTGTCCTGATCTCGGAGCCGAGGAATCGATCAGCTCGGTAGAACATGTTCGCGTCGCTCGTGAGATCCGATAGGAAGACGAAGATGAACGAGTCTGTTCCCGACTCACGGGCAGCACGCCCGACGCGCTGAACGAACGATGAGAGGTTCCACGGCGTCCGATACTGCGTAACGATCGAAATATCCCCGACGTCGATACCGACCTCAAGGAAGTTCGTCGACAGGAGTACGTCGCTTTGTACGACTGAGGCATCGAACCCAACGTCGGAGAAGACGGACGAGAAATTCAGAGGTCCGTCCACAAATTCCCGGTCCATCCCGTTAGCAACTTCGCGCCAGTCCCCTGGCTCATCAATGTCGGTGTGATAGCGCCACAGACCTCGTTGTCGGTCCGCGTCTTCTAGCTGCGAGCGCTTCTGATTAACTTGGCTGATACTATCGATAAACGAGAGGACCTTTCCGCGTGGTTCACCCTTCTGTTGGAGCATTGCGTGACCAAGAAGCAGGATCTGTTGGATGAACATAGACGAGACACCGGGCCCGTCCTCCGTCGCCTTCAGGAAGAAGTAATGCTCCTTATCGTTGTGATCGGTAGCGAAGTCTTCATCGGGTGGAGAAACAGCTCTAATCCGACCGTCCGGAATCGGGAAAATCTTGGCTGCAAACTGCTCGGCGTCGTCGACGGTCGCACTCGCTCCTAGCCAGAGCGTTGAGTGATCCGTAATCTCCTCGATGTTCTCGATGATGTTCGCTGCGTGTGCGCCACGAATCCCAGTATAAAGGTGTACTTCGTCGAAGACGATTGCATCTATGTCATCGATGAGACTGTAGTTCGGTTTCAATCCGAACAGCTCTAGCGATTCGAGTGTCGTAAGAACGATGTCCGGTCCACCACTCTGCCGGATGTCCTCCCTGTTCAGGACGACTTCTCGATCGCTAAATCGGTGCGATTCGTCGTGTTCACAGACGAGGTCGTAGTGACTTCCGCCCCCTTCGTACTGAAACGCATGCGGATCTTGGTGATCACCGCACCAACAGTTGGCAAGTCTGAACCGCTTTCTCCGACCCGTTCCCTCGAACAGTGCATCTTCCGTGGAAACGTCCTCGGGCTTGTATGCTGTGTCTCCCGACCAAACGCCGACCGACAGCTGCTCGTCGGTCGTCGTTTTGATCGTGTGGAGGTGTTCGAGGACACGGCCTAATTGGTCCTGTAACAACGCTTTACTGGGATATACTAGGGCAACCCGATCGAGATCGTCGTCCTGTAATAACTGGTACAGCGGACCGAGGAACGCTTCCGTTTTTCCGAATCCGGTTGGTGCAGAGAATATTGCACCTTGGGAATCACCTCCCCCTCGTCGTTCGTTGAGGTCGCGGACGATGTCCCAGCTCGTCTGTTGGAAGTTCAGAGGTTCAAATCCAAAAATGTCGATAATGTTCTCGATGAACTCGTCATCGCCGTCGTATTCTCCCGGACTTCGGCGCTTCTGCGGCTCCTGAACGTATTTGAGCGCGGAGGTGACCCGTGGAGGGTCCTCTGTATCTGGGCCGAAAATCTGCGTATTTTCGAGAATCCCGTGAACGAGGGGTTCTACATCATCGTCGACGCGCGATCGATCCGAATTCGAATCAAAATATTTCATCGAGTGAGATACCACGTGTGGTTCGGATATCAAGTTCAATCTTCCGGCGTAGGTTGGAATAACTGCGAACTAAATATCTTGTTAATAATAAACGTGGAATACAGAAAAGGGGAAGGAAGCAGTTTCTGTAGATTTCCACGACCATTACGGCCTCACGGTGTGGTTTTCAGCAAACTCTTACCGGCGCGCCAGTATCTACCGTGATTCTTTGACCCGTGACTTTACATCAGAGTCGCGTAAATCGTGAGATAACGTTGACAAACCGACCGTCAAATCTAGCGATCCGGGTCCGGCATCGGAACGCCATGAGATCTCGCCTTCTTACTGTTGTCGAGTACGTGAACCCGAAGGTAAGATCAGATACCATATAAAATGAATTCACCACAAGACAGACTCAACGCTGCCACCGATAGAGCAGCTGAGATCACCTGGTGGAACCGTGCCATGACCAAGCTCAACGATGTCGATGGAGTGGAGGGGGCTCAGTCGTTTGTTTCTGATCAGACAATCGAGCGTAAGGGTCCTTTTGTCGAATTCGTCGATGCACCCGCGTTCCACAGTCAGACCGCTGCCGAGTTTCTCGACGGTCTTGATTACCACGACGACATTGTGGATGCTATTCGGCGAGAAGTGTTCGGCGGCGATTCTGACGGTCAGCTCTACCAACACCAAGCGGAGACGATCAAAGCGATAGAAACTGATCCCGGTGACAATGTTCTCGCGGTCCCGACCGCATCCGGAAAGACCGAATCGTTCTTCCTTCCGATCCTCAACACCTGTCTTTCCGTCGACAATCCCGGACTGAAAGCGGCAATTCTCTATCCCATGAAGACCTTGGGATCCGATCAGTTCAACCGTTTTATCACATACCTCGATCACATCAATCGGGATCGTGCCCCGGAAGATCGAATCACAATCGGCATCTGGGACTCCGATACGCCGGCTCGTGTCGGGGCTCGGGACTTCGAGATGGAGGAGGGGACGTACGTACGCGGACTAATAGACCCACAAAATCCGGACGAGAAACTGCGGATACTGAGTGATTCCGCGGTCGGAACGGCGGATAACTCCTACTCGTGGATTAAGGTAACTCGTGATTCTATCCGGCAGGGAGTGGATATCCTCCTCACGAACCCGGAAGCATTGGATTACATGTTCGTCAACGATAAGGAGGAGACAAGAAACATTCTCGGAGACCAGCCAGGTCAGCAGCCGCTAGAGCATATCGTTTTTGACGAAGCCCACGTGTGGAGCGGAATTCAAGGGGCAGCGATTTCAATGCTCTCGCGGCGTCTAAAAGAGTTCTATGCGGACAACGATCCGCAAGTTACGATGGTGTCCGCGACAGTAGACAATCCCACGGAACTCGCCGCCTCACTCACCGGTAGCGATGAGGATTCAATCAACAGCGTTGAGTTCACCGGCCGAAAGTTCCGCCCTCAAACTACACCCGATTTCGGCCGACTCCCGGGGAGCAGTCTCGACGAGATCGTGGCTGCGCTCGCAGTCGCCCGAATCGGTGTAGCCGACCCAGATAGATTTATCGCCGAGCATGGTCTGCAGAGCGCGGTTGAATCCCTCAGAGAGGTCGGGTTACTGGCCCAGGACTCTATCGAACCTTCATCCTCAGCCCCGGGGTGGGCGTTCCAACCACTTTACGACGCAGCAGCCGAATATACCGAAACCAACGATATAGCTGATGTTGGCGAAACCGTGCGAACGGAGGAGGGTAGAGACGCTCTCGTTGAGGCCGCCATCGAGTCCGGTGGATTTGCGAGTGGGTGGCTTGAGTTTGTGCTTGAAGAACTCCCCGAAGTGGCAGCTTTCACCGAGTGGTTCGACCGGGATACAACGGGTGAGGTAGGATTCCGATCCTACGAGGGCCTCGTCGCGGAGGTGGAGCGCGAAGGGGTTTCAGACCCGGAAGGCGTTCTCGATACGATCATGGCCTTCGGTCGACTCGCAGGTATTGTCACTGAGAAATACCACGTATTCCTCAAGCCACCACACCGGGTCCACTGGTGCCGTGACTGCGGGGCGCTCTCAAGAGACAACCGGTGTCGTAAATGCGGTGCCGCACCAATCCCAGAGGTACAGTTCTGTCGCAAAGGGACATGTCACGAACCGTACGTCGCGGTCGACAATGAGGAAGAAGAGAAAACGTTCGCACCGATACGCGGTGATGGTACTGGTGGTTGCCCGGGATGCGGAGGATCGCCCCGATTAACTGATATCGGTGTTCCCACGTCTTCGCTTCTCTCGTACATGTTATCGGAGGTATGCCGTGTCGCACCGTCCAATAAGACGCTCGTGTTCTCGGACTCGCACAGCGCTGCTGAGAGTGTGGGCGAAGAAATCATTGGAACCGAGTATGGACTGATGGCCCAGACGGTCTACCTCCAAGAGTTGCTAGAAGCTGGTGGTGAAGCCGACCAGTACGAGCTTTTCAAGTCGGTTGCCGATACCCTCCGCGAGGAGTACTGGGAGCCGCTAGTTCAGGAGAATCTCGACGAGGACGCGGAAGCTTACAACTTCCTCGTCCCGTTGAGGGAGGATATCGAAGCTCACGCATATCTCTCCAACTGCGAGGCGCTACTCGATAGCGCGCTTGTGACCGCTGATGCCGTCATGGGGTTCGATGATCCAACGGACCTCACAATCGCACATGCACTCTACAAGCGGTTCGTGCTCGGCGACGCCTCGTTCCAATACGCCGGCGTAAAGATCGACGGGTTATCTCGGGAGAAGGTTCTCGACCGACTCGACAGCGATCTCGAAACCAGCCGTGCCCGGATCGATAACGTCCTCAACGACGTCCTAAGTCGGTTTCTTGAGAGTGGAATCGTCTCCGTCGCCAGTCACGAATCCCTCAAGCGCGGAGTCGATCGAGCCAACATTACAGATGACGAGAAGCGTGCCAAAGTGGGGAACTACTTCGATGAGGCAAGAGATTCCCTCGAGCAAAGCGGGTTGGTCGAACCGCCGGCAGAGAGCGGAGTGTTCACTCGGAACGTTCGAGAGGACGAGTCGAATCTCATTTTGATTCCCGACTCGGCGTTCTGTACGGAGTGTTACGCGTCGTTCCCCACTACGGAATCGGGTGACGCTCCCGATACCTGTTTGGAGTGTGGAAAACCGATAGAGACGTATTCCCGGTTCTCCCGAACGGATGAGGGAAAATTCGTGGCGACTCCCGGATACGCCGATGTCGAGTCCGGATGGGACTACGCTGTTGACCATTGGGCCCACGACGTGACCGAACCGATTCAGGGGGGAGAGGAACCAGAGTTCGTCACGGTCGGAATACATAAAGGGAACATCTCGCCAGCAATCCGTGGTGCTATCGAAGAAGGATTCCGCAAGGATCCACCGGAGGTGAACGTAGTCAGTTCAACGCCGACGATGGAGCTCGGGGTCGATATCGGGAGCCTCGATACGGTCGCACAAGTCGGTGTTCCACCGACGCTCACGAACTACGTCCAACGATCCGGGCGAACTGGTCGGACGCGAGGTAGTTCGTCACTCGTGATGACGGTGATCCGTGGACAACACCCAGTCGACGGCCACTACTACGCCAATTTGGATAGTTATCTCGGAGAATTTGAGCCCGTTCGGATTCCTGATCCGGAGGACTTCGACGAGGTACTCGCGGGACACGTCGTCACAGAGGTATTCGCATACCTTGCTCGAAATCCGCACGAAGACCAAGTGTTTGAGTTGACCTATCGGCTCTCGGAGCCGGAGCTTGAGAATTTGGAGAAGTTTGTCACCTCCGTTGAGGACAAACTACAGATCCTCCAAGAGTTCATTCAAGAGGAGATGGACGATGTCCTACGAGAATATCTCTCCGGTATTTTTGGCCAACGTGGAGTCGAGGTGTACGAAGAGGTTTTCTTCGGTGACGGCCCGCTCTCCCTATCACGGCGTGTTGACCAGACGTTTTCGCGGCTCCGCGGGATGTCCACAGGTGCGGCGACAAACCGAGATCTCACAAGCAACACGTCACGTCTCGATCAGTGGCTGAGTAAGCTCGGGTATCTCGCCAACTACCGAAGTTTCGGTCAGAACTTCCCCGTTCAATTCAGCGGTCAGCGGGAAGAGATCTCTTTCGAAGGGAGTGGCCGACTGTACGACATGTATCCCGGAGAAGAGAACGAGCTCGGGGGAATGGTGTCGCTACACGGAACAGAATACATCGTCGATGACGTCCGGGGAACACAGAAACCGCTCACTGATGTCGCCGTCTGTGACAACGAGGAGTGTGATCGGCGGTTCCGGAGCTTCGATCCTGACGAGACTATCTGTCCACATTGCGACTCCGACCTCACGACCACACAAATTCACGGCATCTCGTCAGTTGAGTGCTCGGTAGCCAAGGGAGGACAACGTTCCTATCGGACGTTCGCACAGATGTCGACGTACGTTCGTTCGACAGACGCAGAGCGCGACCGTCAGGAGACGAAGCTATTTGGTTTAGATTGCGATATCGAATACGGACAATTCGAGCTGACGGACTTCGTTTATGCTTTCGAGCGCGGTCATTCGATGAGCCCTTCGACCGAGATACTGCGATCCCAGGCGTTGATCGAGAGAGAGGACGGTGGCGGCTCTACTGATGGACTCTCGTGGCGCGAGCGACTCGAAAAGTCACAGGAAGAGACGTTCCGTCCGGTGGGGCAACAACATCACACGCAGGGACTGCGCCTCGAGTTTGAACGTGATGCGATCGCCGAGCGGTTCGAACGGGTGACCCATCCCACGGCCTCATGGCCACAGCTGTTGACCAGCCTCGAACAGGCACTTGATCGGGCTATTCCGGTTGTCGTCAAGTGTGACCGGTCCGACTATCGAGTCAAGGCGTCAATCACCGAAGATGCGGTTGAAGTATACATCGTGGACGGTCGCCAGGGTGGCAACGGTATCGGCTGGCACGTTCATGAGAGCCTTGACGAGGTCGCCGACAACGTCGTCGATGTAGGTGATTGTGACCGATGCGTCGACTACTGTGACGAGTGTCTGTTGCTCTCGCGGACGCCGAGCCACTATCTCGAAAATGATCTGCTTGATCACCGGACACTTACTGCCGTCGTCGATGGAGGTGAGCAGTGAGTCTACAAGCAGTCCAAAATCGGATGAACGACGCTGATGTCGCGTTCATCCACGACCCAGATGGAAACGTCCATTATTGGAAACTGCGATCGCTCCCCGCGATTAATTATCTCGGTACGGAACACGCCACGTACCCGACTTCGTGGCGTCAGCTCAAGCACACGTGGCAACACGAACGTGGGGGTAGACAATACGACTTTCCCGGGTATGATTATCACGTTAGCGGGGGAATACAGCTTCCTCCGTCAGAGGACCTCTGTGTCGTCACGACGAGCTACTACGAAAAGAACACGCAGTACACGATGAATGACCTCGTCAATCGATACGCGAGTTCCGAGGGATCATTGATCGTCGTCGCTGACGAGCGTCGCTTCCAACCATCTGGTGGTCTCCGCCCCCTCTACCACGAGCCGTTCTGTCGACATATCGGGCGGTATGACCGCGTTTATGAGGCATTTGTCGAGCATTACGAGAGCGAAGGCTGGGGGATGCCGCTTCGAGACACAAAAAATCTCTTTGTACAAGACAACGCGAACCTCTATGAGCTGGTCGAAGGTGATACGGTTGAGACGACGTCCGAACTGTTCGACGAACTCACGGAAGCGCCATACCTTCCACTCTACGAGACCTTCTCAAACATTTTCGCACGCCGGGACGAACTTGGGGTCTCACCCTTGGAGAGTGACGACGTGATCGAAGCCTTCGGAGGCTGGCTCCGACGACGAATCGAGTGGGACAAATCGACTGCATCGGAGGTCGCACACGATCTGAATCGGTCCGTCTCGATGGAAGGAACAACCTTTGACCCCTCCTACGCGAAACGTAGTCCAAAGATCCGTTTGGCCCGGGAGGCGGCGAAGGATCTCAACCCCGAGACGAGCCCGATAGACGCACGGTATCACGACTGGCTAATGCACTCACTATGAGCGAAACAGCACCTTACATTCTGAACACGGTACAGACGCCTGCCCCGTTGCGGACCGTTTACTGGTCGATAAAGCGCGGAAACACCACCAAAGATGAACTCAAAAACGACACCGTACTTAGTGACGATCTTCTGAACCAAGGAATAAACGGGTTGCGTGCAATTGGACTCGTCGGCCGTCGAGAGCCCGATTACTACGCCGTTGACCTCCCGTGGAAGACCGGCGATGAAGAGCTCGACTTCCGGCTTGGTGTGCTATATAACCTTACTTCGGAAGCCGAGGAAACAGACTGGGGAAGACAGTCTGTTGTCCTACTTAACTATCAATACCTCCTTCAAGAGGAAATTCAAGCATTCGATTCCGACGATTCCTCCCTGTACAAGAAGATCAACCGACGGCACCGCGAGCGTGGATACGTTCCTCAGTCTCAACATGGAGAGATTGATTTAAACGAACACAAGTTCGTCAACTGGTCCCGGCTCGTTGACTTTCTTAACCTCGTTCACAAGGCCAACGGCAGAAGACATACCGTCTACCCAGGCCCGGATATGATTCAAGAGTCGATACAGCTTGCAGTGAACGAAGTTGGGACAAACGGACGCGTGACAATTACAGAGTATATCGATTGGCTGCGGGAAAACCTCTTTCTTATTGAGCTTACAGCCGACGGGAACGTACCAGCCTCCCTCTCGCGGGTTCTTTTCAACCTAGTGCGGGAGGAGGAGATTAGAATTGTCGAATCGGGCGACGCTGCTGCCGTCGATCTGAATGGAGTCCCTCGGCGGAGGGGAATCGACAGAGACGCGAACTCGATTGAGGTGATTCAATGAATCAAATTGTGAAACCAGACGAATCCGACCCGGCACGTTGTCCACACTTCGACGAAGTCGATGAAGAGACGCTTCGTCGATTGTTCAGTAAGGTCGCTGCAGTCCGTTCTGAGGATTACGACCTCTTCCAATTCACGCACCGTCCCATGGAGGTCTTCCGCGGTACAGCCGCGGGAGGTGAAACGTGGGGTGAGGATCGCATCTATCAAGAATTCTCTGATAATCGCGTCGGGAATTTCGCCGTCGTCATCGAAGGAGAAGTCGGTACCGGTAAATCGGAACTCTGTGCGTACCTCTCTCACCGGCTCCGACTCGACGGTCGTCCGATGCTTCACATCGACAAAGACGACGATCTGATGTCGATCCTTTCCGAGCGGATTCCGGAGTTCTACCAGGAGCACTTCGGTGAAGAGCTGTCGGGAGCGTCTGAGTTCAAGCGTCTACGTGACGACATCGTCGATATCCCGCAGACCGTAGCGGACAATGCCACTTCGGGAGCGACGCTCACACTGCGCAGGCAGGGGTACGACGTTGCTCCCGACGGTGAGCAGACCGACAAGATACGTGATTATATCGCCGAGAAACTGAATCGTCTCGTCGAGCGGGGCGAGTATGCTCAGAAGATTCAGTTCATCGGAGAAAACGAATACAGACAGCGCGATGAACTGAAAATTTTCAATGAGGAGATTGGCGTTTCAGAAGCCGTCGAAGCGTTCAACAACGCTCTTTGGCAGGTAATCAGGGAGAACTACGATACCTCATCGCTTGGTGACGTGCTTGACCAAGTCGGACAACAGTTCGAGGACACTCGGCCAGTCATCGTCTTCGAGGACTTCTCTATCGCCGCGATGGAAGCAGAGCGACTTCGAAAGTACATGGAGCGCGACAAGTCCGCGGACAATTGGGACTTCATTGTCGCGGGAACCCGTGACTCTACAGAGGTTTTACACACCCGGACGGCAGAGGATCGCTTCGAGTTCTTCCAAACGAATGAACAGGATTCGAATACGGTGCTATTCCTGAACGAAGATTCCGCAGTCGACTTTGTGCGCCCGTATCTCGGATATATCAAATCACACGACGATAGCGTTCAATACGACCGGGACACCGACGATGGAACGTTCGATCTCAAAGAAGCCCCAGAGGGATCCATCTGCGCCGATTGTGGCTTCTGTGAGGAATCGTTCCGTGACTTATTCCCGTTCAACCAGACGTTCGTTCGGCGGATCTATGCCGGATTCGACGAGAGTCAGCAGTCCCCGCGTGAATTTATTATGACGATATTCGAGGTGTTACAAGATTACCATGAAGGATATATTGAAGCTCCGTCGTCCGCGGACGTTCTCAGGCCACTCGGGAATACGGTTTCTGTTGCAGACGAGGTTTACGAAGATGCCGAGGAGTACGCCGATCTCGCTAAATGGTACGGACGTGAGCAGGGGGACCACGTCGTTATCAATAGAGAATTTGTCGACGCGTTTGGTTTCGAAACGACCGGGCTACCCAGCGAAATAGAAGTTGGCGCTCATCAGGTAGAGATAGCATCTACCGGGGACGGACCAAACCCCGATCCCTGTCCTGAGTGTGGTGCTGTAGCGTGGAGGACTGATACCGATGGTAGCCGGATTTGTTCTGAGTGCGGCTACAAAATTGGTGGTGGTGGTCCATCTAGACTTGAACAGGAAATCAAGGAACAAAAAGAACAGATTGACTCGTGGATCGAAGACCCGACGAAGTATATTGAAACGGACGAGTACGTCAAACGTGCTCTCCGGGATCTCTTGGAAGAGATCACTGATGATCTCCGTCTAATCGAGGGGACCTCACTGCGCTACATGCTCAGTAGCCAGAAATCTCCATTCGTCTATCCGGATTCGAACGAGCCACCGGATCCCGACCAGATCATCCTTGACAGAGGTGATTTTCGCCGTTCCGACCTTCGTCGGCTCGTCGAATTTGGAGTACGTCGAGACATGGAACCGAGATCCGCAGACTATTCGGCACAGTTGGAAGCCGCCGGTACTCAACTCACCGGATACGCTGAAGAGTGGCGTAACAAGATCATCGAAACACAACTGAACGGCGACAGCGTGTTCTACAAGCGGCACGCTCGATACGATTTCACTGACTTCCTTCTCGCAACGTATTCGACGCTAACACTTCTCGATGATCCGTGGCACGAAGTGACTGCCGAGCGGCTGAACGAGCGGTACCAATCTGACGATGAACTCATGATTGACCGGCAACTGCTCTCGGGGCTTGACGAAGTGCTTGGACATGAGGAGATTAAGGCAGTCAAGGAAGCGATGGAAGACGCAAAGTACGTCGAAGATGTGCTTGGCTCGTTGCTAGGCGTTTCTGCCAGCACTCTCGACGTACCGGAGGTCCGCAACCGTTTGGAGCAAAACCCGCCTTTCGAAGTTCTCGGGATGCTCGGTCGCCAATACATCGGAAATATCGCATCACGTGTCCGATTCGCATCGGGTCATAACGTAAGTGACCTTGCTGACACGATGTACGATGTCAGGAAGGCGCTCAACGACACAACGGACCACGGCTATCAGCGCGAAGCCGTTGAATACGTCTCAGAGATGCTGTCGGATACGGACATACAATCCGTTAATGATCGGTACAAGAAACTGAAGACGTACGATGCGGTTGATCCCGATCTCACGGAACAGCTAGGGCAGGTGTGTAATCACACTCAATCAGAGTTGGATGATGCCGTGAGTGCAGCTGAGCTTGCCAATCGGCTGTATGGTGGAAATCCATTCGCTAGAACTACAGCAACTCTGGCTAGTCTGAAGCTTGATAACGATGTAGTGGTGACGAATTTCAGAGAAGTCCCGCTAACAGGAACTAGTGGTACCGATAAGCTCGGAGAGGAGTTCACGGAGGTGAGTACTCACTATGTCGACTGAACAATCTGAAAATTTGCCCGACAAAAATTTCGAAGAAAGCATCGAAGAGATCTACCAACAGTATCGTCACCGACAGCTTGCTTCCCGATTAGAGGATATCGCCGAAACGATGGAGGAAACGATACTCCAACGGATCCTGGCTGAAGAGTTCCTTCAGACTAATCTCGAAATCGACGAAGATGCCAAACAAGCCGTTGCCGAGGCACGAGAGTTGTTGGAAAAAGACGATTTCGAGGCACTCGGTGACCGCATCGATGCGCTCAGATCGAAGGTTGAAGACCAGAAACGCCGGGTGAGTAACGAGATTCACGAGATTCGAATCGGAATGCAGAGTCGCGTGAACGGAATGAGGCGACTCAATGAGCGTGTTGAACGTGTGAGCGAAGTCAGACTCCAAGCGGTCCACGAACTCCTCTCCGATTGGGATTGGAAAGGACAAGTCTACCGAGACGATGAGTGGAGCTTTGAAAGACTCAAGCAGCGGGCTGCAGACTACGGAAAGGACATGCGGGAGTACTTCGAAGAGTGCCGCGAAGAGATATTCGGCCCGTACGTTGGGACGCCGTTAGAACCGATCGTTGAGGGATTGCTATCCGATAAACAACTCTTTCTCGACGAGCTTACCGACAAGCAAATCGACTTGTTGCGCGATTCCGACCTCGAAGATTACGTGGAGCTCTCGTTGTCGTAGGCATCAAGCGGCTATTCCGCTACCCGAGTTCTGCTTTGATACGCAAAGCCGTTCCGTCGTCAAGTCCCGAGACGGAACGGAGGTCATCGAGCGAGGCATTTTCTAGATCCGCAGTCGTCATATACCCGGATTCCATGAGAGCCTCCGCGTCGGCTTTCGTCGCACCTCCCACTCCAATAAGCTGATCAATGTCGTGCGCTTTCTCTGACTCACCACTTACACACTCGTCTTCTTCATCTTCCTCAAGCGGCCGCTGAACACCAGATCCCTCAATGGGAACGATTGTGAGGTCTTTCGTACTACTCAATTGATGAGCGTATCCGTGATCGGTTTCCCATCGCTTGAGTCTGACCTCATTTAACCGGAGTTTATCCCCAATCTGAAAATCAATCTCAATGTCGTGCTTGTTCCAGATCGTGAAGTCGATTCGCTTCCCGTTCGATAGCTTGATGTCGACGATTGAATCGCGCTTCCCAGATGAAATATCTCGAATTTTCATCACTTCTGCAACTACGTTAGAGAGACGTCCTTCTGGTACTTCACCGAGGTCGTCCGAGACTGTGTCCGACTCTTCGACGCCCCATTCGAAGTCATCTCCTTCGGTTAGCTCACTGTCAGAGTCCTGTTTGCCATCCTCTGTGGCCGAACCCTGAGGAATATTTTCTGTGTAAGTATTATCTCGTTGCTCTCTCTTACTGGGTGTGTCGTCCTTAGTGGTCCTTGATGTCGTCCTATCTTCGGGTTCAGGAGTGCGTGTTTGATTTTCGTTAGTGGCGACTCGATTCTGTTGCCAGTGATATCGAGCTTCAATGTGATTGGCACCGAAGTCCGTCAGCTCGTATCGATTGCTCCGTTCGTCCTGTGCCGACTTCTCGAGGAAGCCTGCTTCCACGAGCGTGTCCAGGTTGGGATAAAGACGACCATGGTGAATCGTTCCGTCGTAGTACTCCTCTAGTTCCCGTTTAATTTCGAGTCCTTTCGGTGCTTCCAATCCATTGATCACGACCAACAAATCACGTCGAAAACCGCTGAGTTCGGCGAATGCCTCAGAGGACACCTCCGAATCCCGCTGATCGGCCGTCAAATCTCCGTCTTCTGGCTGTTCCGACGCCGTATCCTTCGCAGGAGAATCTGTATCTGAATCGTCATCGTATTCCGCAGATTGATCTCTGTCGTGATCTGACTCTACCGCACCGTGTTCCTCCTTTGCAGCATCAACGGCAGCATCCCAGTTTTTGAAATACTGGTAGACGGGAGAGGCGGACATTTCACCCAAATCGTTCATATCCGATGTACTAGGTCGACCGTCCACCTTCTCGATTAAGCCAACGAGGGCATCGACGACTTCCTGTCTCGAGTACGTTTGTTGATTTGGTTGGGCTGATGAACTCTCGTTCGTCCGATCAAACGACGCTTGATCCACGGCAGTCGACCACGACCCGAACGCCGTCTCATAATCTTCAGGACTGTACTTCCCGTCAGTTCGCATTCTCCCTCGAGTTACCTTCCGGGAGAAGCGCTCATTTAGCGCGAGGAGTTCGTCCAATAGCTCTGTACGCTCCGGTGATCCATTGCTTGTATCTGAAGTCTCAGTCGAATCGGTACCCTCAGAGCGAGATTTCTCATCCGAGTGACTGTCAGAATTATCAGCACTTTTGAGGGTAATATCGATAACGGCACCATCAGCCAAGGTTACCTCTTCCTGTATTGTTTGATACTCAGAGTGGTTGACCTCCATCTTGACCGATTCGGAGGCTTCGGAAACAGAGATACTACACCGCCCAGTTTGCGAAGTTCGTCCGTCAACTGAGAGTGTTGTACCAGTGACTTTGACCCTTGCGTCGGAGACTGGTTCTCCATCGATATTAGAAACGAGTATCTCAACGGTTACAGACATATTTGAGTTTGAATTCGACGAATTCCCCTTGGAATCCCTATTACGGCCGGACTGGTTTAGTACATTAGCAGATTGTTCGGATCTGTTGGGAGGCTTGTTTGCGTCGTTATCTGTAACTTCTTTGTTTGTTCGCTCTACTTGCTCATCACCAGATGATTCATTCGATTTCTTTGCCTTCTTTGCTGAGATCTCAGAGATGTGTTTTGAAGCCTCGTTTAAACTCCCACCTTTCTGTGTGTACATATCGTACGTCTCATCGTCTGTTTGGACAATAATTCGGTCTTTTAGAACGCCCTGAGATATCTCGACATCTCGAATATCCTCGAACCGGACGGAGAACGTTTCATCACCGCTTCCTTGACCGACGACATAGAGGAGACGCTCGTCAGTTACGAGGAGGACTGTCCGATAGCTCGAATGAGGGCTTATTGTCTCATCGGAGTCCCCATTACCGACTGTAACTCCTTTAGTGAGATTCTGAAGGGCATAGTCCACACGCTCACCGTCGTGAAGTCGATTAATAAGCGAATTATCGTTGAAATACCCCGCAGATAGTATTCCGCCACTACCCGTCCCTTCTAGTAGTGACTGGTCGACGTTACCTTTCGATTGCTTCGAGATTCTGTCTGCGTCCATTTGGTTACTGATATTACCGCGACATGCCCTTCGCTTCCGTATTATGGTAGAATAGTTCACGAGTTCTTGAAAGCATAACGGTAGAGGTTGTGACACGTAATTGACGATAGTATATAATAAATTTCTGAAACATAGGGTTTTCGACGGAAATAGATGATTTAGTTATCCCTAGGGGACACACTTTTGACTGGTCGGGATCGATACGGATGCAATGCCCACGCTCCTCGTTCAGTCCTGTTCGGCTACCAAAAATGATGTGACTAAACCTACCCGAGCTATCGAAGTGTATGATGGCTATTTTTTTAGAATTATCAAAAAAGCAATAAGAGAGGGCGCGTTTCGCTCAGATATAGAACTTCGAATACTCTCTGCGGAGCACGGAATACTCCACGCTGACGATGAAATCACCAACTATGACCGTCGTATGACGCCCTCTCGGGCTAGCGAATTACGCGATTACGTTACAGAAGACCTACGTCACTGTATCTCAAATGGTGATTATGAGACTGTCATCATGAACATGGGGTCTGTCTACACTCAAGCTGTTGGCGATATTTCCAACAATAATAATGCCGACATAAACTATGTCAAAGGTGATGGGATCGGAACAAAAGGTCGGAAGTTGAAACAAGTGGTACGTAATGATATGAGCAGCGAGGTGACTGCTTGATGGAATCTCGGTCAGAGCAGTTCAAAAACGACATCTTTGAGATCTCCGCTGAGGCGGGTGACGCTCGAAGTGGAGTTTTACAGATCGGCGACACGAAACTATCGACTCCGAATCTTCTCCCAGTTGTTAACTTCTATGCCGGGGGAACAGACGCAAGTCTGTATGGTGGCGGTATCCACCGAACTATCAAGGAGTTCATGAACGGAGATGAAGTCGTAAACGGTGGTGATTACAGCCGATATTTCGATGGTGTGATGACATCAGTTGCGTCGCTTACGGACTACGGCATCTCGAGAGAACGTTACGAAGACTACATTTCTGCCCCGATCAGGGAACGCGATGTGTTCGATTTTGACGGCACTCTCTTTCTTGACTCAGGTGGATTCAAATTCCTCGGGGATCGGACACTCGATGGTAGCGATTTTGAGGTCGAAGTCGATCAGAAGGCAATCGTTGAGATACAGAGACGGCTCGGGGGAGACGTCCTTGTAAACCTCGATCATCCTATTGCCCCGGACGATGACTACCCGACTCGCGTTGAGAAAGCGCGACTGACTGCGGAAAACGTCGACGAGTTTCTCGACTTAACCAGCCGAGACGACACACGATATCTGACACTCCACGGGTACAATTACTCAATGCTCGATACGTTTCTCACAGAAGTTGAGAAAGTCATCGGCCGGGACCGTGTCCATCGTGAATTCGACGGGGTCGCTTTGGGGAGTCTCGTTCCACTCAAAGATAATAAGGGTAAACTGATCACCGCAGTCAGCGATTGTCGTGAGGTTTTGAGTGACTGGGGATTCGAGGAGCTGCCTCTCCATATCCTCGGCATCTCGTCAAGTGCGATCCCTCTCTTGGCCGCAGTTGGTGCAGACACATTCGATTCATCATCGTACATTCACTCGGCGATTAACGGGAAATACGATACGTCGCTGTACAATTCGGAGCCCGTAGATGATGTCGATTTTACGGAATGTGACTGCCAGGTCTGTAGTGATGATATGTTAGTGAGGCGCATGAAGGGAGATGCGGAGTATCAGAAAGACAAGCTTGGCGCTGTTGCGATGCACAACCTAATCATTCAAAAAGAGGAGATAAAGAGAATCCAATCCGCGATTCAAAGTCCAGGAGATGACGCGTTGATTTCGTATATCGAACAGTCACTCGGACGAGAGAAGTCGATGCAACAGCACGCACATCGCGTTGTGAACGAATCACTTGGAGGATACTTCTGAATGTCAACAACCAAAATACCGCAAGTCAACGAAGTAAACGAATTTTTAGAGATCGCTAGCGACTTCGAGGATCCGCTTGAGGTGATCCGTGAATCGCTGTCGAACAGTTATGATGCCGGTGCGACCGAAGTCGAGATCACTATTCGAGATCGACCAATTGGATCTGAAATTGTTATCGAAGACGACGGCGAGGGGATGGACCACGCAGATCTCGAGTCGTTCTTCGATCTCGGCAATTCCACGAAGCGCGGCCGTCAAAACGGATCGATCGGCTACAAAGGTCACGGAACGAAGATTTTCTACAAGAGCGAAGAAGTCCTCGTCAATACCACGAAGAACGGGCTCAACTTACGCGCACAGATGGAGCAACCGTGGGAAAAGCTCAATAACCGAACTATGCCTGAGTATGTGCTGAACGAGGAGGCAGTCAAAGAGGGCAACTCCGGGACGCACATTCGTATTACCGGATTCAAATCCGGTCATGGGTTTTCGCCGACATCACTCACCTACAATAAGATAGAACACTACCTGAAGTGGAAGACGCTCGCCGGATCTACAGGCCACTTCTTTACAGATGATTTCCGAGAAATGGAGATAACGGTCATCCTCGGCGACGAAATCGATGACACACGAGATCGACTGGTAATGAACAACAAGCTTGAGTTCCCGACCGAGCAGCGAGAGCCCGGGGAGGGTCAGTTCTCGGAATCTCGGATGTGTAAGCACTACCCACCCCGGGAACTCATCGTTGAGACTGAGAACGGAGATACAACAACCGTAGAAGTAGTTGGGATGGTGGGTGGCAAGGACGCTCGCAACGAGCTCCCTACTTACGGAAAGCACTCGGCACAGTTCGGCGTCTGGCTGGCAAAAGACCACATCAAGGTTGAGCGGGTCAACGACACGATCTCGCACGACAACGAGTTCCTCCACTTCTTTTTCATCGCAAACTGCCAAGACCTCGAGTTGTCCGCGAACCGAGAAAAGATCCGAAACAAATCTAGCCCAGTGTATCAGGCCATCGTAGAGGAACTCAGCCACTACCTTTCGAAGATTGCGTCAGATCCGTGGTTCAAAGACTACTTGTCTCACCGTCGTAAGGCGAAACTCACTCGCCGCGCAGAGTCTCAGCAATCATCGATCGAAAAACGCGAACAACGGATTCACGAGCGGAATCGATTCACGCCATCGAACGACGCCGAAGTCGTTCTCGGGTTGGAGCGCTCGAACCGCTTTGGGGCTGAGCCTGAGATCTCGGTTGAAGATTACGACCCGAGTGCAGAGGTCAACGCGTTAGTTCGTCAGGATACGAATCTCTATGCGAGCTCTATCCATCGTCAGCTCACGGATCACTTTGAGGCAGATAAGCCGCTTGAGAGCGTCGATAAAATCATTTGTTGGTCGTACGGCGACCGCGACGATTTGAGCGAGCTTGAGCGTTCAGGATATCATAGCGGAGAGATTTCGATTGATTTCGAAAACGACCGACTGATCTATAACAACGGTCGTCGGGATAATATCCATATCGTCACGGTTCAAGACAGACTATAGCGGATCCGATTGAAGCTGGCTCACTACGGAACGACCGAACTTATCACATCCCATCGTCAAAGACGTGTAGAGAATGGCATCGTTTGAGACCGACGCGACTGACGATGCTGGCAACGCACGTCGCGGTACAATCCACACACCGCACGGCGACGTTCAGACACCGGCATTCTTCCCTGTAGTCAATTTTATCGGTGGTCCCAACGAGAAATCCGGCGGAATTTGGAGTCGGTTACGGAATCATCTCTTTGGGGAACCCGAGTTTCAAGGCGCGATGTTTCAAGCGATGAGTTTCTTGGATTTCAACATCACTCCCGAATCGCTTGAGAACTGGCGCTCGGAACCAATTCACGATCACTTTACTGACCATGAGCCAGTCAAGCCATATCACCCACAACCGGAGAGTTTCACTAGGCCGTTATTTGTAGACTCAGGTGGGTTCAAACTCTTGAACTCCGATACGTTCGGTGACCCTCCAACAGAGGGAGGAGATGATAATGACTGGGCCATCTATACGAACCCAGAGAGTATCCTCGATTTGCAGCTTGATTATGGTGCTGATATCATCGCTACTCTAGACTATCCGATCCCACCGAATCTGAACGAGGAGGAGACGACTCAACGAATGGAAGACAGTATTGACAGTGCCATACGCTGTCTTGAACTCTTGGAGGATCAGCCAGATCCACCCGCGGTATATGTCGCTATTCACGGTCACGACTACGAAACGATCAACTGGTACGTCGGGACGTTCCTTGACCGTGCGACGCACATTGACAAGTCATTTGAGGGATTTGCAATCGGGTCACTCGTCCCGCTTCGAACGAACGTCGAAATGCTGGTTGACATCGTGCAAGGTGCGAAGGATGCGATTCCTGCGGACCGGGAAGATGATCTCGGGCTTCATTTATTCGGGATTAGTGGGAAGTTCACGGCACTTCTGACGCTTCTTGGCGCGGATTCATTTGACTCGTCAAGCTATATGCAAGCAGCACAGTTCAAGAAGTTCATCAACCGAGAGATCGGAGTTTCAGACGAGGAACTCGTTCGGAACCCGAACGCTTCGACACACGACTTAGGTGATTTTGGTGTCGATGTCGACCGGACAGCCGACGCACGATGGGCAGCAGACTGGTCGAAGTTTACTGCGGATCAGATTCCCGACGACTGGGGCTGTCAATGTCCCGCATGTGAGCATCTACGGCGGATAGGTTTCGAACAGCTGCAGAGTACAATGTACGACAGTAAGTCGTATGATCGAGACGGATATATGAAGAGCGATTTTTACGCACTAATGAGCTATCACAACTTCTGTGTCTACCAAGACGAAATGAATCACGTGCGGAAGCTGATCAACGACAGTGGCGGTGAGTTGCTTGAATACGTTGCCAAAATGGCTCGCAACGATGTCGGGAACATCAAGCGGGCATTAAAACGGGCAACCGTACGAGATCGAGAGTTGGCACAGCAACTCCGAGAACGCGGCTACAATCGGTTAGTCGCCGATCAGAGCGACGCAGAGCAGGAACGGCTTGATTTGGATATCCCAGTTGATGATCAAGAGATCTCACTTGAGCACACACCGGAAGACTTCAACATTCTTGACCGGAAGGACTACCGGGTCGGCGACGAGCGCGTACTGCTCGTTATCCCCTGTAGCCAAACCAAGCCATATTCTAATTCTCGAACACACCGCGTCGTCGCAGATGCAACCGCTGAGTGGAACGACCAAATTCACAAAGTGACTGTCTCCGGCATGTACGGTCCCGTACCTGAACAGTACGAGAATCTCTCGCAGATCAAATCATATGAGTACGTGCTGACCAATGCCGAGAAACAGCGCCAACAGCTCGTCGTGGACCGGTTGGTCTCCTACCTCGAAGAATACGGCTCACAGTTCGACGCCATCGTCGGCTATGCCACCAGCAAAACCTACCGCACGGTTATAGAGCAAGCATTCGCCCAGTACGGAGACGGCGTTGTCCTTCCAAAAGAGCCGAAAATGCGCGCACTCACCGAACACTTCAGAACAACTAATCTCGAAGAGCTGTCCGAGCACCTAGACGACGTGCTTTCATCCACACCCCCCCAGTAGCGTTGCGCCCGCTATTGACCACTTCGACACTCGTGTACTTCAGATCGGCTGTTCCAATCGCCAATTGCTCTCCTCCGGTTCAAGATTACTCGAATCAGATCCGGACTCCGCAAGGATGCCGGAATGATACAGCATCTGTTTGAACTGGTACACGACCACCGAACGGTACACTTGTGACTCTAACAGCGAGGCTGTGATCAAGTCACCGTCACCAGTCAGTACTGCAGATCGTGCCTCTTCCGTATCTCGAATAAAGAACTCGACCGCGAACGTGGGCGAGGTATCGAACAGATGCTCTACAACGATAGGAAGGATCGGCGGCTGATCGTTGTTCTGAAGCTCCTGAATGTGGTTTACGAGTGTCTGTGTTGCGGGAAAAGAGAATACAACCCACCGGGCAACTAACGCCCAGTCTGATGCTAACTGGGTCAGTCTTGTCCGCTCCCTTTTCCATGATTTGAACTCTTCTAAGACAGAGTTCAATGACTGCTCGTGTTTTTGTAACCCGAATCGAAGCACTTCCTCACCTAAAGGAGATAGAACGTCGGAACCATCTGCTTGCTTTTCGATCAACCCGAGGAAGGCGGCACCATCCCTAGCACTTCTGAAATCCCTCACTACGTACTCTTCGAGAACATTCTCAGTCGGCTCCGGATGATAAACACAGAATGGGTATCCAAGATAGTTTTTCGGTCGGTTGAGATGAAACGACTGGTCAGCAACACGCTGTGGGCCGGCTTGGAAACGTATCGTCGATGCCTCTCGACCGACCTGTGTGCCAACTACTCGCGGTTTCTCAAGCACATCTACCGACCGGTCTTCTGTGACTCCGAGAATACCGACATTTAACTCTCGACCAAGTGCTCGGGTATCTGGCGAGATAGAACTTCGAGGAGCGGCCAAAAATCCGAGATTCGCTTCCTGTAGCCGGTTATGAGCTTGAACAATTCCCGTCTCCGTGTCTACCTGTCCGGTCGATCCATATCCCTTCGCTTCAACGACGACCAGAGGCGGCGAATCTAGGTCTCCATGGTGACCACGAAACGAGTTACTCGCAATCGAACCGGCACCAACAAGATCCGGATACCCTGAACCCACACGTACGTGATTGAATGGCGCTAGGGTCTCGGTTACTTCCTGTGGGATTGGTACATCATTCAACCACTGGTCGGTCGAGAACTGAGTATCGACAACTGTGTATCCTGAGCCGGTCTCATCTCCGGTAAACAACTGCTCTTTTGTCGTTGCTAGCACTTCAGGCTCAGTCATTGACAGTGTTCGCATATACAAGGGGAGCTATTCCAGCATCAAATAGATCCGTAGTGGTGTTCAGCTTGGAATGAACAGTTAGGCAGATCGATTTACGAGTGTTCAGACTCGAGATTACCTCTTCCACCGAAACAGAGTGAGTTTGAGAGAAGGCTCATTACGATCTAGGATCTTCAGTAAGTTGCCAGAGTGCTGTTGGCTCATGGACATATTCTACAAACTCCGCAGCATGAAGTCTATCTAGCCTCTTTGTTACAGTCGGTCGAGATAGACCTGTAAAATCCACAAGCGCACCCGTTGTGAGATTGCCTTTAGATACAAATTCATCAATCACTTTCTCAGTATTCTTGTCTATTCTCAGGGGCATGTTTACGTCATGTCTTTTTTGGTTCCTCTTATCTCTCACCATACATATTAGTAAACACGAACTACCTTTACTATTCGTTAAGTATAAGTAAGCAGGAGCATTAGGAGAGATTGAACACTCGGTCCCACGGGGCAGTCGATTAGAATGCCCGCGTGTTGGCGCACGCGGACCGGGTTCCCACACAGAAAGTAAGAACCCATGAAACAGAAGGACTTCACCGGTCAAGAGAACGTCGATCAGTTAATTGAAGCAATAAACCAAGTGGAATTTCATGCGCTCGGGGAAGGGCCGGCAGCATGTCAAATCTGCGACCGCAAACTCCGGGAAGGCGACGACCTAACGGCCTATGCCTTCCGGGCAGCTGGCAACCCCATTTTTGAGATCGGATACGTGATGTGCGGGGCGGACGAGCACGCGCACCCGACAGAGTTCATGAGGGGCGTCCACGAACTCGTCGTGACAGGCCGAATTGGCCTGTGTACTGACGTGGCGACCCAGTCATCGTGGCTGGTGCTCATCGAGCCAGAACCAGTTGTGGCGAGCCGACCCACATCGACCGACGCCTACACGATCGGTGAGGAAACGACACGCGAGAGCGACCCGCTCCACACGCACCAGGCCACCGAGGCTGACCCGACACCACCGTTCGAAGGCATCCATGAGCGCGGGTCAACGCAACTCGAAGGGACCACCGAGCACACGGCCGACTACTCCCAGAGAGACGGGACACAGCAGGCCGAACACAACGAGCAGGTCCACCAACAGGCGACCAACCAGGGGGGTGACGAGTAATGCCCCCAGCATTCGACACCGAACACCTCGACCACGAGATGTCACTCCCAGACGACATCGAGAATCTCACACTCCCGGACCTGTATGTGGGCCTCGAAATCCCACTGCTCGCACCGGGTGATGGGATCGTCACGGATCGCCATCACGCCTCGGCGGACCGCTACGAGGCGGACGACCCACAAAACCAAATCGGCGGGATGGTGTCTCCGTTCCCACTCTCGGGGTGGTTACGCCACGGCTGTGAACGCGTGATACAGATCGCCGGCGGCACGGCGTGCCACCCGGGCGAAGCGAACGCGGACTACATGCTCGAGGACGTGTACGAGCGCGACCTCGACGCCGGGTACCACGAGAAAGGCTCGTGCGTCGACGGCGATGCGGGCTGTGTCCTTTACGACTTGTTCGGCGGGTTCAACGACCGGGCGGGACGGCTGGTGCGCCGGCCGCTCCGGTTCTCGCCAATTCGCCGGCAAGTCGACGTCCTACAGGGCGAAGCGGAAGCGCACTACCGGCAACTGAACACCCAGGTGCGCTCACGCAACAGCGAGGATGACGGGCAGCCGCTGCGAATGGCGTCCCGGGACGTTGTCGGGAACTTGGTGGGGACGTGGAAACTCTCGTTGCGAGAGCTGAAACCGGAATACGTCGGGCTCCTGGTTGAGGCGGTCGATTACCTTGACGCCCATAGCGACGAATTCGAACTCCAACTTGGCGGCGCGCGGAACTTCGGGGCGGGCATGGTCGATGCGCGCGTCATCAACCCGCTCTACACGGACGCTGAGATCAAGCGGGTGTACAATCGCGCCCAAGACGCCACCTCGGGAATGGCGTGGAAAGATGACCTGTGGCGGGAGTCAGTGCGTCAGCAGTTCGTGAAACCGCTTCAAGAGCGGGTTAACGGCGATGCGGGGGCGACATAATGCCCCCGGCGGCAACGGATGAGGCCGCGAACGTGGACCTGCGAGTGGCGTACCGCCACGACGTCCACAAACTTCGCGGTCGCCAGCACGGGTCGGGACGTGACGAGCTGTTCGATGTGCCGGTGAACGACTCAGTCCCGTTGCAGGCGGATCGAGATGCGGCGTTACTGAGCCGGCCGGACGGTGAACCCGAGCAGACGGTTGCGAATCACGCGTCGCCGGCGCGGCTGTCGCTGCTGACGGGCTCGGTGCTCGAAACAGGGGCGGTCCCGGTACAAGAAACCACAATTGAGCCGTTGATCGATGGCTCGCCAGACGAACTCCACGCAGCGTGGCTGACGAGTGAGACCGCAGCGCTGGTGAACGAGTCGGTGTATCTCCCGTACTCGTCGCTCAAATACCACATATTGCTGGTGGCCGCGTTGCTCGACGCATATCGGGCGGGCCACACATTTGACGACCTGTTTCTGGTTGCTGAGCCGACGTCGGAATCACCACCGCGGAACGCGGATCGAAAAGCGAGACAGCAGGCGGCACTCGCCGCGGACTGCGTGGTGCCACACCGAACCATCCTGTGGACGGGAGCGGTGACGATGCGGCTGACGGCGTCACCAGATGGACCAGCGGCGTGGCCTGGCCCAGTCCCGGCTGAATCGTTTGCTGATGTATGGAACCGAGTGTCTGGGTCGCCCTTGGGCCGTGAAGCGCAGTGGTGGCGACACGTCGACGCACAACTCCGCCGAATCCGATCGTGGTCGACAGCGCTACAGTACATCGAGGATGCTGTCGCCGAGGATACGCGAGGGACGACGGAGGTGAGCGGGTGACCCGCCGACACGATCGTGACTGGCGGACCGCCGACCCCACCCATGCGATATGGTCGTGCGGTGAGCCTGTGGGTCGGACTCTCGGTCCGCCGGCATCGCAGGTGAGTGGGTGTCGACATCCGCTGGCCAGCCAGGAAGCGCACGCACCGTCAACGACCGAGCACGCCACGGCTGGGACGCCAGACACGACAGACTGTCCGATATGGTCAAGCGGTGAGTCTGTGAGTCGGGCTGCCAGTCTGCTTGCGTCGTTAGTGGATGGGCGTCGACAGTCGCTGCCCTGCCCGGGAGCGCCCGCGACACTGCCGGCTCGACGAACGTCGACGACAGCTGGGGGCGCACACCATCCCGGCGACCCAGCAGCATGGGTCGGCTGTGAGTCCACGGGGCGGGCTCCTATCAGGAGCCTCCGTGTCAGTCGGTGGTGGTCGATACCGCTGAGCGCACTCACTGAGCGTGAATATCGGCTGCGGGCGAATCAATCTACGACAGCCCACGGTCACACAGGACGTGAACAGGTTACAACTACTGCACACAACGAGGAATGTGAACATGTTACAACCTCCACTCGAAGCGACGGGGGTGTGGCGTGACGACGATCCAACAGCTGGTGTTCGAGCTGACGACCCCGTATGCGGGGCGGCCGTACCATGTCTCCGGCCATGCCCTGTTTCAGGCGATTGCGTCGGACGTCGACGACCGGACGCGACGCGAGCTACAGGTGAGTCATGGTATCTTCAGCCCGACGGAATACGGCTCCTACCCAGAGTCACACTCCCAGGACGGGTATGCCGGCAAACTCGGCGGCTCGCTGCCACCGGTTGAGTCGTACGAGGATCTGTTCCTGTTTCGAGATGCGGCCCAGCGGTGGCTACAGACATCTCGCCCGCGTGACGCCCAGAACACGATGGATCGTCAGTCCCATGGCGGGCGGCTGACGGTCGCGCCAGAGTCGTTCTTCGGCGTGCCTGCGGAGCAGCGGAATTCGAAGCGCCGAGTGAAATGGTACATCCACGCGTATGTCCATAGCGAGCGCGAGGGCGTGCTGCCGCTTGATGAATCCGTGCTCAATGGGATTCTGCTGGGCGGTGCTCGGAACTACGGCTTCGGCGAGGTGTCGCTCACCGACTCGCAGGTTGTCGACCTCAGCGCGCTCTCGTTCGATGCGCTGCGGGGTCACGACGCGTATACCATCGAGCTGGTGACGCCCTATGTCCTCCAAAGTGAGGCCCCGGACGCGGACACTCAGTCAGTGCCCTGGTGGTGGGACACGTCGGTGACGGGCCTGGGGAGCGATGCGCCGACACGAGACCGCCGGTTGCGTCGCCGCGAGGAGCGCCTCGCTGGGGAGAAGATGTACGAACTGGCGACAGTCGATCACGGGCAACTCGTCGGCTACACTGGGAACGACCCGGTACAGACGGCAAAGAACGGCGTGCGACGGCTGGGGACGCATGCGCGGTTCGGCTTCGGTGAACTGCGAGTGCGGCCGGCCAGCCACGATCGTGTGCCGGAGCGAGGTGAGGTGGCATAGTGCTCGATCAGGTGGCATTCGATATCGAGACGACCGGTTTCGACGTGGATGATGAGGTAACCGTTGTCGGGTTTGCGATGCCGATGGGAGTTCGGGTGTTCGTCCAAACTGCCGGGCGGACAGCCGGCGACGTCGAGGCCAGCGTGAAAGCGCGGCTGTCGGAGACACTCGTGAACGTCTCGACACACACCGATGAGGCCACGCTGCTGGCGGCTGTGGCGACGTTCGTCAGAGATCGGATACAGGACACCGAAACACTCCTCATCGCGTTCAACGGCGAGGTGTGGAGCGGTGGCTTCGATCTGCCGTTCCTACGGAGTCGGTACGCGGCCCGTGAGATGGCGTGACCGTTCGATGTGGCGTACACAGACGTGATGCCGGTGATTTCGGATCGGTTCAACACGACGGTCGACGGCGAGGAACAGCGCGGATTGGCAGCTGTGTACGAGCTACTCGGCGACGGGACCTACAGCGGAATCGATCCGTTTGACGACAGTGCGGCGGCGGTGACCGCCTTCAAAGATGGGCAATTCGACGAACTCGTCTGCCATAACGTGGCGGATATCCTCCGGACGCAGGCGCTCGGCCGGGTTGCTGAGCGGTACTGCGGGAAGGCGGAGTTCAACGTGAAATCGCTCACGGCGACACGAGACACGTGAGTCTGGCTCGGTGAGCGGTTGCGGCGCGTTCCCCAACAGCGGGGCTACTGATTGAAGCGATACACCACGGGGATGAGCGATGCTGGCGGTCACAGTGCGTGCGAAGCCGGACACAGAACCATATACATGAGAGATTCAGAAGACGAGGACACGCCTGACGGAACAGGAGCAGACGACGAACCAACAGCGGACGAGGAGCCCGCGGACACAACGCCGGCCGATGCCGAGACGCCATCGGACCAGTTAGAGACGGCGTCGATGGCCTCGGGCGCGGAGCGGAACGAAACGGTGGGTCAGGCGACGCAGAAGAAGGTGTTAGAACGCGACCGGTATCGCTGCCGGATGTGTAATGTGAAAGCGCCGGCCGCTGGCGGCCTGGCAGATCTCGAGGTCCACCACGCAGATCGGGATCCGGATGATGTCGACGAACACGACCCAGCGAACCTCCTCACGGTGTGCCGGAGTTGCCACTCGTGGCATCACATGAGATCGACGCCCAGCGATATACCCATCCGGCTGACGGAAGCCGATGACAAGAAATTGAAGTCCCACGAGTACGAGATTTTGCGGATCCTCTATGACAACGGCCCACTCCGCACAAAGGAGATTGCGGACAAATTAACAGTTGAGATGACCCGCACGGCTGTTCGAGAGCGGTTGTGGCATTTGGGCGGGCTCGATAATGAAGTGGCTGAGCGGGCAGAGCCGCTCGTGACGAAAGATATCGCTACCCAAGAGTGGGGTTTACTCCCTGATATTGTGACGAGCGCCCGTGGCCACATCCCTGATGACCCGAAATTGCTCGTCCAACGGACAGAAGACGAGCTCGTGCGGCGAGCGCTTGACCGTGGGTGTGATCGCCAGACAGTGATGGAGGTCTTCGATGTCTCGCGGCGCGGCACATTCTACAAGGAGACGCGCTCGAAGATGTATGACTTCCCGCTCGACGCGTTCAGCAGGGGCGGTCGGCCGCGGGTTTCGAAGGAAGCGTCAGATGAGGAGGACTCATCGACGGCAGCGAGAGGACCGGACGAAGCAGAGGCGATACAGAACGCGGCGGCGCGGGCAAGCGAGGTGACTGCTGATGAGGGTGAAGAGTCTGCCGCCAAGATCGTGTCAGATGCGGATGAGTCAGTTGTCGAGGTGGATCAAGAGGATGCGGTTGACGATGCGACTGATGCGGACGGCGTCCAACAGTTGTTAGAGGAGGCGCTTGACGCACTGCGGGACGACGACGTCGTCGAGGAGTAGCCCGCTTTCAGGCGGCATTTTTGTGGTGTAGTCGTTGTGATGCGGGGGAACTTGTGTGACGTGTTTCTAGGTGACGGTACCGATGATTTCGAAATCTGACTAATGAACGACCTATTCTGTTACCCGTGCGAGATACATGGCGCGTATCTCGCATAGAATCAGCCTCTATTTGGCTCAGGTCAGACCGGTTAGTACAATTTGTGTATATTGTGATCCTCAAATTACAAGTGCCTGTTTCTCTATTGTCATTATATGCGTCAAACCATTGAGATCGAATTTGACTGTTCAATCTGTAGCAAGCACATATCGACAGAAGTATCTAGAAATGAAGTCATAGAACTGGTGACTGAAGAGCGAGGCGGCAGTTCAGTTCCCATTTTAGCTGATGACTCAGAGGATAGGATAGCCGAATGTCTTCCAGATGTCCCTCCAGATGTTTCAATTTATATAATATTAACAATAATGAATGTGCTCAGTAATGTTGACGGAACTATCTCCATGGGTGAGCGTGTCCGTAATATGCTTGAATCCGGAGCTGAAGAAGCTCGTTGTCCAGAGTGTGGAGAGCCAATCAATGAAGATAACATAGAGGTTGACGTGGAAGAATGAAAGAGGATAACCCTGAATTCCCTGTGGTTGATCGTGATGAGTATTCGGACGAGGTTGCTAGGTTACCCGTAGATTATATCAAAGAGTATGCGAAGCAGGCTTTTAAATCGGAGAAAGATATTGTAGTTGTATTTCAGGAGGAGGCATCTTGGGACATGTTCCGGTATACGGCTACCAGTCCGTCAGGTATGTGGGTAATGGAGGATCCTGAACAGACTACTGACGAGATTATTCAGAGGCTCGAAAATGAATCAATATATTCCGTTCTTAGTGAATACAAAATAGAGAACATAGCACTGTCACGGTCACTAGATGAACTTGGAAACACGTTCATGGCGGATTCAGACGTTTTGTATGAAAATGAGTAACGAAGTTACAAGATATGGCGAAGCGGCATTTAGACGAGTGGCAGATGATTTTCAAGACGAAATTTTAGTTATTTTTGGGGAGAATGTGTCAGAAGATTTGGTGCGTCTCCCCCCTTCATCTGAGTCATTCTCAAAAGAAGATACATCCATGAGTGTGGACGAGCTGATTGAGACACACGAGGATAGTGAGGACTATGTCAGAATTCCATTAGATGAAGTCAAGAGTTCACTTATTTCGCGTGATATCTGAAACCATGTTCAGTTGACTCTCGCCAGCCAGCTACCAATAGTTTGGCAGGCACGTTCTATCGGCTGGTTCAAGATTTAGATGGGAAATATCTTAGTTCCCGTTCTAATGACATACTCTATATTCAGCAAACGGTTCTTACCAACACCGGAAACACCAACAGACCTGGGCAATTCTAAGTTGCCTACATCAGCGAACGCGCAACTCTACTGCTAGGAGATATCTGCGGAAGAGAGCCAGACTCAAGCCGTGAGAGATGAAACCGCAGACCAGATGGCCGATACGCACGATCCGCGCCCAGAGGGTCCATCGGTTCCGGAGGGGAATGTATGGTCCGTTGGACAGCTCAACGCGGAGATTGGATCTGTGTTGGATGCGGCGCAGGATCGGCTTCCGTCATACGTCGTCGGTGAGGTTTCAGACATTAACCGGTATGACTTCGGGACGTTCTTCGATTTACGCGATTTAGACGATGACGCCACCATTTCGTGTATCATGTGGGCCCACCAGCGGGAGGCGATGGCCCATGAGTTGGAGGAGGGAACTGAAACGATTGTTCGCGCAACCGTTGATTTCTATCACGATGATGGTCGCACCCAGCTTGCGGTGAAGAACTTCTGGCCGGTCGGTGAGTCAGACCGATCAGAGGGTCTCGCCGCGCTTCGGGCCGAGCTCGCAGAAGATGGGTTACTTGATGAGACCGCGAAGCAACCACTGCCAGAGTACCCACGTCACATCGGGGTTGTGACATCGCTAGCTGGGTCCGCTCGCCGTGACTTCGAGGAAGCAGTCCGGGCCCGGAATCCGGGGGTCCCGATTACAGTCTGTGGCGCGACAGTCCAAGGCGAGGCCGCAATCGCCTCACTCGTTACGGCGGTGCGACGACTAGAGCAGGACTCGGCAATCGATGTGATTGTCGTGACGCGTGGCGGGGGCGCTGACGCAGATCTGTGGTGTTTCAACGAGGAACCCGTCGTTCGGGCGATCGCTGATTGTGCGACACCGACGGTCGTTGCGGTTGGGCACGAAGATGACGAGACACTTGCGGAGGCGGTAGCGGATCACCGGTCGATGACGCCAACCGACGCTGGTGTGGCGGTCGAACCGGACCTCGCTTCAGTTCGCCAGCGCGTCGCCGATATTGAACACCGAGTGGATCGTGCCTACACCTCGGTCGTCACCGACCGTGTGGCGACACTCACCCAACGGCTTGACGCCGGGCTCCAAACGCTTCAACAACGAGCGCAGGCTCGGGAGGCGACACGGCAACGCACCGCTGATCTTGAACACCGGATCACGGTCGCGTACGAGGCGCTCGTCACGTCGCGGCTGACTGCGATCGAAACCCAGCTGAATGACGCGTACCAGGCCCTCGAACATGCTGTGGAGACGGATGCGGTGACTGTTCGGGCCGCGCAGCGTCGAGTAGGAGGGCTTGAATCGCGGATCGACACGGCGTATCCGACACGCGTTGACCGTGAGCTTGAGGCGCTCGAAGTGCGAATCGAGGATGGGTACCGCGAGATCGAAACCGACGCCCGCGTGGAAGCGAGTCGGCGAGAGGCTCGACGACTCCGGGTTGCGGTCATTGTGTTGCTTGTCGTGCTGGGGCTTACGCTGCTGGCACTCGCCGTGCGTGTTCTCTGAGGGTTCAAAAGGCTGGGCGGCAATCACCCAGTTATGAGTCAGCACGACGACATCGATATTGGCGGGACAATTGAACGCCTCGAAGAGATTGCTGAAACGCTTGAAGACGGTGAAGTCGGACTAGAGACGGCCAAAGAGCTACGCGAAGAGGCGGATGAGAAACTTGCGATGCTCCGAGATGCGCTCGATGTTGGTGACGGAGACATTATCGAGATTGCTGGCGACGAACTTGATGAGGAGACGACGGAGTAGCATGGTGCGCGGCCTCGCGTGAGACGGGAGTAAACAGTCTTCACGAGTCTGTACACCCACACTTGTGAGTGCCATCGTCGATCAAAATGCGACGGATAGCATCGACGAGATGAGCATCTGGGAAACGGACGAATACAACAACTCGTCGTAGTGCTGCGGGCGACCCCCACTTGGTGACTTGTTAATTTCTCCCCCAAATCTGAAGAATAGGCCCCCTTCAGCGAACTGCTGTTGCTATATTACGCCTAAAAATACGTCTCCAAGAAAAGTGAATATTAAAAATGTCACTCGCAAGAAAGCATATATACCCAGCCCGTTGAGCCACAGTTGAAAGACTAACACCGGACATCTCAAGAATCTCTAGGATGCCCCAATCCCTGCATCCGTAGTACTTTGAGGGAGAGTCCGGCTTCCTCGTCAGCGGACGGAGTAGCTACGGCTACGAAATTCACCATGACAGACGAGAACATTAGCGAGAAATTCCGGACCGACTCGCAACGATACGGTAACGAGAAAACGATCGAAGAAGCGTTCAGTAACCAGGCTCACCGCAACGAAGGCGAGCTTAACGCTGCACTCGAAGACACGACACACCTCAGCGAACAGGAAGCATTCGCGTTCGTGCAGGGATGCCTCGGGACATTCGCATCGGTGTCAAATGAGGAACTGGCTGAAGACATGGTTCAAGGACAGGGGTTCGAGAGCCTGTCTGAATACCGTCAAACCTGCCGTCGAGCTCGGGAGAAGGTCGCTGACGCGATATGGATTTACGAGCTGATTGACGCGTACCGGTTCCCAGATCTCCCCGAGGGATGCGCTGAATGTAACCAGGCACTCGGCGGGATGTGGGTTGAACCAGACGATGGACCAAGTCCACTCTGCAGGAACTGTGCCGACATTGACCCCGACAAGCACTTCCCACCGTGGGAACCTGACGACTCCCGCCAGTAACACACGGCGAACACATTTTTATTTCAGGTAGCGGAGTGACGGGGCCTCAACTGAGATCAAGATACATTCAACGGTTGCCTCTTGCTACTACATAATATGATATCTCTAAATATGATACTCTAAAATATGATTATACAGAATATTTTTATTCTACACCCACTAACACCGCAGTATGACTGGCTTCGTGAATCGCTCGGAGGAGTTGAATCGGCTTCATAGCCTGTTTGACTCAGAGAACGCGGAGCTCGCTGTCGTGTACGGACGGCGACGACTGGGAAAGACGAGACTCGTCAAGAAGGCGCTTGAGGGACGAGAGAACGCTGTTTTCTATCAGGCGCGACAGAAGACGCGGGAACTCCAACGAGAGCAGTTCGTCGAAGCTGCAGCTGACACGGTTCCCGGTATCGAGGACATTCGTCCCGATTGGGAGCGGCTGTTCCGGTATCTGGGCGACCAGAATGCGATCGTTGTCCTCGATGAATTTCCCTACTTGATCGAACAGGACGAGAGCCTCCCGTCGGTGTTACAAGCGTTGTTCGACCACGAGTTCGATGAGTCGGAGACGACGTTCGTGCTGGTCGGGTCGTCGATCAGCATGATGGAGGAAGCGACGCTACTCGGGGATAGTCCGCTGTACGGGCGGACATCCCTCACACTCGACATCCGTGAACTCTCGTTCGACGCCGCAAGGGAGTTCCTGCCAGCTGATGCGACAGCGGATGAGGCCGTCCGTGCGTGGAGCGTGTTCGGTGGCGTCCCCTACTACCTTGAGGAACTCGACGCTGACCGGTCGCTCGGGGAGAACGTTCAGCAGACGGTGCTGACTCGTCACGGGTCCCTCCGCAACGAGCCGGAGTACGTCCTCCGCATGGAACTGACTGAGCCGACGCGCTACTTCTCGATCCTCGAAGCGATCGCCGGCGGGGCAACCGGCCGCAACGAGATTGCCGGTGTGACGGGTATCGACTACAATCAGCTATCGACGTATTTGGACCGGCTCTCGCGGCTTCGGCTCATCGAACGGCACGTGCCGGTGACTGAGAAGCCCGAACGATCCAAGCGAAGCCAGTATCGGCTGCGTGACCCGCTCTTCCGGTTCTGGTTCCGATTCTTGTACGGGAGTGCGGACCGCTATGACCAGTTCGGCGACGAAGCCTACGAACGACTCGTCGAACCGGAGTTGGCCGATTTCGTTGCGCCGGCCTTCGAGCAACTGTGTTGTGAGGCCCTGTGGACGCTGTACGGCGAGACGCCGATCGTCGATGTCGGGCAGTGGTGGTACCAGGACCACGAGATCGACGTCGTCGGACTCACTGACGAAGACACGCTCGTCGTCGGCGAGTGCAAGTATCAGGAATCACCGCTCGACTACAGCGCATTGGCGTCACTAGAGACGCATGTTGAGGAACTCCGGTGGCAGCCGGCAGGCGCTGGCACGCGAACCGTCGAATACGCGTTGTTCTCCCGGAGCGGCTTTACCGACAGCGTTCACGAAGTCGCTGCCGAACGCGACGAGATACGCCTCTACACGATTGACGACGTCGTCGCCGCACTCGGCGGGTGAGCAATTCGTCACCCTCACAGATTGGCCACTGCCAGGTCGGGATGTGTCACCAAAGCTACATCGTCAATCGATCGAAAGCGTCTGTGGATTCAGCGGATCGTCTAGTGACGCCGTTTGGACCAGCGGCTCCTGTTCGACAAACAGGTCTCGAATCTCGCGCAACGCTCCGGCGTCGATAGGGCCGAACACCTCGGATTGCTCATTCGACTGGCGTTGTTGAGAACGTTCGTCGTCGGTCATACGACGACGGATGGATCGCCATTGCCATCGTCATCTGTGTCTGTGCCGGTAAGGTGACCAGTATGAATCGCCTCACCGATAGCGAGTGCGGCTTGGGCAAGCGCGAGGTTGCGTCGTGTCGTTTGCCACTCTGTGAGGAGCGCACCGTGGTTGCTGTCGGCGTCGTCGACAGTCAACTCACGGGCGAATTCCTCGGGTGAATCGACATCATGTTCCTCGCGCCACGCCTGTATCTGTGCCTTCTTATCCGCGATTCCGGATGCGATCTCTCCCAGCGTCTGTTCCGCGAGGAGCGACTGTGCGTGTTCGGTGACAATGGCCGTTTCCGACCGTCGGTACTGCGTCGTCTGGCCGTCCTGCGACGTCGTCACCTCGCCGGCGTTTTCGAGTGTTCGCAGGTGCTTTCGCGCCGTGGTCGCCGAGACACGGGCACGATCGGCGATTTTCGCAGCTGACGTCGGTTCGTAGGCACGGCGGATAATCTCGTATACTCGTTCGAACGCCGTTGTCTCCTCAATCCATTCGTCTTCGACGACATCGTTCACATCACGGTGTTCGGTACCGCCATCCGGGCGTATTCGATGAAGTGGGGACATATCCTCGAGCATCGTATAGCAAATAACGGGAGAACAGTATAATAATCTGTGAAGTAGTATATTGATCATCAGACGCGAAATGCGTGGTGCTATCATCAACTGTATTAACCAACAATCTCTCGGCACATTTCGAATTTGTTGGTTAATGAGGCCCCGGAAATTCGGCTCTGTCAAATCCGATAGTTCAAATACGAGATGATCTGAAACAGCCGGTCGCTGAGGAGTACTTACTCTTCACGTCGACTCTCTTCAATCTACCTCGCTTGTTCGTTGATATTGTAATGATTCCGTGATGGCTCTCCTCCGTCGGATTCTCGAATGCGACGTGGTGAGCTGTTCTGAGACCTCCCTCGTCGAGAGATGCACTTCTGAGAATCCGCTCAGCGGTGTCACCGGCTTCGATCAGTGTCTGATCCGATATTTGGAGCCTTGTGTCGTGTGCTCTCAGAGGTATCGGCTGCCGTTTTCGAGTCTGATTCAAACAATCCACTCAATGCTGCTTGAGACAGTGATATGTTTTTGTGGACGTGCTGAATGTAGGGCGCTAATGCGGTGCGAACCGAGGCCAATCTTTAGCAGAGACCGCTCGCTCAGTATAGAAGAAGCACCTATCGCCTTTTGTTGAGTGACTGGCTCCTAAGGGTGTCGCAAAAAAAGAGTATATCGAGTGGTTAGAGGCGTTCTACGTGGTCAAAGAGGAGGAGAGACGATAATCGCATACGGACAGTCGTTCGACCGTTCAGTTGGGTTACCCCGTCTGGGACTTGTTCTGTATCAACCAACAGCTCGTTCGTATCCGACAACCCAAGATACAGTTGATCACCGACCGAAAGCGCTGACGGAACTCGTTTGCCTCCATCACCTTGGTCGGATCGCAGTCTGATTCGTGTATCGGAGGGCACCTCGCCACCATTCACGAGCTCCATTTCGAATGCCGACCCTCCCTCAATCAGGCTGATGTCGAATTGAAGCCCATTCTCGCGTGCTGTGTCGGCCCAATCGGGCTCTGACACTGTTGTCTCACCAACATTTTCAATACGTGAGGTGAGGCGCTGTTCCTGCGTAGTCCCATCGAATGTGACGGTCAGATCAAAACTCAGCTCAGCCACAAATCCGGAATCCGTGACGACGGTTGAGGCTTCGTATTCGTCTATCTCTCCGCCAAAATTGATACGCTCTGGGTTACTGACGCCGGTGGACGTGTACGTTACAGCGAAGCCATCTGCTGCTTCGACGACCTCTTCGGCTTCGCCCCATTCTGTCGCAGTGAGATACTGCCTGAATTGACCGAGACCGGTTACCTCATTCGTGTCTGGTTGCTGGTTATCGATCCGATAGCGTTGGTCGAATCCCGACTCAACCTGAATGTACGAAACCGATTCGCTATCTGGTGCCCAAATGTACTCAGTGCCGTCTGTTTGCTCAACCTCTCTGTAGATATTATTTGAATCAAACTTATTTGAAGTTGTCTCAGAGAACTCATTCCCGTCAAAGATATCAGTTCGATCCCGAGTAAGTGTTAATGACCCGGCATCAGTAAGTGTTGATTCGTGAGTACTGTAGAGCTGATTACCGGCAATACCATTTTGCGTAGCTCCTTCTGGGTATTCAAACTCCGACAGCGACGGAGTAGAATCCTCGGACGTTGATGTCTCTTCTTCTTCGGAGGGTTCAGACGATTCCGCGTCCTCTGGTGTTTCCTCCTCTCCGGAGGTGTCAGATTGGTCTGCGTTTTCGTTACCGGAACAGCCGGCAAGTGCTGTAGTTAGTGCAGCAGAACTAACCAGAAGTGAACGTTTCGTAATTGGGATACCATTATCCATCACTCATAATTATCCTTAGTACCTTTACACTTAATACTGTGTATGTAAGACAGAAGCGTTACTAAACTATTCTGTATAATGATATAATGAACGCTGAAGGGTTCTGTATATCCCTTGAACAACAGGTGCTCGACATGTCATACATTCATTTCGAGCGATTCAATTGAGCAGTTTTGATAGCTGTGTAAGATACACTCTCTGTATCTCGCACAGGGCTCCTGACACAATGAAGGTAGATCCGTACTGTGTGTCGGTATGTGGGTCGCCTGTACTGAGAGATTCCTGCGTCCCCTGTACTGATGTGAACCGGGGAGAAATGTATCTCTTGCTGAGGATTTCACCTATGGAAACGCTGCTAGCCGACCAAACCACGTCTAGCGACAAAATGATTACGCCGTCCGGGGATCTGCTGTTCTCACAACCGGCAGGCGGTCGGAACGTGTCTGCGGTGCGGTCGCTGTCTGGCGATAGCTGGCGCTCACGGAGGGCCTCGGCCGTCCACTGAGGGCCGCCGGTCCGGCGGCCCTCAGATCCCTCGTCTATGCGGTCACACCCGGTGGATCATACGCTTCTCCCCGATCAAGCATGTGGTAGATCGACACCAGCATCTTCCGAGCTGCTGCCACGATCGCTTTCTGTGAGTTCTTCCGGCTTGCTAACCGGTCGTAAAACCGACTCAGATACTCGTCGTTACTCGTATGAACTGCGGTGTTTGCTGCTTGGACGAGCAGCCATCGTACACGCCCTGATCCACGTTTCGAGATGCTCCCTTCGATCCGCGAGTCGCCTGACTCGCGGATCACCGGGTTCAATCCGACGTAACTGACGACCTCCTTGTCACCGTCAAATCGATCGACCCCACCTAACTCCGCGTAGATCGTCAGCGCCGTGTAGTAGCTCACCCCGGGGATCGTCATCAGCAGCTGGGTCTCCTTCAGAGACCCAGCGCGCTGTTCAATCGTCTCATCGAGCTTCTGAATCTCTTCGGTGAGCGACTCGATCAGGTCGAGGTACGACTCAAGCAACGCGTCGAACGGTGTCGGGATCGAGAGTCCCCGCAGGGACTCTCGTCCCGTCACGGTCAGTGGTTTCACGTCTTCAGTGATGCCGTGATCGGAGAGGAGTCCGTGAACCTTGTTGGCGTACTTGGTGCGGTTTTCGACCAACGTCTGTCGCCCGCGCACGAGTGCGCGGGCTTCCCTTACCTCCTCGGTTGGAACGTAGCTTTCAGGCACCGAATTCAACCGGAGCATCCGCGCGAGTTCTTTGGCGTCAACGCGGTCGGTTTTCTTGTCGGTGTCTGCGATCTGGTTGATCTTTTTGGGATGAGCAACGGTTACAT
>NZ_AOJH01000036.1 GCF_000337355.1 Halorubrum kocurii JCM 14978 | reverse complement strand
CTTCTTTCGCACACGGACCAGTCAACAAAACGTGCTCTGTGGCACGAAATCCAGGTCGGTCTCTTGCGCCCCATATCTTGTTTCACGCTCTCCTAGGGTAGCAGCGTTTCCATCGAGTCAACAAAGCCGGACTTCTCTGATACCCTACTCCGTCGATAAACCAGGATCGGTTCGACTAATTGCGACCGTCTCGGTACCGGTCTGTAGAGCTCTGTCGCCGTATATCGGGCTCATAGTTCGTTTTATCATTGTACTACCCGTGTCTCGAACCGATGGGGGCGACTGGCGGCGTTCGGCAGCGGTGTAGACTCGCGTCGGAACCGCACCGCCACAGGGCCGTGACGCTGTACGGTTCTGACGGACGGAGGTATCAAGTGATCGACTCTACCAACGCGGTCCGCGAGCAACTAAAGGAATTGAGTCGCGGTGACACCGTCAGAGTCGTTCTTGAATCGGTCCGATGTCGGGGCGACGGCTGGCGGATCACCCGGCTAGACGAGGTGAATCCGCGCAGGTTCCCGCCCAAGCAACCAATCTCCGACTCGGAAGGCCGCTCCGCGACGGGATCGACTTCATCATAGGCTCTTCGATTCCCGGGTTTCAACGGGCTGACCGGTGCGTGTGTCTCCTGTATTGACTAGATTGGGGCAAAACAGATCACCTTTTCAGGGCTCAACAGAACCACCTGAACCTGTCTGAGCCGACTATACCTATGTCGTGGGGTCCATAGGCTTATACGTATGGAGGTGACAACATAGGATGGCGGATGGCGTCCTACACCACCATCGAAGATTGGAAGGATGTCGAAGACGGCTACGTTGTCAGTGTGACCATTCGGCAGACGGAGGCTGAGAAGTACCCGAGCGGGTGGGACTACGGTCTACACCTCGGGGAAGTCGGTGGCGATACCATCCTCCGCTACGACAACGCTCACGAACGGACGAAAGGTCATGAGCGCCACATCGGGGACGATGTCGAAATCATTCAGTTCCCAGGAATGCTGACGCTTTACGACTGCTTCAAGCGTGACGTTGAAGAACTGACCCCCGTTTCGTGGGACTGGTCAGAGTAGGACGCCTCCGGGAGGGACACACCATGCCCACACTCAAAGTCACCGTCGGCGAACGCGACCGCCTCGATCAGCGCACGCGCAGTCGAATCAAGGCCGCTCAGGAGGGGGAGGACCTCGACGATGCCCAGCCGGTACTGAATTTCGGCTCGTACGCTGAACTCAGCCGACTCCTCAGTCCGAAGAACTTGGAGTTGTTAGAGGCAATATCCGAACACGAACCCGAAAGTATCCGCGAAGCTGCCGAACTGGTGGACCGGGACTACAAACAGGTTCACCGAAACCTCTCTGAACTCGACGATATCGGTGTTATCGAGTTCGAAGGTGGCGGAGCAGGTCACGCGAAGAAACCAAAACTGGCCTACGACGGTCTCGAAATCGACATTCCATTTGCGAGATCTGACGGGGATATCGGCGCGGCAGCGCCCTAACGGCCACCCGCATGCGGGTTGGTCCACCGTCGCTGCTTCCTTTCCGTATCTCACCACACACAGCATATACGGCTGCGAGCCTAACTAGTGGTAGATGCGGTGGGATCCACGACCCGCGCTCCGGCGACTCTCGAGGCTGGTGACTCCAATGACGCTCACACAAACACAGATACGCGAGTACGACCGCCGTGCGATAGATAGTGCGGAGACTGCCACGGCGACGTTCGGAATCGGCTGTTTCTGGGGGCCAGATGCCCAGTTCGGTGCGATGGACGGCGTCGTTCGCACCCGGGTCGGCTACGCCGGCGGTACAAAACTCGATCCGACGTATCACGCGTTAGACGACCACACGGAAGTGTTCCAAGTCGAATTCGATCCCGACACGGTAGCGTATCGAGACCTTCTAAATCGGGTGTTTAAATCACACAACCCACAGCACCAGACCAGAAAAACACAGTATCAGAACATCGTGTTCGCTGAGACGGAAGACCAACAAGCAGTCCTTGATGAGTTTCTCGCTACGCGAGGGCTCACTGCCGATGGGATCGGAACACGCATCGAGCAGCTCTCACGCTTCTATCCTGCTGAGGATTATCACCAGAAGTACAAGCTGCGGTCCGTCTCCTCGCTCATGGATGCGTTTGAGACGGCGGGGTACGGCGACGACGAGTTGCGTGAGTCGCCGATTGCTGCCAAGCTGAACGGGTACGCCGCTGGGCACGATGTCGGCATTGACGAGGAACTCTCGGTACCCGATCGCGGAACAGCCTAGACACCACGAATTGATTGACAATGGGCAGTATCGCCGATGAGGGCCGGTCAAACAGAGGACGCGGCTCTCTGACGGCGACGGTCCCGACACGGTCACGGTTACACCGCTTGTCGAGATGCGCTCGTGCGATTGTTACATTGGGTAGTTTACTCGGAGTCGCCCCCATCTGCGTGATAGCGAATAAATCAGTCTACCAGCTGATTGAACCCGCTGACGAATGGTATGGGACAGCCGACCGATATTTGGGACAAAACCTTTATTCATGCCATACAAAGGGATACCTATGTCAGTGGAAACGGATTCGCACGGGCGGCTGTATCTGTCCTCAAAACTGAGGCAGAAGTATGGGAAGAAGTTCCACGTGGTCGAGTACGAAGATCGTCTCGAACTAATTCCTATCGACGAGAACCCGCTTGAAGCGATTCGTGACGCTGCTGGCGACGCATTTGAAGGTGAGTCGATAGACGAACTCCGTGAGGGTGCGAGAGAACAGGCAAAAAAGGATGCTGAAGCGGGGTTTGCCCGAGGAAAACGGTCGGGTGAGGATAGCGACAAATGACTGCGTACGTTGAGACAGACTATCTCCTCGCCCTCGCTAAGGACTCCGACTGGCTAAAAGACCGAGCAGAAGAAGAATTGGAAGAACAAGACGTTGTCACATCGACGTATTCGTATTTAGAAATTCTGCTCATCCAGGAGCGCCACGAGTTCGACTACATCAAGCTGTTCTCAAATATGCTTGAGATTGTTCCCGTTGAGACCGATGAAGAACGCCAGATCGTGCTCAAGGCTGTGAATTATTTCGATGACGGGATGACCGCGTTCGATTCCTTCCATGCCGCTACTGCCGAAACTCGTGGCCATCCCATCTTAAGCTCTGACAAAGCATACGAGGATGTCGATCCCGAGCGTCTTCCGTTGGAACCGACTGACGAGGAGTGAGCCATGCCTCAGACTGACTGAGCACACCTAACCTATCCGTTTCCAAGTGTTTTGACAGAGCCTTCGACTGCGAGACGGAAAGAGAACCGAAGCAGTACTTCTCACCCGACACTTTTCGTCGGGACTTGTGTTGTGTGACGTATGGATATCGATCGAGCTCGTGGTGTTCTCTGTGGGATCGCCTGTGGGGACGCGCTTGGCCGGCCGGTTGAGTTTATGCCTGCCTCCGAGATTCGTGCTGAGCACGGGCAGCTCGACGAGATGATTGGGAACGGAACGTGGAACCAGCCTGCTGGGACGATCACGGACGACACCGAGCAAGCGCTGTGTATCGCACGGAGCCTCGCCGAGCAACACGAGTTCGATCCAGCAGACATTGCCGAGCGGTTCGTCGCGTGGTACGACAGTGGGCCGTTTGATATTGGAGGGATGACGAGGCGATCGTTGAGCCAACTCAAACACGGTGACGAGTGGGACGAAGCAGGCCAGCACGTCTGGGAGAGCAGTCCTGAAGGCCAGAACGCGGGCAACGGGAGCGTGATGCGATGCGCGCCGCTCGCCATCCCGTACGCGACGAACTGGGATCGACTTGTGGAGGTGAGTCGGCAGTCCTCGCAGATCACGCACGCTGATCCGCGATGTACGTACGGCTGTACAATTCTGAACCTCACGGTGGCGGGCCTCCTCGACAACGCGGACACGCCCTTACAGGACGCGCTCGACGAGGTCGGTTCAGACGCGCCTGCTGAACTTGTGACGGCGCTCCAACCGCTCGCTCGTGGTGACTCTCTCGATACGTTGGAGACGTCAGGGTACGTCGTTCACTCGCTACAGACGGCGCTCCACGATGGGCTATTCGCAGAGAATGTCGAGGAAGCAATCGTGACTGCGGTCAATCGCGGTGGAGATACCGACACGATCGGCGCGATTGCGGGTGCGGTCGCAGGTGCGCGGTTCGGGGAATCACAGCTTCCGGAGCGGTGGATGAGTGCCATCGATGAGGTGGGCGAACTCGAATCGCTGGCAAGTCAGCTCACGACCCTGTCGTGACTACTCGACCCGCTCACCGCTGACGCCGGTCGCTCCTTGAGCGGAGGGCTTCCTGCTGTTAGGGCTTTACAGGGAAGTTGAATCAGTCATCCCATCCGGACCCACAGCAGGTTCCAATATTGCAGGAGCCAGTACAGGACGGTCGCCGCGACGACGACGGCCGAGTAGTGGACGCGCGTGGCGATTGACCAATCCTCTCGGGCCCACGCACGAACTGCGTAGGCGACAGCACCAGCGGTCGCTATGGCTCCTAACGTCGGCACGACGAACACGAGCTCGAACCACGCGGGCGGGCGGTCAATCAATGTCGGCCTGCCCATCGACGCCACGGCAACGGAAACGGCGACGAAAGTAAGGACAAACAATAAGAGCCCGGCGATACCCGCGCCTGCAATCCACCGAGCACGAGTGACAGATTCCGGCGGTGAATCCCCGCCGCGGTATCGACGCCATCCCCGGGCTGCCGGCCACCCCACGAAACCGGTGAGCACGACCACCGAAGCGGCCATTGTTAGCCATCCCTGTACTGAGAGCTGCTCGCGGTAGCCGATCTGTTCGTACGCGCTGAGTCCGTCTAACAGGTGGGTCACCTCACCGTCCGTCTCGCGGAACACCAGCGTCGAGTCCTTCTCAACGTGTTCGAAGACGAGTGGCTCGACTTCTACCCATTCGTCTGTGCTGTCTCCTTGCTCCGTAATGAGCCGACCGTCGTCGGCGACTCGGGCGTCGATCGGTTGGCCGGTAAAAAGTCCGAAGACAATTCTCTCGGAACTGACCGTATCAGTCGCGTTCACCGACCGGTATCGACCGCCGAGTTCGTCAGCACGTTCGGGTGTCCCGTCAGGAGACCGCCGTTGGCCACTCGAATCAACGGGTGCGTACCGGTCGAAGAGCGCATCTGCGACCTCCTGTTTCGCATTGTATGCTTCGCTACCGTGGGCGACCACGAACAGGCCGACTCCCTCCTCCGGGAGCAGGGCGAACTCGGTCGAAAACTGTGGAACTCCACCGTCGTGACGAACGATCCGAGTATCGCCACGGGTTCTCTCAAAGAGACCGAACGCCATGCCGTCGATCCGTTCGTGCGGTGTGAACCACTGCTGGTGCATCGCGTCGACCGCGCTCTCTGAGAGGATCCGTTCGCCGTCGACGACACCATTGTTCAGGTGTGCTTGGAGCAGTCGCGCCATGTCTGCGCCGGTCGTATGAAGGCCGGAGGCAGGCGACACGTCGGAGTAGAAACTCACGACATCGTCAACGGTCGTTCCGTCGGCAGGAACGAGTCCGGACGGAGCCGCTTGGAACGTGCTGTTTGACATCCCGAGCGGCGCGAACACGTTCTCCGTGACGAACGAGTCGAATTGCTGCCCAGAGATGTCTGCGATCAGCTGTCCGGTTAGTGCGGCGGCGTAGTTGGTGTATTGGGCGAGTTCACCCGGCGGACGGACACGCGCCGGGACGTCTGTCGAGACTGACTCGGCCAGTGGACGGACGTGCTGAGGATCGCTCACCGAATCGCCTCGCCCTCGAACTTCGAATCCTGGTGTGTGGGTGGCGAGGTGTTCGAGTGTGATCGGTTCGTCGTACGTTTCCGGGAGGTCGACGGCCTCGAGGTGGTCGTCCACCGGGGCGTCTGGTGCGATCTGCCCACGGTCGACGACCTGCATCGCGGCCGTCCACGTGAGCACCTTCGAGACGGAGCCGATGCGAAAGAGCGTCTCGTCCGCTCGAACCGGGACGTCTTCGCTCAGAAAGGCGTGGCCGTAGCCGCTCGTGTGGACCTCGTCGCCGTCGACGACGGCAACTGTCAGTCCGCCCGCATCGTATTCTGTCAACGCGCGGGTGGCCGCGTCGTCGATAAGCGTATCCACGTTGGTCGTTTGTGTCGGTTCGGTCGATCCGCTCACGAGCCCGCTGGCCGCGACGGCGGTGCCAGCACCGACGGCCGCGGACCGCGACAGGAAACGGCGTCGTGAGAGTGTGGAGGGCATCGGTGGCAGTGTGTTTGAGAGAGAGTTCACGCCGTGGAGGGCGGGGCGACTCATCCGGTTGAGCTTGTGTCGGAGTTGTGAGCGGTGAAGGGAAACAGCCGGGTATCTCGGGCCAACACGGCGACAATGCCGTACGCGCCCAGGTGGTACACACGGCTGGCTCACCCTCGCTTCTTTGTCTCGGGTGCGATGGTGTCAAACCGACTTTATTTATTCTATATGAAGTTTACCCTACGGAGTCGGGTCTCACATCGACTCAACGAGCGCGAGTATTCTGAGCGCGGCCACTAACCCCACTGCCGAAACAAAGAGGTCGAGCACCCACCGAAGCAGCCAGTCGCGTGCTCGGTTCCCCTCGGGACGGATCCCGAACCGGACCGAGAGGTGGCGAACGATCACGACCCAAGTGACGAGCACGAACCCGAACAGAAACGGCCGCACGTCGATACCGAGTCGAACCTGTACGATGTAAATCGGGAGTACGCCGATCAGTATCGGCGTCGCCGCGATCCGAGCTACAGCACGGAGCGGTCGACGCTGTAGTGTCGGAGGGTCGCCGGCGACCAGTTCGGGGACCGACACGCCACACAATCGGAAGCTGGCGACAATCTCGCGGAGTTGTCCACGCGGGATGAGGAACCCCTCTGGCTTCGTGAGAGTGAGCGACCGGTAGCGGGCCCGAGCAGCAACGATTGGCCCGAGCGGAATCAACTGTAGAGACTCTACCTCTGCGAGGTCGATCGTCTGTTCGTCAGCACCGGTCGCCGCCGCGAACTGCTCGGTCTCGGGGTCGTCGTACTCGGGTTCGATCACCAGGGTGCGAGTTTCGGGAGTCAGCCGGTAGCGGTTCGTCTTGAGCCCCGCACTCGAAAACCAGACCATCAACCACAGACACGCACAGACGATCACGTACCCAACGGCTGCCCGCGAACCGAAGACGGTCGTCGACCCGAAGACTGCGAGCGGGAGCGCGACGAAAAGGCCGACCCAGACCGCAGGATGCATCGTGACGATGAACGCGGCCGTCCGGTGCGGCAGCCGACGAATGCCGTGAAGGGTCGTCTCCCACCGTTGGCCGGGGGCTACTCGTGTGGTGTCCGTGGAGGGCATATCGAATCTCTCACGAGACGTCGACTAAATACCCCGGTGAGCGGTCGCGTTAAGTTTGGCGTGAATTGTGGTAGACTGCGACGGCTTCGAGCCAATTTTGAGCTGTCTCGAGCGCGACATTGCTGAAA
>NZ_AOJH01000035.1 GCF_000337355.1 Halorubrum kocurii JCM 14978 | reverse complement strand
TCAATCCACGCGATACCATCGTTGAGGCGGTCGAATTCTGCCATAGACACTCAGAACTCGTCCGCCTCATCCTCTAACTTAACGCGACCCGGTGAGCCTGGCAAGCAGTTTTATAATTTCGTTGAGTCTGTCGGCTTGTGAGTAGCGACGTTGAGCCGAGTGACTGGGCACGTCTTGATCCGTGGTTTGAGGCGTACCTCGGCTCCGGAAGCGGTGCGGGGACGCAGCGGTCTGATCGGGAGAGAGTACTCCGGGAACCGGGACAGGAGTGGGAAGCGATTGATTCAGTGGCCCAAGCCGGATTGAACTCAAAGTCCACGCTGTTCTGTAGTCCACCCCTACAAGTTACGAACCAAGACCAATTGACCGAGTGGTGGACCGAACTCGATACGTGGTGGGATACCTTCAGTAAAGCGGGCCACCAGAATGCAATTGAGATCGCTGATCTACTTGAACAATCCAACGAGTCGTGGGCAACATCCGCGGCTCCCTTCGAGACGGACCCGTTGGCTGCGGACATAACGGGGACGCGAACGCTTAGGGGGCCAGTACGACCGAGCGGTGAACTAGACTGGTCGCAGTGGCTCGCGCAGTTACTTGAACCATCTGCGGCGCTCGTCAGAGAATTGTTTGGTGTTCCAAGTGACGAACCACCGAACAAAGTACTCCGTGAGGCTCGACTCCCGAAAGAAGACGGTGGGCGACGCCGGGCAGATATTCTGGTTCGGCATCCCGACTACGGGGTCTCAATCGAAGTGAAACTCGGCGATGAGAACTATCGAAAAACGCCGGAGACGGCGCGGCTCATCGAACGGCACTACGATGACGTGCGGTGGGATCACATCCTCCTGTTACCAAAGCGGCAGCGTGGTCGTCTCAACGCAGTTGTGTCGCCAAGTATCGATGAGCACGCGGACGGGACGCGTGAGATCGTGTGGGACGAATCGGGACCAATTACCGTCCTGTACTGGCAGGACGTCGCTACAGCGGTTCGAGCGGTACTACAGCGAGGTGATGTTGTCGACGATCACTGGGCAGCCAACGCGTATCTCTTCTGTGCGACGGTTGAACAGCACATCTCGGGCTTCCAATCGCAGCCGGTGATCGACCGAATGGTCGATCCATCAGGTGTCGTTGAGACGGTGCGACCGATCGTTGTCTCAGACGCACTCGACGAACAGTTAACATATCTCCGGTCGAGACTCGGCCTATGACCGACGAGTTTCTGACCGAGGGGTTGCGTTCGGATCGCTACCTGAAGGCACTCCAACTGATTTCGCAGTTTGAAGACGAGATCGAGGCACGCCTCCGCGTGTTCGACCAAGCGTTGGTCGACGAACAGCCGGAACTTTTCGACCCGGAGACGGATATTAGCGTGAAGACCAATCGAAGCACCGGGTCGGCGCTCACGATCCATCGCATTAATCACGAGATGGAGGGGCCGAAGGCACCGGCGGATCGCAGGCAGCGACTGAATGTACACCTGTATTGGATGTCCCCGACGGACTACGATCGGACCGATGTCGACGGTGCATTACGAGCGTTCGGCTACAAAATCAAAGGTGCTGACGAAGCTGATGACCAAGCGGTTGTTGACAGCACGCGAGAGGAAGACTGGTCGCTTTCAACTGCCGGTAATCCGTTCGACTCGAACACGGTTTTCTACAAGCATGTCGGATCTGTCGACGAGCTCGAGGCGGCGCAGGCGGAACTCGTTGACCACTTCGCTACATTTGGTGGACGGTACAGCGGGGACTGAAGCCGGGCGGGTTACCGTTGATCATGACCTCGGACGAAACAAGCTCAATTGGGGCAATCAGTCACAAACATATTATATGTGAACTGGTCAGTTAGCATAACAGTCGATGTCCCTCCAATATGACGGTGGAGATCGAATCCGAAATCCGGACCGTACTGATTACCAGGTAGGGAACCGATTCAAAAAGGTTCTAGAGACACTCCCAGATTCGACGGTCCCGGAAGCGTTGGTGATAGTCGGGATTCTGACTCGTGAGCTAACCCCTGTCGATACCGATCCATCAGAGCATCGAGAAACAGCGGCGACGATTACAGACCCACCGTCTGCTGAGGCACCCGTTGAGACGGTTAAGCGAACTCTCTGGTTGCTTAGCAAGGTTCGAGAATCACTTTCGGAGGAGCGCAAACAGGCGATCGGAACGGTACTCTCCGCTTCGGGTTTGAACACGCCAGAAGGGTCTGAGTCCGAGAGGGCCCAAACGAGCGAGACGGGCGAGAGTGTCGACTCGAACGTCGATAGTTCGAACCCGACTACGAGGGACATACACGAAGACGAAGGCGGGCAAAACAATCTTGAGAAAAACTACGAGTGTGAGTTTTGTGCGGAGCCATTTGCTAGGGAGCGTGAGTTGATGTCTCATCTAACGTCGTGTACTGAGCGGCCCGATGGTGCTCGCTTCGGGTGCGACCACTGTGACCGCACATATCACTCTCAGCACGCAGTAGACCGCCATGTCGAACGCACTCATGATCCGGAGCCAGAGGAGAAAACAGTGCATCGCTGCGCTGACTGTGGCGATGAGTTCGATGCGCCGATGGATCTCCTCAGCCACAGAGCGAGTCACACGGGGCACTCGAACAAAACCGCTGACATGGACGACTCCTCAGCACCAACTGGTGGACAGCAGCTGAACGACGAATTCGTGGCTCGGGACGATGTCGGTGTTGTTGACCACTCTAATCCGGAGGATGGGTATGGGTTCATTTCGACAAGTGAGGTGACTGATGATGTGTTTTTCCACGTGAGCGACGTTGCAGGTCGATTCCCCACTGAGGACGACCTACTACAGTATGATATCCGTGAGACCGATCGTGGGTACGAAGCGGTCGATATCGAGCACAAAAAACGAGCAGAGTCAGTAACCGACCCATTCGCCAGTACACGTACGCGCTGGGGAGGGAATTGATTTCAGAAGCTCTGTTGAAATACTATTTTCAGACATAAATTGAGATGAAACACCCAGTCGCTGAAGGGTGCTTATACCGTGGTCAGTTGGTCTCGTTTTGTGTAGACAATGAGGGTAATGTAACCACCAAACACTGTGTGTGCGGCATACAGCGTCTCTCTTTCAATCATGCCGGAATACCGTGTGACTGCTAACATAAAGAATACGCCGTATAGGAGACAAGGGAGCGTAATGTATACTGTAATAGCCTTCTTCGGGGTCATGTTGCTTCATTTTCAACAACAGCATTAAAACCGTCAGATACGGGTGATTTCCACTTCGTCTGTACTGACCACACTCCGGTCAGAATGTATCACTTCCTAAGGGTTTCAACAGACCCGATAGAGTGTATATTCAGACCTATCAAAACGAATCCGCTAGAGATAGCTTGAGTCGCCTGCTTACAACCGTTTACACTCGGGACACCCCCCTCCCCCTTGGAGACAATCGTTGGAGGAGTGATTCATTTCGAACGCGATCAGTACCAGTTTTGAGCATCGTCCCCATCAGAACTCTACCAAAATGAGACCTTGGTTCAGGTCGATAACGATATGCGATTTTTTGATGGCTAGCTACGTTCTCTCGGGTCGCTTGACTACTCTCTACAGACCTTCCTGATGGTGTCGAGATGTCTTTGGGGGACCGAAGATACTCTACTACCACTCCACGGCACGGGTTTATTCGTCGCAGACGGATGGCATGTTTATGGACGAACTGACGGCGAACATCTCGTTTGATCGGTTCGCAGATATGCCAGAATTCTACGGGTCAGGTGCGGCGAAGTACCGGTTAGCGATGGTGAAAAGCCGTGATGACTTCTTAGAGTTGTTCGAAGGCGCAGACCACGTGGACGCAGTGACGTACGCGGAGACGCCTGAACTGATGGTGCAGATGCTGACCGAGTACGGTATCGGGTCGCTCGACGTGCTCATCGGGAACGCCGACGATTACGCCGGTCAGGTGAACGAGGTGGCGACGGCTCGGTCATTGGTACAGCTCCGGCAGGACGACCGGCTCGTTGTGCGTCTGAAGAATCGGAAGACAGTACACTCGAAGATCTACCGGATCGTCATGCCGGACGACACGGTGAAACTCGTTCAAGGATCGGCGAATCTGTCGCGGAATTCGTGGGAGTACCATACGAACCAGATCTCGGTGATGACAACCGAACTCGGCACGGAGTTGGACGAGTCGTTCGAACGGTTCATCGATCAATACCGAGAGGGGTACAGTAGCCAGACGCTGCTCGAGGGACTGGTCGAAGCGCTCGAAGATGCGGACTCTCCCGAAGAGCGTGAAAATCGGATCGAGTACTGGGTCGGAGCCGGCGACCTCGACGTGAGTGACACTGCGGCACTCAATCAGGACGCGGTCGAGGATCTGAAAGCGGTCGCAGACCACGTCACGGCCGTCGTCGATGATCCTGACGAGGCCGAGGAAACAGTCGCGTTCGTCGAAGACCCCGACACTGCTGATCGAACCGTCGTCGAACCAGAAGAGACCGAAAGCGAGGACTCCGACGAACCCGACGACGAGGAGACGGAACCAGACGTGGGGCTCGTCGAATCAGAGCACGAAACCGGGCTGACGGACACGCTCGATCGCCCTCGTGTCAGGACGCCCGACGAGCGGATACGGATAGGGACGAGCAAGGTCGATAAAGACACGGCGGACGAGTTCGGGGCGAGTCTCCGCGATCGCGGCGCGACAATTGAGGATCACAGCATCACCGCGCCGCTCAGCGCATACAACACGCAGGTGAAGGAATCGACGGCGATTCCGACAATGACGGTGTTGCCGGACGCGGAGCAAGTCGTGATCGGTGAGCAAGATGAGATGATTCTCGTCGCTACCGAGGAACCGACTCCTGCGGTGTTGGATCACTGCCTCGAAACGATCGAGGACTACATCGAGACCGTGGAAAATCACGGCCACACGCAGTCCGAGACGGCGGTGATGGCACAGATGTACGAGGCGTTCCTCTACGGGTTCTGGGCCCCGTTCGCAAACCAGTACGCCGAAGCGTTATCATCGCCGTCACGCACACTCGATAACGTCCTGCAGCACCTGTACATCGAAGGGAAGAGCGACGCTGGGAAGGACAAACTCACCGAGTACATCCTCCGACTGGTGTCCGACAACACCGTGATTTCCGGGGTGGACGCCGACGACGTCGGCGTCAAAGAGATCCGCGGGATTCGTGAGTGGAACACGAGCTTCCCCTACGCTATCATTGACGCGGAGAAAGAGAAGATACAGCGGTGGAGCCCGATCCGGAACTACTGGGGCGATTGGACGCCGACGAGCGTCGATCAGCCGTGCCTGATTTTCACGACGAACGATGCGCTCCCGAAATCTGAGTTCCGGAACAGAATGAAGATTCTCAGCATGGACGTGTCGTTCCCGTCAAACCCAGAGGATCCGGGATTCCGCGAGGCGCAAGAAGACCTCGCAGACGTGCTCGAACGGCAGAATCCGATCTTCAGTTACGTCGCGCGACGCATGCTCACCGACAAACCGTGGACCGACGGAAACGGCACGATCGAAGACGTTCGCCGTATCGTTCGGGAGTTCTACAAAGAGGCCGGAAGAGAGCAACCGGAGTACTTCCCTGCCGACGAACCTGCTGAGAAAACGTACGACACGGGGCGGCTCAAATGGCAGCGCGACATTCAGGGCGGCCGCGTCACGTTCGAGTCGGAGCCCGACGCGATCACGGCTGATTTCGACCGCGAGGAGTACGAGGTGTACGACTACGAGAAGCGACTCCCTAAGCGGTTCATGTCGGAGAAGTCCTCAACGAGCGTGTACATCGGCGCACCGAACGAGTTCGCAGAATGGATCGGGTACTCCGTCGAAGATCTTCTCGGGAATCCCGCGGAGACCGAGACACGGCCAGAACACTCAGTAGAAAACGAAACCGACGACAGCAACGCTGACGAGTCAAGCGGGTTCCTCTCTCGGCTTCTCGGCAGGTCATAGCGATTGCGGCGTCGGAGCGTTTCGGGTAGTATCCATCAGAATACCTCGAACTCGGTACGATACTCTCACACTTCTCTGTACACCAACCATGGGGCCTCATATTGGGTCTAAAATCGGAACGGTATTTCAGAAATCACGATTTCGGAAATCGTCGTTTCCGAAACTGGGAGCTCCATTTTGTGAGGGCGTGTTACTTGGAGAGGGTTTCAATAGACCCTTTACAGCGGAACTGACACATTGGAGTACACTCGATGTCTGTCCTCGATGATCTCTCCGGATTCGAGTTCGAGGACGTGATGGAGGACGTCTTCCGGAACCTCGGGTACGAGAACGTCCGGCAGGCGGAACGGACGGCCGACGAGGGGCGCGATATCCTGATGGAAGAGGTCGTTGACGGAACCCGGAGAGGGATTGTCATCGAGTGTAAGCACACGGGAACAGTCGGGCGGCCAGTCGTGCAGAAACTGCACTCAGCGATTGCAACCTTCGAGTTCGATGGGCCGAAACGCGGGATGGTGGCAACGACCGGTCGATTCACCGGCCCGGCCATCGACTACGCCCAGCGGCTGCGGCGGAACGACGACCCGTACCCGATCGAGCTCATCGACGGCGAGGACCTGCGTGAGATCGCTGACGAGATCGGGTTGGACCTGTACAACGGTCGGATAGAAATCCTGTGCGACGAGACGCTCCGGCCGTACGATCCGGCGACGTCGGTGACGGCACCCGTCAAGGAAGCGTTCCACGACATCGACAACATCGAGTCAGCGGATCTCCCCGATCCACATTCTCAAATTACGTTCCGGCCGGTCGTTGCTGTGACAGCGGACACAAACGCGGTCTTCGAAACGTCGGTCGGCGTGATTCACCGGGTCAACGACCGGTCTCAGTTAGTTGCCCACACCGAACGCGGCCACCCGAAAAACGCGGGAGAAGACGTCTCGGATCTGGTGGTAGAGAACCTCCACGCGACCGTCGATCTCGACACGGAGCAGTTCAAGAAGCTGTACGATACCATCGAAGAGCGACGATTCGGGCAGACGCAGACCGAGTACAAAGACTGGGCTGTCGACCGGCTCAGAGAACGCCACACGACGACGGTCTCCTACACGGGAGACAACAACGTCACGTACACGAAAACGTGCGAACCGAAGAGCTCCGACGTCTCAGTACAGTCGATCGAACCGGTGTATCTCCCGCAGGTACGACACACGACTGAACTGCGGGAGTACGCGTATCCGTACGAGTACTTCGCGGCGGGACCGTCACGCGTGACGAGCGAAGACGGGATTCATCAGTGTGTTCACTGTGATACAGCCGGACCCAATAACGACTACACGTACTGTGCGAACTGCGGGAGTATCAACTGCGACTCGCATATCAAGACCGAGCGGTTGGAGGGCACTCCCGTCTGTACCGGGTGCGCGGTGACCGAGCGGTTCGCGTTCAAGACCAAGTACTTCTACGACGCGGAGAACCGGGACGCGTTCCGCGAAGAGTACGAGTCGATGCCGTTCTACGAGAAAGCGATGGAGAACACGCTACTCGCCGTCGGCACGGTCGTCGTAGCCGTGCTCATCTTACTCGGAGTGCTGGTCAGTCTCGGTGGAATATAACCCGGTTAGTCCGCGTGTAGTTCCGTTTATAAGCGCAACCGCAGATTCGTTATTGGAACAGGGGTGCGCACCGAATACAACCCGTCGTATATATAAACGAACGGCGGAATCGCCGAACCCGGATCGTTGCCCGTCGCTGTCTCGACGGGCAGTCACGCGGGTCGCCCACCCCCCGGTCAGAAATCGACCCGCCGAGTCGAATATTACTCTAGGGCAATTACCTGGGTCCCTTTTTAACCTGCAGACCATATGGTCGCTCACACGGCGAAAAAACGGAGTTTCAGACGTCGGATCTGAACGAGGGCGGATCAATGCCGCACAGGCAACGGTAGCCCTCTCACGGCAATGACCTGGGTTCGAATCCCAGCCGGAGCATCCTAATCCGACGCCTTCTCCCGATTTTTGCCGTGAACTAACCAGAGGTAAACCGATGTTCACGGGCAATACGACTCCAAAGGTGTATCGAACCTACCGCTGTCTGGCGATTAGTAAAAGTGAGGCAACGACCGAGGGTATCGCCGAGAGGGCCAAGCAGCGACGCCGAGTGACGGATTCACCGCCCACCCGGACGGGTTCGGGCCTGAGCACACGGACAGCTCCCTCCCTCACCGAGCGAAGTCGGTAGACTGAGCGAAGTACGGCGGGGGTGGTGACCAGAGTCTAAGGGTGCCTACTGATTTATTCAGCCTCGTCAGTTAGTTATGGCAACCGTTGACTATTCACGTGCTGAGTGATGGCAGTAGCATATGGCGATTGACCGTGTGACCGTTTCACTCGATAAGGATGCGAAGGAGGCACTTGATGATCTCACTGAACGAACGGGACACGGGCAAAGCGAGCTACTGCGGCGTGCGTTGACGTTCTACGCGGCTAATTACCAGGCCGCAGCGACTGACGCGGGGACGAAACTCGGCGATTATCATAAAATGCTCTCGGGCGGTGAACACGTTCTTCTTGACGTCGACTTCCTCCACTGCTTCCTCGATTACGTGTCCGATAGCGACGACGAGCCGGATCCCGACTTCTTAGCGAAAGCGGACCAAGTCTCTGAGTATCACGCACACGAGTACGACGGTGAGTTTGAGACGCTCGATGAGTTGCTGGAGTGGCTCTCGCTGTGCGGGTTTTTGAGTGTCCGCCGTAGCGACGATAATCGGTATCACGTCGTGTTCCCGTCAGATCAGATCCGATGGTTTATGACTCGCTTCATCGAACGGAGCGCGGCGAATCTCCCCTTCGACATCGTCATTGAGGAGGGGTTAACGAAGGTGCTAATCACTGAGACGAGACCGGACAACTGAGAGCAATCCCTGGTCGGTAATCGGCGATACTCCAGTAGTATGCAGAATTCATACTGATTCATACGGCAACATCGCGCGGCGCATTACGTGTGAGTTTCTAACAACTATATATTTATACAGAGATACATATGTGTCTCGTAGCCATGTCAGATGATAGCACGTTTGCGGTGCGGCTCAAACGGCGCCGGTTCGTTCGGCTGAGTGGAGCTGCCGGCGTCGCAGCCTTGGCAGGGTGCAGTAGTCAGGAGGACCTCCAAGGCGACGGTGGTGACGGTGGAGACGGCGGTGACGGGTCCGACGACGGCGATGACGGTGATGATGGCGGTGACGGCGACGACGGCGATGACGACGGGTCAAACGGCGGCGACCCGATCGGTGTCGGTGTCGTGATCCCGTTCAGCGGTGATCTGAGTGACTTCGGGCAACCGATGTTGAATGGCCTGGAAATGGCACAAGAGGATATCAACGCCGCCGGTGGGCCGCTCGGCAGAGAGATCGAACTGTTCGATGAGGATTCGGAAACCAATTCGACTGCGGGGGTCAACTCGGCGAACTCCCTCGTGAACACGCAGAATGTCTCAGGACTGATCGGGGCGGTTTCGAGCGGCGTGACGATCAGTATCGCCCAGTCAGTGAGTATCCCGAACGAGATTCTACACATCACGTCCGCGTCGTCGTCACCGACGATCAGCACGCTAGACGACAACGACCTCGTGTTCCGGACGCGGACGAACGACCGGTTTATCGCACAGGTCATGGCGCAGGTCATCGAAGACGAGGGAGTGGACTCCGCGGCAGTTCTCTACATTAACAACGATTTCGGGGCGGCGCTCGCGGACACGTTCGAGGAAACGTTTAGCGGGACGACGACGGCCACGGTCGGGTACGAGTCCGGACAGTCCTCGTACCAGCAGGCGTTGTCCGAGCTGTACGCTGACGACCCGGAGTTCATCGCGTACGCAGGGTATCCGGAAAGCGGGACCACCATTCTGAATCAGTGGAACGAAGAAGGGTACGGTGGGAACTGGGTGCTGCACACGAGTCTCCTCTCACAGGACTTCCTCACCAACGTCGGCGCGGATATCCTCAACGGGATGTACGGCGTGCGGACGCTCCCGCCGACCGGCGACGCAACGAGTACTTTCGAGGAGGATTACGCCGACGCGTACCCGGACGCCGACCTGTTCTCGCCGTACTCGTGGAACTCGTACGACGCGCTCGTCTCCTACGCGCTCGCGGTCCATCACGCTGGCACGACCGATCCCAACACGGTCAAAGAAAGCATGCGGCCGGTCTCGAATCCCGAGGGCGAGGGCGTGAGTTACGCGGCGGTCGGTGACGGGTTCGACCTGATCGATGACGGGACGGCGATCGATTACTCGGGGCCGAGCGGCGAGGTGAATTACGACGAGAACGGCGACGTCGCCAGTGACATGGTCATCGTGCAAGTCGAAGACGGCGAGTTCGTCGATCAGGAAACGATCCCGGCCGGTGACCTGATCTAACGGTTTCGCATCCTGTAGCCGCACTACGGGATGCCCGCGCTCTATCACCAACCCATCCATGACTAGCAGCTACACTCAACGGGTGCATCGACCGCTCCGCGGCGGGGGAGCCAATGACTGACAGCGATATCCGTGTCGGTGTGGATATCGGGGGCACGTTCACCGATCTTGTCACGATCTCGGACGGAACGCTTGACGTTACGAAGACGTCGTCGACGCCTGCAGCGCCGGAAGACGGAGTAACGGATGGCCTCGAAAAAACGCGCGAGAAAACCGGGGTTCAGTTCGATGCCGTCGATTTCTTCGCACACGGGACGACGGTCGCGACGAACGCAGTACTTGAGGAAGAGTGGGCGGACACCGCGTTGGTCACGACCGGCGGGTTCCGTGACGTGCTCGAAATCGGCCGGCAGGCGCGCCCCGACATCTACGATTTCCAAACGGAGAAACCGGCGACCGTCGTTCCGCGAAACCACCGGTATGAGATCCCGGAACGGCTAGACGAACGGGGCGACGTTTCGACACCGCTCGATGAAGCGGCCGCTCGTGACGTCGCAGCGCGACTCGTTGACGCGGATATTTCGAGCGTTGCGATCAGCCTCCTCTTCTCGTACGAGAACGACGTGCATGAGCGTCGTATCAAAGAGATACTGCAGGCAGAGGGCGTTGACGCGTCGTTCTCGTTGTCGAGCGAGGTACTGCCCGAGATCCGCGAGTACGAGCGGACGCTGACGACAGCGCTTAACGCGGCGCTGAAGCCGGTGATGGACCGGTATCTCGGAAGTCTCGAAACCGAGATCGCCGATCTCGGTATCCGCCCGGATCTTGAGATCATGCAGTCGAACGGGGGTATCATCACCGCCGATATCGCACGGACGCGCCCGGTCAACACGCTGCTTTCGGGCCCGGCAGCGGGCGTCCAGGGGGCGAGTTACGTGGCCGGGCTCGCCGGGATCGAGAATCTCATCACGATGGATATGGGCGGCACGTCGTGTGACGTCTCGCTCGTCGAGGGCGGCGATCCGATGGTCGCCACCGACGTGGAGGTCGGCGAGTACCCGGTCAACGTACCGATGATCGATATCCACACGGTCGGTGCCGGCGGCGGCTCGATCGCGTGGATCGACGACGGTGACGCGCTCCGCGTCGGACCGCGGTCCGCGGGCGCTGAACCGGGGCCGATCTGTTACGGTCGCGGCGGGACCAGCCCGACAATCACGGACGCGCAGCTCCTCTTAGGGCGTTTGAACCCGGACGCGTTCCTGTCCGATGCGCTGTCAGTCGATGTGGATCGCGTCGAGGAGATCTTCGAACGGGAGCTCGCCGGCCCGCTCGGGAAGTCCGTCGAGGGTGCCGCGCAGGGCGTGCTCGACGTCGCCAATGCGAGCATGGAGCGGGCGTTACGCGTGGTGTCGGTCGAACGCGGGTACGACCCGCGGGAGTTCGGGCTCGTCGCGTTCGGCGGGGCCGGGCCGCTCCACGCGACGACGCTCGCGGCTGAACTCGATATCCCGCGGGTACTCATCCCGCGGACCGCCGGTGTGCTTTCTGCGCTCGGGTTACTGATCAGCGACATCCTGTACGACTACAGTACCTCCCGCGTTCGGAACTGGGAGAGTGTCGATCCGAGCTCCCTCCAAGCGACCTTCGACGAGTTCGTCGCTCAAGGCCGCGAGCAGCTGGAGAACGAGAACCTGGCGGAGTCACAGATGCGGTTCGAGCGGTCAGTCGATCTGCGCTACGCCGGGCAGTCCTTCGAACTGTCCGTCCCAGTCCCTGACGGGGAACTTGATTCACAGACCAAAGCCACGATTCGAGACCGGTTCCACACCACGCACCGGCAGCGCTACGGGCACGCCTACGACGACGAGCCGATTGAGTTGGTCACGCTTCGCACACGCGCTCGCGGCCTCGTCGAGACGCCGAATCTCCGGCACGACACGACCACGGGCGACACTGCGGACGCGATCACCGAGGAGCGCCCGGTTCACTTCGACGGCGAGGTGCGTGACACGCGCGTGTACCGGCGGGAGCAGTTACCGGCCGCTGGCAGTTTCACCGGGCCGGCGATCGTGGAAGGCGCAGAGAGCACGGTTGTCGTCCGTCCGGAGCAGTCCGTCGAGGTCGACGAGTACGGCAGTCTCATCGTGGAGGTCCAATCATGAGCGACTCCCCACCCATCGATTCGGTAACGCTTGAGGTGACCCGGAACGCGGCCGCGGCGGTCTGCGAGGAGATGAACGCGAACCTGATTCGAACGGGGTACTCGCCGAACATCAAGGAACGACGCGACTGCTCGTGTGCCCTGTTCGACGCGGACGCCGAGATGATCGCGCAGGCGGAGAACATGCCCGTCCACCTCGGTTCGATGCCGTTCTCGGTTCGGGCCGCGATCGATCGGTTCCCGCGAGAGTCGCTGGACCCCGGCGATGCGATACTGCTTAACGACCCGTTTTACGGCGGGGCGCATCTCCCGGATCTCACGCTCGTCACGCCGGTGTATCACGACGGCGAGCTCATCGCGTTCACCGCGAACCGCGCGCACCACGCGGACGTCGGCGGGTCACACGCCGGGAGCGTCTCCGCGGATTCGACCGAGATCTATCAGGAGGGTCTCCGGATCCCGCCGGTGAAACTCTTCGAAGGGGGCGACCCGAACGACGCCGTTTTCGAGATGATCCTCTCGAACGTCCGGACGCCAAACGAACGCCGCGGCGACCTCCGGGCGCAGGAAGCCGCGAACGAGACCGGGCGGCGTCGCTTCGGCGAACTCGCGGACCGGTACGGGGCAGCCAAATTGGGAGTCGCGCTGGAAGAGATCAAAAACTACTCCGAACGCCGCATGCGGTCGGAGATCGAGTCGCTGCCCGACGGGACGTACTCGTTCGCGGACGTACTCGATGACGACGGCGCTGGGAACGTCGACCTCCCCATCGAAGTCGCGCTGACGATCGACGGCGACGAGATCCTCGTCGATTTCACCGGCTCCGCAGATCAGACCGCTGGTCCAGTCAACGCGGTCTTCGCCGTGACCGCGTCCGCGACGTACTACGCGGTTCGATGCGTGACCGACCCGGAGATACCACCGAACCACGGGTGTTACCGACCGATCACGATCGATGCCCCGGAAAAGAGCATCGTGAATCCGGACCCGCCCGCGGCCGTCGTCGGCGGGAATCTGGAGACGTCGCAACGCGTGACGGACGTCGTGTTAGGCGCGTTCGCCGACGTCGTCCCTGAGAAAGTCGTCGCGGGGTCGCAAGGCACCATGAACAACGTCACCTTCGGCGGGGAGGATCCCCGGTCGAACGAACCGTACGCGTTCTACGAGACCCAGGGCGGCGGGTTCGGTGGACGCGCCGGGAAAGACGGACTGGACGGTGTGCACGTCCACATGTCGAACACGATGAACACGCCGGCGGAGGTGCTCGAAACCGCGTACCCGCTCCGCGTTGCCCGGTACGAGCTCCGAGAGGATTCGGGCGGGGCGGGCGAGTTCCGCGGTGGACTCGGACTGCGTCGTGACATCACCGTCAGGGACCACACGGCATCATTTAGCCTCCTCGCGGACCGGCAAACGCACCGTCCGTACGGACTGCTGGGCGGCACCGACGGTGAGTCCGGGAGCGCAGTCCGTATCGACCCAGACGGTGGGACTGAGCGCCTGCCGCAGAAATCCACTCACTCACTGCGTCCGGGGACGACGGTGAGTATTCGAACGCCCGGAGCCGGCGGGTACGGCGATCCGGCCGCCCGGTCGAAGGCGGCGATCGAACGGGACCTTCGCACGGAGAAACTCTCGATCGAGCAGGCCCGAGACGCGTACGGTGACGTGGTTATCAACGAGATCACTGGGTCGGACACCAACTCCGTGAACAACGGTGGACAATCCGATGAATGAGCCACACCAACTCCCCGCTTGGCCTGCGGCTTGCGCCTCACCTCGCCGTTGTGAGCATGGGCTACGTGATGTTCGGGTACGCCGGCGTCCCGGACTTCTATCTGAATCAGTACGACATCAGCTACGCGTCGTTCGGCCTCATGCTCTCAGCGACCCTGCTTCCGTTCGTCTTGGTGCAGTGGCCAGCGAGCAGACTCGTGGAGCGAACCACGACGACCCGACTGCTGATTACTGCGACGGTCGTCCAAGCGGGGCTCGCGGTGACCGTGGACTTCGCTCCGACGTTCCCAACGGTACTCGGCCTCCGGTTCCTGTGGGGAATCGCCGCCGGGCTGGTTCTCAGTGTCGGTGCGACACACGTCGCTCGCCTCTACAGTGGGGACGCCGCGAGCCGGCAGCAAGGCGTGTACGGCGGGATGCTGACGCTCGGCGGGGCATTCGGCTTCCTGATCACGCCGTGGCTCGTGACGGCGACGAACGGGATCGGTATCCACGCGCTCGGCACGCTCATTGCGATTCCCGCCGTCGGGACCTTGTATCTCAATCGTGCCGACCGACTGACAGCCCCGTCGGAAACGGCGTCCGACGCAGCCGGCGCATCGGTGCTGACGAACCCGGTCGTCGTTCTCGCGTCGCTCTGCTACGTCGCCGCCATCGGGTCGTACCTGACGCTCTCAGCGTTCATCACCTCGTACTTCGAAGACCTCGGAATCCTCGGTCCGCTGAACGCGCTCGTTCTCGGGGTCGCAACGCTCGGCCGGGCGGCCGGCGGAAGCGCAGTCGTCGGCTTTCGGATAACCGACCCGAAAATCATCGCGGGAGCGTCGACAGTGGCCGCACTCGGGTTTGGCACACTCGCCGCAGCGCCTTCGGGCCAGTTTCGCGTCGGACTGCCGCTCCTCACCATGTTGGCGGTGTCACTCCCGTTCGGGGCGATATACAACGTCGCCGCGGACACGACTGCCGCCGAAGGCAGCGCGCTAGCGATGGTCATCGCGGTCGGCAATCTCGTCGCACTCGTGTTGCCGGTCGTCACCGGCTCCATCCGGGACGCCACCGGGGGGTACGAGGGCGCATTTATGCTACTGGTCGGACTGAACGTACTCGCAATCGGTGCAGCGGTCCTCATCACACGAACACGCTAATGACACGACACTCGCCGCCATACCGGAGTCGTCCCGCTTGCGGAGGTGCACTCCATGGTTAGCGCCGGTCTCCTGGACGCGACGGTCCAAGGGCTAATCACCGGTGCAGTGATCGCCGGCGGAGCGCTGGGACTCTCACTCATTTACGACATCGCGGAGGTCCCGAACTTCGCACACGGTGACATGATCACGATCGGCGCGTACCTCGCGCTCGTCTTCAACAACCCGGGAGAGATACCGTTCCTCCCGGACTTCGGATCCGTGCCGTTCGTGCTCGCAGCGATCATCGGAGTCGTACTGGCCGGGGTCCTCGGCGCGGTGTACGAACTCGCTATCTTCCGGAAGTTCCGCGACAACGACGCAGACCTGATCACCATGGTGATCGTGTCGCTCGGCCTCGCGCTCGTGTTACGGAACGCCGTGTTGTTCCTCGTCGGCTCGAAGAACATCCAGTACCAAACGCCGCGCGTCATCACCACGAACTTCGATTTCCTCGTCACGCAGACCGGTCTCACCGTCATCACGACCCAACGACAGGCCGGTGAGCTCGTCACGACCGGGGAGTGGGGGTACCCGTGGTGGCTCATCGTCGCCGGGATTCTCGCCGCCGTCGCGGTCGGGTACGCGGTCTTCGCGCTCTACCGCGAAGAGGAAGATTTCACCACGGTTTCCCTCATCCCGCCGAAAATCCTGGGTGCCGCCGGGAGCATCGGTACCGTCCTCCTCCTCGGCGTGTTCGCCCGGCTCGACCCGCAGGGTACCGATTACATTCTCGGCACGCAGATCGGTCTGAACGTCAAGCACATCACGATACTCGCGGTGGTCATCGTGGCGATGTTCATCCTGAACGTGATCTTGAAAACCACCAAACTGGGGCGTGCGATGCGCGCGACCGCGGACAACATGGCTCTCGCGGAGGTCCGCGGCGTTGACGCTGACAGAGTTCAGCTCGTCGTGTGGGTCGTCGCCGCGATGCTCGCCGCGCTCGCCGGGATCCTCACCGGGTGGTTCGCAACGAACCTCACGCCGAACATGGGATTCGCGTTGTTGCTGCCCATCTTCGCGGCCGTGATTCTCGGCGGGATCTCCTCGCCGTACGGGGCCGTCGCGGGCGCGCTGATCATCGGGCTGAGCATGGACGTCGGCGTCTATCTGATACCGGGCTCGTCGACGTACAGAGTGGCGATCGCGTTCGTCATCCTGATCGGCGTCCTGCTCGTCAAACCCGAAGGCATCTGGGGTGATGTCTAATGGCGGTCGCTGACTTCATCATCTCGCTCCTGACGTTCATTGCGATTTACAGCCTGTTCGGTATCGGGCTGAACCTCAAATTCGGGTTTACCGGCCTCATCGACTTCGGCCACGTCGCGTACTTCATGATCGGCGCGTACGTGACCGTGGTCCTGACGATGCCCGCCGGTGCCGCCGGGTACAGCGGCATCGGCGGATTCGCACTCCCGGAGCTATTCGGTGTGCTCGGCCCGATCGGGAGTCTCTTCGGCTGGCTACTCGGCGTCCTCGGCGGCATGATCGCCGCCGCGTTAGTCTCTCTCGCAGTGGGGGTCCCGACGCTGCGCCTCCGGGAAGACTACCTGGCGATCACGGCGCTCGGAATCGCCACGATCCTCACCACCGTGGTGAACGACGAGGAATGGCTGTTCAACGGGCCCTTCGGTATCAACACCGTTCACGCACCGCTTCGAGACGTCTTCCCGCTCAGCCTGGGCAGCTTCACGCTGAACATGGCCGTCTTCGGTATCCTGTCACTCGCCGCGTTCGGGCTCACCGGCTACTGGCTCGCGAGGGCGTTCCGACGACAGGGTCGCCGCGGGAAACTCGTCCTCGGCGTCTTAGTTCCCCTCGTCGCCGTCTGGTACTTCGTCCTTCCGACGCTGAGCGACGGCATGGTCGAACTGACCCGGAACACGCTCTGGCTGTTCGACCCGACGGCCGGCCCCAAGGGCGGAATGGATTACGACCGGTTCGTCCTCCTGCTATCGGTCGCGGCGCTCGGTGGCGGGTACTGGTTAGTCGAACGGACGATCAACAGCCCGTACGGCAGGGTCTTGCGAGCGATCCGCGAAGACGAAGACGTCCCGCGAGCGCTCGGTAAGGAGACGTTCCAGTACAAGTTGCAAGCGCTGATGCTCGGGTCGGCGCTCGCGGGGGCCGCCGGGGCGCTGTGGGCGATCAACATCGGGTTCATCGCGCCCGACCAGTTCGCCGCGACGATCACGTTTTACGCCTTCACGGCCGTCATCGTCGGCGGCACCGCCAACAACAAAGGCGTCATTCTCGGCACCGCGTTCTTCTGGGGCATCCGCAACGGAACGCGGTTCATCGACGTCCCGTCTCAGTACTCCATTCAGCTCGCAGCGTCCCGGCTCATGCTGATCGGCGTCGTGCTGATACTCATCCTGTACTACCGGCCCGAGGGCCTCCTCGGCGAACAGGACTACGACATCCCGCTACCGTCGCGGGACTCCTCGGGAGGGACCGACGATGTCTGAACAGAACACACCGACTCCGACACCCGGCGTAACGCCAACTGACAGCCCGAAAATCGGAGACGACGGCGACCCGATTCTCCGAATAGAAGGGATCACAAAGCAGTTCGGCGGCATCACAGCGCTCGACGGCGTCGATCTGACCGTCGATCCCGGTATCACCGGACTGATCGGCCCGAACGGTGCCGGGAAAACGACCCTGTTCAACTGCCTCACCGGCTTCCATAAGCCGGACGACGGGCGAGTCCACCTGTACGAGACGGATATTACTGGTAAGGAGCCGCCGGCCATCGCCCAGCAGGGCATGGTTCGGACCTTCCAAATCCCGCGTGAGCTCGCCGACATGACCGTGTTCGAGAACCTGCTGCTGGCCCCGATGAACCAACACGGTGAACGGCTCCGCGGGGCGTGGATCCGGGGAGACCAGTTCGTCGAGGAAGAGCAGGTGATCCGGGACCGAGCCCGCGAAATCGCGGTGTTCTTCGAGATCGACCACCTACTCGACGAGCCCGCCGGCAGCCTTTCAGGAGGCCAGCGGAAACTCCTCGAAATCGCCCGTGCGCTGTTGACTGACCCAGATATCGTGTTGTTGGACGAGCCGTTGGCCGGGGTGAATCCGACCCTCGAACAGAAGATTCTCGGTCGGATCGAAGCCCTCGTCGAGGATGGCTACTCGTTCCTCCTCATCGAGCACGACATCGATCTCATCATGGACAACTGCGAGCGCGTCGTGGTCATGCACCAAGGCGCGGTCCTGACGACGGGCGCTCCGGAAGCGGTCCAGTCAGACGAGCGTGTGATCGAGGCGTACCTCGGCGGTGATGACGTATGACGGTGCTCGAAATCGAGGGGTTGGACGCCGGGTACGGAGACCTTCAGATCCTCTCGAACGTCGATATGACCGTTGAAGACGACGAATACGTGACGATCGTCGGGCCGAACGGCGCGGGGAAGTCCACGGCGATGAAATCCGTCCTCGGGCTGACGACGTACATGGACGGGTCGATCACGCTCAACGGAGAATCCGTCGAGGGCATGGACACGAACGCCGTCATCGAGCGAGGGGTTAGCTACGTGCCACAGAGCGACAACCTCTTTCCCTCGATGACGGTTCGAGAAAACCTCCTTATGGGCGCGTTCAGTCTGCCGGAGGTCCCCGAGGACCGGCTGGAGGAGATTCTCAACCGGTTCCCGATTCTGAAAGAGCGACAACGGCAGCGCGCCGGAACCATGAGCGGCGGCCAACAGCAGATGCTAGCGATGGGGTCGGCGCTGATGGTAGACCCAGACATCCTGTTACTGGACGAGCCGTCCGCGGGGTTAGCGCCAGACCTCGTCGAGGACATGTTCGACCGGATCGACGAGATCAATGCTGCGGGAACAGCGGTTCTGATGGTCGAACAGAACGCCAAGAAGGCCTTACGACGGTGCGACCGAGGGTACGTCCTCGTGAACGGCGAAAACGCATACGAAGGGCTGGGCGACGAGTTGCTACACGATCAGGAGGTCCGCGAGCGGTTCCTCGGCGGGTGATCAGCGTAGGCACCCGCTCGGCGCAACTGCACCGTCGGCGTGGACTGATCGGCGGTCGTGTCAGTCGGTGACACGTTTGTCGAGAAAGCGTTGCCGCGAAGGCGGTGACAGACGGGTACCGTCCGTTCCTCGATACCCGTCTTGGATGATCTCTCCGGTTTCGAGTTCGAGGATGTGATGGAAGGCGTCTTCCGAAACCTCGTGGACGAGAACGTGGGGTCCGCCGACCGGCCGCTGCCCCTCGCGCCCCGTCACAGGCGAGACGCGGAGACGCCGAGGTCCGCGAGCACGCCCTAGACGTTGCGCACGTTCGCCTTCCAGAACGCGTCGAAGAGCGTGCCGACGCACGGGGTCGAGGCGCTGACCAGGTCGCCGGTGACCGGGACGACGTCGAGAATCGGATCGATCCCGACGCTGGCGTTCGTCCCCGGAATCTGGACGCTTTCGTCCAGCGCGTGCGCGACGATTTTCATCCGGCGGAGCGCCGCCTCGTGTTCCCTCCGGCGGAGCGCCGCCTCGTGTCGGGCTGCGCACGCACAGCCGCAGCGGAACAGCCCGTCGCCGCAGCGCATCCGTGGACCGCTCCGTGCTCGCCGCCGCTGACGCCCCGGTTTGCGGTCGTCCCCGTCCGAGGGAGTCGAGACCGCCGGGATCGACGATACGGATTTACCGCCGGGGCGTCTAGCGGAACCAATGACACAACGATCCCTCCTCGTCCGTGCGCTGTGGTTCGTGTTCGTCGGCTGGTGGGCGACGCCGATCGTCGTCAACACCGCGTGGCTGCTCAACGTCACGGTCGTCCTGCTTCCGATCGGCATCAAGCTGATCAACCTCGTGCCGACGGTGCTCACGCTCGCGGAGCCGCGGTCGCTTTCGGAGCCCGAGTCGGCGAGCGGGCAACGCTCGCTCGTCGTCCGGGCGATCTACTTCGTCGTCGTCGGGTGGTGGCTGAGCCTGCTGTGGGCGAACGTGGCGTCGTTCCTCGCGATCACCGTCATAGGGCTCCCGGTCGCGATCTGGATGCTCAACCGGCTGCCGTACGTCACGTCGCTGTACCGGTTTCACGGGTGACGCCGACGGCTACCGCTCGCTCGGCGGTGTTCGAAACGAACGCGAGAATTCGGGAGCGCTCCTGACTCTGCTCACAGCGATCGCGAGCCGTCGAGCGCGACGAGGACGGCGTTCGCACGCGGCGTAGCGCGGTACATCCGCCACTTGCCCTCCTTCCGGCGCGTGACGAGACCGGCGTCGGTGAGCTTCGAGAGCGCGTGGCTGATCGCGCTGTCGCTCACGTCCAACAGCGGCGAGAGCTCGCACACGCACAGCTCCTCGTCGTCGGCCGTGTGGAGCATCCGAACGATCTTGTACCGCGTCTCGTTCCCGAGCGCCGACAGCAGTTCGATGTCGGTCTCGAGGGCTGACCCGCCTGCGGCATCGGTCAACTCCTCCAATTCCGCCAGCCGTTCAGACAGATCCTCGTCGGTACAAGAGCCGCACTCGTCGGCGACGTACCGCCGCAGCCGATCGGTCGATGACATACAGTCGATTGAGCCGATACGAGATTAAGCGTTGTGGACTCCCGTCTCAACTCCGGTAGCCATCGACACAGACGATAGAGAGATCGTTCAGCCGTACCGTCTCGTTTGAGACGGTCGAACCGACGCCGAGACCCGTGAGGAGTGTGACGGCGAACGGCGTTCGTCCCGGTGAGAGTCCCGGTTCGACGGCGTTCAAAAGCGTCTCGTGCGACGGATAGAGATCACAGCTACCAACAGATCGAGTGTGCTGTGCCGGACCGTACTGAGCTCTCGACCGCACGGCCGACACGGGAAACCCGACCGAAGCCCTTATCATTGTATGAAGATTTGTTCAGATGAATCGGTCGCAGCGGACGCGCGGACAGCGCGTCTCCCTGTGAACGACAGCTCAGGCGATCGACGACGATCCGACTCCACCATGACCGAACTCACCCTGTACGAAGAAGCGATGTGTTGCTCCACCGGCGTCTGCGGTCCCGACCCCGACGACGAACTCGTCGAGGTCAGCGCGGCGCTCGACCAGCTCGAGGACGCGTTCGACGACCTCGAGGTCACCCGTGCGAACATGCAGCACAACATCGACCAGTTCCTCGAAACACAGTGGATCTACGACCGCGTCCAGGAGGACGGCCCGTCGATCCTCCCGATCACGGTCGTCGACGACGAGATCGTCGCCGAGGGCGAGTACCTCTCGTACGACGAACTGACCGCGGCCATCGACGAGAGCCCGGCGCCCCAGGAGGCCTAACGAATGGCACAATCACAGTCGACGGCGACGAGCGCGCGTGACGTCGTCGAACCGAGTAGCGACGAGACCGAGTTCGTCTTCTTCAGCGGGAAAGGCGGCGTCGGCAAGAGCACGGTGAGCTGTGCGACCGCGACGTGGCTCGCCGACAACGACTACGAGACGCTGCTGGTGACCACCGACCCCGCGCCGAACCTCTCGGACATCTTCGGGCAGGACATCGGCCACGAGGTCACCGCGATCGACGGGGTCGGGAACCTCTCGGCGATCGAGATCGACCCGGACACCGCCGCGGAGGAGTACCGCCAGGAGACGATCGAGCCGATGCGCGAACTGCTCGGCGAGGAGGAGATACAGACGGTCGAAGAGCAGCTCAACAGCCCCTGCGTCGAGGAGATCGCCGCCTTCGACAACTTCGTCGACTTCATGGACAGCCCCGAGTACGACGTCGTGGTCTTCGACACGGCGCCGACGGGTCACACCATCCGGCTCATGGAGCTCCCCTCCGACTGGAACGCCGAACTCGAGAAGGGCGGCTCGACCTGTATCGGGCCGGCGGCCTCGATGGAGGACAAAAAACAGGATTACGAGCGCGCGATCGACACGCTTCAGGACGACGAGCGCACCTCGTTCGCCTTCGTCGGCAAGCCCGAAGACTCCTCGATCGACGAGGTCGAACGCAGCGCGAGCGACCTCGCTGATCTCGGGATCGAGTCGCAGCTGCTGGTCCTCAACGGCTACCTCCCTGAGTCGGTGTGTGACGACCCGTTCTTCGAGGGGAAACGCGCGGACGAGCAGGCCGTCGTCGAGCGCGCGCGAGAGGAGTTCGACGCCGACGCGACGGCGACGTACCCGCTTCAGCCCGGCGAGATCGCCGGCCTCGACCTGCTCGCGGACGTGGGTGGCGTCCTCTACGATGGCAGGGAAGCGACCGTCGACGTCGGCGCGGCGACCGACGCTGAGGAGACGGGCCGCGTCGACGCCGACGGCGCGGTCGACTTCGATTCGATGGCGGACCCCAACGCGGTCGTCGACCAGCTCACGCCGGGCGAGGAGACGCAGTACCTCTTTTTCACCGGCAAGGGCGGCGTCGGTAAGAGCACGATCGCCTCGACGGCGGCGACGAAGCTCGCTGAGGCGGGCCACGAGACGCTCGTCGTCACGACCGACCCGGCCGCGCATCTCGAGGACATCTTCGGCGAACCAGTGGGCCACGAGCCCACCTCGGTCGGCCGGGAGAACCTCGACGCGGCGCGGATCGACCAAGAAAAGGCGCTCGCCGAGTACCGGGAGCAGGTCCTCGACCACGTCACCGAGATGTACGCGGACAAAGAGGACACCCAGATCGACGTCGACGCCGCAATCGCGAACGTCGAAGAGGAGTTGGAGTCCCCCTGTGCCGAGGAGATGGCCGCCCTCGAGAAGTTCGTGAGCTACTTCGACGAGGACGGCTACGACGTGGTCGTCTTCGACACCGCCCCCACGGGCCACACGCTCCGCTTGCTCGAACTCCCCTCCGACTGGAAGGGGTTCATGGACCTCGGCTCGCTGACGAAGGGCGCCGCCCCCGCGAAGGGCGACCAGTACGACGAGGTCATCGAGACGATGAAAGACCCCGAACGGAGCACGTTCGCGTTCGTGATGTACCCCGAGTACACGCCTATGATGGAAGCCTACCGGGCCGCCGCCGACCTCGAAGATCAGGTCGGCATCGAGACCTCGTTGGTCGTCGCCAACTACCTCCTCCCCGAGGAGTACGGCGACAACGCCTTCTTCGCGAATCGGCGCGCTCAGCAGGCGCGGTATCTCGAGGAGATTCGCGACCGCTTCGACGCGCCGCTGATGTCGGCGCCGCTCCGGCAGGACGAACCGATCGGGCTCGACGAACTCAGCGCCTTCGGCGAGGAGATCACCGGGCTCGCGGACATCACCGAGGCAGACGCACCGGAGGTGACGCCCTCGTGAGCGACGCGCAGGATGCAGACGACGCGACTGAGGGCGTCGCGAGTGGACCCGACGAGGACGCCGTGGAGACGAACGTCGAGGCGGCGCTCCGCGAGTTCCTCGACGCTCTCGGCGAGTCGGAGACGTACCAACAGTTCGTTGCGGCCGACGAGGCGTTACAGGACGACGACGACGCGATGGCGCTGCTTCGCGAGTACCAGCGGAAGCAACAGGAGCTGCAGCGCGGCGGCTTCGACGACTCGGTGATGGCCGAGCTGAAGCAGCTCCAGACCGAGCTGTCGAACGACGAGACGATCCAGCGTCAGCAGGCCGCACAGGCCGAGCTGATAGCACTCCTCCAGCGGACGAACGACGCCATTAGCGACGTGATCGGCGAGGAGTTCGCGCGGTCCACCGGAGGTGGGTGCTGTTGAGCGCTTCCGATCAGGGCGCCGTCGAGGACGGGGTCACGGACGACGAGGTCGTCGCGGCCGCCGAAACGCTCGGCGAGGCGCTCGCGGCGGCGAGAGCGTCGTCCTCGGAGTTCGAGTTCACCACGATGGTGAGGCAGTGTAACGAGGCGATCGGCGACGAGACCGGGATCGACTACGGCGGCGTGTGCGACACCGACGACTGCTGTTGACTGAGTTCTGGTCGGTGCGAGCGTCGCACCCGCTCGCGTTCAGTTGACGTCGATGATTTCGACGTCGAACTTCAGCGTCTCGCCGGCGAGGCGCGGGTTGAAATCCACCCGGACGACGTCCTCGTCGACGTGGACGACTTCGCCTTGGCTGCCGTTCTGAGCCTCGAGGTACGTGCCCTCCTCGGGCGTCTGGCCGCCGAGCATCTCGCGGAGCTCCTCGGTTTCGAACTCCTGAACGCGGTCGTCGCTGGGCTCGCCGTAGGCCTTCTCCGGCGGGATCGTGAGGGTCTCCGTCTCTCCGGCCTCCAACCCGATCAGCCCCTCCTCCATCCCCTCGATGACCTGTTCGTCGCCGACGTCGACGGTCAGGGGCGCGTACTCGCGGTCGGGCTGGGCCTCGGTGAGGCCGGCCTCCTCGGCGACGGATTCCCGCGAGGTGTCGAACACCGTTTCGTCGTCCAGTCGACCCGTGTACTCGAGCGTCACCGAATCGCCGATAGCTATCGTCATACGAAAACGAAACGCGCCACACGGAAAGTCTGTTGCATCGAGAGATCCGTCGCCGCCGCGTCAGCTATTTGATCGGTCGGACCGATACTCCGACATCGCATCGAACACCGCTCCGGACGACCCGAACGGACCGACCGCCTCATCGGGGGCAGACGACTCGGACGGCACGGCCGACGCCTCAGGCGGTGTCGTCACTCGCCGGCGACTCCTCCTCGGTCTCGCGGGCGGCGTCGGCCTCCTCGGGGGCGGCGGGCTCTACGTCGCGCGATCGCTGGACGGCGATTCCGGCGGGTACGACGCCCCGGAGACGCAGCCGATGGTGACGACGCGAGGGCGTCTCGACGCGGCGGACCCGACGGAGCGAGCGGGCTCGTGGGACTTCGGCGGGGCCGACGCGGTGGTCCTGTTCGTCCACGGACTGGGCGCGGACGCCGAATCGGCACGCGATCTGGCGTACACTGCCCGGTTGGGGCTCGCGGCGGCGACGGGGGCTGCCGCGGCCGCTGACGCCCCGCCGGTGGTCGGCTACTCGTGGGCGTCGAACGTCGACTGGGGGCCGGCGAAGCGGACCGCGGACGCCAACGCCGCTCCGCTCGCCGACTGGCTGACGGCGTGGGCGGCCGACGACGGTCGACCGGTCCACCTGTTCGCCCACTCGCTCGGTGCCCGCGTGACGGGGGCGACGCTCCGGGAGCTCGCCGACCGCGGGCGGGCGGACGCCCTCGCCTCCGTGTCGCTGTTCGGCGGGGCGATTCCGAGCGACGGCGTCGCGGTCGACGGGCGGTACGGGTCGGCCATCGCGGCGGTCGACGCTCCCGTCTTCAACTTCCACAGCCGGAACGACCGGGTCTTGGGGTGGGTGTACCGCGCCTCGGACCGGACCCGGGCGGTCGGCCACGGCGGGCTCGCGGCGTCCGCGAGCCCGCCGGCCGGGTACGCGGACGTCGACGTCACCGATCTGGTCGCGGACCACTACTCGTACGTCGAGCCCGAGGAGGGGTGTCTGGCGCGCGCGGTCGACCGAATCGGGCTCGAGTGAGTCACCGGGAGCTCCGCGTTGCAGCCGTGAGGGGGTCGTCTGAGACGGCCGGTCGCTGAGGGCGGAAGTCGCGCCTCAGCGGTCTCTGAACTCCACCGTGTAGCCGTTGTCGCGGAGCGCTTCGACGAGGTCGTCCTCGGGTTCGATTTCGAACTCGTGGAACGAGTTGGAGGGGCTGTCCGCCGAGTACAGCTCTGAGTCGATGTTCTCCGGAATCTCGTTCTGATGGGTGTCCTCTTGGACGACGACCGGCTGACTGGGAACGCGGTTGGAACTGCCGTCTTTTGTCATTCGGATACATGCGGTTACGACCGTCCGGCTATTTGCATTCCGATCGCGGTTCCCGTCGAACCGACCCCGCGGCGATGGCCCAAGAGACGATCCCGGCCGGAGCCTCCGACGTCGGCGTCTCGCGCTTTCTCACGAGCCCGAGGCGCCGGAGAACGCGTCGGGACCGTGGTCCGGGTCGCCGACGTAGCCGTCCCCGAACGTCGGGTCGTCGACGCTCGGGATGGCGACCTTCGGGAGCACGGAGACGACGTTCGCGGTCGGACCGTCGGTGACAGGCGTCAGCGTCGGTGACAGGCGTCAGCGTCGGTGACAGGCGTCAGCGTCGGTAACAGGCGTCAGCGTCGGTCTCGACGTCGGCGTACTCGTTGGCGTAGTGGACGCTCGCGGCGACCGGCAGGAGCGCCGCCAGCCCGAGCGCGACCGCTCCCGCCTCCGCCGTCGCCCCCGCCCGAGCGCCATCGCGACGCCGAGGGTGTACACGAGCGCGATCAGCGACGATCTGTGCGGGCCGCGACATCCGCCAGAGGGCGACGAGGACGGTGCGAGGGTCTGACCCGCCCATCCCTCAGTCGTCGCGCAGCGCCCGGATCTCGTCGAGCAGGTCGTCGATCTCCGGGCGGTCGGCGGGCATGCGGCCCTCGTAGGTGTACGCCACCCGCGGCTCGCCTGACCGGGTATCGAGCACCAGCGCCACCGGCATCCGCCCGACGAGGTCGTGGAGCGAGCCGAGGACGCCGAACCGCACCGGCTGGTCGTACGCGTCGCTCACGTCGGTGTTCGGGTCCGCGAGCAGCGGGAAGGGGAGGTCGTACGAGGCCTGCCAAGAGCGGGCGCGCTCGATCGACTCCGGAAGGATCGAGACGACCGAGGCGCACAGCGCCTCGAACTCGCCGTATCGGTCGGCGACCGCCTGCACCTGCTTCCGGCAGTTGCCGCAGTGGTAGTCCCGCTGGAACAGCAGGACGATCGCGTCGGTGTCCGAGTCGGCGGCGGCCGCGGCCAGCGAGAACGTGTCGGGACCGGCCGCGACGTTCCGCAGTTCGAAATCGGGCACGTCGGCGGTCCGGGACGCGTTCGTGTCGCTCATGCGTCCGATACGCGGAGCCGCGGGATAACGTCGGGTCGGTCTGACGCGCGGCGCGCCAGACCGCGGCACCTATTCGCACGCGGAGACAAACCTCTCCACATGACTGTTCCCGAGTCGACGCTCGCGCCGGACTCGGTCCGCGGAGTCGACGACGCCCCGGCGCTCGATGCCGACTCAGCCCGAGAGCCCGACGGGGCCGACCTCGTCGCGGACTCGCGACGGTTCCTCCGCTCGGTCCGGTCCCCCGGCGATCACGGGTCGGCGCTCGACGCCGTCCGCGAGCGGCTCGCCGACGCCCCGCAGGCCGCGCTCGACGCGCTCGGTCCCGACGAACGCCTCGCCTTCTGGCTCAACGTCTACAACGCCGCGGCTGGGGACGCGCTGCTGGCGGACCCGGACCGGTTCGCGGACCGTCGCCGGTTCTTCGGGGAGCCGGTCGTCACCGTCGCCGGGACCGACCTGAGCCTCGACCGGATCGAACACGGGATCCTCCGCGGGGCCCAGTGGAAGTACGGGTTGGGGTACGTCCCGAACCCCGTCCCCACGGCGTTCGTACGGCGACACCGGGTCGCCGACCCCGACCCGCGCGTCCACTTCGCGCTCAACTGCGGCGCCGCCTCCTGTCCGGCGGTCGTGGCCTACGACACGGGCGACGTGGACGACCAACTCGACCGCGCCGCCGCTTCGTATCTGAAAAGCGAGACGGTCGTCGAGGGCGGGACCGCCCGCGTCCCCCGACACCTCCTGTGGTACCGCGGCGACTTCGGCGGCGGGTCGGGCGTCCGCGCGCTCCTCCGGAAGTACGACGCGATCGACCCCGACGCGGTCTCCCGGATACGGTACCGCGAGTACGACTGGTCGCTCGCGCTCGACGCCGTCCGCGACGGGGGGAGCGACCGGTGAGCGACGACGGCCTGTTGGGCTCGCTGTCGGTCGTCGGACTGCTGAGCCTCTGTTGTATCGGGTTCGGCGGGATCGCCGGCGGCGCGGCCCTCGCCGGCGGGACCGCCTCCGCCACCGTCGTCACCACGGGCGCGTCGAGCGCCCGCGGTGCGCTGATCTCGGGGGCCGTCACCTTCGCGACGGTGTTCGTCGCGGCCGTCGCGATCCGGTGGCACCTGAACCGGTGAGCCGATGGCCCGGACCCTGCGGACGCGCGGCGGCGCTGACCGGCCTCAGAGGACTCCCGCGCCGCCGAGAATCAGCCGGACGCCGATGAGCGTCAACAGCCCGAGGACGGTCCCGCGCCGGAGGCGCTTGCTCACGCGGCCTCGGAGGCGCTTCCCAACGGCGACGCCCGCGACCGCGGGGACCGCGGCGGCGACCGACGCGAGGACGAGGCCGAGGCCGGGATAGAGCCCGAGCGCGCCGGCGGCGACGACGCGGAGCCCGTTGATTCCGACGAACACGAGCGCGACGACGCCGACGAACAGGCCGTGCGAGAGGTCGAAGCTCCGGACGAACGCGACGAGCTGCACGCCGACGTTCGTCGCGCCGAACAGGACGCCGGAGACGGCCCCGACGGCCGCCATGACGAGGGGCGACTCGGCGAGCGTCCGGTCGGTCGGCCCGGGGAGCGCCGGGAGCGGGACCGCCCGCTGGGCGGTCGCGACGAAACCGAGCGAGACGAGTCCGAGCAGGACGCGGAGCGGGGCCGCCGGGAGCCGGTCGAGCAGCGCCATCCCGGCGATGGTCCCGACGAGCGCGGCGACGAGCAGCGGGGCGAACCGGGTTCCGCACGTGCGGAGCTCCTCGCGGGTGAGCTCCCCGACGAGCGCGACGTTCACGGCGAACATCGGGAGGATCATGAACGCGACGGCGGTGGCCGGGTCGAGCGCCGACGCGAGCACCATCGTCCCGACGACGGCGAAGCCGAACCCCGCGACCCCGTTGACGGCGCCCGCGACCGCGACGACGAGAGCGATCGTCGCCACCAGTTCGACGGAGAGCGCGAGGGTCATACGTCTGAGACGGGGCGGGCATTTATAAACCGCAGTTGGGTGTGCGGCGGCGAGACACGCTCGGCGGTCGACGACGGCGTCGGTTCTTTCCATCGGTCCCTTTCGCATGTGTGTGACGAACCCGCACGATCGGCCGAGCCTCATACGGGTCGCCCGCCGAGTTTCAGGTATGCTCCAGACCGGACAGAGGGCGCCGACCTCACCGACGTCGAGTACGGGGGCGTCGGGCGTGGCGAACGGCGCTCGCCGTGATCGACAGAACCGGCGCCGGTCGGGTGAGCCGCCGCGGCTCCGGCGACGACGACCCACTATTTAAATAGCGGACTCGAACGAGGGCGCATGGAACGCGTCAGCGTCGACGACGTCGAGAACTCAGTCCAGCCGGCGGCCGTGATGCGGCCGCTCACGGACGCCCTCGGGCTCACCGACGCCGCGATCAACTACTACGAGCTGGACCCGGGCGACAGCTTCGCGTTCGCCTACCACAGCCACGAGATCCAGGAGGAGGTGTTTTACATCATCTCCGGCACGGCGACGTTCGAGACGGCGGACGGGCCGGTCGAGTTGGGCTCCGACGAGGCCGTGCGGTTCAATCCCGGGGAGTTCCAGCGCGGGTGGAACCGCGGCGACGAGCGCGTCCGCGCAGTCGCGATCGGCGCGCCGCTGGAGTACGGGAGCCAGGAGACGCTCCGGTACTGCGCGGCGTGCGACGCCGAGACGGACGCCGACCTGAGCGCCGTCGAGGACGGGGAGGACGCCGTCGTCGCCCGGTGTGTCGAGTGCGGGGCCGAGACGGGGCGCTGGTACCGCGGGTCGATGGACGGGGAGGTCCCCTGAGTCGACGGGGCGCCGATCGCGGCTCAGTCGCCGCCGTACGTGTGGAAGTCGACCGCCTGTTCGAGCAGCTCGTCCGGGATCCCGGGGACTTCCTTGTCGCGGACGGGGCCGGCCTCTCGCAGCGCGTCGACGGGAGCGGCCGGGTCAGGTGGAACTCGAACCTCCAACGGAGCCAGGCGGCGTACGTGCTGCTCGTCGAGAGCCACGTCCGCGGCGAGGCGTTCGGGCTCGCGCCCGACGGGGAGGGAGACTGACCGGCGGCCCGCCGAAGCTCACCGGGGGTGACGGGCTCCAGCGGTCCCGCCGATGGGACGCGCCGACACCACGGTTATCGGGCGGGACCGCGTACGGAGTCCATGACGGGTGAACGGGAGAGCGAGCTCCTGACCGAGTTCGATGAACGGATAGCGCGCCTGCCGGAGTCGGTCGACCGAGCGGCGATCGAGCGGATGCGGTTCGCGGCGTACGTTCTCGACGAGGGAGTCCGCGTTCCGGGGACGAACTACCGAATCGGTGTCGATCCGCTGCTCGGCGTCCTCCCGGGCGCGGGCGACGTGGTCACCGGCGGGTTCTCGCTGTATATCGTGCTCGAGGCGGCCCGCCTCGGCGTGTCCTACGCGACGCTGCTCAGGATGATCGCGAACGTCGCCGTGGACGTGGTCGCGGGGACGGTCCCGGTCGCGGGCGACATCTTCGACGCCGTCTGGAAGGCCAACAAACGCAACTTCGAACTGGTATTGAACGACCTCGCGGCGAAGTAGGACCGACCGTGCGGTCACCGAGCGATACGGTGTCGCAATCGAGCGACCCGCTACGTCCAACGGCCTCGGGAGCGGCGCTACGCGTGCTCGATGAGCACCACGCGGACGCCACCGGGATCAGTCAGGAACGCGATCCGCAGGTCGCCGAACGCCGTCGACTCCATCACGAACTCGACGCCGGGCTCGCGCGGTTCGTCGTGCTCCAGCCCCGTCACCGACGCCCGGACGGGCACGTCCTCGCCGTCGTCCCGCGGAACCGTCAAGTTCCCCGCGCCACTCCCCGGACTCCGCGACCGCGGGCCGGTGTCGGCGTCGACGCCGGCGCCCTCCGCAGACGCGTCCGCCCGGTCGCGGGTCCCCGACTCCGCCCTCTCGCGGGGCGGAACGCCGCGAGCGACTCCCGGAGGCGAGTCGTCCGCTCGGCGGGCCCGCCGAGCGGCCATTTAATATCAGATCTGAATGATACCTCGATTCCTTATGTATCTGCCCTCTCGTCGCTCGCGAAGCGGCGCCGAGCCCCGTGGAGCGCTGGTAACACGCTCGCCGAACGCCGCGGATCGCTTATAAATGCTCGCGGGCGCCGGTTCACTCGTCGTCGCCGGGCTCGGACCCCGCCGTGCACTCGCAGCCGCCGCGCCGGATCAGTTCGCCGACCGGCGCGTCGGCCCCGCAGTTGGGGCAGACGGCGCGCACGTCGACGAGCACGTCGTAGTCGCCCCGGTCCAGTTCGTCCGCGTTCGCGAGCGAGGAGATGGCCGACTCGGCGACCGCGGAGACCCGCCCTTGGAGCTTCTCGATGGTCTCGACCTTCCGGTCGGCCATGCCGTCGGCGGCCGCCGGGAGGCTCGCCTCGCGCTCCTTCGTGAGGTACGTGTGGACCGCCTGGTGGGTGACGAAGTTCCCGGTCAGCTCGTCGACGTCGACGCCCTCGCGTTCCAGTCGGCGGCGCGCCCGCGTCGACGACGAGCCGGAGTCGCCGCTGAGCGCCTCGTACGTGCTCGACACGTCGACGCTGAGCGACGAGACGCTCGCCTCGCGGAGGGCCGCCTCCAGCACCGCCTCGTTGAACTCGTCAGCGAGGTCCCGCAGGCTCGTCCGCTCGCCCGCCTCGCCGGTCCACGCGGCCTCCAAGCTCGCGCCCATGCCCTCGAGATCGTACTCCCGGATCACCCGGGCGACCTTCGTGTTCGTCCCGCTCGCTTCGTTGCTCATACTGTGACTTCACCCCCGAGCGTGACAAAAACATCGGTGTTCCGACCCGGCGATGCGACCCCCGGCGACTCGGCAGCCCGGCGACTCGGCGACGGCGACTCGGCAGCCCGGCGACTCGGCAACCCGACCCTCCGACCACTCGGCGGTCCGACCCTCCGACCACTCGGCGACGGCGACTCGGCGGCCCGACCCTCCGACCGCCCGGCGACGGCGACCGCCGGGCCCGTCCGCTCGTCCCGATCGAGGACCGAGCGCACCGAACTGCGCTCCGGACGAGAAGTTATTTCAGAATACACATAATTCGTCGAACGTGCAATATACAGATAACATCGGCGACGGCGCATCGGACCGACACCGGCCGTGACGCGACCGACTTACCGCGCGCTTGCCGACCGCCGGGCCGTTCCGTCGTTGCGACCGGACACTGTTACAAACGTAACTTTGTAATTTTTCTTCCCAACGGCTCCTTGAAAACGGGCGGGTCGTCGCGGATCCGGACCCGCAGCCGGGCGTCGATCAGTCGATCTGTTCGACGTAGGCGTACTCGTCAGAGAGGGCGGCGGCGTCCTCCGGCAGGAGCGCGGCGACGAAGTAGTCGGCGTGCGTCCGGAAGTAGTCGACGACACGCGCGATCCGGTCCGAGTCGATCGCTTCGAGCGAGTCGAGCAGGACGAACGGGACCGTCTCGTGGACGTTGTGGACGAGGTACCCCGCGAGCGCGAACACGAGCCCCGTCACCTCGCGCTCGCTCTCCGAGAGGTGGTCGACCGTGTCCTCGTAGGCCGTCCCGTCGGGCGACGAGCGGACGATATGGAGGTCGAACCGGGTGCGCGTGACCTTGCGGCGCCCCTCGCGTACCTCGGTCTCTCGGCGCTCGATCCAGATCCGGTCGAGGTTCTCGTACTCCAGGATGTCGAGGACGGTCTCCATGTGCTCGTTGAACTCCTCGACGGCGTCGTCCTCGATGCGGTCGACGCGCGTCCGCAGCTCCGTCAGCCGGTCGGCGAGCTCCTCGCGCTCGGCCTTCAGGTCCTCGCGGCGATCAATCGCGGCCTCCCGCTCGTCGATCTCCGCGTCGATCTCGTCGATCTCGTCTTCGAGCCGCTCGATCCGGAGCTCGATCCCGTTCGCCTCGCGGTGGAGCTCCAGCGCCTCGTCGTAGCCGTCGACGTCGACTGACTCGGCTTCTTCCTCCAGCTCCTCGATCTCCGCTCGTTTCGACTCGATCCGCTCTTCGAGGTCGGCGATCCGCGACTCGGTCGACCCGATCTCCTCGGCGACCGCGTCGAGCCGCTCCTCGGCGCGCTCGATCTCGCGCTGGGCCTCGCGGATCGACGACTGCCGGTCTGTGAGCTCCTGTATCTCCGCGCGGATCTCGTTGCGCTCGTCGAGCTTGTCGGAGCGGAGCTGGCGGAGGCGGTCGAGGGTCGACTCGATCTGGTCGGTCTCGACCTCGGACCCGCAGGTCCAACACACCGTCCGGTCGCCCGTGGTCAGCGCGGCCGTCGGGTCGTCGCCGGCCGCCTCCTCGTCGATGTCGACATCGATGCCCGAGCCGTCCACCAGGTCCTCGTTGAAGCCGATGACGCTGCCGAGCTCGTTGATGTCGTCGTCGAGCGAGCGCTTCCGGCGGCGGAGCTCGTCGATGCGGCCGGCGAGGCGATCCGGGTTCTCGTCGGGGTCCTCCGCCGCTTCGACCGTCTCCTGCAGCTCCTCGCGCTCCGATTTGAGCTCCGTGAGCGTCGAGCGTTCCGTTTCGAGGTCGAACTCGAGGTCGTCGAGCTCGGACCGGGCGTCACGGACCCGCTGGAACGCCTCCTCCATCTCCTCTTTGCGCGTTCGGCTCTCCTCGACGCCGGCGTCGAGCTCGTCGAGCTCCTCGCGGACCGACTCGAGCTTCTCTTGTGCCGCCTCCAGCTCCTCGGCCTTCTCGCGGCGGTCGGCCTCGAGGTCGGGCAGGTCGCGTTCGAGGCTGTCGAGCTGTTCGATTTCGCTCTCCAGCTCGTCACGCTCGCGCTTGCACTCGCGGATCTCCGCGTCGATCGCGTCGGTGTCGATCGGACGCATGATGATCTCGCGGAGGTCGTCGCCGCGCGCGACCGCGCGGCGCGCCTCGTTGTCCTCTAACAGGAACGCGAACAGGTCGGCGAGTTCCGGGTCGTCGAGGTAAGGATCGCCGCCGAACGCGACGGAATCGCCCCGACGTGTCAGCGTCCGCGTGTACGTTTCGTCGCCGAGTTCGAGCGTCACCCCGCCCTCCTCGGCGTCGCCTTTCAACGAGGTCTGCCGGCTCCCCAGTCCGGCCATCAGCGCCTGCAGGAAGGACGTCCGGTTCGTCGCGTTTCGCCCGGTCAAGATCGAGACGCCGTCGGAAAGCGTGACGGACGCCTCGTCGATCCCGCCGACGTTTCGGACGTCGACGTGAACGGAGGGTTTCGAGATCTGAGCCATCGATATGGACCGAAAACGATGTTCGTGGTGTTAAATGTATCCTTCGTTCACCGGGCCACCGAGGTGACGAGCCGATCCGCCGGCGTCGGTTCGCGGGGGGTCGGCGGACGGATATCAGCCCGCGTCGTCGCAGACATTATTTATGAAAATGTAGTATTTAGAAATGATATAAGAATAAATATATTATTTCGTTACTGGAATTCGAGATAGACAAGGATCAGATATTTGGTCAAAACTTCCGTATTCGCATGCAGAAATACACTGTACAATCAGAAATGGCAAGAATACCGAATAATTGGTATATAGAGCCCATGTTTTAAATAAACACATAAATTTAGTGAGTTCTACCAGTTTATTTAGACACAAGATTCCGCCGAATTCACTGTGTGCCGCTCATTACTGTGCCTCAGATTCAGATCTCGTAGCGTCAGTGGAGTGAATTTGACAGATAGTAGCAAGACTAATTAGCAGATACCTTTTTAATACTGAGATATGATATATTGACAGAGACACACGAACAGACCCAGTCGCTCACCCGAAAAGACTCGGATTCGTTCGGGAATCGGATCCGAACCGGTAACTCCCCCCGTGTCCCACGCCCGGACATGGACCGCTTCCAGAACACGGGGCAGCCGGACTGGGACTGGTGGGGTCGGGTGTGGCCGACGCCGGGCGCCACCCTCAGACGGCTCGGACTCTCGCCGGGGGACCGCGTCGTCGAAATCGGCAGCGGGAACGGGTACTTCGCGCTGCCCGCCGCGCGGATCGCCGACCCGGCGACGGTGTACGCCGTCGACGTCGACGGGTCGCTGCTCGACGAGCTCGCCGCGCTCGCGGCGGAGCAGGGGATCGACAACGTCACTACCGTCGAGGGGGACGCACGCGCCCTTCCGGAGCTGCTTCCGGAGCCCGCGGACGTCGCGCTGCTCGCGAACGCGTTCCACGGGGTCGGAGGCCGCGCCGCGTTCGTCGAGGCGGTCTCGGCGGCGCTCGCCGTCGACGGTCGATTCGTCGTGGTGAACTGGCACGATCGGCCGCGAGAGGAGACGACGATCGGCGGCGAGCCGAGGGGACCGCCGACCGACATGCGCCTCGGGCCGGAGGCGACCCGGCGGGCTGTCGAGGAGGCGAGCGACCTGCGTCTCGCGCGGGAGGTCGACCTCCCGCCGTATCACTACGGGCTCGTCTTCGGACGCTGAGCGGGCGCGGAGCGCGTCAGTCCAGCGCCGCCAGCGCCTCCGCCGCCTCGCGAGCCGCCCGCAGGTGGTCGCGGGCGCGGCGCGGGTCGTCCGTCTCCTCGGCCGCGCGAGCGAACCGCGCCAGCGTCCGCGTCAGCGACGCGCGGGCGTCGGCGACGGTTCCCGGCTCGGCCGGCGCTGCCGGCGCTGCCGGCGCTGCCGGCGGGCCCGAAGCCGGTGGCTCGCCCGACTGCTCGGCGTTCGACGCGGGCGAGGGCGCCGCGTTCGGGGGTTCCGGGACTGCGTTTGCCGCGTTCGCGTTTGCCGCGTTCGCGTTTGCCGCGTTCGCGCTTGCCGCGTTCGCGCTTGCCGCGTTCGCGTTTGTTCCGCTCTGAGCCGTCGCGTCCTGACTCGCGGTCGAGGGAGCCGTCTCCCCTCCCCCCGGAGCCGTCGACGTGTCTCGGCCGTCCCCCTGCGGCGGGCGCTTCGCGTCGGCGTCCGCGGGCTGTGCGTCGTCACCCTGCGTCCCGCCGCCCGAACCGGTCGCCTGACAGGTCGGACAGAACTCCTGCCCGTCGTGGCGGAAAATCGGGTCGCCGCAGTCGTCGCAGTGGCGGTTCGTCATCGTTGCGCCCTGCAACAGCAGCTCGGACATCCGCTGGGTGTGTTCGCGCTTCTGTTCGTCCTCCGCGAGCTTCTCGCGGAGCTTCTCGCGTTCGGCCTCCTTGTCGAATCCGTCGCTCATGGGCGGACGAACGTGACTCACGAGCAAAAGTCCGGTGGGCTCGGGACGAGCCGGAGCGCGTCGGGCGGAGGGCGGGCGCGTCGAGCGGAGCGAGGCGAGCTGGGGGGAGGCGCGTCGAGCGGAGCGAGGCGAGCTGGGGGGAGGCGCGTCGAGCGGAGCGAGGCGAGCTGGGGGGAGGCGCGTCGAGCAGAGCGAGGCGAGGCGGCAGCGAGGGCGTCAATCCTCGGTCTTCGTGCGGTCGTCGGGGTCGAGCTCGCCGCGGTGGATCTTCGAGCCGTCCTGCGCGACCTGCCGGCCGAGCACCGCGCACTTCACGCGCATCGGCGAGATGTCGACGCCGAGCATCTCGGTGACGTCGTCCGTGTCGAGCGCGTCGAGCTCGTCGATCGACATCCCGTGGAGCCGCTCGGAGAGCATGCTCGCCGAGGCCATCGAGATGGCACAGCCATCGCCGGTGAACCGCACCGCGTCGATCGCCTCGCCCGCGTCGTCGAGCGCGACCTCCATCCGGATTGTGTCGCCGCAGGAGGGGTTCTCGCCGACGTGGGTGAAGTCGGGGTCCTCGAGCTCCCCGTAGTTACGCGGGTTCTTGTAGTGGTCGAGGATCTGCTGCCGGTACATGTCCGAGCCCAGTCCCATATCGGTCACGAGTAGGTCCGTGCGAGTCAAAAGGGTTCCGTCGTCCCGAACGACGGGGTCACTCCTCCGAGCGGACCGTCTCCGAGAGGGCCGACGAGCCGGCGACGGACGTCGGCTCAGCCGGCTCGGACCGACGCGGGTCGCGCTCTTCGACGAGGGCCCGGAGCCGGTCGAGAATGCGTTCGTACTGCCCGCACGCGGGTCGCTTCTCGAAGTACGCATCCGCGCCGGCGCCGAACGCCCGCGCCTCCATCCGCTCCTCTCGACAGGTGGTGTGGAACACGACCGGGAGGTCGCCCGCGGTGCGCTTGAGCCGCTCGACGAGTTCCACGCCGGAGCCGTCGGGGAGCCGCTGTTCGGTCACGACGCAGTCAGCGCCGTCGACCGCGGCCAGCGCCGCCGCCGCCCCGCCCACCGATCTGACGGCGACTCGGCCGCCGACGTGCGCCGCGAACGCCGCCAGGAGCTCCGCCGACCGCGGGTCGGGCTCGACGTGGAGGACGGTGAGCGAAGCGGGGCCTCTGTCGACCGGACGCGTCGTCGCGCCATCGGACGCGACAGGTGACGCGGCGGCGGAGTCGGTCAACCGGCTCGGTTCAGGGGTATCGGACGGCGTGGGCGGATTTCGGTCGGGCATAGTGGGATCCGGGCGACGGGTCGTCAGCGCGGTGCGACGTGGGTTGGTATTCTTCTCCGCGTGAATTATCGGTCACGGAGGAGATAACGGTAGTGGGACCACCGTTGTCACGGCTCAGATCGAGGGATCTGGTTCGAGGCGCCGATCGGACGTCCGTTCGGGTGCCCGAACCCGCGCGTCGAATCGGGCGGAGGCCGCCGCCGGACCAGAGTTAAGACGACGCCGGACGATCCGTTCGCCATGTCGACACCATACGGCGAGTGGCCCTCGCCCATCGCACCCGAGGACGTCGCCGAGGGCGGGCGCGGCTTCGCCGACGTCCGCGTCGATGGCGGACACGCGTACTGGCTCGAGCGGCGCCCCTCGGAGGGCGGGCGCGGCGTTCTCTGCCGGTCAGCCCTCGGGAGCGCCGGGGGCGACTCCGCCGGAGACGACGACGCTCCGACCGAACTCGCCCCGGCGGAGTTCGACGCGCGGACGCTCGTCCATCAGTACGGCGGCGGCGACTTCGCGGTCGCCGGCGACGCCCTCGTCGCCGCGAGCATGGACGACCAGCGCCTCTACCGCCTCCCGGCGGACGGGAGCGCCGACCCGGTTCCGATCACGCCGGAGCCCGCCGAGCCGCTCGCGCTCCGATACGCCGACGTGGCGATCGCCCCCGACGGGGAGACGACGTACGCGGTCCGCGAGCGACACGCCGGTCCCGGCACCGACGACGAGCCCGTCAACGAGGTCGTTCGGCTCCCGCTCCGGCCGGGAGGCGATCCCGGCGGCGGTGACGCGATCCCGGACCCGACCGTCGTCGCCGCCGGCGGCGACTTCTACGCGGCTCCCCGGGTAGCGCCTGACGGCGACCGGCTCGCGTACCTGCGGTGGGACCACCCGAACATGCCCTGGGACGGCACCGAGCTCGTCGTCGCCGACCTCGACGACGACGGTGACCCGGTCGAGGGCTCCCGCCGGGTCGCCCTCGGCGGTCCCGACGAGTCGGTCTGCTCGCCGGCTTGGTCGCCCGACGGCGTCCTCCACGCCGTCTCCGACCGGACCGGCTGGTGGAACCTCTACCGGGTCGGGGACGGCGACGCCGAGAACCTGTATCCCGCGGACGCGGAGTTCGGGGTTCCCATGTGGACGCTCGGGGTATCGACGTACGCCTTCCTCGACGACGGGCGGATCGCGACGCTGTACACCGAGGCGGGCGAGCCGAGCCTCCGGCTGCTCGATCCCGGCTCCGACACTGGGGCGTTCGACCTCGTCGACCCCGACCTCCCGTACACCTCGCTCCGGCCGGCGGCGGTCCGGTCGGCCGGCGACCGCGTCGCCTTCCTCGGGCACCGGCCCGACGCTCCGAGCGCCGTCGTGGAGTGGGCGCCGCCGGACGAGGTCGGCACCGGCGGGCCGGGCGAGGCCGACGCGTCCGTCGAAACCGACGCGTCCGTCGAAACCGACGCGACCACCGAGGCCGACGCGTCCGTCGCGCGCCTCCGCGAGTCCACCGACGACCCGCTCGATCCCGCGTTCGTCTCGGTCCCGCGGTCCGTCACCGTGCCCACCGGCGACGCGGTCGGCGCGGACGACGCCGTCGCGCACGCGTACTACTACCCCCCGCACAACCCCGACGTGACGCCGCCGGAGGGGGAACGGCCCCCGCTCGTCGTCACCGTTCACGGGGGACCGACCAGCCGGTCGGACGCGACGCTGTCTCCGTCGACGCAGTTCCTCACCACGCGCGGGATCGCCGTCCTCGACGTGAACTACCGCGGGTCGACCGGGTACGGCCGCGCGTACCGCGACGCCCTCGACGGCGAGTGGGGCGTGCGCGACATCCTCGACTGCGTCAACGCCGCGCGCCACGCGGCCGAGGAGGGACTGGCCGACCCCGACCGGCTGGCGATCTCAGGTGGGAGCGCCGGCGGGTTCGCCGTGTTGAGCGCGCTGGCGTTCCACGACGCCTTCGACGCCGGCACGAGCTACTACGGCGTCGCGGACCTGCGCGCGCTCAGCGAGGAGACGCACAAGTTCGAGTCGCGCTACCTCGACGGGCTCGTCGGGCCGCTTCCCGAGGCCGAGGCGACCTACCGCGAGCGCTCGCCGCTGACCCACGCGGCGGGGATCTCCGCGCCGCTCCTCCTGTTGCAGGGCGGCGAGGACGAGGTCGTGCCGCCGGCGCAGGCGGCGTCGATGATCGACGCGCTCGTCGCGAACGAGACGCCGTACGCCTACGTGGAGTTCCCCGAAGAGCGCCACGGCTTCCGCGACGCCGACAACATCGCCCGGGCGCACGCCGCCGAACTCGCCTTCTACGGCGAGGCGTTCGGGTTTGAGCCGGCCGGCGGTCTGGCCGGCGTGAAACTGTTGGTCGGCGAGCGGCCGCCGGAGCTCGAGTGAGGTGATCGTAGGCGTCCGCGACGTGAGCGTTTATAAACAGCACCTCGATCGTGCTGATCCTTACGCGAACAGGTCGCGCGCCTCACCCACCGCATCGACGAGCGCGTCGACCTCCTCGGTGGTGTTGTAGAGGTAGAAGGAGGCGCGCGCGGAGGCGGCGACTCCCAGCTCGTCGTGGAGCGGCTGGGTGCAGTGGTCGCCGGCGCGGATCGCGACGCCGTAGTCGTTGAGGATGCTGGAGAGGTCGTGCGCGTGGACGCCCTCGACGTTGAACGCGACGAGGCCGCCGCGGTCGTCGCCCGGCGGGCCGTAGATCTCCACGCCGCCGAGCGCGTCGAGCTCGTCGTACGCGTACTCCGCCAGCAGGTCCTCGTGGGCCCGGACGTTCTCCATGCCGATCTCCTCTATGTACTCGATCGCGGCCGCGAAGGCGATCCCCTGCGCGATCGACGGCGTGCCGGCCTCGAACTTCCACGGGAGGTCCTCCCACGTGGAGTCCTCGAAGGAGACGCGCCGGATCATGTCGCCGCCGTAGAGGTACGGCTGCATGGACTCGAGGATCTCCTCCCGGCCGTACAGCGCCCCGATGCCGGTCGGACCGCACATCTTGTGCCCGGAGAAGGCGAGGAAGTCGACGCCGAGGTCCTCGACGTCGACCGGGCGGGTGGGGACCGACTGGGCGCCGTCGGCGAAGACGTACGCGTCGTGGTCGTGCGCGAGGTCGGCCAGCTCCGCGATCGGGTTGATCGTGCCCAGCGTGTTCGAGACGTGGACGACCGACACCATCTGCGTGTCGTCGTCGATGCACTCGGCGGCGTGCTCCATGTCGAGCCGGCCCTCGTCGGTCACCTCGATGAAGCGCACGTCGGCGCCGGTGCGCTTCCCGATCTGCTGCCACGTCACGAGCGACGCGTGGTGCTCCATCTGCGAGAGGACGACGTTGTCGCCCGGCCCGAGCTCTTCGAGCCCCCACGCGTACGCGACGAGGTTCATCGCCTCCGTGGTGTTCTTCGTGAAGACGATTTCCTCGCGGCCCGACGCCCCGATGAAGTCGGCGACGGTGTCGTGGGCCTCCTCGTAGGCGACGGAGGCCTCCTGGCTCAGCTGGTGGATCCCGCGGTGGACGTTGGCGTTGTAGCTGCGGTAGTAGTCCGCGATCGCGTCGACGACCGGGTCCGGCGTGTGCGAGGTCGCCGCGCTGTCGAGGTAGACGAGCGGGGTGTCGTCGCCCGGACCTTCGCCCGGCGACTCCGGATCGCCGCCGACCTTCCGATCGAGGATCGGGAAGTCGGCGCGGACGGCCTCGACGTCGAACGGGTACTGTTCCTGAACTCCCATTACCCGGATTTGGGCCCCGAGCACTAACACACCTTCGGTCCGGTACGTGTTGCCAGTGTCTGCGAGGCGGCTTCGTTGGCCCCCACCGCTGGTTCGGCCTTATTAACCCCGTTATGACTCTCGCACAAGAGAGTACGTTTCGTGTGTTCTTTGCTGTGTGGTAGGGATCGCAGATAAACAAGGCGGAAGCCCACGACTGAAGTCGCGGGTCACTGACTCAGAGCACTGACTCAGAGAGTACATTTCGTGAGTTCCTCGTGACTGAGAGACCCCGGCCGTCCCACAGATCAGCAAGGTCGAAACCCGCGACTCCAATCGCGGGTCACTGACATCGAGAGAGTACGTTTCGTCTGTTCCTCAGCAGACTCGGAAGTGATCCCGTCCACATTCGGAGAGAGTACGTTTCGTCTGTTCTGTGAAAGACGGTGGGTACCTTCGAAGAGAGTACCTTTCGTTTGTTCTTCGGTTCCGTATCTAACTGCAGACTTGCGGCCGAAAATCCATTCAGCTGGTCTGCTCAACGATCTTCTGCCGTGTTTGGACGATGATGTCCGGATCGAGATCCAATTCGTACTCGTAGTACTGTCCGCCGCTTCGGCCCTGGTTCTGTTCGTGCCGGATGAGAAAGCCGAGCATGTGGAGATCGGAGAGGTGGTCCTGCACGCTTTTTAGCGTCGTCAACGGTGACGCCCCGTGGGCGTTGGCAACCGTCTCGTACACCGTCTGGATCTCCTTCGATCGCGCCGGAAGTTCATCGCTCTTGGCCAACGTGGCGATCGCTTCGAGAATATACTGGCCATGCTGGGTCTGATCACGGATCTTGTTCTGGAGACGGCCCCGCTGGACGAGCGCCCGCGCGCGCTCGATGTGATCATCGATCACGTGTCGGTCGCCCTCCCGCTCTGCGACTTCTGATCCGACACGGAGGAAGTCGATCGCTTGTCGTGCGTTCCCCATGTCCTGTGCGGCGAGTGCCGCCGCCTTCGCGATAGCCGACTGGTCGCAAACACCGTCAACGAACGCCGTCTCCGCCCGGTGACGAAGGATCGTTTGGAGTTCGCCCGCGTCGTACGGGCTAAACGAAATCTCCGTCTCCATCAGCGTATCCTTGACCTTCGGCGACAGCGACTGGCGAAACGTGTAGTCGTTGCTAATGCCGACGATACCGACGAGCGCCTCCGAGATGTGGTTGTTCGCACGTGCCCGCGGCAGTTCGTACAAGAGCGTGTTTGCGTCGTCGAGGTGGTCGATCTCGTCGATGACAAACAGGTGGGTCCCACCGATTCGGTCGAGCTGTGTGTACAGTTCGTCGAACGCGTCGCCCGTCCCGAGCCCCCGCTTTGGGAAGTCGCTCGCCCCTTCGGGTAACAGCCGGTTGACTAACTGCCGAACGACCATAAAGAGCGTTCGACCGTTACAGTTTATCTGGTGGATGTGCAGGTCGTCCGCCTGCTCACGGGTCGCTGCCTCTTCCCGCAACTCGTCCATCATGTACTCGGTGACAGCGGTCTTCCCGAGACCGGCCTTTCCGTACAGAAAGACGTTCTCAGGCTCGCGTCCGAACAGTACGTCCTGAAGAGCATGGCTGTACGCTTCGATCTCCTCATCGCGTTCGAGGATCGTCTCCGGTTGGTAGCTTTCCGTGAGAACCGACTTGTCGGCAAAAATCGTTTCCGTAATATTGCTGAAGGGCCCCGACATCCGTTGAGAACAGCAACTACCTATTTATTTATAAAACTACTGTTCGTGAGTTTCGTGTGATACCGATCCGTACCGTATCTTCTACAACCGGCCTGCCTGCACTCGGTTTTCTACGTTGGTTTCTCAAGAACACACGAAACCTACTCTCTCACTGTGAGCAGTTCGCGGATATCGGCTACCCGATACACCACGTAAACGTCTCACGAACACACGAAACCCACTCTCGCAATTCGTCGGACTGGATATCCGACACAGCCTGCAACCGCCTCGGAGAACACACGAAATGTACTCTCTCACTGTCAGCGACGGTTCAGACGGTTTCGGGCTCGCGATGATTTTGTTCCGCACATCCTCGACTAGAATGTTGGTTATAAGTCGTTGACACCGGATCGACGGCGAACACCGCCAAAGCCCCAGCCGAGCGCGGCTACCCTTTTGAGTCCCGCCCGCCCCGCACAGCAACCGCACCTCACACCTCCCCAGCCTCGTCAGTCGCCTCCGCTTCGCTCCGGCGACTGACTCCCTCGCGCGTGCTCTTCGCGGCCGCCAAAGGCGGCCGCTCGGAGGCACGCGCCACCGCAGCACATTTCCACCGCAGTACATTTCCACCGCAGTACATTTATAAACCCTCACGTCGGGCTCCCGCTGTTCCGCCGGCATCCCACCGCCACGGCCGAACTAGTGCGCTTTTGAACGCGGGGGACCTCACTTCGGGTATGACCGATACGCTCAGGCTCGCCACGCGCGGGTCAGACCTGGCCCTCCGACAGGCCGGGACCGTCCGCGACGCCCTGTCGAGCCGCCGCCGCGACGTGGAACTCCGACGCGTCGAGACCCGCGGCGACCAGATCCCCGACGAGCTGATCCACCGCCTCGGCAAGACCGGCGCCTTCGTCCGCGCGCTCGACGAGGAGGTGCTCGACGGCGACGCCCACCTCGCCGTCCACTCCCTGAAGGACGTGCCCACCGAGGGGATGGACGACATGGTGATCGCCGGCGTCCCCGAGCGCGCCCCGTCGGGCGACGTGGTCGTCAACCCCGAAGGGCTCGGCATCGAGGATCTCCCGTCCGGCTCCGTCGTCGGGACCGGCTCGCTCCGCCGGACCGCCCAGATCAAGGCCGCGCGACCCGACCTCGTGGTCGAGCCGCTCCGGGGGAACGTCGACACCCGGATCGAGAAGCTGCTCGCCCCGCGTCTGCAGGCGGAACACGAGCGCCGGCTGATCGCCTCGGGCGAGTCGCGCGCGGCGACGGCCGAGAAGGGCGGCGAGGGGAGCGACGGTGACGAGAGCGACGGAGACGCCGACGAGCCGAACTGGGACGCGCTCGGCGAGGGCGACGAAGGAGACGCCGACGAGGAGAACGAAGTCGACGAGGAGTTCGACCAGAGCGTCGAGGAGTGGTTCGACTCGCTCTCCGATCTGGAGCGCTCGGCGATGGAGCGGAAGGTCGAGACGGAGTACGACGCCATCGTCCTCGCGGAGGCCGGGCTCCGGCGCTCGGAGCTGTTCTACGAGGTCCCCACGACCCGGCTCCCGCGCGAGGAGTTCGTCCCCGCGGCCGGGCAGGGCGCCATCGCGGTGACCGCGACCGACCCGGACGTGATCGAGGACGTGCGCTCCGCGATCGACCACCCGCGGACCCGGGTGGCCGTCACCGTCGAGCGCACGATCCTCGCCGAGCTCAACGGGGGCTGCGTCGCCCCGATCGGCGTCTCGGCGCTCGTGCAGGGCGAGCACGTCCACACCCGCGTCCGCGTCCTCTCGACCGACGGCACCGAGGAGGTGGCCGACACCCGCGACCTCCCGATCCGGTCGCACGCGAAGGCCGCCGAGGAGTTCGCGGCCGATCTGGCCGACCGAGGGGCCGCGGACCTCATCGAGGCCGCCCGCGAGGAGGCCGGAGTCGACGAGGGAACCCGCGAAGGGGCGGACGATGAGTGAGGGAGACGCCCTCGGAACGGTGTACCTCGTCGGCTCCGGGCCGGGCGACCCGGACCTGCTGACGGTGCGGGCCGCCGAGCTGATCGAGTCGGCCGACGTGGTCCTCCACGACAAGCTCCCCGGCCCGGAGATCCTCGGACAGATTCCGGAGGCGAAGCGCGAGGACGTCGGCAAGCGCGCCGGCGGCGAGTGGACCCCGCAGGAGTACACGAACCGGCGCCTCGTCGAACTGGCGCGCGAGGGGAAGTCGGTCGTCCGCCTGAAGGGCGGCGACCCGTTCGTCTTCGGGCGCGGCGGCGAGGAGGCCGAACACCTCGCGGCGGCCGGAGTCCCGTTCGAGGTCGTCCCGGGCGTCACCTCCGCGATCGCGGGCCCCGCGGTGGCCGGGATCCCGGTGACGCACCGCGACCACGCCTCCTCCGTCTCCTTCGTCACGGGCCACGAGGACCCGACCAAAGAGGAGTCAGCGGTCGACTGGGACGCGCTCGCGGCCACCGGCGGCACCATCGTCGTGCTGATGGGCGTGGGCAAGCTCCCCGCCTACACCGCGGAGCTCCGCGACGCGGGCCTCGACGGCGACACCCCCGTCGCGCTGGTCGAGCGCGCGACGTGGCCCGACATGCGCGTCGCGACCGGCACCCTGGACACGATCGTCGACGTGCGCGACGAGGCGGGGATCGAGCCCCCCGCGATCACCGTGATCGGCGACGTGGCCGCGACGCGCGACCGGGTGGCGGAGTTCCTCGAGAACGACGGGGATCGGGGTGGCGACGCGTGAGCGACGAGTCCGACGGCACGGGCGACGGCGACTCGGATACCCCTCGCGTCGCCGTCTTCCGGCCCGACGACGAGCGGATCGACGACGCCGAGTCGCTGTTGGCGTCGCTCGGCGCCGACCCCGTCGCCGACCCGATGCTCGCGGTCGAGCCGACGGGTCAGACCCCCGAGTCGGCGCCGTGCGTCGTCCTCACGAGCAAGACGGGCGTCGAACTCGCCGCCGCGGCGGGCTGGGAGCCGGGCGACGCGACGCTCGTCGCCATCGGCCCCGCGACCGCGGACGCGGCGCGGGCGGCGGGCTGGACCGTCGACCTCGTCCCGGACGAGTACACCTCCGCCGGGCTGGTGGCGGCGCTGGAGGGCCGCGTCGACGGCGAACGCGTCGAGGTGGCGCGCTCGGACCACGGCAGCGACGTGCTCTTGGCGGGGCTCCGCGAGGCCGGCGCGACGGTGAACGAGACCGTTCTCTACCGCCTGACGCGCCCGCAGGGAGCCGGGAGGTCCGCGGAGTTGGCCGCCGCGGGCGACCTCGACGCCGCCGCGTTCACCTCCTCGCTCACGGTGACCCACTTCCTCGACGCCGCGGCGGCGCGCGGGGTCCGCGAGGCGGCGGTCGGGGGCCTGAACGACGCGGTCGTGGGCGCGATCGGACCGCCGACCGCGGAGACGGCCGCGGACAGCGGGATCGACGTCGACGTGGTCCCCGACGATGCCGACTTCGAGGCGCTCGCGCGGGCCGTCGTCGACGCGGTCGGCGGAGGCCGAGGGGACGGAGAGAGAGGCGGAGAAAGCGGAGAGGGAGGCGCGGGTGACGACGAGGGAGGCGCGGGTGGCGACGAGGGAGCCGCGGGCGGCGACGACCGGAGTTCGCGGTGAACGCGCAGACCGCTCGTCGAACGATCGCTCGAACGGACAGGTCTCAGGATCGATAGTGGGACGTGAGACAGTCGTCGCACCAACGGCAAAAGTGTTCTTTTTGGCTCTATACGGCGTTTCGGTGGGGTTCAAACGGTACTTCGCAGCTATCTAATTATCTTATCTGATACTGAAGTGCGCACATTTATTAACCGACACATGCGAAGGGTTAGCATGGAACCGAGCGAGCGATGGTCGATCCGGGTCGACGACGGGGTGCTCGTCGTCGAGCTCCCGCACGGGACGGGGCTCTCCCCGTCGGACGGCGAGGCGCTCCTCGATCGGTGGCGGACGCTCGCGGACGAGCGGCGGGTCGACGCCGTCGTGCTCGTCGTGCGGACGACGCGCCCCTGCTCGGACGCCGGCCGGCAGACGCTCCGGCTCGCCGCGCGGGCGGCCGCCGAGCGCGGCGTCTCGCGGTTCGCGGTGGTCGCCGAGCGTCCCAAGCGGCGGTACCTCGAGCGGACGATGGACGTCAACGGGGTCGACGCCGAGCCTTTTAACGACGCCGCGGCCGCGCTACGGTGGGCGAAGTGTCCCTCGGAGCCGGCGGTGTCAGTCGTCTCGGAGTGAGCGGTCGGCGTCGCTCGCGGCGCCGTCTCCGCTCGGACTACCGTACCCTCCTACCGCCCGCTTTCGACCGCGACGTACATGTCCGTCGCGAGCCGCTCGGCGCGGTCGGCGTCGGCGGACTCGGCGTAGATCCGGATCTTCGGCTCGGTGCCGGAGGGGCGCACGAGCACCCACGCGTCCCCGTAGTCGAGCCGGTAGCCGTCGGTCGTGTTCGGCTCGGCGTCCGCGGTCTCGACGTAGGCGCGCGCGGCCGACAGCATCTCGTCGCGCTCGTCGTCGTCCGCGTACTCGACGTTACGCCGCACGAAGTGGTAGTCGGCGTAGGGGGCGACCGCCTCGCTGACCGAGCCGTCGGCGGCCGCGAGCAGTTCGAGGAAGCGCGCGCCGATGTACGCGCCGTCCCGCGAGAGCCGGTACGGCGGGNGGGAAGAACACCCCGCCGTTCCCCTCGCCGGCGATGGGGACGTTCGTCCCCTCCTCGTGGAGCTCGCGGGTCCGCGTGATGATGTTGGTCGCGCCGATGGGCGTGAGTTCGAGGTCGGCGCCGTTGGCGTCGCAGACGTCGACGAGCCGCTGGGAGACGTTCACCGCGCTGACGACGGCGTCGCCGGGGTCCAGGCAGGCGTCCGCCATCGCCGCGAACGAGGTGTCGCCATCGACGAACGCCCCGGTCTCGTCGACGAACACCGCGCGGTCCGCGTCGCCGTCGTGGGCGATCCCCACGTCGGCGTCGGTGGTCGCGACGAGCCGCTGGAGGTCGGTGAGGTTCTCCGGGACCGGCTCCGAGAGCCGGCCGGGGAAGTGGCCGTCGGGCGTCGCGTTGACGGTCAGCACCTCACAGCCCAGTTCGCGGTAGATCCGCGGCGACGACACCGACGCCGCGCCGTGACCGGGGTCGACCGCCACCGTGAGGTCCGCGTCGGCGATCGCCTCGCGGTCGACCGCCTCGACCAGCTGGTCGACGTAGTCGTCGACGGCGCCCTCGACCCGCGTCGTGGCGCCCGCGTTCCGCCAGTCCGCGTGGTCGTAGTCGTCGTCGAGCACCCGCCGTTCGACGCGTTCGAGCACGTCGACCGACAGCTCCACGCCGTCGTCGCCGACGAGCTTGATCCCGTTGAACTCCGGCGGGTTGTGCGAGGCGGTGACGAGCACGCAGGGGACGCCAGCGGCCTCGCAGTAGTTGCCGACCGCGGGCGTCGGGACGACGCCGAGCCGGTCGACGTCGCAGCCGACCGCCGCCAGCCCGCTCGCGGCGGCGTTGGCGAACAGCTCCCCTGTGGTGCGGGTGTCGCGGGCGACGGCGACCCGGTCGGCGTCCCAGGTCGTACCGGCGGCCTTCGCGATGTCGAGGACGAGCTCCGGCGTGAGGTACCGAAGCGCGACCCCGCGAATGCCGCTGGATCCGAACAGCTCCATGGGCGACCATCCGCCGGCCGACGGGAAAGCGGTTCCGAACGCGGGGCGGGAGGGAGGCGTGCTCACACGGGCGGCGCCGACGCGTGCGGTTCAAGCCGGCCGCGCCCCAACGTGCCGTCATGCAGCGCACGCGACGCGATCTGTTGGCAACGGGCGCGGCGACCCTCACCGCCGCCGGCTCGGTCGGGGTCGCCGGGTGTCTCGACTTCGCCGCGGGCGACGGCCCGCAGGGCCCCGAAGGAGTCCCGGAGACGCTGACCTGCGAGGACGACGCGTTCGTTCGGCTGACTCCCCCCTTCGACGAGCCGGTCGAGGGGACCGTCGTCGACGCCGCGGGGACGCGGTTCGAGCTGGCGACCGAGGGGAACGCCGAGACGTACGGGCAGTCGATGCGACTCGTGTTCCGCAACACCGGCGACGAGCCGGGGAGAGTCCTCGGCAAGCACGCCTACTCGCTCCAGCGCGAGACGGGCGAGGGCTGGCTCGAGGTGCGGGGGTCGAGCTCCGGCGAGACGGTCGAGCTTCCCCGGACCGAGGAGACGCTCGACCCGAGCGGCGCGTACATCTGGTCGATCGACCTCGAGGAGGCGGTGATCGCGTCGGCGGTCCCCGACCGGGACCTCGCGGTGTGCCCGCCGCTGGGCGCCGGCACACATCGGTTCGTCTACTGGGGGATCGTCGACGGCCCGCCGCTGGGCGCCGAGTTCGAGCTGGTCGGGTGAGGCGTTGACACCGGCCGGATATTTTAAAACGGGATCCACTCGGAGGGCTGTCCGACCCGGCCGCGGACGCGGAACTCCCGGTCGTCGCCCTCGACGCGAGTCTCGGCTATCACGTCGAACGGCTCGTGGAGGGTGTGGACCACCTGCTCGTCGTGGGCGGTGGAGTTGACAACGCCGACGAACGGCCAGCCCTCTCCGGACGTCTGCGAGGTCATCACGCGGGTGAACCGGTAGATTCGCTCGGGGTCCCAGTACATCAACAGCTGAGACAGCGAGTAGATGCCGACGGCGCGGTCGCGGCCGGCCGACGACTCGACGACGTCGGTGAACTTGATCCCGATATCGGTGAGGTTGCCGGCGCTGGCGACGTATTTCGTCGTCGGGGTGTCCTCGCGCTTGTCGCCCTGCTCGTGGGTGACGCAGTCGATGACGACCACCTCGTCCCCGTCGCGGTCGGTGATCGCCTCGTAGTCGCCGCGGACCTTCTCCGCGGTGCGGCCGGTAGAGATGACGACCGGCCCGGTGGACCACTCGGCGAGCAGCCGGTTGAACAGGTCGTACTTCCCGCTCATCGGCGGCCCGGTGACGAGCACGCTGTCGGCGTCGCGGACAGCGTCGGGAAGTACTGTCATGTGTCTGGGTTGAGGGGGTATCGGGTAAAACCCTTCCGAGGGATCACTTCCGGAGCATCGACGGGAAGTCGAGTGACGACGGGGGGCCCTCGCGGGGGCGCCGCGTGAGTGTCAGTTCCGTTATCGCTCCGGGCAGCGCCGCCGACACGGGCGAACCGCGGGGAGCGCCGGTAGCGTCGACGAGCCGGTCCCAGACCGCCTCGGCGTCGTCGGCCTCGGGAGCGGCCTCGAGCGCCTTGGTCCGCCCCTCGTCGTACGCGAGCTCGATCAGGCTCCGGTCGTACGCGTTCTCGAAGGCGTCTAGGACGCGGTCGAGCTCGGCCGGCCGCGCGCTGCCGACGCCCGCCGCGACCCCGAGCGCGAAGGAGCGCTCGACCGCCTCCTCGCGGGAGAGGTCGTCCCACTCCGTGCCGAAGGTCCGGTCGTACATCAGCGGCTCACCGTCGCGGCCGAGCCGACCCGGAGCCCCCCGTCGGTGAACTCGACGCCCTGGATGTCCGTGTCGACGTCCGTCCCGCGCATCTTCAGCACCTGGATCCCGCGGCGCATCCCGTCGTCCTCGAGGTAGTTGTGCATGAAAACGACGCCGTGCGCGAGGTAGTGCTCCTCGGAGTAGGCGCTCGGGTCGGTCATCTCGGAGATGAGCAGGGTGGTCGCGTCGGTGCGCTTCAGCGAGGAGAGCAGCTGTATCATCGTGTCCTCGTCGTCGTCGAGCAGGAACCGCAACAGCATGGTGGAGTCGAAGACGACCCGGTCGATGTCTCGAGAGTTGATGAAGCCGGTGAGCCGGTTCGTCACTCCCGAGTGGTCCCGCCGTTCGCCGGGCAGGCCGAAGAACCGGCGGCCGTCCGAGGAGAAGGAGTCGAGGAAGGTGATCCGGTCGGTGTCGAGCGCGCGGTCGAACCCGAAGTCGTAGCCGCCCATGTCGCGGCGGATCCCCTCTTTCGTCTCGTGCATGCTGATGTACAGCACGTCCTCGCCGTTACGGGCGCCCTGCGCGGCGAACTGCGAGCAGAACGTCGTTTTCCCGCTGCCGGGAGGACCGCTGACAACGTACAGGCGATTCTCCGGGAAGCCGCCGGCGACGAGGCCGTCGAACCCGGGAACGCCGCTTGAGGCGCGCATACGGATCGACTTGTCGGTCGTCAGATAAGGGTTGTCACCCGGTTCTCACGGGTGAGAACGATCGACGGACGGTCCGGACGATCGACGGACGGTCCGGACAAGCGCCGGTACCCCCCGCGGTCTGGCGCGCTCTCAGTCCGGCGCGCTCTCAGTCCGGCGCGCTCGCGGTCTGGCGCGCTACGCGTCGGCCTCTTCGCCGTCCGCGGCGAGGTCGGCGGCGTCGAGGTCCTCGACCTCGTCGACGTCGGGGGAGACCCATACCACGAAGCGGTCGTCGGACTTGACGATCCCGTTGACCCCCTCGTCGTCGACGGTGGTCGCCTGGTCGACGTCTTCCGGCGCCACATCGCGGACCTGGAACACCTCGTCGACCATCCAGCCGACGGTGCCACCCTCGTCGATCTCCTCGTTGTCGAACACGACGATCCGCTCGCGGGGCCCGTCCTCCTCGATCGCGAAGAGGGTCTTCGGGTCGACGATCGTCGTCGTGCGCCCGCGCAGGTCCATCACGCCCTCGACGTGGTCGGGGGAGTTGGGGATCCGCGTGAGCTCGCCGGCGTCGACGATCTCGTCGATAACCCCGATGTCCAGACAGTACGTCCCGTCGCCCAGCCCGAACTCCAGCACTTTCGTGGGTTCGGCGTCCGTCTCGATGGCTGCCATGGAAGAGCCTGCGGCGAAGGGACCAATAACCGTGTCCCCTGAATTATCAGGTGTGATTACCGGGTCCGTGCATTTATGCTGATTCTGGGCCCGCTTCCGTACATGAGTAGGACGACGGATCGGCGAGGCGGTCGGGACGACTCCTTGCGGGTGGTCGTCGTCGACGACTCGCCGTTCATGCGAGGGCTGATCTCCGACCTCTTGACCGACGCGGGGGTCGCGGTCGTCGGCGAGGCGGGCGACGGCGCCGAGGCGCTGTCGGTGGTCGCCGAGACGCGCCCGGACGTCGTGACGATGGACGTCGAGATGCCCGGGATGGGCGGGCTCGAAGCCGTCGAGCGGCTGATGGACGAAACGCCGACCCCGGTGTTGATGCTCTCGGCGCACACCGCGGAGGGCGCGGAGGTGACCTTCGAGGCGCTCGAACGCGGCGCGGTCGACTTCTTCTCGAAGCCCGGCGGCGAGGTGTCGACCGGGGTCTCACGCGAGTCGGAGCGGCTCGTCGAGGCGGTCCGGTCGGTCGCGGACGCCGACCTCGACGCGGCGACGCGCGACCGCCGCGAGCGCGAGACCGCCGACAGCGGCCCGCAGTCGACGGCCTCGACCGCGGCGAGCCCCGCAGCGCCGACCGCGAGCGCCGAGGTCGACGGCCCGCTGACGGTCGTGATCGGCGCGTCGACCGGCGGACCGAACGCCGTCGAGCGCGTCATGGCGGCGCTGCCGATGGCCGACTGCCGGGTCGTCGTGGTCCAGCACATGCCGGAGGCGTTCACCTCGCGGTTCGCCGACCGGCTCGACGAGGCCTCGGCGTACGACGTGCGCGAGGCGAGCGACGGCGCCCGGATCGGCTCCGGCGAGGCGCTCGTCGCCCGCGGCGGGAGCCACACCCGCATCGACAGCTACCGGTCGGGACGGCTGCGCGTGAAGCTCGTCGAGGACGACTCGCAGTCGGTCACGCCCGCCGCCGACGTGACGATGCGCTCGGCGGCCGAGGTGGTCGACGGGCCGCTCGTCGGCGTCGTGTTGACCGGGATGGGCGCCGACGCCGCGGAGGGGATCCGGGCGATGGCCGACGCCGGCGCGCGGACGATCGCGCAGAGCGAGGACACCTGCGTCATCTACGGGATGCCGAAGCGAGCCGTGGAGACGGGCGGCGTCGACGAGGTCCACGACCTCGACGACGTGGCCGGCGCGATCGTGGGGGG
>NZ_AOJH01000034.1 GCF_000337355.1 Halorubrum kocurii JCM 14978 | reverse complement strand
CCTCCCTCGCGCCATCAGAGATGTGTATAAGAGACAGCGCTGAAGGGGAACGCCGCGGCGATGGGGTACGAAGACGTCTCCGACTTCGGGCACGCCCTCGAGGACCTGCTCGACGCGGTCCGGCAGGGCGACCGCGAGGTGACGCCGGAGCTGATGGACCTGCTGTTCGAGGGGGTCGATACCGTCGAAGCGATGGTGTCCGAGATCGCGGACACCGGCGACGTGTCGACCGACCCCTCCGACCTGGAGAGCCGCCTCCGGGAGATGGAGGAGCACGGCACCGTCGGCGGCGACGACGGCGACGGCGAATCGGCGACCGGCGACGACGGCGACGCCGGTACCGGGGCGGGCACGGAGACCGAAGACGGCGCGGAGACCGAAGGCGGCACCGAGACCGAAGACGGCACCGAGGGGGACGACGCGACCGAGGAGGGCGAGGACGACGCAGGCGACGTCTCAGTCCCCGAGCTCCCCGACGCCGCGGTCTCCCTCGACGACCCCGTCGTGTACGCGGACGTGACGATCGGCGAGGCCGCGATGGCGGGCGTCGACGCGGCGCTCGTGTTGCAGGCGCTCGACGGCCAGTTCGGCGAGTTCGTCACGGTCCCCGACGCCGAGGCGCTGGAGGACGGGGAGTACGACGAGCGGTTCGACGCCTTCGTCGCCGACGCCGACCCCGCGGTCGTCGCCGAGGGGCTCGGCGCGCTCACGCAGGTCGAGTCGGTCGCGACGGCGCGCGTCGGGGAGGAAGCGAACGAGGGCGCGGCCGACGCCGACGCAGGCGCGGTCGACGCGGATGAAAGCGAGGCCGAATCGGACGACAGGGCGGACGACGCCGACGAACCGGTCGACGACGCCGGCGACGACGCGGGCAAGACGAGCGATAGAGACGACGCCGGCGAGACGAGCGATAGGGACGACGCGGCGGCGGAGGACGCCGGCGACGACTCCCCGTCGGGGTCCGACACGAGCTCCGACAGCACGTCCGACGCGAAGTCCGATTCCAAGTCCGGCGACGAGATCAAGTCGATCCGGGTCGACGTCGACCAGGTCGACGAGCTGTACGGGCTCGTCGAGCAGCTGGTGACGAGCCGGATCAAGCTCCGACGGGAGCTAGAGGAGCTGAACGCGCAGTCGGACGCGCTGGACGAGCTCGACAAGCTCGCCTCCAGCCTGCAGGACACGGCGATGGATATGCGGCTCATCCCGTTCTCGCAGGTGTCCGACTCGTTCCCGCGGCTCGTCCGCGACATCTCGCGGGACCTCGACAAGCGGATCGACTTCGAGATCGAGGGCGACGACGTGGAGCTCGACCGCACCATCCTCACGGAGATGCGCGACCCGCTGGTCCACGTCCTGCGGAACGCGGTCGACCACGGGATCGAGTCCCCCGAGGAGCGCGAGGCCGCCGGCAAGGACCCGACCGGCCACGTCAGGCTCACGGCCGAGCGCGAGCGCGACCACGTCATCATCGAGGTCGCGGACGACGGCGGCGGACTCGACCCCGACCAGCTCCGCGAGAAGGCGGTCGACGAGGGCGTCAAGAGCCGGGAAGCGGTCGAGGCGATGGAGGACGACGAGGTGTACGACCTCGTGTTCCACCCCGGCTTCTCCACCGCGGAGGAGGTGACCGACGTCTCCGGGCGCGGCGTCGGAATGGACGTGGTGCGAACGACCGCCCGCGACCTCGACGGCTCGGTCTCGGTGGAGAGCGAGCCCGGCGAGGGAACCACGGTCCGGTTCCGGCTCCCGGTCACCGTCGCCATCGTGAAGGTGATGTTCGTCGACGTGGGCGGCACGGAGTACGGGATCCCGATCAAGTCGATCGCCGAAGTCGCCCGCGCGGACGACGTGGAGGAGGTCCACGGCGACGAGATCGTCCGCCACGAGGACGACCTGTACCCCGTGATCCGGCTGCAGGAGCGCCTCGCTGACAGCGGCGCCGCGGCGGCCGGGGCGGGAGTCGGCGCCGGCGGCCCCGCGGACGGCGACGCCGCCGAAGCGGACGGGACCGCCTCCGCGTCGACCGACGGCGGCGTAACCGACGAGGGGATGCTCGTGCGGATCCGCGAGGAGACGCGCCAGGTCGCGCTCCACTGCGACGCCGTGCTAGACCAGGAGGAAGTGGTGGTGAAACCGCTCGACGGCCCGCTGTCGGGGACGCCGGGGCTCAGCGGCACGGCGGTCCTCGGCGACGGGGACGTCGTTGCCGTCCTCGACGTGGTGAGCCTATGAGCGGCGAGACCGAGACGCCCTTCGAGGGGGTCCTCAGGCAGATCGACGACACGGTGCCGTTCGAGCCCGGCTACTACAACGAGTCGTACCTCGACCGCCGGATCACCGCCCGGATGCGCCGGCGCGACACCGAGTCGCACGCCGAGTACGAGCGCCTGCTCCGGGAGGACGACGGCGAGCGCGAGGCGCTGATGGACGCGCTCACGATCAACGTGACGGAGTTCTTCCGCAACCCGGAGATGTGGGACGTGCTCCGGGGCGTCCTCCGCGAGCGAACCGCCGAGAAGCGCCGGGTCCGCGTCTGGTCGGCCCCGTCGGCCGACGGTCGGGAGCCGTACTCGGTCGCGATGCTGGCCTGCGACGACCCCGAGATCGACGAGTCGCGCGTCGAGGTGCTCGGCTCGGACATCAGCGAGGAGGCGCTCGACAACGCGCGCGACGGCGTCTACCACACCACCCGCACGACGGACATCGCCGAGGAGCTGGAGCCGCTCTCGGACCCCGACCGCTACGTCGAGCGCGACGGCGACTCGTTCCAGGTTCGGCCGGCGGTCCAGCGGCTCGTCGACTTCGAGACGCACGACCTGATCCGCGACGGCGCGCGCGACCCCTTCGACGTGGTGTTGTGCCGCAACCTCCTGATCTACATCGACGTGGACCACAAAGGAGCGCTGTTCGACACGCTGGAGGCGTCGCTCGCGGAGGACGGGGTGCTCGTCCTCGGCATGACCGAGAGCGTCCCGCCGGACCGCTCGGACAGGTACGAGCCGATCGACAAGCGCCGACGGGTGTTCCGGAGGGTCTGATGTCGCTGTACCAGCACGCGCGGGAGGGGAACGCCGAGCGGCTCAGGGACGCCATGGGCAGCGACAGCGCCGCCGTCCGGAAGCGCGCGGCCGAGTTCCTCGGCGAGGTCGCCGAGCCCGACGACCAGCCGTCCATCGACGTGCTCCTGCGCGCGGCGACCGGCGACGACGACGCGCAGGTCCGGGGGGCCGCGGTCGACGCGCTCGACGAGGTCGGCGAGGCGGCGCTCGAACAGCTCCTCTCGGAGCTCACCGGGACGAAGGGCTCCGAGGCCGAGTGGGTCACCGCCCGGAAGTTCGCCCGCGCGCTGCAGGCCGACCGCCCGGAGCTGCGGATGGCCGCCGCCAACGCGCTCGGTCGCCTCGACGACGCGAGCGGCCTCCAGCACCTCGTCAAGGCGCTCGACGACGAGGACCCCCGAGTCAGGCTCCGGGCGTGTCAGGCCTGCGGAACCTTCGCCGACCCCCGCGCGATCCCCGGACTGACGGAGCGGCTCGACGACGAGCCCCGGGTCCGGCGGGCCGCCGCGAACGCGCTCGGCAACGTCGGCACGGACCAGGCGCTGGCCCCGCTGCTGGACCTGCTCGACGACGGCGACGAGTCGCTCCGGCGGATCGCCGCCGGCGCGCTCGGGAAGGCGAACAACCCGGAGCCCGTGGAGCCGCTGGCGCGCGCGCTCGGCGACGAGAGCGCCGTGGTGCGCAACGCCGCGGTGTACTCGATCATCGAGCTCCTCTCGAACGTGCCGACGAAGCAGAGCCACGCGGTCCGCGACCGGGTCGTCTCCGAGCTGAAACAGGCCGACGACGCGACCGTCGTCGAGCCGCTCGTCGAGATCCTCACCGACGGCCAGCAGAGCCGCCAGCGCCGGAACGCCGCGTGGATCCTCGGGCGCGTCGCGGAGCCGGAGTCGGCCGTCGCGGTCGAGGCGCTCGCGGACGCGCTGGCGGACGAGGACCCGCAGACCGCCCAGTTCGCGGCGACCAGCCTCAAGAGCCTCGGCGGCCCGATCGTCGAGGACCGGCTCCTCGACCGTCTCGGCACCGAACACCCCGAGGACGCCCGGGCGAAGGCGGTGTTCGTGCTCGGGCAGATCGGCGGACAGGAGACGCTCAACCGGCTCGAAGGGTTCACCGACGACGACAGCCCCGCGGTCCGGAAGCGGGTCTTCTCGGCGGTCTCGAAGCTCCGGGCGGGGGGACCGTAAATGTCGGGCGGGAGCGGCGAGTACAAGGTCGCCGACACGCAGGCGCGGTTCGCGGTCGCCGTCCGAGACGGGCGGAAGGTGAGCGACGTCTCGTGGACGCCGGGGCGCGTGCTCCTCTCGAACCGACGGCTGATCCTGGCCGGCAACGACGGGAAGCGCACGGTCCCGCTCTCGGAGCTCGAGGGGCTCGGCGGGCGCCACGACGCCAACCAGTCGGTCGCGCGCGTCTCCAACTACGTCAGCTTCGACCTCGGCGACCAGGTGTTGCTCGTCGCCGCCGCTGACCACGAGTCGTTCGAGCGCGACGTGTACCGGGCGCTGCTCGACCAGCGGACGGTGACGGCGAAACACCCGGCGATCGAGGGCGGCGTCGTCCAGGAGACCGAGTGGGAGCAGGCGCGGGTGAAGATCGACGAGAACGGGCTCAACGCGGCCCTCGAAAGCGGCGCGTTCGTGAAGTTCGACCTCGACGACATCAGCGGGCTCGACGCCGCGAAACGCACCGTCAACGGCGAGAAGAAGCCCGTCATCGAGGTGTCGCACACCGACGACGAGGGGACGAGCATCGAGACCCACATCGCCGGCGCCCCCAGCCGGATGCGGTTCGTCGAGGCGTGGCTCCGGAAGGGAGAGGAGCGCAGCTCGACGAACGTCGACCTCTCAAGCCGCGACCGCGAGGTGTTGATGGCGCTGTACTCCGGCGTCTCGCCGTTCGAGATCCCCTCGTTCCTCGGGATGGACGTCGACGCCGTCGAGGAGACGTTCGAGCGGCTCGTCGACCTCGAAGTCGTCGAGGAGGTGCGCGTGCGACGCGAGGTCGCGCTGAACTCCCGCGGGCGCAACATCGCCAGCGAAGCGATGAACGAGCAGTAGCGGACCGACGAGCGCCGTGGGCCGGGCGTTTCCGGTCCGTCGAACCACTCTTAAGTCACAGCCCGACCGAGGGAGGACATGAGCTACGAGGCGGTGTTCTTCGACCTCGACAACACCCTGTATCCGTACGCCCCCTGCAACGAGGCCGGCAAGCGGGCCGCCCTCGCAGCGTTCCGCGAGCGCGGGTACGAGATGGACCGCGAGACGTTCGACGAGCTGTACGCGACCGCGCGGCGGGAGGCGAAGCGGGAGACCCGCGAGACCGCCGCCTCGCACGACCGACACATCTACTTCAAGCGAGCGCTGCGGCGCCACGCCGGCGAGCACGACGCCGCCGACGCGCTGGCGCTCGGCGACGCCTACTGGGAGGGGTACGCCGCCGAGATGGAGCTGTGCGACGGGGTCGAGCGCGTCTTCGACGCGCTCGCCGAGGCGGGGACGGACGTCGCCGTCGTGACAAACCTCACCACGCGCGTCCAGCTCCAGAAGCTCTCGCGGCTCGCGATCGACGACCGGATCGACCGGCTCGTCACCTCCGAGGAGGTCGGCCGCGAGAAGCCGAGCGCGATCCCCTTCGCGACCGCGCTCGCGGGGTTCGACCGCCGGCCGAGCGAGGCGCTCATGGTCGGCGACAACCTCGACGCCGACGTGGCCGGCGCGAACGCGCTCGGGATGGACACGGCGCTGTTCGTCGCCGACGGCGACGCGCCGACCGTCGAGGAGCTCCCCGAGCGCCAGCGTCCGGACTACCGGCTCGACGCGTTCGCCGACCTGACGGAGGTGGCGGCGTGACCCGCGGGGAACCCGGATCCGACGCGGACGCCGACGGCAATCCCGACCTCCTGCGCGACGCCCGCGAGGCGGTCGTGGAGTACGCGCCCGCGCTCGCGGACCTGACGCCCGGCCGGACCGGAAACCTGAGCGTCCGCGACGGCGATCGGGTCGCCGTCACGCCCACGGGCGTCCCGTACGACTCCTTCGACGCGGCCGACGTGCCGGTGGTCTCGCTGGCTGGCGAGCGGCTGGCGGGCCGGATGGCGCCGTCGAGCGAGGTGCCGATGCACACGGGCATTTATAAACACGACCGGCCGGGCGCGATCGTCCACACCCACTCGCCGTGGGCGACGACGATGGCGACGCTTCACCGGAAGCTCCCGCCGATCCACTACATGATCGCCGCCGTGGGTCGGGAGGTCCCGCTGGCCGACTACGCGCCGTACGGCACCGAGGAGCTGGCCGCGAACGTGGTGGCCGCGATGGGCGAGGCCGGCTCCGACGCCGCGATCCTCGCGAACCACGGGCTCGTCGTCACCGGGCCGGACGTCGAGACGGCGGTCGAGAACACCCACCACGTCGAGGACATCTGTCGGCTCTATCTCCGGGCGTCGTCGGTGGGCGAGCCGCACGTCCTCTCCGACGAGCAGATGGCCACCGTCGAGGAGCGGTTCGAGAGCTACGGCCAGCAGCCCGACGCCGACGACGCGTAGCCAGGGGGTCGCCGACGACGACGCGTAGCGAGGGGACGGCGGTCCGACGCCGACGGCCCGCGACCCGATCGCCTCTCCCGGTTTTATAAATACCGGGCCGGCTACTGGATCGGTATGACCGATCCGGAGCCGGCGGCCCCCGTCGGGGAGACCGCCGAATCGATCGCGACGATGGAGGTCCGCGGCGCGGCAACCATCGCGTCCGCGGCCGCGGAGGCGCTCGCGGAGCAGGCCGAGGCCGCGGCCGAGGCCGGGGAGACCGCGAGCGATCCCGCCGCCTTCCGCGCGTCGATGCGCGCCGCGGGGCGGGCGCTCCGCGAGACCCGCCCGACCGCCGTGTCGCTGCCGAACGCCCTCCGCTACGTCCTCCAGCGGATGGAGGGGGCGACGGTCGACGAGCTGCACCGCAGCGTCGTCGACGCGAGCGAGGCGTTCGTCCGCCAGCTCGACCGCGCACAGGAGGACCTCGGGCGGGTGGGCGCGAACCGCCTCGCCGACGGCGACACGGTGATGACCCACTGTCACTCGACGGACGCGCTCGCGTGCATCGAGGCGGCCGTGGAGCAGGGGAAGTCGATCTCGGCGGTCGTCAAGGAGACGCGCCCGCGCCAGCAGGGCCACATCACCGCCGAACAGCTCCGCGAGGCGGGCGTCCCCGTCACCCTGATCGTCGACTCCGCGGCGCGCCGGTACCTCGACGAGGTCGACCACGTCGTCGTCGGCGCCGACTCGATCGCCGCGGACGGCGGCGTGATCAACAAGATCGGCACCTCGGGGCTGGCGGTCAACGCCCGCGAGCGCGGCGTCCCGATCATGACCGCGGCCCAGACGATCAAGCTCCACCCGGAGACGCTGACGGGTCACACCGTCGAGATCGAGATGCGCGACGAGGGCGAGGTGATCGACGCCAGGGCCCGAGAGGAGATCGGCGAGATCGCGGTCGAGAACCCGGCGTTCGACGTGACGCCGCCGCGGTACATGGACGCGATCGTCACCGAACACGGCCAGTTCCCACCCGAGAGCATCGTGACGCTGATGCGGGAGCTGTTCGGCGAGGGCGCCGCCGAGCCGTGGGCCGATCCATGAGCGGCGAGGAGGGGGAACACGGTGGTCCGGACGACTGGGACGAGGAGCTCGCGGACTGGGACGAAGAGGTCGCTGAGTGGGAGGACGGCGAGGGGAACGAGGAGGGAGGTGACCCGATCGACGACGACCCAGACTTGGAACCGGAGTCCTCCGGTCGCACCCCGAAGGTGGTCTCGGCGGGCCACATCAACTGGGACGTGACGATCCACGTGGGCGAGCTGCCGGAGCCGGACGGTGAGACGCGGATCGATCTACTCGAACAGTCCGGCGGCGGCAGCGCCGCCAACGTCGCGGTCGGGCTCGTCGGCCTCGGCGGCCAGTCGGTCGTCTACGGGAGCGTCGGCGGCGACGAGTCGGGGGCGCTGGCGCTCCGCGAGCTGGCGAGCGCCGGCGTCGACCCGGGACAGGTGCTCGTCGACGCGGATGAGCCGACCTCGGTGAAGTACGCGATCGTCGACGGGAGCGGGGAGCTGCTGATGTTAGCGAACGACGGCGCCAACGAGTCGTTCACCGCGGCCGAGCTCGACCGCGACACGCTCGCGGCGGCCGACCACCTCCACCTGACCGGCCAGCAGCCGGGAACCGCAGCCGCGCTCGCGACCGCCGCTGGCGAGGCCGAGACCACGCGGAGCTTCGATCCCGGGCGCCGCATCGGCGACCGCGAGTTCGAGGCCGCGCTCCACGCCACGGACCTGCTGTTCGTGAACGCCCTCGAGGCCGACGCACTCGCCGACTCGACCGACATCGACCCGTGGGAGCCGGACGACCGCGTCGTCGCGATCAAGCTGGGCGAGGAGGGCGCGACGATCCGGACCCCCCACGGCGACGTGTCACACCCCGGCTTCGACGTCGACGCGGTCGACACCGTCGGGGCCGGCGACGCGTTCGCGGCCGGCTTCCTCGGCGCCGCGCTCAGGGACCCCGAGATCGCCGGCGACGGGTTCTCGCACGACCCCCGCGACTACCAGGTGCCGCTGCTCGTCGGCAACGCCTGCGGCGCGATCGCGGCCGAGACGGTGACCGCCCGCGCCGACCTCTCGTGGGACCGCGTCCGCTCGACGATGGGCGAGTCGCCCGAGTCGGACCTGCTGATCGAGATCCGGGTGTGAACGATGCGTGTTGATCGATAGCGGGAGCGCGTGTGGCGGGCCGTCCGGTGGTTGGGTATGATGAATCGGGCGGTGTTGGTAACGGCGGGTTTTGACATCCTCCTCCGCGTGAACGCGGAGGAATCCCGAGCGGTGGGAGTTTCAGGTTCGCAACCATGAGTCCGATTTCTTCTTCGGGAACCCGTTTAACCCATCACGAAACGGTGGCTGACTGGCGGTGCCAAACCGCCGTTACTCCTATCCTCACTGCCGCTGACTCTCATCTGTTATTTTTGCCAGCAGGGAGTCGCTGACACGTCGACGGACTTGGAGGTATCTTTGGGCTTGCTCGACCAACAGGCACAGACGAACGCTTCTGGCATT
>NZ_AOJH01000033.1 GCF_000337355.1 Halorubrum kocurii JCM 14978 | reverse complement strand
TAGGTGTTTCGGATATTGTCTCATTAGCGGCGGCGAGGCCGCCTCCGAAGGCCGTTCGGAATCGCTCCGTTCCGACCTGACCTTACCCTGTGATACGAACTGACACCACTTGAAACTGCGGACTTTGGAAACTCGGTGATACCACCGAACCGTGGTTCGTGTAGAGTTCTGTCGGATTCATCCTGCGGCTAAAGCTGCAGGTATTCTCCTCGAATCTCTATAACTGATCGACGACTCGCTGATCGACGACGAGGACCCAACGCCCCGGCCGCTCGTTTATAAACAGCTAACTGCGGATCGGCGGCGAACGTCTCCAAGCCCCAGTCGCGACGACTCGCGCGCTTTGCTGCGCTCCGCGTCACTCGCTCCGCTCGTTCCTGCGGTGTTGCTGCAGCGTGTTGCGTCCTCGCGACTGCCCCTTTGAATCCCGCCCCGCCCTGCACAGCAACCACCGGAAGACGTTCCTGCTCGCTCACTGCGTTCGCTGCGCGGGCTGCGACTTCCGTGCTCCCGCTCGCTCCCTTCGGTCGCTCNTCACTGCGTTCGCTGCGCGGGCTGCGACTTCCGTGCTCCCGCTCGCTCCCTTCGGTCGCTCACGGGACCGCAGCCTCACGCCTCCCCTGCCTCGTCGCTCGCCTCCGGCGAGCGACTCCCTCGCGCGTGTACCTCGCGCCCTGCGGGCGCTCGGCGGCGCGCAGGACGAGAGCGTAGCTCTCGCTTGCAGCCGGCGACAACGCCGCCGGCGACGCCACCGCCTCGTTCTTGATAAACGATCGACGCCGGCGCTTCGAAGGCGCTCCGAACTCGACCGCGCTACCCGACGTAGTCGAACGCGACGGCGAGGTCGGCGGCGCCGAAGAAGACGAATCGGTACCGACCGGGAACCAGATCCGGACACACCCGGAGGGAATCGGCGTGCGGCCCGCCTTCGACGAGCCCGGACTCGGTCATCTCGAACTCCCAGTCGAGCGTCTCGCCGGGGTCGACGCCGATCGCCTCGTCGGTGTAGCCGAAGGTCGCGTCGCCGTCGGTCCCGCGGAGTTCGGTCCACCCCTCCTCGGTGCGGATTCCTAGGTTGTACTTCCCCTGGTTCCCGACGTACGCCGTGCGGCCGGAGACGTTCGTCAGCTCGATCCGGAACCGGTCGCCGCGAGCGACGGCGAAGTCGTCGCTCCCCCCGTCATCGCTCGTGTCGGTCACAACGCGGAGCGCGAGCGGGCCGTCGCCGCCCGCGTCGCTGCCGGCCCCGCCCCCGCCGCCCCAGTTGACCTCGCCCTCGTACATCTGCGGGTGGCGCTCGAACCCCTCGTCGCCGCACTCGAACGTCGCGGGGACGGACGACGGCTCGCCGTCGGGGCGGACGCCGCCGGGGAGCGCCTCCGGGTCGAGGGCCCCGTCGTCACCGGTCAGCTCCGCGGTCTCCCCCCAGCCGTTCGTCACCGACAGCCGGATCGCGTCCGGCAGCGGATCGGCGGTGACCCGGAGCAGCGCGGCGGAGAAGGTGATCGCCTCGCCGCAGGCCTCGTCGTCCGCGGCGGTGTTCCGGACGGTCGCGCTCCCGACCAGCGTGCCGTCCTCGACGCCGACGTCGGCGAAGTCGATCCGGTTGTGGCAGGTGGTCGGCCCGACCGACTCGACGTACGCGAGCACGGACGACGAGAAGTCGGTCGCCTCGACGAACTCCCTCGTCTCCGCGGAGCCCTCGTCCAACGGCCACCGGGTCTCGTCCTCGTCGGTGAACAGCGTGCAGAAGCCGCGCCGCGACTCGCGGTCCCACGAGGGACCCGAAAGGGCCGAGCCGACCTGGTGGGTCGCCGTGTCGGTGACGCCGGACCCGCCGTCGCTCCCGTCTCCGTCGCTCCCGTCGCTCCCGTCTCCGTCGTTCCCGTCGCTCCCGTCTCCCGCACCGGGATCGACATCGTCGACGCAGCCGGCGAGGGCGACGGCGCTTCCGGTACCGATGCCGTAGAGGGCCGTCCGACGCGTGAGTTCGGTCATAACGGGCGTCGCTACGACGGCCCTACATAAGGGCTTCCCGTAGGCGCAAACGACTCTCTGTGCTACGGCGGCGTCGATTCCGGCCCGGGCGTCGGTTCCGGTTCGGGCGTCGCCCGGGGTCGACCGCCGGTCCGCACCGCCAGTCGGCGTCGATCGAACCGTCACATCGACGATCGTCGTCAGCCGGTGAAAAAGCTTCATGAAGCTCGATAAAGTGTTAAATCGCTTCTGAGGCCGTTTTAAAACGTCGCGGACCCGCGAGAAAACGTGGTAAAATCGTCCGAACCCTCTGCGGGCTATATGAGGTCACCCGTTGTAGGAAGAGGTGTCCATGTCATCCCCCGCTTCAACGCGCCTCGGATCCGGCCGGCAAGTGGCCGGACTGATGACCGGAACGGTGAAGGCCGCCGCCTTCTGGGCGGCGGTCGCCATCCCGGCCACGTACCCCGTGCTCCTCTACATGGGGCTCGAAGGGACCACCGGTCTGCTGTTCGTCGGGCTGCTGTTCGCGAACGCGATCGCGCTCGCGATCGGTCACGACCACAAGCGCTGAGGCCGCCGCGCCCTCCGAGTCGAACCGCGAGACGACCGAACGCCCTCCGCTCCGGCCGACGAGTCGCCCGTCCGTCGATCGCTCTCGAAGCGCTTACCCACCGGCCGGCCCGACTGACGGTATGACCGACGAGACGCACGTCGAGTGGCGCGACTGGGGCGCCGAGGCCTTCGCCGAGGCCGACGAGCGGGACTGTCCGGTCCTGCTTTCGCTGTCCGCCACCTGGTGTGAGGGCTGTCACGAGATGGACGCGATCACCTACGCGGAGCCGCGGATCGCCGCCAACGTCAACGAGGGGTTCGTCCCGGTCCGCGTCGACGTCGACCGCCACCCGCGGGTGCGCGAGCGGTACAACATGGGCGGATTTCCGACGACCGCCTTCCTCACACCCGACGGGAAACTGCTCACCGGCGCGGGCTACCTCGACGTGGACGGGATGCGACAGGTGCTCGAATCGGTCCGACAGATGTGGGCCGAGAAGGGCAGTGACGCCGGCCGAGTTCCGCGCGCGCTCGACGCCGACCTCCCCCCGAGCGGGGAGCTATCGGACGCGATCGAGAGCCACCTCGCCGGCCAGATCGAAGTGAAGTACGACGAGGAGTACGCCGGCTGGGGGTCGGACGCGAAGTTCCCGCTGCCTCGCACCGTCGAGTTCGCGCTGAAGCGCGACCGCGACCGCGCCCTCCGGACGCTCGACGCGGTGCGCGACCACCTCGCCGACGACGTGGCCGGCGGCTTCTTCCGGTTCGCGGGGACCCCCGACTGGGGCGACGTGGCCTACGAGAAGCCGATCGACACGAACGCCGCCGTCACCCGAGCGTTCGCGAACGCCTACCTCTATACGGGCGACGAGGCGTACCTGGAGCCCGCGAGCGACGCCGTCGACTTTCTCACCGACGACCTCTGGACCGGCTACGGCGTCGGCGGGAGCGTCGGGCCGGGGCTCGGGCGCGCCTACTACGCCGCCGCCGCCGCTGACCGCGATGAGCTCGACTCGCCCCGCCGGGACCTCACCGTCTTCGCGGGCGGGAACGCACTCGCGGCCGACGCCCTGCTCGCGGTCGCCGCCTACACCGACGACGAACGCGCCCGCGAGTACGCCGAGCGGATCCTCGACGGACTCGAACGCGATCTGATCGACACCGACTCAGGCGCGGTGACCCGCTACCGCGGGAGCGACGAGGTCGGCGAGACGGACGTTCTCGCCGACGCCGCCCGCGTCGTGAGCGCGTACGCCCGCGCCGCCGGCGTGCTGGGCGAGGGGGCCGCCGTCGCCCGCGCGGTCGCGGACCGAGCGATCGACCGACTGCACGTCGACGGCTCCTTCGTCGACGGGCCGCGCTCGGGCGCGGGGCTGCTCGACCGCCCCTTCCGTCCGCTCGACGGCAACGTGGAGATGGCGACCGCGCTGCTCGACTTGGCGGCGCTGACCGGCGCGGAGCGCTACGAGTCGGTCGCCCGCGAGACGGCCGAGTCGTTCGCCGGCGCGACCGAGCGCCTGAGCGTGCAGGTCGCCGGGTACGGCAGCCTCGCGGGGCGGCTCCTCCGCGGCACCACCGTCGTCGCGGTCGGCGACGAGCCGGGGAGCGACCTGCACCGCGCCGCGTGGCGAGTCGCGGACCACGAGAAGGTGGTCGTCCCGAACGCCCACCGCGAAGACGCGCCCGCGCCCCGGTCGGTGCCGGCGGGGGCCGCTGTCGTGCTCGCCGGGGACGCCGCCTCCGAGCCCGCGGAAACACCGGACGAGTTGATGACGCGAGTCGCCGAGACGGTCGAGTGACGCTCCCGGGGCGCGGGGCGCTCTCGAAACCGGCGACGCGGTCCGGTACCGGCACGTTCGCGTTGCACGCGGTCGCGCTCGACGACCACCGAGACCCTGTGTAAACCGCCGACGTGTTTATACGGATCCCGACGGATGGGTGGGTATGGCATCTCTCCGCGACCTGGGGCTCTCCGAGTACGAGGCCCGCGCGTACCGCGCGCTCTTGCGCACCGGGCCGACGACGGCGAAGGACCTCTCGCGGGCCAGCGAGGTCCCGATGGGGCGGGTGTACGACGTGCTCAACAGCTTGGAGCAGCACAGCCTGGTCCGGAGTCAGGCGGCCAGCCGACCGAAGAAGTACGCGGCGGTGGAGCCGGACGCCGCGCTCGACCGGCTGTTGGAGGAGAAGAAGCGAGAGCTCGAGACGCAGGCCGAGCAGTACGAGGAGGTCGTGTCGGACCTCTCGACGGAGCTCGACACGGGCGAGCCCGTCGACGGGCAGTTCTGGACCGCGGCCGTCGGCGCGGAAGACGCCACCGACCTCCTCTTAGAGCGGATCGCGGCCGCCGAACGCCGGATGGTCGTCGTCGCCGGCGCGCCCGCGACCGGCTTCGACCTCGGGACGATCGGCGACCGGGTGACCGACGAGCTGGAGGCCGCGTTGGACCGCGGGGTAGAGATCCGCGTGCTGCTGTCGCCGAAGACCGTCGACGCGCTCCCGCGGAGCGTCGGCCGGCGGTACACCGCCGAGCTCTCCGACATGCCGGGGTTCGAGGTACGGACGATCGCCGGCGTCGACGGGACCTTCTCCGTGTTCGACGGGATCGAGGTGTGTATCGAGGTGCCGCACCCGCTCTCCGTCGACGAGCCGTTCGCGATGATCGACGTGAAGGACGCGGAGTTCGCGGCGAGCGTCAAAGACCAGTTCGAGCCGCAGTGGGCGGAGGCGGAGCCATTGACGTTCGGATAAGCGGGACGGCGATCGGGGACCGAACCGCGCTTACGGAAAATACGAGGCGAAAGCCTCGCGCTTCAGCGCGGGGATGAAGCCGACCAACAGTATTCAACCGCCGTCAATGGCATAGACGGGGTTCCAACGCAGTCTTTAAGCCGCCCGACCGTGATAGTATACATAGATAGTAAAGAGTACCCGTCACGCGAAATATGAACTCTACTACCACATAGTGTTCGTACCGAAATATCGGCTTTCGCACCTGACGGGGGAGACGAAGGGACGTCTCGAAACCATCTTCGCGGAAATCTGTGAGGACAAGGGCCTCGAACTGGTCGAGTGCAAAGTCATGCCCGATCACGTACACCTGTTCATCGGAAGTCCACCGAAGAACGCCCCGTCGCTCATCGTCAACTGGATCAAGGGCATCTCC
>NZ_AOJH01000032.1 GCF_000337355.1 Halorubrum kocurii JCM 14978 | reverse complement strand
ACGAACGGCTCCGCCTCGAAGTCCGAGGCAACCCGAAGTGGGACGGCGAACAGGGCCGTCTGGAACTCGAATACGACGAGGTGAGCGACGCGTTCAGGGCTTTCCAACCAGTCACTGTTCCTGATTCTCGACTGGATTCACCACTGGCTTCTCACGAAGCCGCCCTCGACGTTGGCGCGAACAATCTCGTCGCCTGTTCCACGACCACTGGTTCGCAGTACCTCTACGACGGTCGAGAGTTGTTCGGACGGTTCCGCGAGACGACCGACGAAATCGCCCGCCTACAGTCGAAACTCCGAGAGGGACGCTACAGTTCCAAGCGGATTCGACGGCTGTACCGACAGCGGACGAAACGCCGTGACCACGCACAGAACGCGTTGGTGCGCGATCTCGTCGAACGACTGTACGACGAGGGCGTGGCGACGGTGTACGTGGGCGATTTGACCGACGTGCTGGACACGCACTGGTCGGTCAGGGTGAACGAGAAGACGCACAACTTCTGGGCGTTCAAAAAGTTCATCCACCGTCTCGCGTGCGTCTGTGAAGAATACAGTATTAGTCTCGAAGTCGAGTCTGAAGCGTGGACTTCTCAAACGTGTCCCGAGTGTGGCGACCACGAGGAGACGGTTCGCCACGGGGAGACGCTGACGTGTTCGTGTGGCTTCGAGGGGCACGCCGACCTCACGGCGTCAGAGACGTTCCTTCGAGAAAACAGCGATTGCGAACTCAGGCCGATGGCACGGCCCGTGCGATTCGAGTGGGACGACCACGAGTGGTCGGGGAAACCACACCCTCACGAAAGTCCCAAAGAAGCGCGCACAAACCCGCAAGTTGCCTCCGTGGGTCGGTAGCCGAACCCCCAACGGAGGAATCCTCGCGCTTTAGCGCGGGGAGGATGTCAATTGTCGCCGAGTTCGTCCCGCAGGTCGCCCATCGTGACCTCCCGCTCGGCGTGGGCGTTGTGCTGGTGGATCGACTCGTCGTTCGACTGTTTCATGTGGATCACGGCGTCGTCCGGGAGGTGGTCGAACTCCGCGACGGTGCCCTCGGCGAGCGCGCGGACGCAGTCCTCGACGAACTTCGCGTCGGCGTGCGCCTCGTAGGTCATGTGGTCCTCGTCCGGCCGCTTCGCCATGTTGTAGATCCGGGCGCTCATCGAGTCGCGGGCGACGTCGATGAGGTCCCGGAGGTCGATCTCGGGGTGGCCGTCGGTGGTGACAGTGAGCGTCGCGTGGCCGCGCTGGGAGTGGCCCGGCTGCGGGACGGCGTCGAGGAACTCCTCGGTCGTCTCCTCGTCGACGCCAAGCTCGGCGAGCTTGTCGCGGGCGCGGGACTCGCTCATCCCCTGCGAGCAGGGGCAGACGGTCATCCCGGTGACCTCGGCGCCGATCTCCTCACGGGTGCCCCCCTCGGTGGCGGTGGCGCTCGCGACGATCGTCGCCGTGCTCTGCGTCTCGATCCCGGACGCCGGCGTGTCCTCGCGGGTGACCAACTCCGCCGACATCGACACCTCGGCGGTGGTGGTGTAGTCGTGCTTCTCCAGGAGCCGCTCGGCGGCGTCGCCGCAGACCTCCTCGACGCGGTACGCCTCCTCGCGGGTGATCTCCTCGAGAATCTCGTCGACCGTCGCGAGGTTCCGCGACATGTCGATCCCCTTGCGCCCGCTCGGGAGGTCGACGAACACCTCGAACTCCGCCATGAGGACGATGGGGCGTTTGTCGCCGCGAGCGAGCTTGACGAGCTTCTCGACGCCGGTGACGCCGACCTGCGAGAGCCCGACAGAGACGTCGGGCGCCGACGCCTGGACGTCCGGCAGCTGATGACTCATTATAAATACGCTAGGGAGTCACAGGATTAGCACTTTCGAAAGGGGGAGTCCCGTAGGGTTGTTCCGAGGGCCGGCGTCGGTGTGGCATCGGCTCCCGGTCGGAGGCCGTAACGCACCATTTATAACCGCGGCAGCGGAACAACGCCCAAGACCATGCCGAGTTCCAATGGACCCCAGAAGGCGACCCGCGACAAGCTCTCGAACAAACCCCGCGACCGCGGCACGTCGCCGCCGCAGCGAGCGATCCAGGAGTTCGACGAGGGGTCGCAGGTCCACCTCAAGATCGACCCGAGCGTCCAGAAGGGCCGCTTCCACCCGCGCTTCGACGGCCGCACCGGCACGGTGGTCGGCAAGCAGGGCTCCGCGTTCAAAGTCGAGATCTCGGACGGCGGCAAGACGAAGACGCTCATCGTCGCCGCCGCCCACATGAGCGCACAGCACAACTGAACTGAGATGACGATATTCAAAGAGAAGCTCGACGAGGAGTACGTCACCACCTCCGAGGCGAAGGAGATCCTCGTGGATATCGAGGCGGAGCGCGCGGACGACGAGGACCGCGACCTGCGCTACGAGCTCGCCCGCGCGATCGAGCACGTCAACCGATTCGCTCACCTCGACGCCGAGGAGTCCCGCGAGCTGGTCGAGGAGCTGACCGAGCTCGACCAGATCGACGTGCCGACCGCGGTGAAGATCGCGGACCTTCTCCCCGAGGACCGCACCGAGCTGCGCTCGGTGTTCGCACAGGAGCGCTACTCGCTCGACGGCGACGAGCTCGACGACGTGCTGAACGTCGTCGCGAAGTACGCCTGAGACGGGGCGGCGGTTTCGGCGCCGCGGTTCGCTTTTCCGGCCGTGCGACTGGTTCCCACAGACGCCGGTCTACCGGTCGTCGGCGTCCCGCCCGTCCGCGATTTCCCTGAACGCCGCGGCGGTCTCGGTGAGCCGTTCGAACTCCCCGTCGGCGACGGCGATCGGGTCCACGAGCGAGCTCCCGACGCCGAGCGCCGTCGCGCCGGCGTCGAAGTACGCCTCGGCGTTGTCCACGGAGACGCCGCCCGTCGGCACGAGCGGCACGTGACCGAGCGGCCCGCCGACGGCTCGGAGGTGGTCGACGCCGCCGGTGGACGCGGGGAAGAGCTTCACGGCGTCGGCGCCCGCCTCGTACGCGCGGACCACCTCGGTTGGGGTGTACGCGCCGGGGAACGAGGGGGCGCCGTAGCGGTTCGCCAGCTCGATCACGTCGGGATTCACCGTCGGCGTGACGACGAACTCCGCGCCGTTCGACAGAACCGCCTGCGCCGTCTCCGGGTCCAGCACCGTTCCCGCGCCCAGCAGCACCTCGTCGCCGAACGAGTCGCTCACGTCGCCGAGCAGCCGGGTGACGTCGTCGGTGTCGGCCGTGATCTCGACGACGTCGACCCCGCCGCGCACGAGCGCGTCGACGATTTCGACGATCGTGTCGGCCGAGGAGCCGCGAACGATGCCGACGATTCCGCGGTCGGCGATGCGGGTCGTGCGGTTAGTGGCGTTCATGCCGGGGACCTCGGCGACCGCGGTGTTAATACCACGCCATCGCCGGCCGGTCCCCGGAACCCATTTGAATTGGGGCGCCGACTCTCCGAGTATGATCGACGAGACGGTCGCCGAGATTCGGGCGATGCGGACCCACAGCACGTCGGCGGTGGCCGTGAAGGCGACGCGGTCGCTCGCGGAGCTGCTCGACCGCGAGTACGTGACGGTCGACGGATTCGAGCGCGACCTCGAACACAACGCGGGGGTGTTGCGACGGTCGAACCCCTCTCACGCCGCGCTCCACAACGCGATGCGCGAGGTCGAGCGCTCGATCGTGGGCGAGGCGACGAGCGTCGAGGACGCCAAACAGCGGCTCGAAGAGACCATCGACCGCGTGGCGGACGACATCGAGACGGCGAAGGGGGAAGCCGCCGCCAACGCGGCCGAGCGCATCGAGGACGGCGACACCTTGTTAGTCCACGACTACTCGACGACCGTGCTGGAGTCGATCGAGAACGCGGCTCGGGGCGGCGCTCACCTGACGGTGTACGTCACGGAGGCGCGCCCGCGGACCCTCGGTCGGAAGACGGCCCGCGTGCTCGCCGGCATGGCGCGCGTCGACACCCGGATGGTGGTCGACAGCGCGATGGGGTACGCCCTCCGCGACTGCGACCGCGTCCTCCTCGGGATCACGTGTATGACCGGCGGCACGTACTACAACCGCATCGGAACGTTCCCGCTGGTCGTCACCGCCCGCGAACTCGGCGTGCCGGTGACCGCGGTCGGCTCCGGCGCGAAGCAGATCGAGGAGTTCCGGTTCGAAAACGAGTTCCGCGACGCCGTCGAGGTGATGCGCGAACCCGTCGAAGACGTGACGATCGAGAACCCGAGCTACGACGCGACCCCGATCGGCATGATCGACACCGTGATCACCGACGACGGGGTCGTCGAGTAGTCGGGGGCGTCGCGCCGGCGGCCGCGTCTTGGGCCGCGTCGATCGGGGCGTCTCCGCGATTCCGGGAACCGTCGTTTCAGGTGTCGAGATCCGCCACAAGCGCTTTGTACGTGTGTCGTGTTACCGCACACAATGAGCGCGAGACAGGGAGCGGCCGGGATCTTTCGGGTGCAGACCGCGGAGCCGGCGGCGACGGGATGTACCAGCCTCTCCTGTGACCTCGCCGCGGTCGCGAGCGAGCCCGGCGCCGTCACCGCGGCGGTCCTCGCCGGCGTCGTGGCGTTCGCCGCGCTGGCGTACGTCCGCGACGCCAAGGCCGACTGCCGAAGCGAGCGGCGGCGGGTCCTCGACGAGCGCGACGCGTTCGAAGAGTTCGCGGACCGCGTCTCCGGGCTCGACCCCGCGCCCGCCTCGTCGACCGCGTCGGCGCTCGACGGACCGGCGACCGCGGTCCGAACGGTGTCCACGGTCAACAGGGGGAAAGGGGCCGGCGACGACGTCCGGCTCCGGCGCGTGCTCGCGGCGTACCGAGACACGGTGATGGCGCTGCCCCACTACAGGGAGGAGTACGACGAGACGGTCCCCGAGAGCCTCGCCGCCGAGCTAGGGCCGGACACGGCCGCCGCGCTGGCCGCTAACGGCACCCTCTCGACCGGGGCGAAGTCGGCGCTCGTCCGGCGCAGCCGGCGGGCGGCCGACGCCCGATCGTCCCTCGCCGAGGCGATCGACACGGAGATCGACGCACTGTCGCGATTCGGGGCCGACTTGGACCGCGTCGACCGCCGCCGCCGCCGACTCCTCGAGCACCTCGACGGCGTGACGGGGGACCAGACGGACGCCGCGATCGACGTCTGGCGGAGCCTCGACGAGCTCGAGTCCGAGTGCGAGGGAGTCGCCGCCGAGCGCCAGCGCGCGCTCAACGACCCGCCGATGACCGTCGACGCCCCTGGCGACGGGGAGGACCGCCGCCCGTTCCACGAGTACCTGTACGGACCGACCGGAGGCCCCCGCTACCCCGTGCTGGCGCAGGTCGCGGAGATCGCCGGGGAGATCCGGTCCGACCGCGACCGGGTCGCCGGCCGGATCGCGGGCGGCGAATAGCTCGCAAAATGGGGGGTCCCGACGCGGAGGAGCGTCTCGATCACGCCAACGCCGGCTTCCAGCGGCTGTTCGACGGCGCCGACCTCACGTTCGGGCTCGGGTTCCCGCTCACGGGCGAGCGGCGCGGCACGCCGGATCCCGCCGAGGAGGTCCGGCTCGCGGAGCGCGCCGAGGCCCTCGGATTCGACGGGCTCTGGGCGCGGGACGTGCCGACCTACTGGCCGCGGTTCGGCGACGCCGGCGGGGCGTTCGACCCGTGGGGCCTGCTCTCGCACGTGGCCGCCCGGACCGACGAGGTCGCGCTCGGCACGGCGAGCGTCGTCCTCCCGCTCCGACACCCGATCCACCTCGCGAAGTCCGCCGCGACCCTCGACCGGCTCTCCGACGGGCGAGTCGTCCTCGGCGTCGCTTCCGGCGACCGCGACCCCGAGTACCCGGCGTTCGGCGTCGACCCCGACCGGCGGGGCGAGATGGTCCGCGAGCGGATCGCGGCGATGCGCGCGTGTTGGCGGGAGGAGTTCCCGGAGGTCGACGGCGGGTGGGGCGGGCTCGACGGCGACCTCGACGTGCTCCCGAAGCCGACGACGGAGACGCTCCCGGTGCTGCCGACGGGCAACGCGCGGCAGTCGACGGAGTGGATCGCCGAGCGCGGCGACGGCTGGCTGTTCTACCACCTCCCGGACGAGACGCTCCGGAGCTACGTCGCGGAGTGGCGCGAGCTGGCGGGCGCGAAGCCGTTCGCCATCGCCGTCGGCGTCGAGTTCGCCGACGACCCGAGCGCCGGGCCCGAACACCGCCACCTCGGCTACCGCGCCGGCGCCGAGTGGTTCCGGGAGTACTTCCGGCGGCTCGACGAGTTCGGGGTCGACCACGTCGTCGTCGGGCTGCGCGGCGACGACCCGCAGACGGCGATGGAGACGTTCGCGGACGAGGTGGGCGGGGCGTTCTGAGCCTCCCGGCCCCGCGAGCCGGGGCGGTCTGAGCCGCTCCATCGCGGGAGGTTTATACCCGACGGCGGCCACGCTGCAGACGGTGGCCATGACGACGTGTTACCCCCACTGAGCCCCTTGTGACGAGGGTTTTCCACCGAGCCACCACTTCTCAACGCCGGCGTCAGCCGCGACCGCTGACGGGATATACGGCGCTACCGCTCCGCACCGAACACCGCGACGTCCTCGACCGCGAGCCCGGACTCGGCGGCGCGGGACTCCCCAGAGACGAGGTCGGTCGCGTCGACGGTCTCGTCGATCCCGACGGTCTCCGTCTCCTCGCCGAAGTTGAGCAGCACGACGTACCGGTTCCCCTCGCCCTCCCGAGCGAACGCGACGACATCGTCCGAGTCGGCCTCGTAGTCGATCCGTTCGAGGTCGCCGCTCGGTCCGAGCGCCGGGTGCGCCTCCTTGAGCGCGATCAGGGCGTCGTACTGCGAGCGGACATCGTCGCGGGCGTGGTCCCAGGCGAGCGCGTCGCGCTTGCCCCGCTGTCCGAGCTCTTGGCCCCCGTACAGCATTGGGATCCCAGGGAGGGTGAACAGCGCGCCGGCGGCGGCCCTCGCCGCGTCGTCGCCGCACTCGACGATGTATCGCGTCTCGTCGTGGTTCTCGAGGTAGAGCATGAACGCGGCGTGGTCAGGGAACCCGGAGCGCGTCCGCCCCTCGACGGCGTCGAGGATCGATTCGGCGGGCTCGTGGCCGTTGCCGACCTGCCTGAGCGTGAAGTAGAGCGTCGTGTCGAAGTGGACGTCGAACATGCCGCCGTGGAAGTCGGCGATGTACGGGATCGTCTCGTCTAAGAGGAGGAACTCGGGGTCCTCCCGTTTGAGGCGGTCCCTGAGTTCCTTCCAGAACGACTGCGGGACCGCCCACGCCATGTCACAGCGGAAGCCGTCGGCGACCTCCGCCCACGTCTCGACCGCGTCGAGCAGGTGGCGACGGACCTCGAGCGTCGTGAAATCGAAGTTCGCGATCAGCTCCCAGTCGAAGTACGTCCCCGGTTCGCCCGACTCCTGCCACTCGTACCAGTCGTAGTACGGCGACTCGGGGGTCCCGTACGCCGACTGGAAGTGCGGGTGGTCGCGGGCGGAGTGGTTCAACACGAGATCGAACAGCACCGACATCCCCCGCTCGTGGGCCGCGTCGACGAACGACTCGTAGTCCGCGCGGTCCCCGAGGTCGTCGGCGATCGAGAAGAAGTCGACGATGTTGTACCCGTGGGGCATCCCGTCGTGTTGGAGCACCGGCGTGAGCCACAGGCAGTCGACGCCGAGCTCGTCGAGGTAGTCGAGACGCTTCTCGAGCGCCTCGAACGTCGTCTCGGCGTCGTCGTCGTCGGAGGCGTAGCCGCGGACGTAGATCTCGTAGAGCGTGACGTCGGTCGCCCACTCCGGGGGGTCGTTGAGGCGCCGGACCGAGAACGACTCCCCGTTCCCGACCCGTTCGACGCCGACCGCGTCCGGGACGCTGTAGCTCTCGTCGACGGCGACGGCGTGGACCCGGAGCTCGCTCGAGACGGCGTCGAGCGGCACCCTGAGTTCGCGGCCGTCGACCGTCGCCTCGGCCCGCGACACGTCGTCGCGGTCGTCTAACAGGAACTCGACGTCGAGGTCCTCGGCGTCCGTCTCGGAGTCGGGATGCGGGCTCGGCGTCGCCTCAACGACGACCTCCTCGTCCGTGACCCGCGCGTCGAGCCGGACCCGCGGTCGACCGCCGCGGTCCTCGCCCGACTCGCCGAGCGCGCCCGCCCCAGAGCCGGAGCCGCTGACGCCCCCGCTTTGGAACGGCCGTGCCGAGCCGCTCTGTCCGCTGTAGCCGCTCATCCCGCTCATGCCGCTCTCGCCGCTCGTGCGCGTGGACCCCGACCCCTCGCCGGTCGGGCGCCGGTCGGCGGGGAAGACGCGGACGGTGAGGGACTCCTCGACCGGGGTTTCGAGCGTGATGGTGTACGTGCCCGGGACGTCGGGGACGAACTCCTCGACGGACTCGTCGCCCACGACGGCCTCGCTCCCGGACGGCGCGTCGGCGACCGTCCACCGGTAGGTCGCTTCGGGGTCGGGGTCTCGAGGCGCTAGCTGGACGGCGTCGCCGACGGCGACGAACTGGGGTGGGCCGGGATGATTCATAATTATAACAAGATACTCGGCGACTCTCGGTTTATGTTTTGGGGGAGTTTATTCCGCGGTGTTAAGTTAAGAACGAGGCGGAGCGAAGTTCTAGTGCCTATGCCAGAAATCGCCCGCCTCACCGAGTCTACCGAGTGGATCGACTTGGAGTTTGTGGAGCGAGAGCGGACACCCCGCGAGATCATTGAAAAGGGTATTCGCCACCACCTCGCTGGACTATCACTTTCAAATACAGTTATTCTTCTTGAGGAGTTGGGTGTCAATCGAAGTCGTGTTGCTGTTCACAATTGGGTGCAGAAAGCCGATCTACAGCCAGCTGACGGTGAGGCCCCGGATCGCGTTGCGGTCGATCAGAAAGCAATCCGGATCAACGACGAGCAGTACTGGCTGTACGCCGCTGTCGATCCGCAAACGAATAGAATTCTTCATTCACGGCTGTTTCCGACGTATACGATCCCAATCGCCCGAGAATTTCTCACCGAGCTCCTCGAGAAACACGACGTTGCCGACGCCGTGTTTCTCGTCGATGACGCCGATGATCTCAAGGGAGGACTCCGCCGAGAAAACCTTAGCTACCGCGTCGAGATCCACGGCTTTCGTAACAGCGTTGAACGTGTCTTTCGAGAGGTACAACGAAGAACATCTTCGTTTTCAAACTGTTTCAGCCACGTCGACCCACCGACCGCGGAAACGTGGTTGCAAGCCCACGCCGTCTGGTGGAATCATGCTTAACTTAACACGACCGTTTATTCCGAATATAATGGTCGTTACGGATACTTCGCGACCGAACGCGCGCAGATACGAGGTCGCAGTGAAAGTAGTCGCGTCCGGAGTGATGCCGCCACAGTCTTGCGATCTCGACGCGAAAAAGACGGGTTCCCGCTCAGTACGACGCGGCGCGCTTGTCGAGGCCGGCAGCCTCGATGTCCTCGCCGTCGACGGAGGTCCGGAGCACGTCCATCCCGTCGTCGCGGTCGACGTCGAAGTTGCGCGCGTACAGCTCGTCGACCCGATCGTACTCGGCGTCGGAGAGCGGCGGCACGTCGCTCGCCGCGCTCCACTCCGCGATGTCGTCGCCGTCGCGGAAGGTCGGCGTCACGGAGGCGACCTCGTCGTGCGCGAGCAGCCAGCGGATCGCCGCCTGCGCCATCGTGCGGGTCCCCTCGGCGTGGTCCGGCTCCTCGAGGAACCGGATCGCTTCGACCTTCTCCCAGCCGGTCTCGTACCACTCCTTCGGGCGGTGCGAGCGGTGGTCCCCGTCTTCGAGGACGGTGTCGGGGGTCACCTGCTCGTTGAGCAGGCCGGAGGAGTGCGGGACGCGGGCGATGACCGAGGTTTCCGAGCCCGTCTCGCGGACGGTGTCGACGAAGTGGCGGCCGGGCTCCTGCTCGAAGAGGTTGAAGACGGTCTGGACCGCGTCGAACTCGTCGTACTCGACGGCGGCGTCGCCCTCGGCGAGCCAGCCGATGGAGGGGCCGAGCGCCCAGCCGAGCGCGCGGACCCGGCCGTCGGCCTTCCACTCGCGGAGGAGGTCGCGCACCTCGGGCGTGACGTCGTCGACGTTCGCGTTGTGGAGCTGGAGCAGGTCGACGTGGTCGGTGTCGAGCCGGTCGAGCGAGCGCTCGAACGCGGTCTCGAGGTACTCGCGGTCGAGCTCCTTCGGGAGCTCGCCGTGGCCCGCCTGCGGATTGTTGTAGAAGTCGTAGCCGATCTTCGTCGCGAGCGTCACCTCGTCGCGCCGGCCGTCGATCGCGCGGCCGATGATCTCCTCGCTGTCGCCGTGGCCGTACACGTCGCCGGTGTCGACGTAGGTGACGCCCGCGTCGAGCGCGTCCTCGACCATCTCGACCGCCTGTTCGTCAGATCGGTCGCCCCACCAGTCGGTGCCGACGACCCACGCGCCGAAGCCGATCTCAGAGACCTCGACGCCGGAGTTCCCGAGTTCGCGGTGCTGCATACGCCGAATTGGGGATCGGGACACTTAGCGCGTGCGGTCTCCCCCACGCGGCGGGACCGAGAGCGGCATTTATTATCGACGACGAGGGCGGACCGAGCCGGTCAGTGACTCAGCGCCCACGGGTAGCCCCCGCCGCTCTCGTGGGCGTGGTCGCCGTCTCCGGCGTGGTCGTGCCCCCGGTGTCCGCCGTCGTCGTCGCCTCCCTCGATCGGCTCCGCGTCCAGCGTCTCGTCGACGCGCAACACGAGCCCCGCGGTCCGGACCGCGGTCTCGAGGCAGCGCGCGGGGACCGCGACCGGTTCGACCACCCCCGCGTCGAACATGTTCTCAACCGCGCCGGAGCGAGCGACGCCCGCCGCCGTCTCCCCGGCGTGGTGTCGGTTGCGGAGCGCGACCAGCGCGTCGATCGGATCCGCCCCGGCGTTCCTCGCGAGGGTGCGCGGGATCACGGTCACCGCCTCCGCGAACGCGTCGAGCGCGAGCGCCGAGCGGTCGTCGACGCTTGACGCGCGGTCGGCCACGGCGCGAGAGACGGCCGCCATGCCGGCGCCGCCGCCCGGTACGACGCCGCCGCCCCGGGCGGCGTGGCGCGCGACCGAGAGGCAGTCATCGACGATCCGCTTCGTCTCCTCGGCGACGTGCGGCGTCCCGCCGCGCAGGAGCAGCGACTCGTGCGATTCGCCCGGGAGTCCCGAGAGCTCGATCGCGGCGCCGCCGCCGACCGACCGACGGCGAACCGACCCGACCGTCCCGAGCGCGTCCCGATCGAGGTCGGCGACCGCGGCGACCGCGGTCGCGTCCGCGGCGCGAGCGATCGCGTCGAACTCGTCGCGTCTCGTTCGCTCGACGGGGAGCACGCCGGCGCGCGCGAGGTCGGTCTTCACCCCGTCGTCGATCGACTTCTGGCACACGAGCACGTCGACGTCGCGGCCCGCGACCGACCGGATCAGCCCGTCGCGGGCCGCCCGTTCATGCTCCCGGACGGCCGCGAGACCGTCGGGATTCCGAACCGTCACCGTCCCCGACGCCTCGGTGGCGGGGGGCGTCACCTCGCCGTCGACGAGCGCGACCGTCGGATCGGCGAGCGTCCGGCGGTCGTCGGTCCCGAACCCGTCGACCGTCGTCGACGACCCGTCGAGGTCGACGAGGATCCCGTTCACCCGCTCGGAGTCGGCCAGCTCGCCGCCGGGGTACGCGTGAAGCGTGAGTCGGGCGGCGTCGTAGTCGACCGCGTCCAGCGCGTCGACGGTGATGTCGGCGAACCGGCGGGCCGACGCCGCGTCCCAGCGCCCGGTGACCGCCGTCGAGGCAACCTCGCGGACCCGGTCGTCGTCCGGGTCGACCGGGACGCTGAGCTCGCGGAGCGCGTCGCCGGCGTGCGAAACAGCGCGGCCGTACCCGTCGACGACCGAGGTCGGGTGGAGTCCCCGCTCGACGAGCCCGTCGGCCGCGTCGATGAGCTCGCCGACGAGGAGGGCCGTCGTAGTGGTCCCGTCGCCGACGTGTCGCGCGTGCGCCCGGATCGCGTCCCGGATCACGCGCCCGATCGGGGCGTCGATCTCCAGCCCGTCGAGAACGGTCGCGCCGGTGTTCGTCACGACGACGCTGCCGCTCCGGTCGATCACCATCTTGTCCAGCCCGTTCGGGCCGAGCGTGCTCCGGAGCGTCGCCGCGATCGCCCTCCCCGGCCCGATCGGGTCGTCGGATCGGTCCGCGGTCCTCAGCTCCTCGGTCGTGGATGCCATGTCGTGTCGTGTTCCGTCGCTCGCAGCGCGGCGCGCTTCTCGGAGCGGATTCCTCCCTCCGCCCGGAACGACCCCCCACCGCTCTCTCGGAGGGACCCCCCGCCGTCGTCGCCGCTCATCCGAGCGGGTCGTCGGTGACGACGAGGTCGCCGCGGTCCGCCCGGTTGTCCAGGTTTCCGGGAGAGATGTCGAACTCGAAGACCCCTTTCGGGACTGCCAACGTCGAGCACGCGTTCGGGACGTCGACGACGCCGCTCTGACGCCCCTCCGCGGGGACGGTCCCGAGGATGTGGAGCGCCTGTTGGCCCGTGTAGCCGAACTTCTTGAGGTAGTCGATCGCCTGCAGGCACGCCCGCCGGTAGGCGGTGTGCGAGTCGATGTAGCGCTGCTCGCCGTCCTCCGTCACGGAGTAGCCGCAGAACGTGATGTAGTCCTCGAAGTTGGGGCCGCGGTGCCCGGGTTCGAAGATCGGGTGGTCGACGCCGTGGTCTTCCATGCCGTTCTTGATCAGGTCGAACTCCACGTCCGCGTACGCCGCCATCTCGATCGCGCCGCAGAACGTGATCTCGCCGTCGCCCTGCGAGGCGTGGAAGTCGCCGAGCGCGAAGTTCGCCCCCTCGACGTAGACGGGGAAGTACACCGTCGAGCCGATGGAGAGGTCCTTGATGTCGTGGTTCCCGCCGTGTTCGCGCGGCGGCACCGTCCTCGCGGCCTCCTCGGCCGCGGCCTCCGCCTCCTCCGGGTCCATCTCGCCCATCTGCGCGCCCTCCGTGGTCGGCGGGTTCGCGACGCCCGGTTCCGCCTCCCCGGTCGGGTGGTTCGGGATCGAACTCGGGTCCGCCTCGTGCTTGTCGATCAGCTCCTGTTCCCGCTCGTTCCACTCCTCTAAGAGCTCCTGGCTCGGCGCGCAGCCCGCGAGCCCCGGATGGATCTTCCCCTCGTACCGAACGTCGGGGACGTGCCGCGAGGAGACGGTGTAGCCGTCGATCTGCCATATCGACTTCGCGGCGGTCGGGAAGTGGTCGGTGAGGAAGCCGCCGCCGTTCTGCTGGGAGAAGGTCCCGGTGAAGCCGAACTCGGAGCGGTCGTTCAGCGGCCCCATGTCGTGGAACTCGACTTTCAACAGGTCGCCGGGCTCCGCCCCCTCGACGCGGACGGGACCGGCGAGGTAATGGACCTGCGTGAGGTCCACGTCTCTGACCTCGTTCGGGTCGTCGTTGTCCGAGATCTGTCCGCCCGTCCAGTCCAGCGCTTCGAGCCGAATCGTCTCTCCCGGCTCCGCCTCCACGACCGGCGGGATGTCGGGGTGCCACCGGTTGAACGGCTTGGCCGTCGGCTGCTCGTCCGGCGGGCTGTCGACGTCGACCTCGAATTTCACTTCTGGCATATGCTATCGCGTGTCAATACAGCGAACGGTTACAAAAACGTTGGCACAGTAACAGGTGAGGTGGCTATTCGGGCCGTCGAAGGACGCGCTCGCGCGGATTCTTCGCGTCTCGCACGTTTCTGCCCGCGCAATTCGTCCGATGTCACGTTTGCCTGCGCCGCGGGCGGCGTCCGTCGGCGGCGCGAGCGGTCCGATCGCCGGTCGCCGACGTACGCGCGCCGCACAACCGAATCCATTTGAGGGACGGCGACGAACGTGCGACGATGACAAAGCGACACGTCTCCCTGCCCGACGGCGCGGAGGCCGGGGTCCGAGGGTTGATCGACGAGGTGGACGAGCGCCTCTCCTCGGAGGAGGACACCTGTGAGGTCGTCCGAGACACGCTGATCGATCTTCACGGCGACCGCGAGCGCTGGGAGGCGTGGCAGGACGGCGAGTCGGTGTCGAAGGCCGAGCGGGTCCGTCTCCAGGGGTACGACCCGTGCAACGCCACGCTGGAGTCGGAGTACTACGCCGAGAAAGACGAGGAGCAGTTCCAGCGCTCCAAGCATCTGCAGTGGCTCTGGCGGCAGTTCGACGCCACGCCGATGGCCGACAACGTCGAGTTTGCGCTCCGGTTCCGCCAGATGCTCGGCAACCACCTGTTCGCCGAGTGCGGGGACGACTGCCGATTTTTTAAAGGGATCTCCGTCACCTACGGCCACAACATCGAGATCGGCGACAACGTCGTGATCCACGACGGCGTCCACCTCGACGACCGCGGGAAGCTGACGATCGGCGACCGCGCGTCCATCTCGGACGGCGTCCACCTCTACAGCCACGACCACGACCTCGTCGACCAGACCGAGGTCCGGAACTTCCACACGGTCGTCGAGGACGACGCCCGGGTCACCTACGACGCCATGGTGCGCGCCGGCTGCCGGGTCGGCGAGAACAGCGTCGTCGGCGCGCGCTCGGTCGTGCAGGGCGACGTGCCCGACCACCACGTCGTCGTCGGCTCTCCCGCCCGAAGCGTCCGCGTGAAGCCGGGCTGGGAGGATGTCGCCGACGACCTGGAGGACGGCCGCCTCCCCGACCGACAGGACGAGCGCGAGATCGAGTACGAACTCCCCGACGACCTCGACCAGTTCGACGAGTTCCAGCGCGACCTGCGACCGCCGAGCCCGCCGCAGTGACGCCGTCAGAAACCTATTCTTAAGTTCCGGTCGTTCCCACGTCCGGTATGAACGTCGACCTCGGCAACGCCCTGGAGACCACACCGGGGCTCACGGAGGAGACCCTGGAGCGCCTCGACGACCGCGTCGCGGACGCACACGATCGGATAGCGAGCGGGATGGCCGACGACGAGTTCGGCTACGCCGCCCTGAACCTGCCGGAGACGACCGACCCGGCGGCGATCCGCGAGGCGACCGACCGGTTCGACCGCCCCGAGGCGGTCCTGACGGTCGGCATCGGCGGGAGCGCGCTCGGCGCGGCGACGCTCGCGAACGCCCTCGAGAGCGACGTGGACGCGTACTTCCTCGACAACGTCGACCCCGACGCGGTCGCGTCGCTGCTCGACGACCTCCCGCTCGACGAGACCGTCGTCAACGTCGTCTCGAAGTCCGGGACGACCGCGGAGACGCTCGCGAACTTCCTCGTCGTCCGCGAGGCGATGGCCGAGGCGGGCGTCGACTGGACCGAGCGCACCCTCGTGACGACCGGGAAGGAGGGGAACCTCCGCGCGCTCGCCGACGACCACGACCTCCCCGCGCTCGACGTGCCGGACGGGGTGCCGGGGCGGTTCTCCGCGCTCTCGACGGTCGGGCTCGCGGTCCCGGCGCTGCAGGGCCACGACATCGAGGCGATCCTCGCGGGCGGGAGCGACGGCATGGCGAGCCTGTCGGGATCGCTGTTCGAGACGCCGGCGTACGCCTACGGCGCGGCGACGTACGCGCTCGCCGAGCGCGGCGCGCTCACGAACGCCGTGATGCCGTACGCGGAGTCGCTGGAGACGTTCGCGGAGTGGTTCGCACAGCTGTGGGCCGAGAGCCTCGGCAAGGACGGGCTGGGCCAGACCCCCGCCCGCGCGCTCGGCGCGACCGACCAGCACTCCCAGCTCCAGCTGTACCGCGCCGGCCCGCCGGACAAGCTCGTCTCGCTGATCCGGCCGACGGAGCGCGCCGAGACCGCGATCCCGGAGACCGACCTCGACGGGCTGGCGTACCTCGGCGGCTCGTCGCTCGGCGACCTGCTCGACGCCGAGTTCGAGGCGACCGAGGCGAGCCTCGCGGCGGCCGACGTGCCGAACCTCCGGATCGAGATCGACCGCGTCGACGAGCGGAGCCTCGGCGAACTGCTGTACGCGATGGAGGCCGCCTGCGTGCTGTACGGCGAGCTCGCGAGCGTCTCGACGTTCACCCAGCCCGCGGTGGAGTGGGGGAAGAAGGCGGCGCGCGGGCTGCTCGGCGGCGGCGACTTTCCCGAGGCCGACGCCGTGGCCGACAAGCGCGAGCTGCGGATCGACGGCTCCTGACTCGGCCGCTCGCGGCAGCGTGTCCGTCGCGGGGTTCCGGAGCGCCTAACACGACGTGCGTCCAATCACCGTCGATGACAGACGACCTCCCGGTCCCGGTCGAGCGACTGGTTCACGCCGCGAGCGCCGTCTTCGCGCTCGTCTTCGCGCTCCTCGCCGCCAGCCTGATCGCTCAACTGGCCACCTCAGCGGCGGTCGGGGTGGGTGTCGTCGCGCCCGAGACGAACGCGTTCACGCTCCTCCGGACCGTCGCCAGCTTCGCGGGCTTCCTCCCGGCCGTGGTCGGCTACCTCGTGATCACCGACCAGCGCGACCTCGTGTCGGTCTCGGTCCCGTCGCTCCGAGAAGTCGGGCTCATCGTCGGGGCCGCGGTCGTGCTCTACGGGCTCCAGATCGGGCTCCTCCTCGCGCTCCGCGAGTTCGGGCTCGGGACCGGACAGAACCCGGCGACGACGCCCGCCGGCGACCCGGTGGTCTACTTCGCCGCGATGATCGCCGTCTCGCTCTTCGTCGTCGGGCCGGCCGAGGAGCTGCTGCTCCGCGGCGTCGTCCAGGGGGGGCTCCGCCGCTCGTTCGACGCCGCACCGGCGATCCTCATCGCGGCCCTCATGTTCGGCGCGCTCCACGGGAACGTCGAAGGCACCGTCGTCGAACAGGTCGCGTACATGAGCGTGACGGTGATTCTCGGCGCGATCCTCGGCGTCCTCTACGAGAAGACCGAGAACGTGCTCGTCCCGGGGTTCGCGCACGGGCTGTACAACGCGATCATCTTCGCGGGGCTCCTGTGGGGCGTGCTGTGACTCCTCGACGGGGGAGGGCCCGCTCGGCCTAATACGGCTCCTTCCCCCACCGCCGGTCGTCGTAGGTCGCCTGCTGCTCGCTGTCGAAGCGCTCCTCGAACTTCCGGCGGAGCGCCGCCTTCTCCGTCGCCGCGATCCGCGCCAGCTCGTCGGCCTTGCCGACCGCCTCCGGCGGCCCCCGCGTCGTCGCCACGTCGGCGAGGACCTGCCGGGTGAGCCGCTCACGGACCGACGGGTCGCGGGCGAACGCGTACGGCGCCTCGAGCTTGTACGTCACGTCGGTCCGGGGGTCGTACACGATCATGAACGCCGGCTCGTACAGCTCCGGGTCGAGCTCGCGCTCGATCCCGAGCGCGTCGCCGTCAGCGGCCATCGTCGCGTCGGCGCCGCCCCGGCTGCGGAACCACGTGGTGAAGGTGAGTTCGTCGTCGACGCGGTCGGCGCGGCCGCCGCGAGCGCCGCCGCCGGCCGGGCCGTCGCCCTCGCGTCGCTCGAGGAGTCGTGTGAAAAGCGCCGTGTCGTCGGGCCACGGCGACTCGACCCCCTTCCGGCCCAGCGCGCGGACGATCGTCCCGCTGGAGGGGTTCTTCACGAAGCCGGCGAGCGGCACGTCGCGCTCGACGAACCGCTCGACCAGCTGGACGTACTTCTCGACGACCGCGCGGGGCTTCGCCTCGCGCGCGAGCGCACCGAGCTCGGGGTTGCGGTCGTCCCACGTGAACAGCTCCTTCGGGTAGATCGGGCCGTCCAGGACGAGCAGGTCGTCGACCGCGTCGGCGTGGTCGAGCGCGTGGGTCCCCTCCGCGAGGTACAGGGCGAGCGCGTGAACGACCCCCTCGGCGTACCGGTTCACCCGAGGGGCGTGAAGCACCCGCTGGCGGGTGTGACCGTCGTCGCGCCTGCGCCAGTCGTCGTCGAAGTCGGCTGTCGAGTCGCCGGCGTGGACGGTCGCGACGATCGTCCGGTCGCGGTGGAGGTCGAGGTCGCTCGGCGCGCTCGCCATCGCGGCGTGGGCCACGTCGACGACGAGCCCGTTTTTAAAAGTCGTCGGGTTGATCGTGCCCGAGTCGAGCCCGTGGACCGTCTCGAACGGTCGCTCGGCGAGGGCGGCGTCGTCGATGGGGGCTCGCCGGCGCTCGTGTTCGTCGACGGGCTCGATCACGACTCGCCCGTCGCGGCGGAGTTCGGGGAGCCACTCGCTCCAGACCCGCTCGGCGAGGTCGTCGTGGTCGGTCGTGTCCACGTCGCCCGCGATGCCGTACGCGAGCCGCGCGATGTTCTCGACGTGGATCGGATCGAGCGTCACGCCCGTACCGCGGTCCGGAGAGGTATAAAACGCGTCGGCTCAGGCGGGCGCCGAGCGCTACTCCGAAGCGGCCTCCTCGCGTTCCCCGTCGGCCCCGAGTCTGCTCTGCAACCGGTCGAGGCCGAGCGTGAGGAGAAAGAAGCTGCCGCCGACGTACAGGAGCGACTGCGGCTCGGCGACGAGTCGGCTTATCACGCCGTTCCCGTAGCCGATCACGGTGCTCAGGTACCCCAGTACCGACGTAGTCCATCCGAGCCCGGTGAGCCCGGTGAGCTGGTTAAGGAGGTCTGTGTCCGACTCGCGTATCGCCTTCGGAATTACGGCGGTTATCATCACCTTAACCCGAGTACTCCGTGATAGTACATAAGATATTTTCACAATATCGAGAATGTACTTTTTGTGTGACTGTGTGGGTTTCGATTATTTCCGGCTCGCGGCCGCGAACGCGTCTTCGTCCCGATCGGAGGTGCTTGCCGGGGGATCGGTGCGGTTCCGGGCGACTTCTCTCCTCCTCCGAAAGCGCTCGACGGTGTCTCAGGGGAGCGATCGAACGCTTCTCAGAGGAGCCATCGAGCGCGCCTCAAACGTGTGTTCGAGCTCTCAGCGACGCTATCAGGCGTAATATTCGGAGGGGATACTCTTTTGAATGGTGTGACAAGGTCCGGTTATGAGCGAATCAGCGACCGGGTCAGTGGCAGACGCGTCCGGACCGTCCGGGGTGGCACACACGCTCCGCGAGATCGTCCGGTACATTCCGGACGGGACGACGATGCCGGAGGAGATGTGGGGCGGGCGCCACCGGAACGTCCTGATGCTGATCGCGGTGCAGGTGCCGTTCTTGATCGCGTTGGGGCTGTACAGCGGGACCGAGTCGATCACTGGGGCACAGATCCCCGCGACGCCGGGGTGGATGCTCGGCGGGTTCGTCGCCATCATCCTCGCCACCGCCGCGCTGGCGAACTGGTCGCGGCTCGGCCGACGCCAGCGGACGGTGCTCGCGGCGTTTAGCCTCATGACGGTCTCGATGGCACTTGTGAAGCTGTCGGGCGGCTATATCGAGGCGCACTTCAGCTTCTTCGTGTTCGTCGCGGTGCTCGCGCTGTACGAGGACTGGCTCCCGTTCGCCGTCGGCGTCGCGTACGTCGCCGTCGGCCACGGCGCGTTCAGTCTGATCGATTCGAGCCTCGTCTACAACCACACCGCGGCGATCGAACAGCCGATAATCTGGGGCGGTATTCACGCGTTCTTCATCCTCGGGCTCGTGGGCGCGCTGATGGCCAACTGGTACTCGATCGAGAAGTCGCGCGAGGAGGCGCGGCGCCAACTCGACCTCGTCGCCGAGCAGAAAGCGGAGATCCAAGACGTCGAGGAGGCGAAGGCGGAGGTCGAGCAGCGCCGCGAGGAGGTCGAGTGGCTGAACCAGCACCTCGAGACGACGGCCGACGAGTACAGCGCGACGATGGATCTCGCGGCCGACGGCGACCTCACGGTTCGGTTGGACGCCGACAGCGAGAGCGACGCGATGGAACAGATCGGCGCCGCGTTCAACGAGATGATGGACGACATCGAGGCGACGATGCGGGACGTGCAGTCGTTCGCCGGCGAAGTGTCCGCGGGCAGCGAGAAGACGGTCGCGGGCGTGGACACGGCCGAGGCGCGCAGCGAGGACGTGAGCCGGTCGATCGCCGAGATCGCCGAAGGCGCCGACGACCAGCGCGAGATGCTCGAACAGGTCTCCGGCGAGATGAACAACCTCTCGGCGACGATCGAGGAGGTCGCCTCCTCGACCGAGACCGTCGCGGACGCGGCCCAGGAGACCGCCTCGATCGCCGACGAGGGACAGGACACCGCGGGCGAGGCGATCGACAGCGTCCGGGAGTCGAAGGACGCGATCGGCGCGACGGCGGAGAAGGTCCGCGTCCTCGACGAGCGGATGGAGGACATCGGCGAGATTGTCGACCTCATCGGCGACATCGCCGAGCAGACGAACCTGCTCGCCCTCAACGCCAACATCGAGGCGGCGCGGGCCGGCGGCGCCGGCGGCGGGAGCGACGGGTTCGCGGTCGTCGCCGACGAGGTGAAACAGCTGGCCGAGGAGACGCAGGACGCGGCCCAGGATATCGAGGAGCTCATCGCCGGCACGCAAGCGCAGACGCAGGCAGCGGTCGGAGAGGTCCGGACCGCCGAAGAGCACATGGAAGAGGGCGCCGACGCCGTCGGAGACGCCGCCGACGCGTTCGCCGAGGTGGCGGCCAACGCGAGCGAGACCGACGACGGGATCCGCGAGATCAGCAAGGCGACCGACGACCAGGCCGCGAGCACGGAGGAGACCGTGTCGATGGTCGAGGAGGTCGCGGGGATCAGCCGGTCGACCGCCGGCGAGGCCGACGAGGTCAGCGACGCGGCCGACGAGCAGCTCGCCGCGATGTCGCAGGCGACCGCCGAGGCCGGCTCGCTCGCCGAGCAGGCCGAGCGGCTCCGGGCGCTGCTCCGGAACTTCGAGGTCGGCCGAGAGTCGACCGACGGTCCGACGGCGGGGTCGCGCGACGTCGCGATGGGCGACGGCGGGCAGCCGAACTGAACCGACCGGGTGACGAACCGAACCGGCGACTCGCGACGTTACGCCCGTTTTCCGGTGGCGTCGACGACGGCCTCGAACACCGCGAGCGCGCGTTTCACTTCCGCGCCGTCCTCGACGAACACGAGCGTCCGGGGCGGCCGGACCGCCTTCGGCCTGACGCGGAGCCCCGCCTCGCCGGCGGCGTCGGCGGCGGTCGCGGGGCGGTCCGCCCCGGCGTCCCGCTCCGCAGACCCCGCGACGAACTCGAGCCGGAGGCGGTCCGGCTGGACGTAGGCCTCGGCGACGAGTCGAGCGCCGCCGCCGTCGGTTCCCTCGCGGACGATCCGGTACGCGAGCGCGCCGTCGGGGGTCGGCTCGACGTCGGGGTCGGCGTCGCCCAGCGCGAGGTTGCGCAGAGTGCCCTCGTTGCCGGTGATCTCGGAGGCGAGGAGCTGGCCGATCCGGACCCCGTCCGTCAGGCGGTCGTCGACCATCACTCGGCCTCCGCGGCGCCGGTCGTCGGGTCGTCCGTCGCATCGTCCTTCCCGGCCGCGTCGCCGGCGGCGGCCAGCTCCCGTCGAACGTCGGCGGCGAGGCGGTCGACGGCGGCGCCGTGCTCCTTCGCGACGAGGACCGCGGCCGCCTCGATGTTGATCGCGAGGGCGCGCTGCCGCTCGTTGATCGCGGCGACGGCGCGCTGCTTCTCGACACCGGCGGCGACGATCGCGTCGAGCGCCGTCTCGAAGGTGGACTGCTCGCGGAGGATCGACTCGTCGGGCGCGAACGCCTCTGGGACGGTCACGTCGGCCGGGTCGAAGCGCGCGCGGAGGTCGCCGTCCTCCTCGGCGACCAGCCCGCGGCCGACCGCGACGTCGACGAGCCGCTTCGCCTGATCGGGGGAGAACCAGTCCCGATCGAGCGACAGCGCGACGACGAACTCCCCCTCGCCCAACCGCTCCGTCGCCCGCTGTTTAAACGGCACGGCGACGGCGACCTCGAGGCTCATGTGCGAATCGGGAGGCGTCGACGGCGGTAAACCTACCGGACCGCGAGCCGGGGTTCGCGAGCGCCCGGAGCTCAGATTGCGTTCGAGACCGGACCTCGTGCCCGGCAACCGTTATGTCGCGCCGGCGTGATGGCGCACGTATGGAGACCCGCCCGCTCGGCGGCACCGGTCACGATAGCTCCGTCATGACGTTCGGCGCGATCGCGTTGAACTGGCTCGAACAGGAGGGCGCGAACCAGCTGGTCGAACACGTCCTCGACTACGGCGTCAACCACTTCGACGTGGCCCCGACGTACGGCGACGCGGAGCTGAAGCTCGGCCCGAAGCTCCGGCAGCACCGCGAGGAGATCTTCCTCGGCTGTAAGACCCAAGAGCGGACCTACGAGGGGGCGTGGCGCAAGCTCGACCGGTCGCTGAACCGGCTCGGCGTCGACACGATCGACCTGTACCAGGTCCACGGCCTCGAGTACGACGAGGAGCTGGACGCGATCACGGGCGACGACGGCGCGCTCGCGGCGTTCCGAGAGGCCAAAGAGCAGGGGCTGATCGACCACATCGGTCTGACGAGCCACGGGCAACCGGACCTCATCCTCGACGCGCTCGAGCGCATCGACGACCTCGAGTCGGTGATGTTCCCCCTGAATCCCGTCGTCGCCGGGAAGGACGACGACGAGTACGACTACGAGGCGGTCCTCGCCCGCGCCGACGAGCGGGACGTCGGCACGCTGGGGATCAAGGCGTTCGCCGGCGGCTCGTGGCCGCCGACCGACGAGCTCCCCGAGGCGGACCGGCCGTTCGCGAACTGGTACCGGCCGGTCACCGCGCCCGACGAGATCCGCGAGCGGTTCGACTTCGCCGCGGCACAGGGACTTACCAGCGTCGTCAGCGCCGGCGACCCGAAGCTCGTCACCATGATCCTCGAGGCCGCGGCCGACTACGACGGGATGGACGAGGCCGCCCAGCGGTCGCTGATGGAGCGGGTGCGCCACGACGACAGCCCGGTTCCCGAACAGCTCCACCACTGAGCGAGACCCATGGACGTTCCGCGCACGGTCGCGACCGCACTCGAGGACCAACCGGTGGCCGGGACGCGCTGCCTAGAGGCCGGCGCGGGCGCCGGGAACGCGACCGCGGGCCTGCTCGCAAACGGGGCCGCCCGGGTGTACGCCGTGACCGACGACCGGGACCACGCGCGGACGACGCGACGGCGCGTCGGCGGCGGGAACGGCGGAGGCGACGACGGCGACCGATTGGCGGTGCTGGAGGCGGACCTCCGAGCGGTCCCGCTGCCCGACGAGTCCGTCGAGTTCGTCACCGCGCACGGCCTCTGTAACGTCCTCGATCCCGCGTCGCTGTCGGCGGTCGCCGAGGAGCTCTCGCGGGTCGCGGCCCCGGGCGCGCGCCTCGTCGTCGACGACTACGACCCGGTGCCCGACGGCGCCGCGATCGGCGAGCTGTTCGCCGTCGAGAACGCCGCGTCGGAGCTGGCCCGCGGCCGCCCGGCGCTCACCTTCTACCCGTCGTCGTTCCTGCGACGGTTCTTCGCGGGCCACGGCTGGGAGTTCGAGCGGGAGCGGACGCTGTTGGAGCCGGTGCCCTGGACCGAGAGCCACGTCGCCGCACACGCCGACCTCGCGGCCGAGACGGCCGCGGAGCACCCCGGCGAGGCGGGGGACGCGCTGGCGGCGACCGCCCGGCGGCTCGAGGGCGAGATCGGGTCGGAATCGGTCGGACGGATGTACAGCCTCGCGTTCCGGCTCCCGGGGTGACGACGCCGCCAGAGGGCCTCAGGCCGGGGCGGTCTGCCACTCGATGAGCCTCTCGAACCCGTACGTGAATCCGAGGAAGACGGCGGCGAACACGACCCACCGGAAGACGTCGAACGTCCCCGTGAAGGCGAGGACGTTGAAGATGTACGACAGCGACGCCCCGACGAAGGCGGCGGCGTAGAGGTTGCGGCGGAGGTCCATAGAGGGCACTCGACGGACTTCGGGGTAGTTCTTTTCCCGCCGGCGCTGGTCCGTCTCCATCCGGCCGAATCCCGCAGTTCCGTGCCCTGATGAAGTCGCGCGATCGCGGTCGGTGCGGCCGCTGAAACGGCGCTGTCGAAGTCTTCCGAACCCGAGAGGGACAGTTGCGAGAGACAGTGAACCGGTCTGCCACCCGGCCGCCGTCGATCCCACCCGGTACTTGTCGATCGGGGGTCAGTGGATCCGCTTTTTGTTCGTCCGGCCGTAAGGAGGCGTATGGAATTCGACTTCGTTCGGTCGGTGCTTCCGCTCGGCGTGATCGTCGCTGTCGCAACGGTCGCGCTCACGTTCATGATGACCCCTTCGACGGTGTTCATGATGGTCCTGCCCTCGATGATCGTCTTCTCGATCGTCGCGTTCCTCTTCGGGATGAAACACGGCGAGTTCCGCGCCAGTCCCTGAACCCCGTCTCCGACTGAGCAGTTCAGCGAGGGACGCGGCGACCCCGCGTCCCCCCGTCAGTCGTCGTCGGTCGCGACGGCGGGCGCGGACGAGTCGGCGGCGGGCACCGCGGCCGGCGTCGCGTTCAGCGAGTAGCCCGTCGCGGCCATGGCGAACAGCACGAGCGGCGACAGGAACGCGAACAGGTAGTACGGCGCGTACTCCAGCGTCGGGACGCCGGTGACGCCCGCCATGTAGACGGCGCCGGCGTGCCACGGGAACAGCGCGCCGGTCGGCGTCCCGGCGGCCTCGACCGCGCGCGAGAGCTGGTCGGTGTCGAGGCCGAACTCGTCGTAGGTGTTCCGGAGCGTGACGCTCGGCAGGACGATGCTCATGTACTGCTGGGCGGTGAGCGCGTTGATGACGATCGCCGAGGCGCCGGTCCCGGCGACGAGCGCGCCCGGGCTCCGCACGGCCGAGGTGAACGCGTGGGCGATCACCGCCAGCACGCCGGTGCGCTCCAGGATGCCCCCGAGCGCGAGCGCGGCGACGACGACCGTGATCGTCCACGCGGAGCCGGTGAGCCCGCCTGTCGCGAGCAGTTCGTTCACCAGGTCGGAGCCGGACTCCGGCGCGGTACCGTACATGAACGTCTCCCACGCGGCGACGAAGCCGGCCCCCTGTACGAGGAGGGTCGTGGCCACGCCGGCGAACACGCCGGCGACGAGGGTCGGCAGCGCGGCGTACCCGCGCAGCGCGAGCCCGAAGGTGACCGCGAGCGGAATGAACGCGAGCAGCGTGATCGCGTACGTCTCGCCGAGCGCGCCCTGAATCTCCGCGATCCGACCCGTCGGGATCTCGCCGCTCGCGCGGAGCCCGAGCGCGAGGAACCCGAGTACGGCGAGCCCGAAGGCGAGGGCGGTGCCGGTCCGCATCCGCCGGATGTGCGCGTACAGGTCGGTGTTGGTCACGCCGGCGGCGAGGTTCGTCGTGTCCGAGAGCGGCGACTGCTTGTCGCCGGCGTACGCCCCCGAGAGGACGGCGCCGACCGTCATCGGAGCCGGAACGCCGAGCCCCGCGCCGATCCCGACGAAGGCGACGCCGAGGGTGCCGACGGTGGTCCACGAGGAGCCGATGGCGAAGGCGACGACGGCGGCGACGACCGCGGCCGCCGGGAGGAACGTCGTCGGCGAGAGGATCTCCAGCCCGTAGTACATCAGGCCGGGAATCGTGCCGGCGCTCACCCACGTCGCGATCAGTCCGTAGATGGTGAAGATGATCAAAA
>NZ_AOJH01000031.1 GCF_000337355.1 Halorubrum kocurii JCM 14978 | reverse complement strand
GGCGGTCCGGATCGAGGTCCTCGTAGGTCGTGGGCGAGAACGAGCGTACCATACCCGCAGATATTCCTTTGAAACATAAATATGGCTCGGAATATGCGTGAGAAAGATGTCGATCGTTCATGGCCGTTCGGCGCGGGATCGCGGGTCGACGAGACGGGGCCCGGCAACGCGGAGCGCTCGTCCCCGCCGACACCGCCGACACCCGGCGCGTCCGACCGTGTGCCGCCGTGTCGCGGGGGTCGCCGAACGGACGGTCTTATACGGGTCGGCGGTCAAGTCGGGGCAACATGATATTTGAGGGCCTCCCGACGACCCCCCGCTCGGAGGAACTCGTCGACAAGGCGTTCTCGCGGGCGGCGCGCGCGGGGCGCGCCAAACACGGGCACGAGGCGCAGGAGTCGATGCTGCGGACGGCCGGCAACGTGCTCTCGGACAACCTGGAGAACGTCGTCGTCTCGTGGCCGGACTTCGGCTTCGACGTCGAGCCGTTCTACTACGAGCTCGCCGACGCCATCGTCGACGTCGACCGGCTCCGCCAGGCGCTCTCGCAGGTGATGTGGGCCAGCCGGCAGATCGAGGACCTCCGCGACGAGTACACGACGAAGATACGGAACTCCGACGTGGACACCGCGCGGAAACACCGGAAGCAGGCGTTCGCGCGCATGGCCGACGTGATGGACCAGATCGAGGACGACCTCCGGTACATTGGCGACTCGCGAGACCAGCTGAAGGTGCTCCCGGACGTCAAGCCGGACGAGCCCGCGATCGTGATCGCTGGCTACCCCAACGTCGGCAAGTCGTCGTTCGTCAACCGGGTCACCCGCGCCTCGAACCAGATCGCGGAGTACCCGTTCACCACGAAGGGCGTCCAGATCGGGCACTTCGAGCGCGACCGCATCCGGTACCAGATCGTCGACACCCCCGGTCTGCTCGACCGGCCCGCGGACGAGCGCAACGACATCGAGCGCCAGGCGGTCAGCGCCCTCGAACACCTCGCGGACGTGGTCGTGTTCGTGCTCGACCCCTCGGGAGACTGCGGCTACCCACTCGACGTCCAGCTCGATCTCCGCGAGGAGGTCCGCGAGCTGTTCGGCGAGGCCGTCCCGTTCCTCACCGTGGCGAACAAACACGACCGCTTCGAGGCGGTCAAGGCGGAGTCCGTCGACGCGACGATGAGCGTCACCGAGGACGAGAACGTCGAGGACGTGCTCGACATGGCCGTCGAGGCGGCCGCGTTCGAGCCGGACCTCCCGACGCGCGACGGCGAGGAGTGAGCGGCCGCCTCTGAGCGGTCGATCGACCGTTTATAAACAGCGATCGGTGGCTTATAAATAGACGAGCGCCGCGTCAGGCCTGCTCGGCGGCGTAGACGACGTTGACGCTGACCTGCACGCTTACGTCGCCGGTCTCGATGCCGGTCGCGGCGCCGTCCGCGCCGCCGCTCTCGGCCGCCATGGCGGCGTCGGAGACCCGGTAGGGCCTCACGCCCGCATTAGCGGTCGAGACGCTGTAGGCGCCGTTAACTACCAACCCGCTGGAGTCCGCGAGGACGGTGGCGTCGTCCTCGGCGTTCGCCATCGCGTTCTCGATGGCGTCCTCGCGGACCTCGCGTTCGCTCTCCTCGCTCAGTCCGAACTCGATCCGCTGGACCTCGTCGGCGCCCGCGTCGACCGCGACGTCGATGACCTCGCCGACCGCGTCCACGTCGTCGAGCTCGATCGCGTAGCGGTGGACGCCCTGGTACCTCGTGCGCTCGGGGTTGTCGCGCGTCTCGTGGGACTCCCGCACGTCGTACCGGTCGGTCCGGATGTCGTCCTCGTCGAGCCCCCACTCGGTAAGCGCCGCACGGACCGCCTCGTCCCCGGCTTGGAGATCGTCGCGAACGGCTTCGGAGTCGTTGCCGGTGGCCGTCACCGCGACGCGGATCGTCGCGCGGTCCGGCTCGGCCGTCGCCTCGCCCTCCGCGGTCACCTCGATGTTCCTGTCGAGCGCCGATTCGTCGCCCGCGTCGACGTCGCCGGTCCCGGTCGAGCCGGCGAGCCCGGAACAGCCCGCGAGCCCGACGAGCAGCGCGACGCCGACGGCGGTTACCAGTTTCCTGTTCATACGCGACCGATCGGCGGGAGCCGTCAAATAAGCCGCCGAAAGGACAAAGAACCGTTTGCGCTATCGGGCGCGGACGAGCCGGCGACCGCAGTCAGGCGGAACGGGTCTCGCCGTCCTTGCGGTCACCGGGAGCGTCGTCTCCCTCGTCGGAGTCGTCGTGGTCCGCGATCACCGTCTGGTCCGCGTCCTCGGCCGCGACGTCGTCGCTGCCGCCGTCCTCTCCCGACGGGAGCGCCCCGGGATCGGCCTCCCCGCCGTCTCGTGGACCGGCGCCGATCGCCGCGCCGCGCGACGAATCAGGGTCGCGCTCGACGCCCCCGTCCGGCGGTCCGGTGGTCCGCCGCCCCGAGCCGAACAGCCGGTCCCGGAGCGAGCGGCTGCTCGGGCGCTCGGCGAGCAGCACCGAACAGTCGACGTCGTGGATCACGTCAAGGTGCAGCGAGTCGGAGACGAGCCGCGAGAGCAGCCCCTTCTCGGTCGCGCCGATGATGACGAGCGTGCTGTCCCCGGCCTCCCGAGCGATGGCCCCCTCGACGTCGCCGCTGTCGTCGACGATTCGCTCGGCGTCAGGGAGCCCGTTCTCGACGGCCCACCCGGTGAGGAACTCCTCGCCCGCGGCGCGCTCTTCGGGGTCGTCGACGACGTGGAGCAGGCTCACCTCCGCGCCCGCGGTCCGGGAGAGCACGCTCGCGACCTCGGCGCCCAGCGCCGAGTCCGGGCCGCCGGAGGTCGGGAGCAGGATCCGCGAGGTGTCGAGGTCGCTCTCGCTCAGGATGAGGAAGTCGCAGGGGAGCTGGTTGGTGAGCTCGTCGATCGGGCGCTCGGCGCGGGCGGCGTTCCACAGCTGGTCGTCGCCCCACCCCATCAACACGGCGTCGGGCCGGGTCCGACGGGCCATGTTGAACACCTCCTCGAAGGAGCGGTGCGAGATCACCGTCGAGGTGGAGACGTCGATGTCGTACTCCCGGGCGGTCTCGCGGAGCCCGGACATCCCCTCCTCGGAGACGTCGGCGATCCGGCCGGCGCCCGCCGACAGCGACATCCGCTCGGGCGCCTGCACGACGTGAACGATGTGGACGAGGCCGTCCTCGTGGTCGCTGGCGAGCCGGCTCGCGAGCTCGACGATTGGGCCGTCCGTCCGCGGGTTCGTGATGGGGACCATGATCCGGTGGCCCTCGTTGGCGAACAGCGTCGCCTCCGTCGCGTCGAGGATCGGGACGTACGAGCGGCCGGCAGCGCGGCCGAGCACCCATTCCGGCACCGTGAGCCGGCGGTTCATTCCCTCGAAGCGCGCCTCCTCTAAGCGCTCCTCGCTGGTCTGGAAGTAGTTCACCAGCGTGACCAGGACCACCCCGCCGATGGTGTTCCCGAGCAACACCGGGATCACGAAGCCGACCATCCCGGAGTAGAGGCTGATCTCCGCGCCGTACAGCGGGATGTTGTACTCGAAGAACAGGTAGAGGACCTCGGTGAAGGAGACGACGACGTGGAACAGGTCCCCGAGCGGGATCGCGAGGAACGCGAGGTAGACGACGAGCATCCGGCTCACGGAGTCGGTCGAGGCGAAGCCGACCCAGACGACGCCGGCGACGATCAGCCCCGCCATCGCGGCCTTGAAGAACAGCGGGACGGCGCCGATTTTGAACCCGCCCTCCGAGATGTACCGCGCCGCGCCGACCGTGTCGCCCGTGAAGACGCCGCCGTACGACAGGACGAGCGCGCCGAACCCGCCGCCGACGAAGTTCCCCGCGAGCACGATGCTCCAGTGGCGAAGGAGGGTGGGGAGGCTCGCGAGCCGCTCTAAGGTCAGCGCGACCGGCGGCAACGTGTTCTCGGTGTACAGCTGGTAGCCGCCGATGATGATGTAGATGAACCCGAGCGGGTAGAGGAGGACGCTCAAGATCGGATGGGAGTCGGTCGCGGCCGTCAGCGAGGCGTACAGCATGAACGTGATCGTGATCGCCAGCCCGGCCGCGAGCCCGCTGAAGAAGAGTTCGCGGCTCCCGGAGGTCACCTCCTCGTCCGCGGCGGCGATGATCCGCTGGAACACCTCGTCGGACGAGAAGCGGTCCCGGACGGCCTCGCCGACCGCCGGGGCACCGCTGCGGGAGCGCTCGACGACTTCCCGCATCGAATCGTCGTCGGATCGCGTTGAATCGGTCACTGCCGGATCACCGTCAGCGGGGTAAAAAGTAGTTCCTCTTTCGGCATGCGGTCCAAAAAAGTCGAGTATGGCACTTCCTTCCGTAGGAACAGCTCATTCATTCAGATGCGGAGCTGAATACCTTCGATTCGTCACGCGGAGTGCTCGCATCGGCGTCACGGAACAGTCGCGGGTGACGACCGCGCCCTCAGGCACGGTCGACGGTCACGAGGTGCACCTCGACGCGCACGTCGGTCCCGATGGTCGACTCGATCCGGCGGTCGAGCGCGTCCGCCACGCCGTCGACGGCGCCGCCGGGCGGCGCGCCCACGGTGACAATCACCCGGTCGGTGTCGAGCGGCGGGAGCGTCCCGCTGCGCTCGACCTCCAGCTCCAGCAGTTCGAGCCCGGGATCGAGCGCGGCGAGCTCGTCGGCCGTGGCGGTTCGGATGTCGGCCTCGGTGGTGGAGGCGACGTACGACTCGTAGGTGACGCCGCCGAGGAACACCGAGAGCAGCGCGATGGCGACAACGAGCGCCGCCGCCCGCTTCAGGAACGCCGCGCGCGCGTTATCCTCGCGGAACCAGCGCTGCGGGCGGTACCCCTCGTACCAGAGCACGACCAGCGCGGAGAGGTTGATCGAGAGGACGTTCACCGCGACGATCACGCCCGCGCCGAGCACGAGTCGCGGGATCTGAAAGGCGATCCCGATCCCGACGGCGGCCGCGGGCGGGATGAGCGCCACCGCGATCATCACGCCGACCAGGGTCGCGGAGACGCCCGTCATCAGCGAGACGATGCCGGCGACGCCGGCGCCGATCGCCACGACGAGCACTAAGACGTTGGGCGCGAGCCGCTCGGAGACCTCGGCGAGGGCGAGCGGGTCGATCCCGGGCGGCACCAACGCGAGGGTGCGGATCGCGAACGCGAACAGCGTCGCGGACGCGACCGCGACCGCGACGCCGAGAATCTGCATCCGGACGCCGCGCCGGAACATCGTCTCGTCGTCGACGACCGTGCCGATCGCGGCCGACATCGCCGGGCCGATCAGAGGGGCGATCACCATCGAGCCGACCACCGTCGCTGGCGAGTCGAGCAGGAGCCCGGCGGTCGCGATCACGGCGGAGATGACGGTCATCAACACGTACGTCCGGAGCCCGGAGGCGAGGTCGTCGGCCTTCGCCTGCAGCTCCTCGCGCGAGATCCGGTCGCCTCCCCGATCGGCCTCCTCCTCGTACTCGTCTTCGAGCTCCTCGAACCGGCGGGAGATGACCGTCTCGGCCGCGACGATGACCGTGTAGGTACTCTCGTCGATCCCCGCCTCCCGGAGCCGTTCGAGCACGGGCTCGACGGCGGCCGTCGGGAGCGGGAACATCGCGACCGCGGTGTACTCGCGACCGCTCGTCTCGTCGGTGACGACGTAGTCGATCCCCTCGTCGTCGAGCGCGCGGACCACGGCCGCGCGCTTCCCCGCCGGGATCATGACCTGAACGAGTCGCACGGTCGGTCGTCTCGCCGGTGGGACTTATAAGGGGCGGTGGCCGCGGATCGCGGTTGCGGACGGCGGCCGGAGCGGGGGAGCCGCCCGGTCGCGTCGGCCGGTCCAAAGGCGGGACCGCCCGCCGGTCCGCGCGAAACGGAACTTTAATGCGCGAATCCCTCGCACGTCCAGACAAGAATGCTCTCGCCGCTGTTCATCGACACGTTCCTGCTCGATTACCACCTCGGGCACGTCATACTGCTCGGGTTCGCCGTCTCGCTGCTGGCGGCCGTGCCCCTGAAGTCCCAGAAGGTGATCGCGTCCATCTTCGCCGGCTTCGGGACGATCTTCCTGGTCGCCCCGTACACGACGATGCCGCAGACGTACGTCCTCGCGGGCATTCCGATGATCCTGATCGGTGCGCTGCTGTGGACGATGGCCGGCCGCTGACGCGGGCCGCGCTCGACGCACGCCGTTTTCTGTTCTCCGTTTCGTACTCCGCGCTCCGTGTCGCGTTCCGTTCTCCGCGATCCGTTCTCCGCGATCCGTTCTCCGCGATCCGTTCGATAGCGCCCATGGCGCCGACATCGCTATTTACCGTGCCGTCATCGACCTCCGCCACGCCGCCACCGACCTCCGCCGCGCCGTTGTTCGATCCCGCCTCTTTTTGCACCCCCGGCGACACTCCCCGCCATGGTCACGGTACGGGCACCCGCTACGAGCGCGAACCTCGGCAGCGGGTTCGACGTGTTCGGAGCGGCCCTCACGCGGCCGGCGGACGTCGTCACCGTCGAGAAGGCGGCGGAGACGACGATCGAAGTCACCGGCGTCGGCGCGCAGTACATCCCGGAGGACCCCGAGAAGAACACCGTCGGGGCCGTCGTCGAGGCGCTCGACGCGCCCGCGCGCATTCACATCGACAAGGGCGTCCGTCCGGCGTCCGGGCTCGGCTCCTCGGCGGCCAGCGCGGCCGGGGCCGCCGTCGCGCTCAACCGCCTGTACGACCGCGGGCTCTCCCGGTCGGAGCTGGTCCCGATCGCCGCCGAGGGCGAGGCGGTCGTCTCCGGCGTCGCGCACTCGGACAACGTCGCCCCCTCGATCCTCGGCGGGTTCACGGTGACGACGAGCGAGGAGACCCACGCCGTCAACGCCTCAATCCCCCTCGTGGTCTGCCTCCCCGACGTCGCCGTCTCCACCCGCGACGCGCGCCGGGTCGTCCCCGAGACGGCCTCGATGGAGGACCTCGTCGAGACGGTCGGCAACGCGGCGACGCTCGCGGTCGGGATGTGCCGCTCCGACCCCGACCTCGTGGGCGCCGGCATGAGCGACCCCGTCGTCACCCCCGAGCGCGCCCGGCTGATCACCGGGTACGACGACGTGCGCGCGGCCGCCTTCGACGCCGGCGCGACCGGGGTCACCGTCAGCGGCGCCGGTCCCGCGATCCTCGCGGTCTGCCGCGACGGGCAGCGGCGCGGGGTCGCGGCCGCGATGCTCGACGCCTTCGCCGACGCCGGCATCGACGCCCGCGCCTACCAGAGCCGGATCGGGCGGGGAGCGACGGTGCTCGAGGAGTGAGGCGACGATAGCGTAGCGCTGCCATCGCTGCAGTATCTCTCTCTCGTAGACCACCCAAATATTGATTCACGCAGAGCGTCAACGCTGTCAACAAGAATGTCACATCAGGTTCGCTTGGAGGACGACGTGTACGAACGGATCAAAGCGAACAAACGCGACGACGAGTCGTTCAGCGACGCCGTTTCGCGGCTCATCGGTGGCCGATCGCTTCGAGATCTCCGGGGCGTCTTCGACGAGGAGCAAGTGAGCGAGATGCGAGACGCCATCGAGACCGCGGATCAGAGTGACCGCGAGGAAGTCCGTGAGGTCGCGGACCGGTTCGAATGATCGTCGACACGAGCTTCGTTTTGGACGTTATCGACGGCAACGATGCGGCCGTCGCGAAGGAGCGAGAACTCGAAGCCGAAGGCGTCCCGCTCGTCATCCCCTCGATGACCGTTCTGGAGCTGTACATCGGCGTCGGGAAAGTGGCGACCGCCCGCGAAGAGCGACAGACGGTGGAGTCGGTGCTCGACTCGTACCCGGTAGTGGAGATGACGCCGAGCATCTCTCGACGCGCCGGCCGACTACTCGGGGAGCGCATGGCCGACACAGGCGACGGCGAGGGACCGGGGATCGGAAAGAGCGACGCGGCGATCGCTGCGACGGCGATAGAACGCGACGAGCCCGTTCTGGCCGGCGACAGGCACTTCGAGGCCATTCCGGGAGTCGTCCACGAGAGCTATCGGTGAACGCACCGCAGGACGATTTATAAATAAACGGCACTGTGGAATCCGCTTTTTCAGACATATTCTCGTCCGAAACGGCTGATCGGTGAAGAGTGCTTCTTGATCGATAGCGGGAGTAAGTATCGCGAATTGGTGAAACGGTTGTTTATAAGCGATCGAGTAGTGTTGCTGTCGGCTGTTTATAACTGAATGTCAGCGCAGCGGCTGCCCGTTTGAGTCCCACCCCGCCCGCTACAGCACCGCAGCCTCACGCCTCCCCAGCCTCGCCGCGGCCGCCGCTGGCGGCCGCGGGCTCCCTCGCGCGTGCTCTTCGCGGCTGCCGAGGGCAGCCGCTCGGAGGCGCGCGCCACCGCATCGCAGTTATAAGCGGTCGCCGCTGCCGCTCACGATCGTTTAAGTATCGAATCACCGCTATCGATCTGCTTCACCCACTCCCGCTATCGCTCACCACCGTTCCGATATGACTACAATCGAGTCAGTGTATATCATGCTCCGAGGGTTTCAACGAGCGTAGATATTTATAAATAAAAGCCGCAGACGTTCCGTCCTCCACAACGGTTTTCGATCGCGCTACGGCGCGCGGGCGACGACGGCGAACGTCTCGGTCCGCTCGGAGTCGGAGAGTACGTCGAACCCCGCCGCCTCCAGCGCCGCGACCGCGTCGCTCGCGGCGAACCGCTCGTCGGCCGGCGGGCCGTGCTCGCCGTCGCCCGCGGCCGACCAGTCGAAGAGCGCGAGCCGGCCGCCGGTGCGGATCACGCGGGCCAGCTCCGCGAGGGCGTCGTCGCTCGCGAACTCGTGGTACGTCATGGTGGAGAACGCGGCGTCGAGCTCGCCGTCGTCGAGCGGGAGCGACGCCACGTCGCTCTCGACGAGGGCGACGTTCTCGGCGACGCCCTTCTCGCGGTAGAACGCGTGCATCTCGGCCTGCACGTCGACGCCGTAGACGCGCTCGACGTGAGCGGCGACGTCGTCGGTGTAGAAGCCGGTGCCGCTCCCGAGGTCGGCGACGGCGGCCGCGGCCCGGTCGTCGCGCTCGGCCGTCAGCGCACCGAGGATCTCCTCGGCGGACACCCAGCGATACCGGACCCCGGAACGCTCCAGTTGCTCGGCCTTCTCGGCGTCGAACGTGTGAAATCCCATGTGCGGTATTGCACGTGAAACACTAAAACGCGTCCGATCGAGGGCTCACCACTCGGCGGCGAGCCGCTCGGCGAGCCGGTCGACCTCCGACTCGGTGGAGACGGCGTGGATCGACGCCCGGACCCCGTTCGGATGCGGGAGCGAGCGGACCACGATCCCCTCGTCGGCGAGCCGCTGGACCGTCGCCTCCGGGTCGTCGACGTCGACCGTGACGAGCCCGGACTCGTGCGCTCGCGGGCTCAGCAGGCGGTCGTCGGGGACGTGGTCCTTGAACCGGTCCGTGAGCGACGCGATCCGATCTTCGATCCTCGAGACTCCGACGGCGTCGATCGCGTCGAGCGCCTCGACCAGCCCGACGTGCGCGGCCGGGGTGGTCGAGCCGACCTCGAAGCGCTTCGCGCCCGTCTTGAACTCGATCTCGTCGCCGTTCGGGTCCTCGACGCTCCGGTAGCCGACCGCGCGCGGCGCCAGGTCGGCCGCGGTCTCGCGGTCGACGTAGAGGAACCCGGCCCCCCACGGGCCGAGCACCCACTTGTGGCCCGCCGCCGCCACCGCGTCGGCGCCCCACGCCGACACGTCCATCGGGACCTGGCCGGGCGACTGGACCGCGTCGACGAGCGTGAACGCGCCCGCCTCGTCCGCGATCTCCACGAGGTCGGCGACCGGGAGCCGCGTCCCGTGCGTCCACGTGATCGCGCTGAAGCAGACGAGCCGCGCGTCCGCCACGGCCTCGGCGTACGCCTCCCGGTCGACGCGTCCGCCCTCGGTCTCGACGACGCGGACCTCCACGCCCTCGCGTTCGAGCCGCTTCCACGGGAGGACCCCGGCGGGGTGTTCCAGGTCCGTCCGGACGACCACGTCGCCCGGCTCCCAGTCGATCGCGCCCGCGATGCGGTTGATCCCGTCGGTCGTGCTCTCGGTCAGCGCGATCTCCGCGGGCTCGGCGCCGACGAAGTCGGCGACGCGTTCCCGCACCGTCTCGTACGTCTCGAAGGCGCGACCGTACGGGTCCGTCGTCGCCGAGCCGTACTCGTGGTCCGCGAGGTAGTCGGACGCGGCCTCGACGACGTACTCGGGGCTCGGGCCGTGCGCACCGAAGTTGAAGTACGCGGCCTCGCCGAGCGCTGGCACGTCAGCGCGCAGCTCGCGCGGAGTCATCCGAGAGTCGGCCTCGGACACCGTCATTCAGGCGGTGTGCTCCTCGATCGCACCGGTGAGCGCCGCCTCCGTCTGCGCACCGACCATCCGCTCCGCGAGCTCGCCGTCGGCGAACACGAGCAGCGTGGGGATGCCCTGCACGCCGTACTCGCCGGCGAGCGCCTGGTGCTGGTCGACGTCGACCTTCAGAACGGCCGCGTCGGTGTCGTTCGCGATCGCCTCGACGGCCGGCTCCATCATCTGACACGGACCGCACCAGTCCGCGTAGAAGTCGACGAGGACCACGTCGTGGTCGGCGACGTAGTCGTCGAACTCGTCGGGGTCGGCCAGCTGGATCGGTTCCGTGGGAACGGCGTCGGTTGAACTCATCACCTGGTTCTACACGCCCCACGCGGATAATGGTTTTGGATAGAACTCACAATACCGCACCCGAACCGGAGCGCGCCCCCGATCGAGACGGGGGCGTGGGGCCGAGGGTTCAAATCCGCGGGCGACGAACCGCGCGGTATGTACGCGGTCGTCGGCTGCAACGAGTGCGCGGCGATGTGGCTCCTCACGGACCCGCGGACGAGCGACAGCGCGCGGTGCCCCCGCTGCGGGAAGACGCATCGGACGGCGAAGCTCAAGCGGTTCTTCGAGTCGGAGGACCGCGACGCGGCCCGCGAGGCCCGGGCCGCGCTGCTCGCGAAGAAGCGCGACGAGAGCGCCGCGTTCGCCGAGGTCGACCACGTCTCCGAGCTCGAACGCGCCGTCGACGAGGCCGGGATCGACGATCGCGAGTACCTCGAAGCGTCGGGGATCGACGCCGACGCGGTCGACGAGGCGGCCGCCCGCGCCGAGGGCGGCGGGTCGGGGTCGCGGAGCCGAACCGAGGTCGTCCGCGACGCGGTGACGGCCGTCGACGACCCCACTGAGGAGAACGTCGTGGCGCACGCGAGCGAACGCGGGGTTCCCGCCGAGACCGCCAGGGAGATCCTGACCCGGCTCGCTCGGCGCGGGGAGCTCTCCGAGTCGGGCGGCCGCTACCGGGCGCTCTGAGCGAATCGGCGCGCCGTCTCCCCGCGGCCCCTGACAAAGCACTTATGTCGTCGTTCAGACGTGACGGGTATGGACACACGAACTGCCCTCCTGGCGGCCGCCGCCGCGCTCCTGCTCGCGGGCGCCGTCGGCGCCGTCGCCGCGCCGGACGCGATCGTCGACCCGCGCGAGGCCGACGAGCGCCCCGGCGACGTACGCATCGTCGACACGGTCGTCTCGCCGGGTGAGGTCCGCGGCGAGACCGCGGAGCTGCGGCTCGGAGTCGACCTCCGACACCGGGGCTCGGCCGTCGAGAACGTCACGGTCCGCCACCGCGCGATCGGCGCCGACTCCGGGCTGCTCGTCGACGAGACGACGGTCGACGTCGGCGAGGTCGACGGCGGCGGCGAGCGGACCGTAAACGGTTCCGTTGACGTAGAGCGCGAAGGCGGCTATCGGATCGAGACGGTCGTCTTCGTCGACGGCGAGCGACGGGCGAGCCAGACGACCCGCGTCGGCGGCGTCGTGGCGCTCACCCCCGACTACGCCGACTCCCGCGTCGGCTTCACCGAGAGCAGCGTCTGGCCGACCGTCGCGGTCAGCGTGCGCGAGGCCGACAACCGCACCGCGACACTGTCGGTGTCGCTCTCGGTGACGAACCGCGGCGACGACGCCTCCGAGCCGCTCGACCTCCGCGTGCTGCTCCGGCAGTCGGAGTCGAACGTGATCGCCGACGAGGCGAGCGAGACGGTGGGCGAGGTCCGGCCCGGTCGGACCGACACCGTGACGACGACCGTCGAGGTGCCCGCGAACTACAACTACTACGTCGACGCCGCGCTGTGGAGCGACGACGTGCTCATCGACGAGACGCAGGGCGTCGCCAACCTTGACCCCCGCGAGACGATCAGCGCGAACGAGACGGTCGAAGAGGTGGAGTTCGCCGTCGAGGACTTCAGTCGAGGACCGGACGGCGACGACGCGGCGGACGGCGACGACGCGGCCGACCGGGGCGCCGACGGCGACAGCGCCGGCGACTCGACGCCCGGCTTCGGTCCCGTCGCCGCGCTCGTCGCGCTCGCCGCCGCCGCCCTGGTCGCACGGAGGCGACGATGACCGGCGACCGCGGCGACTCGAACGGCCCCCCGGACGACGCCCGCTCGGACGACCCTGACAGCCCCGACGACTTCACCGAGACACCAACCGCATCCATGACCGAAACCCCCACCGACGACGCCGACGACGACCTCGCACCGCGCACGACCGACCCCGGGAACGCCTCCGGCGGCACCGGGGGCGGCGCGAGCGGGGACGCGGACGAGAGCGACGGACGGTTCGGCCGGCTCTCGACCGACGACCTCCGCGGGCTCATCGACCGGATCGGGCTGGCGGCGCTGGTGCTGCTCGCGCTGATCGCCGGTTGGGGCTTCTACAGCCAGGCGGGCCGGGCGATCCGGACGTGGCTGGACCCGGCCTATCAGCCGATCGCGCTCGCGGCGTTCAACCTCGCGGTGCTGCTCGTCGCGCTCGCCGGCGTCGCTCACCAGCTCTACCGGATCCGCCGGAGCGAGCGGGGCGGGGACGCGGCCGAGTAGCGGCCACGCGGCGGGCGAGCCGGTCGTTCCGGCGCCTACTCTTCGGGGAGGTCGTCGGTGTGAGCCGGGATCCGCTCGACCTGCCCCGCGAGCGTCGCCGCGTCGCCAGCGACGGTGGAGGCCTCGACGCCCGCCTCGTTCGCGACCAGTCGGACGTGCGCGGCCAGCAGCGCGAGCGCCCGAAGCCCCTCGTTCTCCGCGTCGCCGTCGCCCCGCTGGGCGAAGGTGGTGTCGATCTCGCCGTCGCGGACGACGCCGACGTGGACCGCCTCGATCCCCTCGCCGTCGAGGAGGTCTCGTGCGCGGTCGATCTCCGCGGCGAACGGGTCGTCGCCGGCCGTCGATTCGTCTGCGGGAACCTCGTCGTCGCTCATGTCACAGCGTACGCGAAGCGGGGAGAAAAGCGCGGCGCCGGTCGACGCGCGCGGTTTCGCCGGTTACTCGTCCGGACGAGGGCGAGCGATGAACAGCGACTCTTCGAGGGTGAACGGGTCGTACACCGACTGGTGACAGACGCAGTAGGTCCCGTTCTCGGCGTCGTACCGGGCCGACTCTTCGAGGACCTTGTAGTCGGGGATACAGCAGAAGTGCGTACAGACGTTGAGGTACGCGATAAACCCTTGGTCGGTGGACGCCTGGAGCCACTCGCTGCCCGAGTTCTCGACGGCCTCCTCGATCCGCGGGGAGCGGATGACGATCGCGTTCAGGTTGGTTTCGGCGTCTTGTGACCGCCACGTGACGGACGCCGGCTTCCCGACGCCGTCGTCGCCGACCCCGTTGCCCCACTCGTCGTAGTCGTCGAAGTCGTCGACGTGGATCTGGTCGCCCTTGTCGTACGTCTCGTCCTGCCAGTCGTACTTGCCGGGCGCCGCCCGGAACAGGTTGTCCGACTCGTAGCTCGGGGCGACGTTCTCCTGCGACTCGACGCCGCAGTACTGGAACCACGCGCCGGAGTAGGTCTTCCCGCCGAGCTGCTCCTGTGCGACCTCGATCTCTTTCCCCTCCTGCGTGATGGTCTGCGTTTCGGGCCAGATCCCGCGGAGGAATCCGTCGTCGGTGACTTCCACGGGGATCTGGGGGAGACCGCGCGGCGCCGGGCCGCCGGTCTTCGCGATCGACATCGCGACGGTCGCCCCGCCGCCGACACCACCCGCGGTCGTCAAGGTGTTCACCGTCGCCGACCCCATCGCGCCGACCCCCGCGAGGGCCGCGCCGCCGACGACGCCCTTCACGAAGCGACGCCGGCCGGACTCGGCCGGATACTTGTCGGACTGACTCATACCCGTCGTTCGGGATGGACCGGTAAAAAGGGTGACGAACCCTCCACCCGAGCGGGAACGGGGTCGCTCACTCGCTCAGAAACGTGCCTGACCGCCGGCGCGAGAGTCGTTGACCCCACGGTAGGGGGCGCCACGGACCCGCCCGCGAGGTGTTGGACGATCGATCAATACCTTTACTCGGAACTGAGGCAAACATTCGTTCGGGCATCGGTTTTAACCCCTCTCAACGGGTGTGTCTGTGGTATGGTATTGCACAATCGAGACGTGCGGACGGACGTGCGCGAACTCGGCGCGCTCGTGGGAGACGTCCTGGCCGCGCAGGCCTCCACCGAGGCGTACGAGACCGTCGAGGATCTTCGGAACGAAGCGATCGCCTACCGGCGCGGCGACGCGGCGAGCCGGACCGGCCTCCACGAGTCCGTCGACGAGCTGTCGCCGACCCGAGAGGGGATCGTCGCCCGCGCGTTCACGACCTACTTCGAGCTCATCAACCTCGCCGAAGAGCGCGAGCGGGTCCGGGCCATTCGGGACGCCGACGAGGAGGGAGCGTTCCACGACTCCTTCGATGCAACGATCGCCGAGTTCTCCGAGGCCGGCGTCGAGGCCGACGAGCTCCGACAGCTGTTACAGGACGTGCTCATCGAACCGACGTTCACCGCTCACCCCACCGAGGCCCGCCGGGCCACCGTGAAGGCGAAGCTGCGGTCGATCGGCAACCACCTCGAGGCGCTCGACGAGCGCAACCTCACCGAGCGCGAGCGAAACGGGATCTGGCGCGACGTCACCGCCGAGGTGACGAGCCTCTGGGGCACTCGACAGGTGCGCCAGCGCAGCCCGGAGCCGGAAGACGAGGCCCGCAACGTCCAGTGGTACCTCGAGAACACGCTCTTCGACGTCGTCGGCGACGCCTACGAGGAGTTCGAGGAGACCATCTCGAAGGAGTACGACGACGTGGACTGCCCCAAGCTCTTCGAGTTCCGGTCGTGGGCGGGCTCCGACCGCGACGGCAACCCGTTCGTCACGCCGGAGGTCACCGACGACACGCTGGCGCGCCAGCGCGAGGTCGCGATCGAGAAGTACCGCGACCGGTGTAAGCGACTCTCGGCCGTGTTGAGCCAAGACGGCGAGCGCTACGCGATCGACGACCAGCTCGCCGAGTCGCTGGCGGCCGACGCCGAGCGGTTCCCGACGGTCGTCGAGGAGGCGCGCGAGCGCTACCCCGACGAGCCCTACCGCCAGAAGCTCCGCCTGATGCGCGAGCGGCTCGACCGCGTCGACGACGTGCGCCCTGGCGAGTACCCCGACGGCGACGCGTTCCTCGACGACCTGAACGTGATCGCCGACTCGCTGGCGGTCGACGGACAGGACGCGGTCCGCGAGTCGTTCGTCGAGCCGCTCCGCCGGCAGGTGGACACGTTCGGCTTCACGCTCGCGTCGCTGGACCTCCGCGACCACCGCGAGAACCACACCGAAGCCGTCGCCGAGGCGGTCGCCGTCGAGAGCGTCGACTACCGCGAGATGGACGAGGAGGCCCGTCAGGAGTTCCTCACCGAGGCGATCTTACAGGACGACCCGGTCGTCGACGCCGACGAGCCGGGCGACGTCTCCGAGACCACCGAGCGGGTGCTCCGCCGGTTCCAGGAGTTCGCCGAGTGGCAGGACGAGTACGGCGCACAGGCGATCGACACCTACTGCATCTCGATGACGGAAGAGCCGAGCCACGTTCTCGAAGTGCTCTTCTTGGCCGATCAGGTGGGCGTCATCTCGCTGCCGGACCACTGCGGCGTCGACGTCGTGCCACTGCTCGAGACCGAGTCCGCGCTCAACGGCGCCGAGCGCATCCTCGGGGAGCTGTTCGACAACGAGGCGTACGCGACGGCCCTCGAGGTTCGGGGGGATATCCAAGAGGTGATGCTCGGCTACTCCGACTCCAACAAGGAGAACGGGTTCCTCGCCGCGAACTGGGACCTCTACGAGAACCAGCGGCAGATCGCGCGGTTCTGCCGCGAAGAGGACGTCACGCTCCGGCTGTTCCACGGTCGCGGCGGCTCCATCTCGCGGGGCGGCGGCCCGATGAACGAGGCGCTGCTCGCGCTCCCCAACGAGACCGTCACGGGGCAGGTGAAGTTCACCGAGCAGGGCGAGGCGATCGCCGAGAAGTACGCCAACCCCCGGATCGCCGAACGGGAGCTCGAACAGATGCTCGACGCGCAGATCCGCGCGCGAAAGGAGGCCAACGAGGAGCCCACCGAAGACGTGCCCGACAGCTGGGTCGACGCGATGGAGACGATGGCGCCCGCCGCCCGGGAGACGTACCGCGACCTGTTGAACACCGACGGGTTCGTCTCCTACTTCGGGCAGGCGACGCCCATCTCCGTCGTCGAGGACCTCAACCTCGGCTCGCGGCCCGCCTCGCGCTCCGGTGAGCGCACCGTCGAGGACCTGCGCGCGATCCCGTGGGTGTTCTCGTGGACGCAGACCCGACTCATCCTCCCGGGCTGGTACTCGCTCGCCTCCGGGATGGACGCCTACCTCGACGAGGTCGGCGAGGAGGCGGGGCTCGAAACGCTCCGAGAGATGTACGAGGAGTGGCCGTTCTTCCGCACCACGCTCGACAACGCCGCGCTCGCGCTAGCTCGCACCGAGCCGGAGATCGCCGCCGAGTACGCCGACCTCGCGGACGACGACCTCCGCGAGCGGTTCTTCCCCGAGCTGGTCGGCGAGTACGAGCGCGGCCGCGATCTGGTCCTCGAGATCAGCGGTCGCGACCAGCTCCTCCGGCGCGAGTGGCTCGAAGAGAGCCTCGACCGACGGAACCCCTACGTCGACCCGCTGAACCTGCTACAGGCGAACCTGCTCGGGCGGACCCACCGCACCGAAGCGGAGGAGCGGACCCTCCGGCTCACCGTCAACGGCATCGCCGCCGGGATGAAGAACACCGGGTAGCTCGGTCGCCGAGCCGATCGAACCGCTCGCCCGAACACCGCCCGGACACCGCCTTTTCGCCGACCATCGCTCGCAACGACCGCCGGCGAGCGACACCCATCAGATTCGATATAGCGAGAATCAATATACCTCGGCGAACGCGAGACGACCGTCAGCAAACAGCAACGCGAGACAGAAGCTGCTCGGAAGCCGCTCAGACGCCCCTTATCAGGGTTTAGGGGGCCAGTATGAGAGCTGAGGCTCGGAAGCGAGCGATATCCGAAAAAGCGAATCGGCGATCTACGCGTAGCGTTCGAGTTCCGGTCGGTCGAGGTCCTCGAAGACGTCGGCAGCGACCTCGGAGAGGAACGCTTCGCCGTCGTCGGACAGCCGGCGACCCTCACCAGCGGCGGTCGTCACGAGCCCGTCGTCTTCGAGGGCCTGCAGCGACGTGCGGATGAGGTTG
>NZ_AOJH01000030.1 GCF_000337355.1 Halorubrum kocurii JCM 14978 | reverse complement strand
AGAGATGTGTATAAGAGACAGCGTCGATCCGGTCCTCGAGGCGTGCGGCGACCTCCTCGATGAGGGCGTCGGCCGGCACGTCGTAGATGGTTACCATTGAGGTGATTTTCAGCCTAACGTCGTTTAAACCCATCGTATTCGAGAAGCGTCGTGTGACCGGTTTTCACGGGACAGCGGACCTACAGAAACGGAACGGAGAGCCGCGATCTCGTCGTCGACTCCCCACCGTCAGCCGGTCACTCGACGTACTCGTACTTCCGCTCGTTCATCCGCCCCCACCCGGTGAAGACGAACTCCGACTCCGGCTGCGTGAACTCCTCGATCTCGCGTTCGACGTCCATGTCGTACTCGTGGACGTCGTGGACGTCCTCGTACTCCTCCCACGTGAGGTCGTAGCGCTCGGCGAGCTGGTCGTCGATGTCGAGCCCCTCGATCTCCGCCCGCCAGCCTTCCCGAACCGTCTCCGAGTGGATCTCCGCCTGCGCGCCGGAGCCGTAGGAGGCGACGAGCAGCGTGTCGCCGACGAACGACCGGTCGCGGGCCAGAGCGTCCCGCAGCGCGCTGACACGGGCGATGTGGACCGAACTGGTGTACCAGTTTCCGACCTCCCGCGAGAGACCGAGCGTCGGCTCCACGACGGTGTCGTACCACGTCTGGTACTGCTCGGTGGTTTTCAGCTTGTCCATGTACTCGCGGATGGCCTCTTCGTACGCCTCGCGGTCCACGAAGTTGCCTTCGCGTGGCTGCCGGCCGATCTCGTCGGCGAGCGCGTCCTCGTGCTCCGTGTCGCGGATGACGTGCCGGTACGCTAGCAGCGCCGCCTTCCGGACCATCCCGGGGAACGGCGTGTGGAACGGGGCGTACGCGAAGTCGTCGAGCTCGATGTCGTCGGTGACGGACTCGTAGTCCTCGAGGGCCTCGCGCATCCGGGAGAGGTACACCTGCACCGAGCGTTTCCCGTCGACGCTCGGGAACTGCTGGTTCGGTTTTAAGAAGTCCGTCTCGTCTTTCGAGCCGTACCCCTGATCGGTCGAGAGCGCGACGATCGAGGGGTCCTCGTCGATCAGCATCGCGACGGCGCCGGCGCCCTGCGTCGCCTCGCCGGGGTCGCCGCGGGCGTAGAGCGCGGTGTCCGTCGTGATCACGATCGCCGGGCGGTCGCGGTTTCGCCCCGCCCGGATCCAGTTGTACGCGTCGTCGATCGCCTGCGTTCCCGCCAGACAGGCGAACTTGCGCTCGCCCTTGTTGGCGTGGGTGAAGTCGCCGTCGTACACCTGTTCGAGGCAGCCGGCGATGTACGTCGACACCGGTTTCGAGTGGTCGAACGCCGACTCCGTGGCGACGTCGATCCGACCGATGTCGGCCGGCTCCAACCCCTTCCGGTCCATCAGCCCCTTGGCGGCGTTCGCGCCCATCGTGACGATGTCCTCGTACACGTCCGGGAACGAGGAGTTGTTGAGCCCGAGCCCCTTCGTGTACTTCTCCGGGTCGTCGCCCTTCTCCGGCGCGAACGTGCCGGGCAAGTCGAGCTTGAGCTTTCCGGTCCAGATCTCGACGGCGTCGATGCCGACTTCGGTCATAGGCGATTGTTCATGAGGTGGGCATATGGCTTTGTCGATGGTGGATTACGTCGATTGTTGTATCTTCTAAAGCCACCTACAGAAACCGGTTCTCGTACATTTGCCAGCACGAGAGCTAAAAGCGGCCTGTACTACACTGAGACCGCTGCAAAAGCGGAGCCGACTCAGCCACTATACACAATTTCCCGCGTTTCGACGACCTCGTTTCCGTTGTTGTCTGTCACGATCAGTCGTACGGTATACGTTTGATCGGGAGGATTTGCGGTCTGTTCGACCCGATCGGTTCCCGAAGCACTCCCACCGCCGACGTCGTTAAGAACTGTATCGACAACAGTACCGGTCTCATCTTGTAGTTCGATTTCGACTGTATCGAGGTCGTCGTCGTCATTTGTCACAACCCAATCGACATCAAACCGAGCTTGGTTACCGCTCTGGTCCGTCACGTCGAACGCATTGATCGCAGACGCTCCACCTCCGACGGTGGTGCTATCCTGATCCAGTTGCCGCTCTTCCGTGTCACTTTCATAGAGGGTGGCGACGATTTCATCGCCCTCAGAGAGTCCGCCGACGTCAGCCGAATCGACCGCCGTCGTCTCCCCATCAGTCGACTCAAACGAAACCGTTTGGCCACTTGCTGCGTTCTCGACAACGACCCATCCCGCTGCTAAACTCTGGAACTGATCGGTGGTCACATCGAAGTCGACGTCACCGGGTGCAATGTTTTCTTGGACGTTCACGCGCCCTATCGGCGCTTCCTCGATCGTCGTAACGAACTGTTTGGTCTGTCGCTCACCTGCGACCTTGTATCCGATAGTAACGCTGAACGTCTCACCAGCGACATCGACGACAGCCGCATCAAACAGATCAACTTTGTAGAACTCCGCTAGGGTGATCGTGGCCTGTTCTCCGGAATTCAGCGGGACTTCTACACCGGAAAAGTCCGTCTCGGCGTCGACATATTCCCCGGTGTCCGTGTCGTACGCTCGTTTTTCAGGGCCGCGCTGGAGATTCAGTTGGAGTCCGCTGTTCGGAATGAAAGCGTACTCCCGATCGGGAATTAAGAGAACGTTTTTATCACCGATGGCGTCGGTTTCGGACTGCACGTACAGTTCAGATCGACCCGGTCCAGAGCTATCCGCCTCATCGGACAACCCGTTGAGGGCCGGATCCTCTGGAAGGACCGTTACGTCGGTGATGCGGACTTGCTCATCGTGTTGATTCTCGACATCTAATTGAAACCCGCCTCGTTCGGTAGAGCCAGGACCATTGAACGCGACTGCCTCCTCCGGTGCGACGAGGAGCGATTGGGCACCACCACCTCCGCCAGGGGCACCAGCACCGACACTCTCGAACGAAATGGATTCCCACGTTTCGGTCCCGTCGTTGATCGCCATCTCAATATCCGAAACGTCGTCAACCTCGTAACTGACGCGACCCTCTTCATTGGTCTGCGCGGTCTCCTCGAACGAACCGTCGACCGAGATAGTGACTTGTGCGTTCCCAACAGGGTTGTTGTATCGGTCACGAACTTCCGCGACTGCGACCCCGTTCTCCGAAGAGACCTTGATGATGTACCCGTCCGATTCGTTGGTAGCGGTCGTCTCAGTTCCGAGTCCGACCTTGCCAAGCTCAAGGCGGTACGTTGCTGTACCGTTCAGTTCGACTCGAACCGTGCCGCTCGCGACGGTGACATCCTCGACATTCGCATCGTCTTCCGCAAGTCGGTCGCGCCACACCGACTCGAGATCCCCGGCTCGCTCAGTCGACACATCCGTCGGTAGCTCGAGGACGATCGGATCGCTTCCGGTCGAGTTCAGCGTCACCGAACGCCGGCTCTGCGAGAGCGCTTCCGGGTCCAGACTCGTCCGCTCGACGCCCGACTCGTCTACGCTTCCGTCCAGCGCGGTCAGCCGGATCCGGTTGTCGCCGTCCACCGCGGTCTGCCCGGTCCGGGAGAGGACCGTGTTCTCGAACTCGGCGACGACGAGCGAGTGCTCGTACACGAGGTCGGGACCGTCCCGGAACTCGTTGTATCCGGGCGAGTACCGCAGCGAGCTCGTGTTGAACGCGATCGCACCGTCCCTCGTAGTCCGGTTGTTCCAGTATGCGACGACGTTCCCCTCTCCCTCGACCGTGGCGTTCTCGACACGCAGCTCACGGGGGTCGGTCGTCGATAACTGGCCCGCGGCCGGCGGCGGGTTCAGCGCGAACGTCCGCTGTGGATACCGGGTTCCGAGTTTCAACGATGTCGAGCGGCCGGCACCGGTGCGGCTCGCGCTCAAGACCGCGTTTCGGAGGTCCAAAAACTCTCCTTCGACCTGCTGGCTGTGGTCAAACTCGATGTCGCTGTTCTCCTGTGGCACCACCTGCACCTGGTACAGCGACAGCGCCAAGATGAGGAAGCCGAACAGGATCACCGTCCCGATCACGACCGACTGGCCCCGACGGTCGCGACTGAAGCGCATTACCAGATGTCGACGCCGGACGGGTATAAAATCCTCCGTCCGGGCTCTCAGTCCCGATAACCGCCCGAGCGACGCACGCCGATCGCCGTCGCCGGAGTCAGTCGCCGTCGATCCGCCGCGCCGTCAACCGCGCCGACGCGACGGCGACGGCGCCGGCGAACCCGCCGATCAACACGGCCTGCGTCCAGTTGAACCCGAGCAGCGTCCCCGCGACCGGGGTGACGAGGAGGAACGTGACAACGAGGGCGCCGATCGACGACGCGAGAGAGACGGCGGCTTCGTCGGAGTCGCTCATACCCGAACTCGCCGCGCCCGAGGCGATAAACCGGCCGATCGGACGGCGGCGGTCGAGTCGTCGCCGTCGTCGAGACGATCGGTGGTTCCATATTATAAAGTATATCCCGCGATATCAAATTGGGATCGCGAACGCGGCACCGGCTGCCGACCGGTCCGTTTTTGCGCGCGGCGAGAGTCTCCGCGCGTATGGCGAAACAGCCGCACCTGCTGGTCGAGGAGGGCGACGTCCACGAGATCGCGATCATCCCCGGCGACCCGGGGCGCGTGGACCGGATCGCGGACCTGTGTGACGACAGCGAGCTCGTCGCGCAGAACCGCGAGTACAAGGTCGTGAACGCGAGCTACGAGGGGACGGACCTCACGATCTGCTCGACCGGGATCGGCTGCCCGTCGGCCGCCATCGCGGTCGAAGAGCTCTCGCGGGTCGGCGTCGAGACGTTCCTGCGCTGTGGCACCTGCGGCGCCTTACAGCCCGACATGGAGGTCGGCGACATGGTGGTCGCGACGGGCGCGGCCAAGGAAGAGGGGACGAGCAAGCGCTACGAGTCGGCGAACTACCCCGCGGTCCCGGACTACGACGCGCTCACCGAGCTCGTCGGCGCCGCCGAGGACAACGAGGAGGAGATCCACGTCGGGCCGATCGTCTCCGACGACGCCTTCTACAACGAGAGCGACGCGTACGTCGACGACTGGAACGACGCGAACCTGCTCGCGATCGAGATGGAGGCGGCGACCGTCTTCGCGCTCGCGCGGCGCAAGGAGCTGCGGGCCGGCGCGATCTGCACCGTCGACGGCAACCTCGTCGCGGGCTCGCAGAAGGGCGCGGACTCGGACGACGAGCTGCCGGAGAAGGCCAAAGACAACGTCGAACGGGCGATCCTGATCACGCTGAACGCGGTCACCGAGCTGTAGGCGTCGATCGCGAGAGCCGGTTCGTTACTCTTCCGCCCGGAACTCCACCAGCGTCAGGTCGCGGTCGAGCGCGCAGGTGTCGTGGGGGGGTTCGCCGAGCACCTGGTCGATCACGCGCTCGTCGTCGAAGCCGGCGCCGTCGGGGACGCAGTACCCGTGGCTCGGGCACTCGGTGTGCGGACACGGGCCGGCGAGCGAGACGCGGCCGCCGGCGTACGCCTGCTTCGACGGGACGTTCGCGGGGACGGGCGCGGGCTCGACCTCGACCGCGCGGACGCCGGCGTCGTGGACGGCGCAGTCGAGCGTCTGCGCGTTCTCGCGGATGCCCGTCACGCGGTACCGAGTCCCCTCCGAGAGGTTGAGACACTGGCTCCGATAGGGACACCCCTCGCAGTCGGGCGACTCTCCCTGATAGACGAACTCGCGACCCGTGTCCGCGAGCCGCGTGCCGATGAGCGTGACCGTGGTCATACCCGGAGAGACGCGCCGGGAGTCCGTAAGCGTCCCGCCTCGCGAAGCGTGAGACTTGAGAGGCGAGTGAGACGTGGTGGGTCCGGAGGGGAAGACACATCCGCGCCCCCCGGCAACGACGACCGAACGATGATCGCGGCGCTGGCGCGAGACGCGAAGCGGGAAGCCGAGGCGACGAACGAGCGGCGCGTCCTCGTGTTCGCCGGCGACCGCGACCGCGGGCTCGACGCGGCCTACGCCGCGGTCGAAGCGATCGCGGGCGACAGGCGGGAAAGCGAGGAGCGAAAAGGCGGTGACCGAAACGGCGACGAGCGGAACGGCGACACGCGCGAGTCGGTCTCGGTCGTCTCCACCCGTGAGGGGTTCCGGTTCGAGGAACACCGCCCTCGAAACGCCGACGACCTGCTCGGTCGCACCCGCGAGGCCGTCGTCCTCGACTGCCACGAGCAGTTCGTCCCGAACGCGGTCGGGCGGTGCGTCGGCGCGGTCGACGGCGGCGGGCTCCTCGTCCTCCTGACCCCCGACCTCGACGCGTGGCCGGCCGTCCGCGACCGATTCGACGACTCGCTCGCGGTCCCGCCGTACGGGATCGATGACGTGACCGGTCGCTTCCGCGAGCGCTTCGTCGCAACGCTCCGCTCGCACCCGGGGATCGCGATCGCCTCGCTCGGGGCGGACGGGCCGGCGGATGACGCGGTCGAGCGCGACGGCCTCGTCGGGTCACGCGGAGAGACGACCGCAGAACCGGCCGCACGGCCGACCGCCCCGCCGAACGCGACGTTCCCGGCCGCGGCCTACGAGGCATGTCTCACGGCCGATCAGGTCCGGGCGGTGAGGGCGTTCGAGGCGCTCGCGACGCCGGGGACCGCGGTCGTCGCCGAGGCGGACCGCGGGCGCGGAAAGTCGAGCGCGGCGGGGATCGCGGCGGGCGCGCTGGCGCTCGGCGGCGCCGACGTGCTCGTCACGGCGCCGGCGTTCCGCAACGCGGCGGAGGTCTTCGCGCGGGCGGGAGCGCTGATCGAGGGGAACGAGCACGCCGGCGAGGGCGGGGAAAGCTACCCCGAGCGCGACGCCCGTCACCTCGACGCCCCGAGCGGGGGACGGGTGCGCTACCTCGCGCCCGCCGAGGCCGCCGACCTCCCCGGCGACCCGGACGCGGTGATCGTCGACGAGGCGGCCGCGCTCCCGGTGCGGCTGCTCGAGCGGTTCCTCGACGCGCCGGCGGTCGCGTTCTGCACGACGGTCCACGGCTACGAGGGGGCCGGCCGCGGGTTCTCGATCCGGTTCAAAGAGCGGCTGCGCGCGAGCCCGTTCTCGGTGCGGGACGTGCGGCTCGACGAGCCGATCCGGTACGCGCGGAACGACCCGGTGGAGGCGTGGGCGTCGCGGGCGCTCCTGTTGGACGCGCGCCCGGCGGTCGAAGAGGCGGTCGCGGGAAGCGCGGTCGGGGAGGCGACGTACCGGACGCTCGCACCCGACGACCTGCTCGCGGACGAGGCCCTGCTGCGGGAGGCGTTCGGGTTGCTCGTCGCGGCGCACTACCGCACGGAGCCGAACGACCTCGCGCGCCTGCTCGACGCCCCGAACCTCGCCGCGCGGGCGCTGGTGGCGGAGGGGCGCGTCGTCGCGGTCGCGCTGCTCGCGCGGGAGGGCGGGCTCGACGCCGAGACCCGCCGAGGGATGTACGAGGGCGAGCGCGTCCGCGGTAACATGGTGCCGGACGTACTCACGAGCCAGCTCCGCGACGAGGCGGCCGCCGAGCCGCGGGGAGTGCGGACCGTGCGGATCGCGACCCACCACGCGCTCAGAGGCGAGGAGTTCGGCACGCGCCTGCTGGAGGAGGTGCACGAGGAGTTCGGCGGGGAAACCGACGGCGACGCAGTCGACTACTTCTCGGTCGGCTACGGCGCGACCCCGCGCCTGCTCCGCTTCTGGCGGCGGGCGGGCTACCGCACGGTCCACCTCTCGACGTCCCGCAACGACGCCTCCGGGGAGTACTCCGCGATCATGCTTCGCCCCGGCGGCGAGGACGGACCGGGGAGCGCCCTCCTCGGCCGCCACGCCGCCGCGTTTCGCGACCGCGAGCGCGACGGGCTCTCCGACGCTCACCGCGACGTGGACCCCGGCGTGGTCGTCGGCGCGCTCCGCGCCTGTTCCGCGCCGACGACCGTCGACCTGACCGAGATCGAGTGGCGCTCCGTCGTAGGCGCGTCGTACGGTCCGGGGATGTACGACAGCGCGCCCGGCGCGTTCCGCGACCTCGCGGTCGCGGCGCTGATCGACGGCGAGGGGGGGAGCGAGACGAGCGACGGCGACGCGCTCGACGACCGCGAGAAGCGCCTGCTCGTCCGGAAGGTCCTGCAGGGCCACCCGAGCGAGTCGGTCGCCGACGAGCTCGGGTACGTGTCGACGGGCGCCTGCATGCGCGCGCTCGGCGACGCTTACGAGCCCCTCGTCGAGCGGTACGGGACCGACTTCGCGCTCGAAGAACGGGAGCGATTTATAAACGACTGAGAGACGTCTACGCATTACTTATAAACCGCTGTGCGGTGGCGCGTGCCGATGAGCAGCCGTCGGGCTGCGAATCGCACGCGCGAGGTCGCCGGCGGCGGAGCCGCCGGCTGCCAGAGAATCTTCGATTCTCGCTGGACGCGGTGAGCGCTCGCAGAGCGCGAACCGCGAGGCTGGGGAGGCGTGAGGTGCTGTGCGGTTGCTGTGCGGGGCGGGGTTTCCGTCGATCCGCGATCAACGACGTATAAGTGGTCTGCGGTGGCTTCGGAGGCGAGTACGACGCCCTCGGCCGTTTATAAACGGTTCTCGCGACCGGGATCGACGTCGATCGCGTCGACCGGACAGACGTCGACACAGAGCATGCAGTCGATGCACTGGTCCTCGTCGGCGGGGTTCGCCTTCCGCTCGGACTCGGGGTGACCGGGGGTGTCGACCCACTCGAACACGTCGACCGGGCAGTCCTCCAGGCACGCGCCGTCGGCGAGACAGATGTCGAAGTCGACCGCGACGTGCGTCCCGCGAATTCCCTGCTTCTCCGGCGGCTCGACGGGGCCCCAAACGGCGACGCCGTCCTCCTCGCCGACCTTCTCCCGGCTCTGTTCGAAGTTCGAGTCGATGGCCATCGTGCCCGTAGTTCCGGGGCTCGCTATTTAACCCCCGCGGCGAGAAGCCGGCGAGGGCGTCTCGCGGGAGCCGCAGGGGGTCCGAAGGCGCCGCCTACGGGTGCGCGAAGTAGGCGAGCAGGTCCTCTTCGCCGTTCGGCCCGTCCGGATCGTCGGTCGGCTCGGGGTCGAACCCGTCGATCCGAGCGAAGCCGACGCGCACGAACTGGACGACCGTGTCGGGGTCGACGTCAGCGACCGCGGGCTCGGCGATCCCTCGCACGTCGCCGGAGACGGTGCGCAGGAGGGTTTCGAGCCCCTCCTCGACCGGCGCCCAGTGGATCACGTCCACGTCGCCCTCGCGGACGACCTCGATGGCGGCGTCGACGAAGACCAGCTCGTCCCCCTCGTACCGAACGCAGCCGTACCCCTTGAGCCAGACGCGCTCGCCCTCGCTCGGGAGGTCCGGGGACTCGACGACGACCCGCCCGGCGGGGACCTCGCGGTCGCCGCGGTCCGGGTGGTCGGGGTGGAGCGGCGGGTGGCCCGCCTCGGGCGCTGGCGCGTCGCCGTCGACGACCGGCAGCTCGACCGCGGGAGCGTCGTCGCGGTCGCGCACGAGGAAGTACCGGTTCGCCCCGTCGTCGACCAGGTCCCGGTTGTTGGCGTACACCGACGACATCGCCAGGTCGACGTCGGAGGTGGACATCCCCAGTTCGGTCATCGAGTCGACGAGGGCCTGCCCCTGAATGCCGCGGCGGCGCATGGACTGAATGGTCGGGGCGCGCGGGTCGTCCCAGCCGGTCAGCTCGCCGTCCTCGATCAGCCCTTTGATCGTCGAGGTGGAGAGTGTCACGTCGTACTCGTCGACCTGCACGTGGCCCCAGTGGAGCACCTCCGGGTACTCCCAGTCGAAGTAGTCGTAGACAAACTGCTGGCGCTTCGCGGAGTCCTGGAGGTCGATCCCGCGGATGATGTGCGTGACGCCCGTGAGGTGGTCGTCGACGCCCGACTGGAAGTCGAGCATGGGCCAACAGCGGTAGTCGGCGGCCGCCTCGCGCGGGTGCGGCGTGTCGATCATCCGGAAGGCGACCCAGTCGCGGAGCGCGGGGTTTTTGTGCTCGATGTCGGTCCGGACGCGTAACACCAATTCGCCGGCCGAATACTCGCCGTCGACCATCGCCTCGAACTCCTCGCGGACCGTCTCGCCGTCCTTGTCGCGGTGCGGGCACGCCTCGGCGTCGTTTTTGAGCGCCGAGAACTCCTCGCCGGAACACGAGCAGGTGTACGCGCCGCCGGCGTCGATCAGGTCGCGGGCGTGGTCGTAGTACGTCTCCAGCCGGTCGGAGGCCTTCAGGACGCGGTCGACCTCGAAGCCGAGGTACTCGATGTCCTCTAAGATGGCGTCGTAGGCGTCGAGGTCCGGGCGCTTCGTCTCCGGGTCGGTGTCGTCGAAGCGGCAGATGAACTCCCCGTCGTACCGCTCCTTGTACGTGCCGATGACGGCGGGCATGCGCGCGTGGCCGACGTGCCACGGACCGTTGGGGTTCGGCGCGGCGCGCATCACGACCTCGCCGTCCTCGGCGTTCGGGAGGTCGGGGAGGACGCGTTCGTCTTCCTCGTCGTCGGCCTCCAGCTCCGCGAGCTTGTCTGGCGCGAGCTCGCCGAGTCGCTCCCGGCGCTCCGCCTCGTCCATGCCGGCGACCCGGTTCACGACCGGCGCGACGACGCCGGGAATCTCGTCGCCGTGCGGTCGGAAGTCGGGGTTCTCGCCCATGAGCGGGCCCATGATGGCGCCCACGTCCGGGTCGCTGCCGTGTTTGAGCGCGTTGAACAGCGCGGCGGCCTCGGCGGCCGCCTCGACGCGCTCGCGGAGTTCGTCGTCCATGCACGTCGCTTGTCGGGGTCGGCTCAAAAACGCCGCGGAACGGCGGTGGAGGGAGCGACTCGCGCGAAACGAGCCGCACCGGCGGGGCCGCGGGCAGGGGTATCGGACACGTGAGCCCGGCCGGGCTTAAACCGTCGAGACCGTTCACGCCGATATGCACCCGCTACCGACGTGAACGGTCGAGACGTTTATCAAGCCGCGGCGGCGAACGTGTGCGATCGGTTCGGGGAGCCGGCGGTCGGAGCGGCGTCCGTCCGGCTCCGCCGGGTTGATATCCGGGCGAGTCGTGGGTGGGCCATGGACACGGGAGCGATCGGGCCCCGAGCGTGGACCGCGGAGGGGTCCGCGTGGTAGAGCCCATGTCGGAGGCGGAACGCGACGCCGGGAACCGACGGATAAAGGCCGCCATCCTCCTCATCGTGGCGGTGTCGCCGCCGCTCATCTCGCTCCAGTTCGACCCCTCGGCGGTCGAGCTGCTCGCGGCGCTCGGCAGCGGGATCGTGCTGGGGCTGATCATTGTGTGGTACCTCGGCCGGCTCGGCAGGGAGTTCGCCGGCAGTTCGCGTCGACCGGGACGGCGGCGCTGAGACGGCGCTGAGACGGCTCCGGGACGGCGGTGACGGAAGGAGTCCGCCGGTCAGTCCTGTTCTATCCGCGAGGCGCCCGAGGCGGCCTCAGCCGGCCCGTTGACGACCTCGCCGGCGCGGTCGCCGGCGATCGACCGCGACGAGGACAGCGGCGAGATGCTCACCTCGCCCTCGACGACCGCGAGCCGGTCGGAGCCGGGGTCGTCGGGGACGTCGCCGCGGAGGAACTCCCGCCAGAAGCGGTCGCGAAGCTCCATCCCCATCTCCCCGCGTCGCTCGTTGAACTCCCAGCCCTCGGGGACGTTCTCGTCTTCCGGCCCCTCCTCGCCCGGACGGAACTCGATCACGTCGAAGCCGCGCGCGGGCTCGGTCAGCCGGTACGTCGGGTCCGCGGCGGTCTCGTCGTCGGCGGCGGGGACGTTGACATTCAGCACGTCGGCGCCGAACGGGAGGGCGAGGTCGCCGTCGGCGGCGGCGCGTTCCGCGCGTCCGAGCAGGTCGACGACGACCTCGCCGGCGACCGCGAAGTCGCCGTTGTCGAGCGTCGGCGGGACGGGGAGGTTGCCGCGGTCGTACAGCGACACCGCGATCGCCGGCGTCCCGAGGAACGAGGCCTCCATCGCGGCGCCGACCGTTCCGGACTGCCCGAGGATGTGCGCGCCGATGTTCGGCCCGTGGTTACAGCCGGAGACGACGGCGTCGGGGTCGAGCCCGAGCGCCACGTCCGCGACGGCGACGCAGTCGGCGGGAGTGCCGTCGACCGCGTAACCGGCGCCCGTCTCGGTGTACTCGACCGTCGTGTCCCACCACGAGCGCGCGCCGCCGACGCCGGACTGGTTGCTCTCGGGCGCGACGACCGTCACGTCGTAGTCGCGGGAGAGCGCGTCGGCCAGCGCCCGGAGCCCGACGGCGTCGATGCCGTCGTCGTTAGTGAGGAGGATCTCCGTCGTCATGGCCGTCACTGCGAGGGGACGGGGGAAAACGTCGCCGGTCGCGGTCGGAACGCGGGTCGGACGGGAAGCGGAGCGGGCGAAAGTTCGACGCGGGAACCGACAGGCGTCGGCGAGTGGTACTCCGGCGTGGTCAGCGGCGGGCGGCGTGGTCAGTCGGCGGCGACGGGCGGCGTCGCCTCCGCGAGCTCCAGCACCTCGTCGAAGAAGCCGAGCGAGTCGTGCGGCCCGGGGTTCGCCTCGGGGTGGTACTGGCGGGTGATGACGTCGAGGTCCGTGCTGTCGAGCCCCTCGACGGTGTCGTCGTTGACGTTCACCTGCGTCACCTCCAGCGGACCGGTGTCGTCGACCGTGTAGCCGTGGTTCTGCGTGGTCATCACGACTTTCCCGCTCCGGAGGTCCCTGACGGGCTGGTTGACGCCGCGGTGGCCGAACGCCATCTTCTCGGTCGAGCCACCGAGCGCGCTCGTGATCACCTGCTGGCCGAGGCAGATACCGGCCATCGGCAGGTCGCCCGCGAAGGCGTCGACGACCGCTTGCGCGGCGACAAAGTTCTCCGGGTCGCCCGGGCCGTTCGAGACGAACAGCACGTCCGGGTCCACGTCGGCCACGTCCTCGGGGGTCGCGTCGTACGGGAGGACGTGGACGTCCGCGCCGCGCTCGGTGAGCGAGGAGATGATCGAGCCCTTCGCGCCGCAGTCGATCAGGGCCACGTCGGCGACGCCGTCGCCCTCTTGGACGGTCGGCTCCGACACGGAGACCTGCGCGCCGATGTCGACGTGGTCGCTCATCGGCTTGCACGCCTCCATCTCCTCGACCGCGTCCTCGGGGGTCGCGTCCGGGCCGGCGGCGATCCCGCAGGCCATCGCGCCCTCCTCCCGGACGGTCGTGACGATCTCGCGGGTGTCGACGTGGTCGACGGCCGGCACGTCCTCGCCGGCGAGCCACTCGGCGACGTCGTCGGTCAGCTCGCGGGCGATCGCCGCGCGCGGCTGGACCGATTCGGACTCGAACCGCTCGCTTCGGACGCCGTAGTTCCCGATGAGGGGGTACGAGAAGGTGAGTATCTGTTCGGCGTAGGAGGGGTCGGTGAGCGACTCCTCATAGCCGGTGTACGCGGTCGTGAACACCAGTTCGCCGCGGGTGCGCCCCGGCGAACGAGCGCGCGCTTCGAGCACGCGTCCGTCGGCCAGCGCGATATAGGCGTCCGACATTACGAGAAACGTACGCGCAAAGGGTAATAAATGCGTCGTTCGTAGTTACGTTACGATATTCGTAACGAGTAAGTCGTCGGGGCGAGACGGACGGGTATGGACGACCTCGATCGCCGGATCCTCTCGATACTGCGACGAGACGCGCGAACCCCCTACACGGAGATTGCGGACCGGGTCGGCACCTCCGAGGGGACGGTGCGCAACCGCGTCGACCGCATGACCGACGAGGGGATCATCGAGCGGTTCACCGTCACGACCCGCACGGGGAACGTGAAGGCGATGATCGAGATCTCGGTGGAGATGAACGTCGACACCGCCGCCGTCGGCGAGCGGATGGTCGACTGGGAGGAGGTGGACTTCGTCTGGCAGGTCTCCGGCGAGGACGACGTTGTGCTCGTCGTCGACGCCGTCGACACGCGTGCGGTCAACGAGCTCATCTCCCAGGCGAGGGAGATGGACGAGGTCAAGTCGACGAAGACGCGGCTCATCCTCGACGAGCGGCTGGGGTAGACGGCAGCTCTTTATAAGTGAACGTGTGCGGTGGCGTGCCTCCGAGCGACCGCCAAGGGCGGTCGCGAGGAGCCCGCGAGGGACGCGGCGACCGTAGGGAGCCGCGAGGCTGGGGAGGCGTGAGGCGCGGAGTCGTCGATCACGTACTGCCGAGCGGCTGGGGCTTTGGAGGTGTTCACCACCGATCCGCGATCACCGGTTGTCTAGAAGCGGCGACGTCTCTCGCGCTCAGAAAAAGAATGAAAATCGTAGATGCGATTAAACGACGCTTACGCCAGCTCGTCGATCTTGTCGACGACGGCCTCGGCGAACTCGCTCGTCGCGAGCTTCTCGCCGCCCTCGATCTGCCGGTGGAGGTCGTAGGTGACCTGTCCGGACGAGATCGTCTCCTCGACGGCGTCGCGCACGAGTTCGGCGGCGTCGTCCCACCCGAGGTAGTCGAGCATCTCGCGGCCGGAGAGGATCATCGCGGTGGGGTTCACCTTGTCCTGGCCCGCGTACTTGGGCGCGGAGCCGTGGACGGGCTCGGCGAGACAGCGACCGTGGCCGCGGTTGATACCGGGCGCGATGCCGAGACCGCCGATCTGCGCGCCGGCGGCGTCGGACATGTAGTCGCCGTTGAGGTTCATCGTCGCGATGACCGAGTACTCGTCGGTGCGGGTCAACAGCTGCTGGAGCATGTTGTCCGCGATGCGGTCCTTGACGACGAGGGTGTCCTCGGGCTGCTCGCCGTCATGCTCGTCCCAGAGCTGGTCTTCGGTGATGACGTCGTCGCCGTACTCCTCCTCGGCGACCTCATAGCCCCAGTCACGGAACGCGCCCTCGGTGAACTTCATGATGTTCCCCTTGTGGACGAGCGTGACCGAGTCGCGGCCGTTCGCGAGCGCGTAGTCGACCGCCTCGCGGATGAGGCGTTTCGAGCCGAACTCCGAGATGGGCTTGATGCCGATCCCGACCGGGCCGTCGTGGATGACGTCGGCGACCTCCATGTCGTCTTCGAGGAAGTCGCGTACCCGCTCGACCTCGTCGGTGCCGGCCTCCCATTCGATGCCGGCGTACACGTCCTCCGTGTTCTCACGGAAGGTGATCATGTCCATCGCCTCGGGGTTCTTGACGGGCGACGGGACGCCGTCGAGATGGTAGGTCGGCCGGACGTTCGCGTACATGTCGAGCGTCTTGCGGAGCGCGACGTTCAGCGAGCGGAAGCCGGCGCCGACGGGCGTCGTCAGCGGGCCCTTGATCGCGACGCGGTGGTCGCGGATCGCCGAGACGGTGTCCTCGGGGAGGTTCTCGTCGTACTTCTCGCGAGCGCTCTCGCCGGCGTAGACGCGCATCCACGCGATGGAGCGGCCCGTCGCCTCCGCGGCCGCGTCCAGTACCTTCTGGGCGGCCGGCCCGACGTCGGTGCCGATCCCGTCGCCGTGAATGATCGGGATGATCGGGTTCTCGGGGACGTTCAGCTCGCCGGTCTCCTCGTCGGCGAGCGTGATGGCCTCGCCGTCGTCGGGGACGTCGACCTTGTCGTAGCTCATGAACGTTCGTGCGTTGTCGGAGCCGCGTAAAGTGCCTGCCGCTTTGCCGCTGGACGCCAGAGCCCCCGAAATCGGGCGTTTAAGCCGGTCTCTCGAGGGAGCCGGTCTCACGCGGGCAACACTTCCACGTCGAACAGCGACCGCCACCGATAGCGCCGGCCGCCCCAGACGAACGTCCGACGCGCCAGCGCGTACGCGATGAAGAGCGGCGAGAGGAGCACCGACGGGCCCGCGAGCAGGAACGTCGCCCGGCGGATCCCGAACCGGGCGTAGACGGCGGCCGAGACGGCGGTGACGAGCGCCACGCCGAGCACCGGCGCGAACAGACACAGCGCTGCGAACCCGACCGCGAAGGCGACGTCGAACGCGGCCGCGGGAGTGTCGTGGAACCGCACGATCCGGAAGAACCGGACGAACCGCTCCAGGGATCCGCGAAGCGAGCCGCCGCAGGGCACCGTCCGCGTCCGGTCCGCGGCCGTCACGTCGAGGTACTCGGTGAGGGTCCCGTCGTCGCTGACGGTCCGGCGGAGGTCCGCGAGGAACGCCGCCTCCGGGTCGTCGGCGTCTCTGCCGTCGTCTGCGGCGGCGTCGGAGACCGTCCCGGGCCGGTGGAGGTCGTCGCGCTCGAAGACGACCGCGCCACCCCAGGCGATCCCGCCCGCGAACACCGCGGCGGTCCCGCCGATCGCGTACGCGGGCTCGAACAACCGAGCGAGCGGGTCTTTCCCGACGAAGACCGGAATCTCCGTCGTCGGCCCCTGCCGCTCGTAGTCGGCGTTGAGCGTCGCGAGCCAGTCGTCCGGGTGCGCGAAGTCGTCATCGGTCCAGACGATCCGGTCGTGGCCGGCCGCCTCCATCCCCGCGGCGATGGCGTTCGCCTTCCCGGAGCACCCCTCGGGCTCGCCCGCGAGGACGATCCGGACGCCCTCAGGCGCCCGTCCCCGGCGCTCGGCGACCGGGTCGTCGTCGGTGTCGCAGATCACGAGCAGCTCGTCGCGCCCGCCGAGCTGTCCGGCCACCTCGTCGCAGGCGTCGGTCCAGCGCACGGTCGGGAGGAGGACGGAGGTCGGCGGTCGGTCCTGGTCCGCGCGTGTCACGTCGGCCGCTTCGGCCGGGGGAGTAATAAGGAGCCAGTCGCGTTCCCGCACGGTCGTTCTCTCCGGGACGACTCGCGCCCGGCCCTCACCGACACTCGCGCGTGCCGACCGCTCGGACCCGGGCCTCCCCGTCCCCGGAGACGTCGACCTCGACCGACGAGACCGTCACCGAGTCCGTCTCCGCGTCGGAGAGCCCCGCCGCGCGGTCACAGAGGTGCGCGAGCGTCGCGTCGACGCGGTCGGCGTCGTCGACCGGTAGCAGCGAGAAGTGCTTCCGCCAGCGGGCGGTGGGGTAGCCGCGGGCGTCCGACGGGGGACGGTCGACCGCGACCGGGTCGCCGTAAAGGGCGTCGATCCGGTCGCCGTCGGCGGTCGTCGCCGTCGCGAGAATGAGGTCGTCGGTCGACGGCGGCTCCGGCGCGAACATGTCCCAGTCGCTCTCGGCCGGGTCGGACACGGCCGCGACGGGCTCGGGCGCACCGACGACCCCGAGACCCATGGCGGTCCACGCGAGCAGCGAGACGAGGAGGAGCGCGGCGACGGCGGCGAGGAGGCGACCGCGGGTCGGTCGGTCGAGACCGACGCCGGAGAGCGAACCGGTCGCGGCGCCGCAGTCCAGCGGTTCGGAGAAGCCGTCGACCGCCGATCGGAGCCGCCCGATCGCCGGGGCGGCCAGCGTCTCGGTCCGGTCCCAGACGAACGGCGGGAAGAGGGGCAGCAGGCCGACCGCCGAAATCACCGAGAAGACGCCGATCTGGAGCGTGAACGCCATCGAGAGGTGGGCGGCCACGAGGAGTCCGGCGAGCGCCGCCCGAACCCGCCCGGCGGCCGCGACGAGTAGCGGCGACGCGACGAGCAGCGCGAGCCAGCCGTAGGCCGCGGCCGCGAGCAGCGCCGGGCTCTCGGGCGGCAGCCCCCCGAGCGGGCCGTGGAGGTACGTGAGCCGGAAGACGGTCTCGACCGCCTCGCCCGCGGGCCACGCCTCGCCGCGGAGCTTCACGACGGCGTTCGAGACGTACACCGCGAGGACGACGGTCAACAGGAGGGCCGACTGCGGGCCGGCGAACCGATCGGTTTCTGGCTGGGAGCGTGCGCGCGGTGCGCCCCCACGCCCTCGGACCGCGTCCACCGACCAGCGCGCGCCGAGCGGACACAGCAGACCGGCCCCGAGCAGCTGCCAGAGGAGTGTGTCGCCGGCGTTGAGCACGAACGGGTTCCGCGCCTGCAGCGACGCGAGCAGGACCAGCGAGACCGCGGCCGCGACGCGGGTCCGATAGCCGAGCGCGAGCGCGAGCGCGGCGGCCCCGGCGAGGAGGAACAGCGGGGCGACCGCCCACGCCTCGCCGGAGAGCGCGTGGAGCGAGTGGCGCGCGAGGGGGTACGACTCCGCGAGCAGCGGTCGGGGGAGCACCCCGGCGTCGGTGTAGAAGGCAGTCAGGTTCCGGGCGCGCAGCGCGAGGTCGACGAGGAGGACCGCGCCGAGCGCGATCCGGAAGGCCGCGAGCGCGCGCGGGTCGATCCCGAGACGGCGCCGGAGCGCGGCGCGGAGGCGTGACGGAATGGCGGCCGCGGATCCGCCGTCGGCCGACTCGGCGTCACCGGCGGCGGCGTCTCGGCGTTCGACCACGGTGGTGACGACTCTCCGAGGAGCGTGGATAGGTCTTGCGGCGGCGGGTACGGAGGCGAGGGAGGCGGATCGGTTCCACCGCTTTCCGGGCGCTTATCTGGGCGCCGCGCGACTCCGGCGTATGCGCGTCATCGCTCACGGCGGCGCCGGGGGACGCCCCGACGAGCCGGACTCCAGACAGGCGACGCTCGACGAGGCGACCCGCCGCGGCGTCGACGCCGACACGCCGCTCGACGCGGTCGAGGCGGCGCTCGGCGTCCTCGAGTCGAGCCCGCGGTTCAACGCCGGCGTCGGCGGCGCGGTCCAGTCCGACGGCGTCGTCCGCACCGACGCCGGCGTGATGACCTCGGACCGCGAGGTCGGCGCGGCCTGCTCGATGCCGGGCGTCGAGCACGCGGCGAGCGTCGCCCGCGTCGTCCACTCCGAGACGCCGCACATCTTCGTCTCCGGCGAGCACGCGGTCGATCTGGCCGACGAGTTCGGCGTCGAGACGGGCGTCGACCTGCTCACCGACGAGAAGCGCGAGCGGTACGAGGACGAGGACCCGCCGGGAGGCGGCCCCCGCGAGCACCTCGACTGGCTCGCGACGCGGTTCGGGTCGGGCGACGATCAGGCGGGGGAGCGGTCGGCGGACAGCGGGGAGGGGGACGACGGGAAGCGCGACGCGCCCGACCACGACACGGTCGGCGCGGTCGCGACCGACGGCGAGACGTTCGCCGCGGCGACCTCCACGGGCGGCCGGTCGTTCGCGCTCGCGGGCCGCGTCGGCGACGTGCCGCAGGTCGGCTCCGGCTTCTTCTGTACCGAGGCCGGCGGGGCGAGCGCGACCGGCGCCGGCGAGGACATCGCCCGCGTGACGCTCTCGCGGCGGGCCGTGGGGTATCTCGACGACGGGGTCGGCGCGCAGGCGGCGGCCGAGCGAGCGATCGACGAGTTCGAGGCGATCACCGGATCGGGTGCTGGCGTGATCGTCCTCGGGACGGAGGGTGCCGGGAGCGCGTTTAACACGGACGGGATGCAGACGAGCATCGCTTATAAGTAGTCGCGTGCGGTGGTGGTTTCGGAGGATACCGGCGATCAGTCGAGTTCGCTCTGTAGCGGGGGGGTCTCGAATTCGGCACCGCATCCCTGACAGACGACGACCGTGTGGGTCGTCTCGTCCAGAGTGACGCGCAGGTCGGGATCGCCGCACTCCGGACAGTTTCGCGGAACGTGCTCAGCGTCACAGTCCGGGCAGACGAACGTGAGTTCATCATCACGCGTCTGGAAGCGCAGGGTGTCATGCTCGCAGTCGGGACACGCTACGGGGATTCGGATATCCTCGCTATCGCGGGGTCCGCCCATCGCAACCGCGATGAGTTCGCGATCCGCGTTGTTCTTGCCCGATTGGAATTCGCGGGGAGAGAACCGAATCGCTTCCCGTTCACCGACGGTGACCTCGCCGTCCAGCGTCTCGAAGGTCGCCTCTCCTTTCAGGACGACAAACACCTCTTCTTGATCCATGTGGGCGTGAAGCCCTCCGGGAAACCCCTCACCGGGAGCAAGCCGGTAGTGGTTGAGTGCGATATCGGTCGTCTCTAAGGGCTCTGATAACCCCCGTCGAGCGCTATCTTCGCCAACGGCGTGAGCCTCTACGTTGTTGATAGCGACTTTTTTCATGCCACCAGTACGGACGTAGAGCGGTAAATACGCACGACCTTGCTAGCATCTCACTCGTGCTTTCTGCTGCGAGATGTTTGAAATGCAAACGTCCAGTGATATACGGCTAACCGCGGATCGACGGCGAACGCCTCCAAAGCCCCAGTCGCTCGCTTATAAATGGGTGACTGTCGATCGACGGCGAACGCCTCCAAAGCCCCAGTCGCGAGGCGGGCGCACGCTCGCTGCGCTCCTCAGTCGCTCGTTTTACTCGCTCTTTGCGGTGCTTACATCGCCTGCGCCCGCCTCGCGACTGCCCCTTTGTGTCCCACCCACCCACGACCGCAACCGCACCTCACCCCTCCCCAGCCTCGTCGGTCGCCCTCCGCGTTGCTCCGGGCGACCGACTCCCTCGTGCGGGCTGCTCGCGCNCCTCGCGCCGTCGGCTCGCGGCCCTGCGGGCCGCTCGCCGGAGCGCGCCATCCGGAAAGATCGACTGAGCATCGCCGATCATTTATAAATAAATCCGCTGCGTCCACTCCGATCCGCCTCGTCGCCCGCGGAGGCGAGGATACAAATCCGCCCGCCGCCTTGCGCCGGTATGGTCACGTTCCTCGCCGGCGGCACGGGGACGCCGAAGCTCCTCGACGGGGCGACCCGCGTGTGGGACCCATCGGAGATCGCGGTCGTCGCCAACACCGGCGACGACGTCGAACTCGGCGGCCACCTCGTCTGCCCCGACCTCGACACCGTGCTGTTCGCCGGCGGCGGCGTCCTCGACCGCGAGACGTGGTGGGGGATCGCAGACGACACGACGGCGACTCACGAGGAGCTGCGCCGGCTCGCCGACGAGGTCGGACTCGAGACGGCCCCCCGGTACCTCGACGACGCCGCGCAGACGGCGGGCCGCGAGATCGCCCGCTGGCGGCGCTTCTCGGGCGTCGGCGAGTTCATGGAGATCGGCGACCGCGACCGCGCGGTCCACGTCACGCGCACGAGCCTGCTCGACGAGGGGCGCACGCTCACCGAGGCGACCCGAGTCCTCGCGGACGCCTTCGGCCTCGAGGTCGACCTCCTCCCGATGTCCGACGACCCGGTCGCGACGCTGATCCACACGGAGGCGGGCGAGACGATCCACTTCCAGGAGTACTGGGTCGCGCGCCGGGGCGAGCCGGCGGTCGACGACGTGGAGTTCCGGGGCGCGGCGGACGCGGAGCCGACCGCCGCCGTCCGCGAGGCGCTCGACGAGCCCGTGGTGGTCGGCCCCTCCAACCCCGTGACGAGCGTCGGCCCGATACTCGCCCCGCCGGGCGTCGAGGCGGCGCTGGCGGCGACGCCCGTAGTCGCCGTCTCGCCGTTCGTGGGCGACGAGGTCTTCTCGGGCCCCGCCGCCGAGCTGATGGCGGGCGTCGGGTACGAGCCCTCGACCGCGGGCGTCGCCGACGCGTACCCGTTCGCGGACGCGTTCGTCCTCGACGACGACGACCCGACCGAGCTTCGCGACCGTCGGGTCGAACGCACCGACACCCGCATCGACGACGCCGACGACGCCGAGCGCGTCGCCCGCGCCTGCGAGCGCGCGCTAGCGGCGGTGACGGGTTCCGACGCGGAGGTGGCGGAGTGACGGGGACCGGCGAGGGGGTCCCGCCACCGACCCCGTTCCTCGTCGCGGCCAGCCTCAGCGGCGCGGCCGACGCCGACTGGGCGCGCGCCGCCGCCCCGCACGTCGACGCCGCGGTGGTCGGGGGGATCGCCCTCGACCCGGCGAGCCGGGCCGCCGCGCGGGACCTCGTCGCCCGCGACCGCTCGGAGTTCCTCCCCGCGGACCCGATCGCGTGGATCGACCGCCAACTCGGCCTGCTCGCCGACACCCCCGTCTATGCCGGCGTCAACGTCCGGAGCGCGACCGTCGACCCGGTCCGCGAGGCGGCGGCGCTCTGCGCCGAGCGCGGCGCGGTCTGCGAGGTGAACGCGCACTGCCGACAGCCCGAGCTCCGCGCGGTCGGGTGCGGCGAGTCGCTCCTCCGAGACGCCGACCGGCTGACCGAGTACGTGGCCGCCGCCGCCGAGACCGGCGCGACGACGAGCGTGAAGGTCCGCGCCGAGGTCCCCGGCGTCGATCTCGTCGCCGTCGCGGACGCGGTCGCGGCCGCGGGCGCCGACTGGCTCCACGTCGACGCGATGGACTCGGAGTCGGTCGTCGGCGAACTCACCGCCGGCAGAGCGAAGACCGGGACCGAGCGCCCCAGAGGCGGGCTCACGGTGATCGCCAACAACGGCGTTCGAGGGAGGGAGACCGTCGCGGAGTACGCCGCGCACGGCGCGGACGCCGTGAGCGTCGGCCGGCCGAGCGAGCGCCCGCCGGCCCTGTCCCGCGTCGCCGACGCGGTGGCGGCGTGGCGGGAGGGGGAACTGCTCGGAGCGGGCTCGGGGGCTCCGCCGGAGGCGCCGCCGTGACGTCGACTCCCGTCGACGACGCGACGCTCGCGCTCCTGCTGGAGGTGGCCGGAACGCCGAAGCCCGGCAACGTCGACCGGCACCGGGACCTCGACGGCCTCAGGTTCGAGGCGTTCCTCGGCGGGGCGGTCGGCGCCCGCGAGGGCCTCGAACTGGCCGCGGACGGGACGACCGGGGTCGGCCGCGCCTTCGAGCGCGGCGTCTCGGGGATGGCGGCGCGAGCCGGGACGAACACCCAGTTCGGCTGCCTGCTCCTGCTCGTTCCGCTGGTGCGGGCGAGCGCCGAGGCCGAGGAGCCGGGCGGCGACCTCGCCCCGGCGGGCGTCGAACGGGTCGCCCGAGAGACGACCGTCGACGACGCGGTGGCGTTCTACCGGGCCTTCGAGCACGTCGACGTCGCGGTCGCCGACCCGCCGGCGGACGCCGCCGACCTCGACGTGCGTCGCGGGAGCGACGCGGCGCCCGCGCTCCGGGAGCGGGAGGCGACGCTCCGGGACGTGATGGCGCTTTCGGCCGGTCTCGGCGGCGACGACGACCGCGGCGACCCGGACCGAGTCCCCGACCGCAACGCGCGGGAGTGGGTCGAGGGATTTCCGCGGACGTTCCGCGCGGCCGAGTGGATCCTGAGCGACGAGGGCCCCCTGACCGACCGCGCGGCCCGGGCGTTCCTCGGGCTGCTCGCCGCCGAGCCAGACACGCTGGTCGCGGCGAACCGCGGCCCGGAGACCGCCCGCGAGGCCAGCGAGCGAGCCGCCGCGCTGCTCGGCGGCGCCGGCGCGCCCCCCGACGCCCTCGCCGGCGTCGACGCCGTCGACGCCGCCGCGGTCCGTGCGGCCGACCTCGGCGCCGCGGAGGAGCTGGCGACCGCGTTCGTCGACGAGGAAATAAACCCCGGGACGACCGCCGATCTCACCTGCGCGGCGCTGTACGTGGCCCTCCGACGCGGGGCGGAGGTGGCGCCGTGAGCGCCCCCGACCGCGATGACGGCGACGCCGTCACGCCCCCCGGCTGGCCGGTCGCGCTCCGCGGCGTCACCGAGTCGGTCGTGACGACGCTGGGGCCGAACGACCGCTGGAACGTCGCGGCGCTCGGGCTTCACGCGCCGGACGACCCGGGCGCCCCCGTCACCGCGCGGACCTACGGGCGCACCAGAACGTGGCGGAACTTCGCGGAGCGCGGCGGCGGCGTCGTACAGTTCACGACCGACCCGCGGACGTTCGTCGACGCCGCGCTGACGGTCCGGGAGGTCGACGACCCCGTCCTCCCGAGCGCCGACGCGTGGGTCGAGGTGACGGCCGAAGAGGTCGGGAGCGAGGTCGAGGGCGACACGACGGTCCGGACGTGGGCGCTCGACCCGGTCGAGCAGGCGGTCGTGAGCGAGCGCGTCCCGACGGTGAACCGGGGGTTCGGCGCGGTCGTCGACGCGACGGTGGCGGCCTCCAGACTGGACGTGACGGGGTTCGACACGGGGGAGCTCCTCGACCGGCTCCGGTACTTCGCGGACGTGGTCGAGCGGTGCGGCGGGCCGGCCGAGCGCGAGGCGTTCGCCGCGATCGACGAGGCGACGGGGTGGCGTGAGCGGGCAGAGAGTGACGAGAGGTGACTGTCGACCGAGAAGGCGGTCGACGCGAGCGCGCCTGCGGCCCGCTCGCGGCGTAACGAACCCTTTTAGTTCGGCCCGGCGGTATCGCTCGGTATGGCCATCAAACCCAAGTACATCAAGCAGCTCGGGAACGTCCTGCTTGAGCGGTACCCCGACTCGTTCAACACGGACTTCGAGACGAACAAGGAGAGCGTCACCGCGCTGACGACCGTCGAGTCGAAGGGCGTCCGCAACCGGATCGCCGGCTACGTCACCCAGAAGAAGGCGCAGGCGGCGCAGAAAGCCTAACTGGACCGAGTTTTCGACCGTTCGTTTCGCTCTCTCCGAGCCGCGGCGCTCGGTCTCATTGACCGCCTCCCCACGTTTATCGGGGGAGCCGCGGCCACCTCGTCGCGATGGACGCGCTGGTCCGACCCGTCGTCGATCCGGGGTTCGCGGCAGCGGCGCTGGCGTTCCTGTGCGGGGGCGTCGCGCTCGGGACCGCGAGCGGGCTGGTCCCGGGGCTCCACGCCAACAACTTCGCCCTCCTGTTGGCCGGGGTCGCGCCCTCGATATCCGCCGACCCGCTGCTCGTCGGCGTCGCGATGCTCGGCGCGGGCGTGGTCCACTCCCTGTCTCTTATACACATCTCTGATGGCGCGAGGNCGTGGTCGCCGGTCGCGGCCGCGAGGCGGTCAGACTGTCCGCGGTCGGATCCGGCCTGGCGGTCGCGCTCGCCGTCCCGCTGGCGGTCCCGATCACGTGGCTGATGATGCGGGGCTACCCCGTCGTTCGGGAACACCTCCCGCTGCTTCTGGGCGCAGTCGTCGCCTTCCTCGTGGTCACCGAATCCTCGAAACGGGCCGCGCTCGGAGGGCTCGTCGCCTTCCTCGCGAGCGCCGCGCTCGGGCTCGCGACGCTCGACGCCGACCCGGCGGCGCCCCTCGACGCCGGCGGGGTCCTCGTGCCGCTGTTCGCCGGGCTGTTCGGCGCACCGGTGCTCGTCGACGCGATGGGCGGCGGGGGCGTGCCGCCGCAGGCCGACGCCCGGATCGCGATGAGCCGCCGCGGGCTCGGCGTCAGCGCGGGCGGCGGGTCGCTCGCGGGCGCGGTCGTCGGGTACGTCCCGGGCGTCTCCGCGGCCATCGCCGCGGTCGCGGCGCTGCCGGCGGTCCCGCGCGACGAGTCGGACCGCGGGTTCGTCGTCGCCACGAGCGGCGCGAACACGGCCAACACGATATTCGCGCTGTTCGCGCTCGTCGCGCTCGGCACGCCGCGGACGGGGGTCACCGTCGCGATCGACCGCGCCGAGGTCCCCTTCGCGCTCCCGATCCTGCTCGTCGCGGCCGCGACCGCCGCGGCGTGCGGGTTCGCGCTCGTGTTGCTGGTCGGCGACGCCTACCTCCGCGTCGTCGGGAACGCGGACTACACGCGGCTCTCCGTTGGCGTACTGGGGCTGCTCGCTGGGCTCTCGTTCGCCTTCGCGGGAGCGTTCGGGGTCGGGGCGTTCGTCGTGGCCGGCGCGCTCGGGCTCGTCCCACCGCGGGTCGGCGCGCGGCGGGTCCACCTGATGGGGGTGTTGATCGGGCCGCTCATCGTCGGGTGATCCGCGGTATCGCGTCGCAATCGGCCGTACGGAGGGCGAGGGCAAAGAACAACGGTTAAAAGTCGCGCGGTGGTGGTTCAGTGTATGAGCGAGAGTGAAACGCAGGGCACCCGGCAGTGTGTCTCCTGTGGCATCCAGGTGGCCGGGATGAACGCCGCGCGGTTCTCCTGTCCCGACTGCGGGGAGACGATCCACCGGTGCGCCAAGTGCCGGAAGCAGAGCAACCTCTACGAGTGTCCCGACTGCGGCTTCCGAGGGCCCTGACAATGGGAGACGTCGCCGCCAAGATCAAGGTCATGCCGAACAGCCCCGACGTCGACCTCGACGACCTGCAGGACCGACTGGAGGAGTCGCTCCCGCAGGGCGCGAAGATCCGCGGCTTCCAGCGCGACGACGTCGCGTTCGGCCTCGTCGCCCTCCTTCCCACCGTCATCGTCCCCGACGGCGCGGGCGGCACCGAGGCCGTCGAAGAGGCGTTCACCGAAGTGGACGGCGTCGAGTCCGTCGCCGTCGAGAACGTCGGTCGCCTCTAGGCGAGCTCGCCGCCGGCGAGAGAGAAGCGATTTTTTAACGCTCGATCGTTCCGATACCGGAGAGCGGCAGCCGTCCCGTTCCCGTGGACGGAGGTCCGCGATCCGATCGCTCGGTTACGCGACGTTGTCTTCGATCCACTCGGAGAGGTCGTCGCCCGGGATGAACCCCTCGGCGCGCCGCGCGACGGGCTCGCCGTCGACGAACAGCACGAACAGCGGGACGCTGCGAACGTCGAACCGCTCGACGAGGGGCGGGTCGTCGCGGGGGTTCACCGTGGCGACGGCGAGGTCCAGCTCGCGAGCGACGTTGCCGAGGACGGGCTCCATGCTCGCGCAGATGCCGCAGCCGTCCGTGTAAAACTCAACCACGGCGGCGTCCGCGTCGGCGACGAACGCGTCGAGCGCGGCTTCGTCCTCGAGCGACACCGGTCGGCGGACGTCCGCAGACGCGTCGCTCGCGGAGGCGCCGTCACCCGACCCGGAGTTCTCGGGTTCGGTCTTGGATTCCATACACACTATTGTCGTCGAGCGGTGATAAAGGCTCGCGTCGGGAGCGCGACGAAACCGGCCTCAGCGGTCGAGGAGCCGTCGCAGCCGCCGGTGGACGGTGTCGGTGGGCCAGGAGGCCGTCGTGGTCTCGGTCGCGACGCCGAACGTCTCGACGGTGCGGCGGACGGTCGCGTCCGACCCGCCGCGCTGTCCCGCGAGGAACGCGTACGCCGCGATCTGGAGCTCGTACCGCCGTCGCGTCTCGGGCGTCGGCTCTGCGAGGGCGACCTTCACGTCGGTCACGAACCGCTCCCCGGTCGGGTACTCGACGACGAAGTCCGCCCGCCCGTGGATCTCGACCTCGAGACCGCCGACCTCTGCCAGTCCGTCCAGCGGTCGCTCGACCCCGACCGCGGTCGTCGGGTCCGCGATCCGCTCCCAGAGGTCGGAGCCGAGGAAGTCGTCGAGGACGCGCTCGAAGAAGGCGAACATCCCCTCGCGTTCGGCCCCCTCGACCGGTTTCTGAACCGCGTTCGCGGCCTCGTCGAACGCCGCGCGCACCTCGGGCCCCGCCGTTCGGATCGCGCGCTCGTCGACGCCGCGGACGACGAGTTCCGTGAGCGCGTCGTGGAGGCACGTCCCCACCTCCTCGGGGCCGAGTCGGTCGAAGGGCAGGGGGAGGTCGCCGGAGACCGCGTTCGTCGTCGTGTGCAGCGGCTCGCCCAACAGGTGGGCGAGCGCGTACCGGTCGACGTCCTCCGTCAGCGGGTACATCGTGCTGGGGCTCAGGAATCGGGGGACCCACGGATCGAGCCGATTGCGCCGCGGCGGGGCCTCGGCGACGTGATCGCGTCCCGTTCGCGGGGTCGGGCGATCGGGCCGGGCGAACAGGTCGACGTCGTTGACGCCGACCGCGATCGCCTTGCGGTTCGGATCCGCGTCGAGCGGCAGCTCGTAGGAGCCGGTCCCGCCGCGCGGGAACGACAGCCCGTCGCGGATCGCATCAAGCCACCGGTCCCGGGTCTGGTCCGCCCCCGCGTCCGAGCGGGGGAGCGGCACGACGAGGTGATCGCGCGCCCGGGTCAGCGCGACGTACAGCAGCCGCCACGCCTCAGCGCGCTCGTTTTCGGCGACGCGGCGAAGGCGGTCCGGGCCGACGAGCGCGTCGTCGGGCGCGGCGTCGCCCGCCGAGTCCCGCCAGCGAGCCGTCGCCCAGCGGAGCCCGGCGTCGCGGCCCCACCCGTCGCCGGCGTCGTACAGCCCGCCCTCGAACGGCGGGACGGGGACGTCGCCGGGCACGTCCGTGTTCGCCGGCGGGGCGAGCCCCGCGACCGCCCCCTGTGCGACGAATCGGCGGGCGTGGGGGCCGCGGGACCAGACGTCGAACCCGGGGTCGGCGACGACGACCACGTCGTCCTGATCCCCCTTGGCCCGATGGACCGTGCGGAACGCGACGTCGTACGCGGCCCCGGCCGCGCTCGGCTGCTTCGGCCCGATGCCGGGGTCCTCCCGGAACGGTTCCGCGAGGTCGACGAGCTCCGACGCCGAGGAGCGACCGTCGCCCTCCCACTCGGACACCGTCTCGACGAGGGCGTCCAGGTTCGCGACCCGCTGGGCCGGGTCGACCTCTGGGACGCACTCGTTCGGGTCGGCCCGCAGCGCGAGCGCCTCGATGACCTCCTCGACGGAGACGCTCGCCGGGAGCCGGCCGAACCCGTCGCTTCGGTCGCGGAGCCGGACGAGCCCGCGGAGAACCTCTCGCTGCGCGTCCGTGAGGTCGGCCCGACCGTCGTCGAGGACGCGGTCGAGGTCCCACGACCCCGCCTCGACGGGGGAGGCGTCGACGGCGTCGCAGAGCGGTGACTCGGTGAGGAGTTCGGCGGTGCGTCGGGGAGAGGCCGGCGCGATCAGCCACTCGACGACGGCGAGCGTCGTCTCGACGGCGGGGCAGTCGAACAGCCCGTCGGTCGAGGTCCGGACCCGGAGCCCCTCGGCGGTGAACGCCGCCTCGTACTCCGGCATCCGCGTCCCGCGGCGGAACAGCACCGTGACGCCGAGCGGGTCGCCGTCCTCGTCGCGGAACGTTCCGTCGGCGAGCCCCCGCGAGACGTGGGTCGCGAGCATGTTCGCCTCCCCGGCCTCGCCGTCGGGGTTCGCCCACGTCGCGGAGCCGGGGCGGCCGACCCCGGCGAACGAGGAGACGTGGACCGCCGGGTCGTCGCCGCCGTCGCGGGCCGCGTCCAACCGCGGGTACCCGGCGTTGAGGTCCCCGAGGCCCCCGCAGGCCGGGTCGGTAAACATCGGCTCGGCGACCGCGTTTATCGCCGCGGCGACGTCGGGCACGCACCGGTAGGTCGCTGTCGCGGTCCGGTTCTCGTGGGTGTCCCAGTCCACGCCGAGGTACGTCCCCTCGGTCGTCGCGGCGGCGAACCACCGCGGGTCGGCGTGCCGCCACAGGTAGATCCCCTGTCGGACGTCGCCGCAGGCGAACACGCGCGCGTCGCCCGTCACGAGGTGCGAGAGCGCGGCGTGCTGGACGGCCGAGACGTCCTGCGCCTCGTCGATGACCAGGCTCCGGATCCGCGACCGGTAGGTCCGACGGAGCCGGTCGCGGCGCGAGTCGTCGAGCGACCGGAGCGGCTCGGGGAGGTCGGGTCGCTCGCTCGGCCCGGCGAAGTACGCGTCCACGAGGTACGCGACGTCCGTGTGCGAGACGGCGCCGCGCTCCCGGACGGCGTCTCGGTAGCGGGTCCGGTACGCCGAGAGGGCGGCACAGAAGTCGTCGATGCGCGCGCCCCACGCGTCGTACAGCTCGCGGTCGGCGCCGACGAGGCGCTCTCGGTCCGAACCGGTCACCGCCTCGCGGACGCGGTCACCGGCTCCGGCGTCGGGCTCGTCGCCGGCAGCGTCTCCGCTTCCGGGTCTCCCGCTCCCCGCCTCCTCGCTCCCGTCCTTCTCGTTCCCGGCCTCCTCGCCGTCGACGAACCGCTCGACGGATCGGACGAGGTCGTCGAACGAGTCGGGTCTCCCGCCGGGGTACGTCGAATCGCGCGTCCGCTCCAGCGCCGACCGGAACGCCTCGGTCGAGAGGCGCCGGTCGCGGCAGTACGTCAGGGCGTCCGCCAGCATCTCGTCGACAGCGGCGTCGTACTCGCCGTCGGGGTAGGCGGCCTCGAGGTCGCGGAGGCGCCGAGCGTGTCCCGGGTCGTCGCGGAGCGACTCGTAGCAGTCGCGGTGGACCCGCTTCAGGAGCGCGTCGTTCCCGACCGACGGCGTCTCGTCGAAGCCGATGTCGCCGGCGAACTCCCGGAATATCCCGCGGAGGAGTCCGTCGACGGTGCCCGCGTATGGCGCCTGTCGGACGCGCTGTCGGAGGTATCGGAGCTCCTCCTCTGAGACGTCGAGCGCGGCGGGGACGAGGTCGTGCTCGACGAGCTCTCGCAGCCGATCGCAGATCGCCGGCACGATCTCGGCCGCCTCGTCGCGGTTGAACGAGACCACGGCGACGTGTTGCTCCGGGGTCGGGTCCCCGGCCGCGTATCGTCGGAGGACGTCCTCCGCGGCGACGTGGTGGGCGACGACCGATTTGCCGGCCCCCGGCACGCAGTCGAGGGTGAACAGCCCGCTGTCTGACGCGAAGTACGCCTCCCTGATCTCCTCCTGTGCGCCTCGCAGCCGGACGGGGTCGCCGTCGCCGACCCCGCCGCCGCCGTCACTCACGGTCTCCCTCCGGACTCCCGCGGGTGCCCCGGGGCTCGTCGGCGACGACCGCCCGCAGTTCCGGCGGGAGCCCTCGGTCCGCTCCGACCAATCGTCGCCGGGACTCCTCGGCGACTCGCCGCGTGTCGAGGTGATCGAGGAGCGGGGAGCGGGCCGCGTCCTCGCCGCCGGGCGTCCGGGTGTGTCGGGTGAGGACGACGCACCGCCCCGCCGCCCGGAGCGCGTCAACGAACTGGTCGCGGTCGCGGCCGCCGACCCACGCCGGCTGGGGGGCGAGAGACCCGGTCGTCCCCTCCCCCCGGAGGACCGCCTCCCGGAACTCCGGCGGCAGCACGGACCGCGGCGGCTTCGGCCACTCCTCGGCCGTCAGCCCGACGGCGATCACGTAGGGGACCTCGAGCGCCCAGACGTCGTTCGCCTCGAACACGTCGAGCGCGCGGGCGTTCGAGTGCTCCCGACGACCGGGGCGCTGCGTGGCGATCTCGCCGACGAGCTCGGCGACGTCGCCCCACAAGCGCTCCAGGGTCCCCGCGTCGAGCCGGTCGGCGAGCTTCCGTCGGAGCTGTCGGACGAGCGTTCGAACCCGCACGACCGCGCGCGCGTCCGTTTCGGTGTCGAGCAGCGCCGGCGAATCGGCGGCCTTCGTCTCCGGGAGCCCGCGATCGGCGTATCCGTCCACCGCCTCGCCGAGCAGCGAGGCGACCGACGACGGCTCCGGCGCCGGGGCGGCGTCGAGCCACTCCGCGAACCGCCGGACCCGGTCGTCCGCGTCCTCGGTCGACTCGATCGACTCGATCCACTCCGGGAGCGGTCGCGGGCCGTCCGGGAGGGCCTCCCGCGTTCGATGGACCGCCCGGGGTTCGATCGGCCAGTCCCCCGACGGGGTTTCGGAGTCCGCCGAACCCGACGGGGTCGGCGCGCCGCCCGAGCCCCCCGGCGACCACCGGAGTTCGAGCGGCCGTAACAGCGTCTCGCGGTCCGCGACGTCGCCGGACAGCGCCTCGCACACCGATTCGACGAGGGCGTACGGTCGGGTCCGCGTCACGCGGAACTGGGTCCAGAACACGGGCGCGACGTCGTACTGGAGCGCCGCCCGGAACAGCGGCTCCTCGTAGGGGTCGAGGTCGCGGGCGACGACCGCGATGTCCCTGACCGGAACGCCCTCCTCTCGGAGCGCGGCCGCCGCCGCCAGCGCGCTGCGCGCCTCGTCCCGGCGCGTCGGAGCGGCGATCTCGACCGTCGGCACGTCCGGCGCGTCGATCGGTGCCGAGAGCGCGAGTCGGTCTGCTGCCCTCATTCGAACGCCTCCGCCCCGGGATCGCTGACGGCGAGCAGGTCGGGAACCCGGCGCCGGAGGTACTCTCCGGTCCCCTCCCGGAAGTGGACGTGCACTTCGACTGGCGTGGCGGCCACCAGCCCGTGGACGAGGTCGGTGTGCGGCGCCGACAGGCTGCTGAGCCCGAGGAGCGTGAGCCGTTCGATGGCCGGGTACGCGTCGTCCCACGCCGACCCGTCCGTCGCCGTGATCGACCGCGTCGCCCGACGCAGGAGCGCCGTCTCCGAGACGGCGTCCGCGGTCCGGGACCGTAAGGCGCGTTCGACGCCGAGGCCGACGTCGAGGATCTCCGCGGCCTCGTCGTCGATCGGTCCGTCGAGGCCGGTGGCGGCGTCCGTCCAGCCGGCGATCCGCTCCGGGTGGAAGTTGGTGATCGACTCCACGTCGGCGCGCAGCTGCTCGACGCGCCGCGGGTCGCCCGGCGAGGCCCCCGGCGGGAGTGAGAGGCCCGGAGGGTCGTCGGAGCCCGCCGCTTCGAGGACGGACCGGATCAGCGAGAGGCGGTCGACCCGATCGACGGCCGCGGTCGACCGCCCCGCCGCCTCCAAGACGCGGCCGCCGATCGCCACCGGGTCCACGAAGCGGAAGGCGTCCGTCGGCAGCTCCGCCCCGCGGAGCCGGCGCTGGACGTTCCGCTGGTGGAGTTCGACGGGAGAGACGACGAGTTCGGTCGGGGTCGAACGGCGTCGGGCCCGCTCGAACAGCCGCTCCTCGTCGCCGACGTGAAGCGTGAGCCGGTCCGGGATTGCGTCGTCGCGTGTGTGCGTTCCGTCCATGGGTCCGGGTCGATTCCTCGTCAGATCCGACCGTACAGCGGCCTCCCTCGAACCATTGTCGGTCCCGGAGGCGGTTCGGCCCCGAACCGCCTCGGCCGCGAGGCAGCCCGCGACGGCCGGCCGCTCACGGCTCGGACCGACAGCGTCCGTTTATAAGTGAGCGGCGGACGGGCCTCACGGCCGCACCGGGGTCGGCGACGGTGACGGTTCGGTCGGTTTCGGCGCGCCGACCGGGCGATCTGTAGACGTTCGATCGGCGACGTGTTTTTATACGTCCGGTGAGCGTGATACGCCAACACGATGCCACGCGAACAGTACCAGACGAAACTGGAGGGGCTCCGCGACGACGTGCTGTACATGAGCGAGATCGTCGCCGAGCGGCTCCGGATGGGACTCAACGCCTTAGAGCAGCAGGACGGCGAACTCGGCGAGGAGGTCATTGCCGGCGACGCCGAGATCAACGACCTGTACCTCGAACTGGAGGGGCAGTGTACGGACCTCATCGCCCTCCAACAGCCGGTCGCGGGAGACCTGCGGTTCATCGCCGCCTCGTTCAAGATCATTACGGACCTCGAGCGGATCGCCGACCTCGCGACGAACCTCGGCGAGTACGCCAAGCAGGCGGACAAGGAGGTGTTCCCCGACGTCGACGTGCAGCGCATCGGCGACGACACGCTGGCGATGCTGGACGAGGCGATGGCCGCCTACGCCGAGTCCGACCCCGAGCGGTGTTTCGCGGTCGCCGAGGCCGACGACGACATCGACGCCGCCTGCGAGGCCGCGAGCGACCTGGTCGTGCGCGACCTGATCGAGCGCGACGAGCTCCGCGAGCAGGAGGACGTGGAAGGGACGATGCAGAACGTCTCGCGGCTCCTCCTCACGATCCGGGACCTCGAACGCGTCGGCGACCACGCGGTCAACATCGCGGCGCGCTCGCTGTACATGATCGAGAACGACGACGAGCTGCTGTACTGACCGCCGTCTCTCGGGGTCGCGGGCCTCGACGGGCCTCGACGGGTCTCCGAAATCTGTCCGTCACCGCCCCCGTCACCCGCCGACCTCCGTCACCTCCCCGCCCGCCTCCCTCCTCCCCGCCCACAGACCGATCCCGACGCCTACATACGCGGCCCCGACGAGTGACCGGCGTGAACACCTACACCACCGAGATCGACGTTCGCTTTCGCGACATCGACGCGATGGGGCACGTCAACAACGCCGTGTACGCGACGTACATCGAGCAGGCGCGGACCGAGTACTTCCGGGACGTGCTCGACGCCGACATCTCCTCGCTGGCGACGGTGTTGGCGTCGATGTCGGTCGACTTCCGGCGCCCGGTCGAGCTGACCGACGGGTCCGTCACCGTCGAGCTCGCGGTCGCCGACCTGGGAACCTCCAGCGTGACGATGACCCACGAGATTCGCACCGGCGGCGAGGTCGTCGCCGAGGCCGAGGCGACCCTCGTGAGCCTGGATCCGGACTCCGGGAAACCCGTCGCCATCCCCGACGAGCACCGGTCGACCATCGAGTCGTACCACGGGATCTGACGGTCGAGGGTCGGCCAGCTTGTCGATCCGTCCCTGCCGCACGCCGCCCTCCCGCCGGCGACACCCTACCTTCTTGCCGTCGCGCACCGATCGATCGGGTATGTCACTCCGACTGTACGCCCTCGACGGGTGTCCCTACTGCGAGGACGTGTCCGAGGCGCTCGACGAGGCCGGCGCCGCGTACGAGACCGAGTGGGTCGACGCGCTCCACTCCGACCGCGACGAGGTGAAGCGAGTCAGCGGCCAGCGCGGCGTTCCCGTCCTGATAGATGAGGAGCGCGGCGTGACGATGTCGGAGAGCGCGAACATCCTGGAGTACGTCGAGCGGAGCCTCGCATGACCATCTACACCGGACGCGGCGACGAGGGCGACACCGACCTCCGGGACATGAGTCGGGTGTCGAAGGCGAGTCCCCGGATCGAGGCGTACGGAACCGTCGACGAGGCGAACGCGCTGCTCGGGACGGTGCGCCCGACCGGCCACGACGACCTCGACGACCTCCTCGAAACGGTCCAGAACCACCTCCACATCGTGCAGGCGGACCTGGCGAACCCGGATCCGGACCCCGACGACCCCGCCGTCGAGCTCGGCCATGTCGAGACGCTCGAAGAGCGGATCGACGCGCTCGACGAGGAGCTGGAGCCCCTTCGCTCGTTCATCCTGCCCGGCGGCGGCGAGGCGGGCGCCCGCCTCCATCACGCGCGCACGGTGACCCGGCGGGCGGAGCGCCGGGTCGTCGAACTGGCGCGGTCGGAGCCGATCAACGAGGCAGTTGTCACCTACCTCAACCGGCTCTCCGACCTGCTGTTCACGCTCGGTCGCGTCGCGAACGCGCGCGACGGCGAGCGCGAGGAGTCGCCCTCGTACTGATTCTCGTCGGTCCGTTACCGTCCTCCGAGTTTTCCGACGCGGAGCCGCGCGAAGGGATCGACCCGAAGCGGCGGCGGGGCGACGCCGACGAAGCGACGCCGACGAAGCGACAACGACGGAGCGACGATGACACCAATCTGACCCCGCACTGACGCCACAAAGAATATATCCGTCGCATCCCAAAGGACAGATATGAGCAAACACTTCGAAGACGCACGGTACTACCTGGGTCGCGCGGCGGAGCACGCGAAGGCGGGCGTGAAAGAGGAGCTCGAGCCGATCGAGGCGCGAGTGAAGGACCTCGTCGGCATCGAAGACGAGGAGGAGGAGCCGGAGCCGTCGCGGCTCGACCAGTTACAGGTCGATTTGAAGAAGTTGGAGGAGCGCGCGGAGGGCGAAGCCCGCGAGGCGGTCGCATCGGCGCGCGAGCGCGTCGCCGAATACCGCGGCCGCGACGCCGCCAAGGCGGAGTAGGGCGGCCGGGTCGGACGCGGCGAGTCGCTTTTTAACGCGCGTCACCGGCGGAGAGCCGCTCGGCCGCCGGCACCACCGCGTACTCGATCCCTTCGCGCTCGAACAGCCTCCGCACTCGCTCGATCCCCGCTTCGGCGTCGACGTCGGTCGCGCGGTAGTGTCGGATCGGGTGGCGGATCCACGAGGGCTCCCAGTGCGCGTACACGTCTGTCGTCTCACGGGTCGGCCCGACGAACAGCGCGAGGTGGAGCTGTCGGTCGCTCGCGAGCGCGCCCTCGGGGTACCGGACCCAGCTCGCGATCGATGTCTCGGACGGTGCGGCGTAGTCCCGGAACTTGAGCGACGAGACGAGGTTGCGGACGAAGCCGAGGCGGTGGAGCCGCGCCTCGACGATCGGGTACGGCTCCCGGAGCGTGAGCGCGTACTGGTCGCGCGGCGTCTCTCGCTCCGCGTAGAGGCCGATCGCCGACAGCGGGAGGTGGAGTAGACTCGCCGCGTGCTGGCGAAGGCGTTCGAGGAAGCGGAGTTCGTGAGTCACGGCGGGTCCATTCGGGCGCTCGGCGAATGAATCTTCGCCGTAAGGTAACTCTTAAGTCCGGAGGTCGGATACGTCGACACGAGCGGGTTGGTGGTCTAGCCAGGTTATGACGGCTCCTTCACACGGAGCAGGTCGGCGGTTCGAATCCGCCCCAACCCATCCGCTTTCCTGACGTTCGTGAAGGAGCTATAAAATAGGTCGGCGTGCCCGCCGAGCGGAGCGAGGCAGGAAGCGCCGGACGACCGGAGGGAGTCCGCCAGCGTTCGAATCCGCTCTGCCCCGGTTCCGCGACCGCGACGCGGTCACGCCTCCCGTTCGAACTCCGGATCGAACAGCCGCGCGGACATCGGCGCCGGGTCGCCGTCGGTGAGGTTGTACGCCGAGAAGTCGGTGACGCCCGCCTCGCGGAGCAGGTCCTCGTCGTAGAAGCTGTTGCCCGTACACTCGGACGGGTCGCGCGCGAGGATCTCGAGGACCGCGTCGGAGACGACCTCCGGGGCGCGCCAGTCGTCCTCGGTCCCGAGCCCGAAGTAGCGCGTCGCGCGGGTGTCGATGGTCGTCACCGGCCAGAACGTGTTACAGCCGACATCGTCGCTCGCCAGCTCCTCGGCGAGCGAGAGCGTGATGAACGACATCCCGAGCTTCGACCACGCGTACGGCGCCTTCCCCGGCGAGCGGTCGGTCACGATCGGCGGCGAGTTCGACAGCAGCCACGCCTCGTCGAGCCCCGCCAGGTGGTCGGCGAACGCGTGCGCGACGAGGTGGGTCCCGCGGACGTTCACCTCGGTCAGGAGGTCGAACCGGTTGGCGGGCAGGTCGGCGACGTTCGCCAGCTGGATGGCGCTCGCGTTGTTGATGACGATGTCCACCTCGCCGAAGCGGTCGATCGCCTCCTCAACGACCGCCGCGACGCGAGCCTCGTCGCGGAGGTCGAGTTCGAGCGCGAGCGCCTCGACCCCGCGGTCGCGCACCTCGCGGGCCGTCTGCTCGACCGAGCCGTCGAGCTCGGCGTCGTCGTCGTCGGTCGTCTTGCCCGTCGAGACGACGTTGCAGCCGCGGTCGGCGAGCGCGAGCGCGATCTGTTTGCCGATGCCGCGAGTCGTTCCGGTGATGAACGCCGTCGAACCTGAGAGGTCCGGGTCCGCGAGTACCATGGTCAAGCTTCGACCGACCGAGGGATAATCCCCGGTGTCCGAGTCGCGCGCCCGGTGGGGTGCGGACGTGACGTGCCCGGGGCGGCTACGCCGTCGAGACGTGCCCGGGGCGGCTACGCCGTCGAGACGCGCCACGTCGTCGCGCCGGTGTACGACCACTTCTCGATCTCGAGGTCCGATGCCGACCGCTGGAGCTGCACGATCAGCGCGCCGATCTCCTTCGGGGAGAGGTCCACGTCGTCGGCGATGAACTTCGCCTTGAAGTACGTCTCGCCGTCCGCCGCCTCCTCGCGCAGGAACGCGGCGAGGCGGTCGGCCTTGGAGGCGGTCGATTCGGTGGACTGGTCAGCGGACTGCTCGGTCGTCTGCGCGGGAGGTTGGGTGGTGCTCATGGGTCGGTGGAGGGGGTGTCGTTGGGGAGACCGTCGGTGGAGGGGCTGTTGTGCTCGTGACCGATCACGACGCACGCCATGTGAACGGCGATGAGCGCGAGCGCGCTCCACGCGCTCTCGAAGCCCATCGCGCCGGACGCCGCGGGAACGTACGCGAGCGGGAGGGCGATCGCGGCCCAGAACGCCGCGGCGCGGACGCCCGCGATCGCTTTGGTCCGGCAGGCGGTCGACAGGCGTGAGCCGATCCGAATCGGTGCTTGGATCGATGAGGGGGACGTTTGGCTTGACATGGGGAACACCGTCTTCGCTCGACGCGTGGAGCGCCGATCGCATATAAGCGCCAGAGCGTTGTCCCGTGTTCAGCCGGATTAACGACCGCTGCAGTGATTTCTGGATCGTTCACCGGTTTTATCGACCGTTTAAAAATAATTCAGATACTCTTAGAACATTTATCGGCGCTTCTAAAGACGTATCTGGGGGCGGATCTCTCGGCCTCGAAGGGCGCCGGTGAAACACCGGATTCCCACCGGCGGCGGGCGCATTCACCGCGGGCGTCGAACCGCGCGCGCTCGGAACCGGTCACTCGTCCGCCGCGCGGACTCGGTCTGCGATCGCCGCGGCGCTCCGGAACTCGGCGTCCGAGTGCGCGATAACCCGGGCGTCCGTCAGCGCCGCCGGCTCGTACGCGCCGATCGTCTCGCAGACGCACCGGGCCCCCACCTCGAAGTCGAGACCGGCGGCACCGGTGCCGAGGACCGGTACGACGACCGATTCACAGTCGAGGTCGTCGGCCTTCTCCAACGCGTTTCGGGCCGCGTCGCGGACGGACTCGGCCGTCGCGCGACCGTCTCCGTAGTGCGGCATCGCGGCGGCGTGGATGACGTGGTCGGCGGCGAGGTCGTACGCGTCGGTGACCGCGACGCCTCCGAGGTCGACCGGACCCTTCGAGACGGCCTCGTCGTGTATCGGCCCGCCGGCGTTTCGGCGGAGCGCACCGACGACGCCGCTCCCCATCCGCAGGCTAGTTCCGGCGGCGTTCACGAGCGCGTCCGCGCGCTGTGCGGCGATGTCCCCTTGGATCACGGCGAACTGCATGTGCGGCGCTTTCGTCGACAGGCCGTTGACGTTGACGGCCGGGCGGGGTCCGCGAAGCGGAGCGGAGCCGTGAGTAAGCCATATTACGGTCTGGCGGCTACGTCGCGGTATGACGACCGTTCGACGGCGCGGTCTGCGTACGACCGGAGCGGGAGGGAAGCGGCCGTGAGCCACCACCTCGACGAGATCGACCGTCGGATACTGCACGCGCTGATGACCGACGCGCGAAACACGTCGGCACCGATGATCGCGGAGGACCTGAACGTGTCCCCGGCGACGGTCAGGAACCGGATCGAGCGGTTGGAGGAAGAGGGCGTGATCCGCGGGTACACCGCCATCGTCGACTTCGAGCAGGCTGGCGGCCGCCTCACGTCGGTGTTCATGTGCACCGTTCCGGCCGACGAGCGAGAACGACTGGCGCTGGCGGCGCGGTCGATCCCCGGCGTGATCAACGTCCGGGTGTTGATGGCGGGGCGACGCGACCTCCAGGTGGTCGCGGTCGGCGAGGAGACCAGCGACCTCCGGGAGATCGCCCGAGAGCTCTCGGGCCTCGACATCCGCATCGAGGACGAGGAGCTGCTCCAGACCGAGCTGCACACGCCGTACTCGCGGTTCCTCTCCGACGACGCCGAGCGCCCCGTGGTCACCGACACCGTCACGCTCGCCGACGGGACCGCGGTGATCGAGGTGTGCGTGACGGACGAGGCGCCGATCGTCGGCCTCACGCCGGCCGAGGCCCGTGACGAGGGGATCCTCTCCGCGGACACGGTCGTGACGTCGATCGAGCGCGAGGGGTCGATCATCCACCCCGCCGACGAGACGACCGTCCGGCCGAACGACGTGGTGACAGTGCTCCCGAAGGACGCGTCGGAGGAAGGGCACCTGGCCGCGTTCGTCGCGTCCGAGGAGCCCGCCGACTCGGCGGCTCCCTGACCCCGCCCGCTTTTTAGCCTCGGCGGTCGAGTTTATCCCATGGGAGACACGATCCTCGTTCCGATCGAACTTCCGGACCCGGAACCGCTGTCGCCGGTGTTGATCGACGACCTGTCGTCGCTCGACGTCGTGGTGCTCGGACACTACGACCTGCCCGAACAGACGCCGGTCCGGTCGGCCCGCGAGCAGTTCGAGGACGAAGCGCGGGCGACGCTCGACGAGGTCGCGGACCAGTTCGCCGAGGCGGGGGCGACCGTCAGGACCCGGTTGGTGTTCGGGAAGGACCGGCAGACGGCGATCCGGCAGGTCGCCGTCGAGGAGGAGTGCGCAGCGGAGCTCGACCCCGCCCCGACCGACGGGATCGACCGGATTCTCGTTCCGATCCCGGACGTCGCGGAGTTCGACCGCCTTCCCGCGTTCATTCGGGTTCTCGCCGAGGACACCACGCAGCGCATCACGCTGTTCCACGTCGTCGAGGGGGAGGAGTCCCGGGACCGCGGAGAGCGGATCGTCGCGGAGACCCGTGAGAAGCTGGTCGATGCGGGGTTCGACCCCGAATCGGTGGACACCCGCGTGGCGGAGGGCGACGAGCACGACGACGAAATTCTGCGCGTGGCCGACGAGTACGACGCAGTCGTGATGTACGAGGCCGAGTCGCGGCTCGGCGATCGGGTGTTCGGGACGCTGCCAGACCGGATCGCGAACAACACCCGCGACCCGGTGATCGTCGTCAACCGGGACTACTGACCGGGCCGAGTCCCCCGGCTCCGCGCGCCGTTTCCGAGTCGAGGGGTCCGACCAGGGTTCCGCTCGGCGGCGGCCGCCGGCCGCCCCGGCGACTTCCGCCGGTCACTCCGGTTCCGTCGAAGCGATTCCGTCGTCCTCCTCCCCGCGGCGGGCCCGGAGGATCGACCCGACCGCTCCGGTCCGATCGGTCCTGGACCGCCCGTAGACGAGGTACACGAGCGCGCTCCCGGCGATGATCCCGGCCGCCCCGAGGATGGGGACCGTTCCCATCTGCGTGAGCAGTCCCAGTCCCGCGAGGAAGCCGAACAACTGAACGAACGGGTAGCCGGGCGCCGTGAACTCGGGTTCGTACGACGGCACGTCGGCCTCTCGGAACGCGATCAGGGAGACGTTGATGATCGAGAAGACGAGGATCTGAAACGCGCTCGCGAGCTTCGCCAACTCGATCACCGGGACGAACGCGATGAGCAGCAGCAGCACAACTCCGGTGAGCAACACCGAGTTCCGGGGCGTTTTGAACCGCTCGTCGATGGTCTGTAGCGCCGGAGGGAGCAGCCTGTCTCGGCTCATCGCGAGGGGGAATCGCGACGAAGACAACACTCCCGCGTTCGCCATACTCGTGAGGGCGATAACGGCGATCACAGAGATCACAACCACGCCGAATCCGCCGAGCAGCGCCCCCGCACCGTCGGCCATCGGCGTGAGCGACGCGGTCCCGTCGGGACCGCCCGTCTTCAACACCTCCGGGTCGGCGAGTCCGATGATCGCGCCCACGACGGCGACGTAGAGGACCGTCATGACGGCCATCGATCCGAGCATCGCGCGCGGGAGGTTTTTCCCCGGGTCCTTCACCTCCTCCGCGACGCTCGCGATCTTCGTGACGCCCGCGTACGAGACGAAGACGAAGGCGGCGGCGGTGATGACCCCGCCGCTTCCGTCCGTCGTGAAGGGGGTGTATCGGCCGGTGTCGGCGACGAAGCCGGCGTTGACGACGTACGCGAGCAGGCCCGCGACGACCAGCGTGACGATGACCGCCTGTATCTGGCCGCTCATCTTCGTCCCCGAGATGTTCAGGGCGACGACGAACACGGCAAGCGCCAACGCGACGTACACCACCGCGCCCTGCGAGAGCGGGGCGAAAAGCAGCAGGTACGCGCCGAGTCCGACGAGCGCGAACGAGCTCTTGAACACCAGCGAGAACCACGCGCCGACACCGGCGATCGTCCCGAACAGCGGTCCGAGCGCCCGGTCGATGTAGAGGTACGTCCCGCCGGACTCCGGCATCGCCGTCGCCATTTCGGCTTTCGACAGCGCCGCCGGCAACACGACGAGCGCGGCCAACACGTACGCGAGGATCACCGCGAGACCCGCTTTTTTATAACCCAGTGCCGGGAGCACGAAGATCCCGCTCCCGATCATCGCGCCCATACTGATCATCATCGTCGGGTACAACCCGAGGCTTCGATCCAAGTCGTGTCCGGCCATGCTTCTATCGCGTTATTATCTCTAGATACTGATGTATGCTTCGGAATACGGAATTTATAGCCAATAGATTGTTCATACCTGAACGCTGCCGAGCATTTAAAACCGATACGGAGGGGACCGCGACGGCGAGACCAACCCGGAGCAGGACCGTCGTCCAAGGTTACTCCCCACGCCTTCTAACGCGTGCAGGGCGGGCGGGGGAGCAGTCGCTTCCGAGCCGGCGATCAGACGCCGTTTAAAAATCGTGGGTCAGGCAGTCGCCGCTACGAGTCGTCGGACTTCTTCTCGTCGGATGTCTTCTCGTCGACGGTCTTTTCGACAGTCTCCTCGACCTTTTCATCGACGGTCTCTTCGACTTTCTCGCCCACTGTCTCCTCGACCTTCTCGTCCATCGTCTCTTCGACTTTCTCGCCCACTGTCTCCTCGACCTTCTCGTCCATCGTCTCCTCGACCTTCTCGTCCATCGTCTCCTCGACCTTCTCGTCCATCGTCTCCTCGACCTTCT
>NZ_AOJH01000029.1 GCF_000337355.1 Halorubrum kocurii JCM 14978 | reverse complement strand
GAGATGTGTATAAGAGACAGATCCAGTCCGGGTCGAACCGGGCCATCTTCCAGACGACGTGGACGACGTAGGAGGCGAACACCCCGACCCCGAACGCCACCCCGATGTTGTTGGCGTCGAGCGTCGCGATGAGGACGATCGACAGGGCGATCAGCGCGCCGTAGGCGATGTCGGTGACCGCGTCGACGCGCGCGGGACTCACCATCGCCCATCCGCCTCCGGGAACGGGACGCGTCCGCGAGTCGCTCCGCCGCCGATGCTCGCCCGTCGGCTCCGTGTCGTACTCATAAGTGTACTCCCCTTTCCGCGCTGAGGGGCTAAAACTCCCGCTTCGCGGCCGCGACAGTTGCGTGACCGACCCGCGCGGCGCGCGGAGCGGGGTCCTTTTGTGGCGGATAGCCGAACGCGGGGTATGGATATCGAAGAGGGCGGTCTCACCGTCTCCGTTCCGGAGGCCCGCGACGGGGCTAGCGAGGGCACCGGCGGCGGGGTCTTTTTCAACCCCACGCAGGAGCTGAACCGCGACGTGACCGTCGCGGTGTTGCGGGCGTACCGCGACCGCGAGCCGCGCGCGGCGTCGTATCTCGACGCGATGGCGGCCTCCGGCGTCCGGGGCGTCCGCGCCGCCGCCGAGGGGTACGACGTCACCTGCGCCGACGTGGACCCGGACGCGGTCGAACTGGCCGCCGAGAACCTCGCCGCCAACGACCTCGACGGCGAGACGGCCCACCGCGACGTCAACGCCCTGCTGTACGAGAACGTCTTCGACGTCGTCGATCTGGACCCGTACGGGACGCCGATCCCCTTCGCGGACGCCGCGCTCGCGAACGCGCGCAACCTCGTCTGCGTCACCGCGACCGACACCGCCCCCCTCTGCGGCGCCCACCTCAACAGCGGGATCCGGAAGTACGGCGCCGTCCCGCGCAACACCGACTACCACCCCGAGATGGGGCTCCGGACGCTGATCTCCGCGCTGGTCCGGACCGCCGCGCGCTACGACAAGGCGGCCCGCCCGATCGTCTCGCACGTCTCGCGCCACTACGCACGGACCTACCTCGAACTGGAGTCGGGCGCGCAGGCCGCCGACGGCTGCATCGACGAGCTCGGGTACGTCGACAACTGCGAGGACTGCCTCTGGCGCGACCCCGAACCCGGACTGATCGCCGACCCCGTCGACGCCTGTCCCGTCTGCGGGAGCGACCGCGTGCTCACTGCGGGCCCGCTCTGGCTCGGCCCCGTCGCCGATCCCGACTTCGCCCGGGCGGTCCGCGAGCGCGTCACCGACGACATGGGGGAGGCGAAGCGCGCGCGGAAGCTGCTCGGAACCGTCGCCCGCGAGCTCGACACCCCCACGCACTACGACCAGCACCGCCTGTACAAGGAGTGGGGCGAGGCCGCCATCGGGATGGACGAGTTCGTCGAGCGCCTCCGGGGGGCCGGGTACGAGGCGAGCCGCGCGCACTACCGGGGCACGGCGGTCAAGAGCACCGCGTCGATCCCCGAGATGCGGGCGGCGGTCCTCGGCGACGACGCGGCCTGACGACGCGACCCCGGTCCTCCGCCCCGGTACCCGCGCGCCACCCGCACCCGACCCGTTTTTGTCGCCGTCGACCGAACCCGCGGCCGTGTCCCGCCATTCGATCACCGCCCTCGGTACGGCGCGCCGCGTCGTCGACGTCGCGCTCGACCGACAGGTGACGTTCCTCGCCGCCGCGATCGCCTACTACGCGTTCGTCTCGCTGATCCCCGCGCTGCTCCTGCTCGTCGTCGTCGCCAGCGCGGTTTTCGGCGAGGCGATCGCCGCCGAGCTGGTCGCCGCCACCGGCGAGTTCCTGACGCCCGCCGGGGAGGAGGCCGTCGCCGCCGCCGTCTCCTCCGCCGGCGGCCGGACCGGCGCGAGCGTGCTCGGGGTCGGGGTGTTGCTCTGGTCGACGCTGAAGGTGTTCCGCGCGCTCGACACGGCGTTCGCCGAGCTGTACGGCGTCAAGTCGCCGCCGGACTTCGTCAAACAGCTCACCGACGCCGGCTCCGTCGTCCTCGGCGTGGGAGTCGGGATCGGCGTGATGGTCGCCGTCGGGGCGTTCGTCGCGGCCGCCGACGCGGTCCCGCTCGTGGAGGTCGCGAGCGTCCTCGCGTTACCCGCCTTCCTCGCCGTCGTCTTCCTCCCGATGTACTACCTCCTGCCGCAGCCCGCGATCGGCGTCCGCGAGGCGCTTCCCGGGGCCGCCTTCGCCGCCATCGGCTGGACGCTGCTGCAGGCCGGGTTTCAGGTGTACGCCGCGGGCGCCGGGCAGTACCAGGTGTACGGCGTGATCGGCGGGATCCTGCTGCTGGTCACGTGGCTGTACCTCGCGGCCGCCGTGGTCGTGGTCGGCGGCGTCGTCAACGTCGTTTTGGCGGGGCGGGACTGGTCGTCCCCCGCGAGCGACGCCGGCCGCGGTGGCGGGACCGGCGCACCGGACGACGACGCGGACCGGCAGTTACAACACGCCCGCGACCGACCCACGGGTATGAACGGTGAGTCGGACGGCGCGGGCGACGCCGGCGACGAGGAACGCCCGGCGGGAGCGCCGGACGTCGCTGCGTTACAGGAGGAGGTGAGCCGACTGCGGGCGGAGTTCGACGCGTTCGAAGACGACGTCGAGCGGCGCACCGTCGACAAGCCGGCCGTCGAGTCTGAGCTGAAGCGGTACGTCCGCTCGCGGATGCGGCGCGGCCACGCCCGCGGCTGGGGACCGTACCTCGTGCTGTTGTACGGCACGGTGCTGATTCTCGGCGCGTTCTCCTTCCTCGACGGGCTGTACGCCATCGCCGCGATGCTCATCCTGGGGCTGTCGACGCTCGGGCTGTACACGCTCTTCATCATCGTCGGTATCGGCCTCAACCTGCTCGAGACGCCCGGCAAGGCGCTCGATTACGCCCGCGACCGGGGCGACGACTGACCGCGTGGTCGACGCGTGACCGGACTCGTCGCCGCCGAGCGCGGGATCGGCGAGATCGCCATCGCCGACGCGCTCCCGGAGTTCGTCGTCGTCGTCTTCGCGGCCGTCACCCACCTCGCCGACCCGTGGTTCCTGTTCGGGCTGCTGGCGGTCGGCTACTGGTTCGCGAGCGACCGGTTCGCGGCCGCGCCGCGCCGCGCCGGCGCGACGGCGATCGCGGCCGTCACCTGCGCGTACGCCGCCACGGCGCTCGGCAAGGCGTGGTTCGCGGTCCCCCGCCCCCCCGGCGCGGTCGGCCCCGCGGACGTGCCGACGTGGCTCCCCGGCCTGCTGTCGGCGTGGTACGAGGCGCAGGTGCTCTCCGACGGCTTCGGCTTCCCGAGCGGCCACGCCACCGGCGGCGCGGCGGCGTACCTCGCGCTGGCGCTCGTGTACGACCGGGCGTGGACCGTCCGGCGGCGGCTCCTCGCGGCCGTCGCCCTCGCCCTCGCCGTCGCGGCCTCGCGGGTCGTCATCGAGGTCCACTACCTCGTCGACGTGCTCGCGGGGCTGGCCGTCGGGAGCGGGGTCGTGCTCGGCGCGCTGTGGCTCGCCGGCGACCCGCGGATCCGGCGGTCAGCGGTTTCGGAATCGGCGGGCGATCCGACCCGGTCGCTCGATCCGACGCTGCCGTTCCTGCTCGCGGCGGTCGTCTCGACCGGCGCGCTCGCCGTCGCCGTCGCGAACGGGCACACGGGCGAGGTCGTCGAGGCGGGGATCGGGATCGCCACCGGCGCCGGCGGCGCGATCGGCTGGCGGCTCGTCGACGCCGACGAGCCCGCGGTCCCCGTCCGGATCGCGGTCCCCGCGCTCGCCGTCGCCGGCGGGCTCTGGGTGGGCGCGTACGCGCTCTCGGGGTCCGTCTGGGTCACGCTGGCCGCGACGACCGCCGCCGTGGTCGCCGTCGTCGCGCTGCCCGCGCTGCCGGAGCGGATCGAGGCGCTGTCGAGCGCCCGGAGCTGAGGGAGTCCGGCTGAGATCGCGTAGTGTCGTCCGATCGGTTTTATAAGTGATCGAGTGGCGTTGTCGGTGGCTGTTTATAAGCGATCGACGACCTGGTGCAGGCCTCCAAAGCCCCACCCGGCGGCTCCGCCGCCGGCGACAGCGAGGCGCGACGCGCCTCTGGCAGTCGGGCGAAGCCCGACGACCTCGCACGCGCTGATTCGCGGCCGCTCGCAGGCGCGCGCCGACCGCTTCGGTCAGTTATAAGCGCTCATCGCTATCTCTCACGGCTTTTTAAATACTGTTTTGGCACCGACGAACTGCAACACCCACTCCCGCTCTCGATCGCTCGTCGAGTATGTGCGCTGGTCGCGAACCACTCGTCGCCGGTCGAAAAACGGGTGACGGAGCGAAACCGGACGGGACTGAGAGAGCCGCAAGGGTCGAGAGAACGGAGAGAACCGCAATCGCCGAAAGAACCGCGGCCGCGCCGTCGCCTCAGAACGTCTCGAGGTAGCGGTCCTCCTCCCACTCGGAGACCTGGGTGAGGTACTCGCTGAACTCCTGGGACTTCGCCTCGGCGAACTTCTCGGAGGTGTGCGGGCCGAGCGCCTCCTGAAGCACCTCGTCGGCCTCCAGATCCTCGACGGCGGCGCCGAGGTTCGGCGGGAGCGTCTCGATCCCGTACTCCTGGCGCTTCGCGTCGTCGAACTCGTAGATGTCCTCGCGGACCGGGTCGCCCGGATCGGCCTCGGTCTTGATCCCGTCGAGCCCGGCGGCGATGAGCGACGCCATGCCGAGGTAGGGGTTACAGGACGGGTCGGGGCTGCGGACCTCGAAGCGCGCGGAGACGCCGGCGGCGTCCGGGACGCGGACGAGCGCCGAGCGGTTCGTGTCGGACCACGCGACGTAGATGGGCGCCTCGTAGCCGGGCACCAGGCGCTTGTAGGAGTTGACGGTCGGGTTCGTGACGGCCGTGAACGCGGGGGCGTGGTTCAGGATGCCGCCCATGAACTGGTAGGCCGTCTCGCTCAGGTTGAACTCGTCGTCGTCGTCGGCGAAGGCGTTACCGTCCTCGTCGAACAGCGAGATGTGGCTGTGCATGCCCGAGCCGTTGATGTCGGCGATCGGCTTGGGCATGAACGTCGCGTGCAGGTCGTGCTGGCTCGCGACGGCGCGGACGACGGCGCGGAACGTCGCGATGTTGTCCGCGGTCGTGAGCGCGTCGTCGTACTTGAAGTTGATCTCGTGTTGCCCCTCGGCGACCTCGTGGTGCGAGGCCTCGATCTCGAAGCCCATCTCCTCTAAGGTGAAGATGATCTCCTTGCGGACGTCGCTCGCGAGGTCCTTGGGCGCGAGGTCGAAGTAGCCGCCGTTGTCGTGGGGGATCGTCGTCGCGTTCCCCTCGTCGTCGGTCTTGAACAGGAAGAACTCGGGCTCGGGACCGATGGAGACGGAGTACCCCATCTCCTCGGCCTCCTCGAGGACGCTCTTGAGGACCTGACGCGGACCGCCGGCGAACGGCTCGCCGTCGGTGTCGACGATGTCACAGATGAGCCGCGCGGCCCCGCTGTCGCCGTTGCCGTCGCTGCGCCACGGGAGCACCGCGAACGTGTCGGGGTCGGGGACGAGCCGCATGTCCGACTCCTGGATGCGCACGAACCCCTCGATGGAGGAGCCGTCGAAGTAGATCCCCTCGGTGAACGCCTTCTCCGCCTGGTGAGCGGGCACGGAGACGTTCTTCACGACGCCGAGGATGTCGGTGAACTGGAGCCGCAGGAAGTCGACGTTTTTCTCCTCGATCTCGTCGAGTACCGCCTGTTCTTCGGCCGTGAGGCCGCCGTCCGGTTTCGCGTGTTCGTCCGTCATGTTCTGGACGCTTCATTCCTTATCTGCCAGTATAAAGGCCTTATCGCTTGGCGCATGAACCGCCAGTCGCGCAAGAATGCTGGACGTTCGTAAAATTATAAACCCCTGACGACGTGAATAGGTTTGATGACGTACGAAAACCTCGACGCGAAGCTCATCAACTCCCTTCTCAGCAACGGACGGGCGAGCCTCAGGAGCCTCGGCGACGAGCTCGACGTATCGGTGACGACGGTGTCGAACCACCTCCGCGACCTCGAAGACGAGGGCGTGATCCGGGGGTACACACCCATCGTCGACTACGACAAGCTCGGCTACGACGTGACCGCGGTGCTCCAGCTCAAGGTCGAAGGGAGCGCACTCCCCAGCGTGACCGAGAAGCTCCGCCAGGAGAAACAGATGGTGAGCGTCTACGAGGTCACGGGCGACTACGACGTGATCGCCATCGGGAAGTTCACCGACACGGACGGCATGAACGACCAGATCAAGTCGATCCTCACCGACGCCGACATCCGCGAGTCGAACACCAGCGTCGTCCTCAACGCCGTCACCGAGAACGAGCAGTTCGACCTCGACCTCGAAGAGGAGTAGCCGCCGCCTACC
>NZ_AOJH01000028.1 GCF_000337355.1 Halorubrum kocurii JCM 14978 | reverse complement strand
GACCACGGAGAAGCAGTCGGTCTCGGCGATCGCTTCGAGCACGCCGACCGTGCCGTCCGCGAACCGCTCGTCCTCGAAGACCCCGAGCGCGCCCTTCACGAACACCGCGTCGGACTCGCGGATCGGCGGCCCGTAGGCCGCGACCGTCTCCGAGCCCACGTCAAGATACCCCTCGGTCTTCTCGTCGATGTCGTCGACGGCGACCTCCGCGCGGTCGCCGTCGGGGCCCTCGTAGGCGAGGTCCGTCGCGAGGTGGATCGCGTCGCCGCGCTCGTCGAGCACCGACTCGATCAGCTCGCGGTTCGCCTCCCACTGCTCGTCGAACAGGTCCATCCCGCCGACGTCGTGGCCGACCGGGTGGCCCGCGGCGCGTAAGAAGAGCTCACCGGCGACGCCGCCGAGCAGGAAGCGGTCGACCCGGTCGTCTAAGGCGTCCATCACCCCGATCACGTCGGTCGCCTTCGTGCC
>NZ_AOJH01000027.1 GCF_000337355.1 Halorubrum kocurii JCM 14978 | reverse complement strand
TGGCGCGAGCGTCTGCACGAACTCCGTCTCCGCCTTCTCCGCGGGCGACTCCTCGGGGAGCTCGTCGTCGCACATCCGGGTGTTCTCCAACAGGAGCACCTCGCCGGCGTCGAGCGCGTCGACCGCCGCCAGCGCCTCGTCGCCGTAGGTGTCCGCGACGAACGCGACGTCGCGACCGACGTGCTCGGCGAGGATCTCGGCGTGTCCCGCGAGCGACGTGAAGTCGTCGCGACCCGGTCGCCCCTGATGGGCCATGAGCACGACGCGATGGCCGGCGTCCGCGAGCTCGCGGACCGTCTCCGCGTGGCGCTCGAAGCGGCGGTTGTCCTGCGGTTCTCCGTCCTCGATCGGGGAGTTGAGGTCGAGCCGAACGAGGACGCGCGAGTCTGCCGGGAGGTCGTCGATGGTGTCGAACGTGGCCATGAGTGAACGGTCGTCGATGAGATATTTAAGGAGTGGTTCTCCGGGGGAACGTTGCCGGCGGAAGCGTCGGGCGCGGTGGCGGCGTCCCGAGAGGGAACCGGCCGTGGTCAGCCGCTTACGCCTCGTCCTGGACGTACGCGGCCATGTCGAGCATCCGGTTCGAGAAGCCGTACTCGTTGTCGTACCAGGTGAGGATCTTCAGGAGCTTCCCGCCGGCGATGACGTTCGTCGACTGCAGGTCGACGTAGCTGGAGAAGGGGAGCCCGACGATGTCGCTGGAGACGACTTCGTCGTCGGTGTAGCCGAGCACGCCCGCGAGCGGGCCGGAGTCGGCGGCGTCACGGAAGGCGGCGTTGACCTCCTCCGCGGTGACGGTCTCGTCGAGGCTCACGACGAACTCCGTGAGGGAGCCGGACGGGACCGGGACGCGCATCGCCATCCCGTCGATCTTGCCGTCGAGCTGCGGGAGGACCTCCTGAGCGGCGCCCGCGGCGCCCGTCGAGGTCGGCACGATGTTCTCGGCGGCCGCGCGGCCGCGGCGCGTCTTCGCTTTCGGGCCGTCGATCAGGCTCTGGGAGCCGGTGTACGCGTGGACCGTGGTGAGGGTGCCGGCGTCGATGCCGAACTCCTCGTCGAGCACCTTCGCGACCGGCGTGATGGAGTTGGTCGTACAGGAGGCGTTCGAGATCACGTCGTCGCCCTCGTACTCGTCGTGGTTGACGCCGTAGACGAGCTGCTTGACCGGCTTCTCGCCCTTCGGGGGCGCCGAGATGATCACGGTGTCCGCGCCGCCCTTGAGGTGCGCGCTCGCGTCCTCGCGGGTGCGGAACACGCCCGTACACTCCAAGGCGACATCCACGTCGAGCTCGTCCCACGGGAGGTCGGCGGGGTCCTGCACGTTGTACAGGTCGACCGCGGTACCGCCGATGGTCAGCGCGTCGCCGTCGCGCTCGACGCCGTCGAGCCGCCCCATGACGGTGTCGTACTTCGCGAGATACGCCATGTCGTCGAAGTCCATCACGTCGTTGATGCCGACGAGCTCGATGCGCGGCGACTCCAGCACCGCTCGGAACACGTTCCGCCCGATCCGACCGAACCCGTTGAGTCCCACCCGCACGACCTCGTCGTCGCTCACGTCGTCACCCGCAGCGAGGTATGATTTACTCATGTTCGAAAAAGGTGAGCGCAGATACTTAAATCCGACCGAGTCGGCGCGAGACGGTCACTATCGTTCGTATTCCTTACGTCCGGTCCGGGCTCAGTGCGGCGGTTCCGTGACTCGGTCGGCTCCGGCGGGCCCCGACGGACCCCGACTGCGAGGACCGTGAGCGGACGACCGAGACGGCGTCGAGGCGGGGAGGGAGACGCCACGTACCGTCCGTAGGGCTCCGAGCGGCGGCGAAGACGGTCATGGACAGAAGGCTTATCGGGGTTACCACCCTCACGTGAGGTATGGATAGAGACGACCGTGACGATCCGTTCGGGGACTTCTTCGAGGAGATCGAACGGATGATGAACGAGATGGCCAACGGGAACCCCGGTAGCGAGGACGCCGGCTTCGGCTCGGCGACGCACGTGGACGCGTACACGACCGACGACGGCGTGCGACTCGTCGCCGACCTCCCGGCCGTCTCGAAGGAGGAGCTCTCCCTGCAGTGCGACGGGGAGGCGCTCACCATCTCCGCGGCGTCCGACCGGCGGGAGTACGACGAGACGGTGGAGCTCCCCGTTCCGGTCGACGAGCACTCGGCGGACGCGACGTTCAACAACGGCGTGCTGGAGGTCGTGTTCGACCGCGACGACGACTCCGCCTCGATCGACCTGGAGTAGCCGCGTCCCCTTTTACCCGGTCGCAGCGGTCCGCTCGATCAGCGCCGCGAGCCGGTCGTAGAAGCCGGGCTCGTACTTGGTCGCGGCGTCGACCGTCGGGCGCGCGTTCGTCTCGTTGACCACCAGCCGTCCGTCGGCCGCCAGTAGATCGACGCCGAGGTAGTCGATTCCGAGCGTTTCGGCCGTTCGTTCGGCCAGTTCGCGGGCGCGGTCTGGGAGGTCGACGCCCGTCGCCTCGGCGCCGCGGTGGACATTGTGCTTCCAGCGCCCCGCCGCGACCGCGTCCGCAGGGAGCGCCCGTTCGACCGCGCCGGCGTACGCGCCGTCGACGACCATCGCCCGATAGTCGCGCGCGTCCGGGAGGAACTCCTGGATCAGGTACGACTTGTCGCCGGTCGCGCGGTAGTCGTGGACGAGGTTCAGGTAGTCGACGACGCCCAGAAGCGAGTCGAGGTCGGTCGCGGTCGCGACGCCGACCCCGCGGGTCGCGGAGTTGGGCTTGACGACCACCGGGTAGGAGAGCGGTTCGACGGCCTCGGTGACGACCGCCTCGTCGACGGGGTTCGACACCATGGTCGTCCGCGGCGTCGGGAGCCCGGCGTCGTCGAGCGCGGCGAGCACGCCCGCCTTGTTCCGGGAGGTGAGGACGGCCTCCTGGTCGTTCACCCACGGGACCGACAGCCGCGTGTCGACCACGGCGCCCTCCATGAGCCGCGACGGGTAGACGAAGCCGGCGTCGAAGCCGCTGAACTCACCGTCGGCGTCTCCTCCGACTCCGCCTCCGCCCGTCTCGTGGTCTCCGCCGCCGGAGACGCGGAGCGCCCGCTCTTTCGCCTGCACGTGGTCGACCGCGATCCCGCGGTCGGCGAGCGGCCCGCGCACGCGGTCGAACGTCTCGGCGTCGGTCGTCATCGCGAGCCGGAGCATACGCCCGCTCAGGACCGTTCGGACTTAAAAATCGCGAGGGACGCGCCGCGTCCCGCTCACTGCAGGTGGCCTTCCTCGCGGAGCTGTTCGGCCTCGCTCTTCTCGTACCGCCACGAGATGTCGCCCTTCTCGTCTTGCCAGTCCCACGGCTCGACGAGGACGATGTCGTCCTCACGGATCCAGACGCGCTTTTGCATCCGGCCGGGAATCCGCGCGGTCCGCTCTTTCCCGTCCGCACAGCGCACTCTGACCCGGTTCGCGCCGAGCATTTCGACGACCTCCGCGAACACCTCGTCGTCGTCGGGCATCCGGAGGTCGTTTCGACCGCCGCCGTCTCCGTTGCTCATGCGTACGCGGTGATACGCGCTCCCGGAAATAAAAGGGCCGCTCTCCGCTCGAAAACGCCTTTTTTAAATCTCGACGGTGGCGATCGGGAGCCATGCGCGACACCCTCGGGTCCGAAGGCATCGCCGGCGTCGTGGTCGTCCTCGTCGCGGTCGGCGTCTTGACGGTCCACGACCCGATCGTCGGCGCGGGCGTCATGATCCTGCTGGCCGGCCTCGCGCTGATCGCGAAGGGGATCGCCGACTCGACGATGCGGGCGTTCGGGCTCAAGTAGCGCCCACGTCCGTTTTCGGTGGGCATACGCGGGAGCGCACCGCGCCCCGCACCCGAAAGAGTGATATTCCGCGACCGTCGCGGCTCGGTATGGTCGACGTACCCGCGGCCGCCGTCGAACTGCTCGAACTGCTCGCCGTCGTCGTCGGCGCCGGCGCCGCGTCGGCGATCGGCGTCGTGCTCGAACGCGTCGGGGTGGACGCGGTCACCGGCGGAGACCTCGTGCTCGGCGCGTGGGCGGTCGGGATGGGCCTGCTCGCGCTGTACGTCGGGGTCGTCGCGCTCGGCTACGAGCAGGCGCTCCCCCGGATACAGCGCCTCACCGCCGGCGAGTGACCGAATCCGGCGCGGCCGTCGGATCGAGTCGGGTCACAGCGTTCCGTCCGCCGCCATCTCCCTGACCGCGGCCGCGCGCTCGCGGATCGCGGCCCACTCGGACTCGTCTTTGTCGTCGACGTGCGAGTACATCAGCCCCATCCGACCGGTTCCCCGGAGCGTCTCCTCGTTCTCCTTCAGGAAGTCCCAGTAGAGCGCGTTGAGCGGGCACGCCCCCTCGCCCGTCGTCCGCGAGACGGCGTACGGGCAGGACGCGCAGTGGTCGCTCATCCGGTTCACGTAGCTCCCCGAGGCGGCGTACGGCTTCGAGGAGAGCACGTCGGTCCCGAACGACCCCATCGCGACGACGTTCGGCGTCGTCACCCAGTGGTAGGCGTCGACGAAGCCGAGGTGGAACCACTCGTTCACGTCGGCGGGGTCGGCGCCGTAGATCAGCGCGACGTTCGAGAGGACCATCAGCCGCTCGATGTGGTGGGCGTACCCGTACTCCCGCACGTGGTCGACGGCCTCGGAGAGACACCGCATCTCCGTGTCGCCGTCCCAGTACGCCGGCGGGAGCTCTCGCGACTGGTCCAGTCGGTTGGCCTCCGCCAGCGCCGGCATCGCCTCGCGGTAGACGTGACGCATGAACTCCCGCCAGCCGATCATCTGCCTGACGAACCCCTCGGCCGCGTTGAGCGGGACCGGCGGGAGGTCGGCGTCGCCGTCGGCGCTCCCGGCCCCCTCCGCGAACGCGTCCAGCGTGGTCGCTCCCGAGCCGCCTCCCGCGGGGTCGGCGGCCGGGTCGTACGCGCCCGGCTCGACGCCGCGGTCCTCGTAGGCGGCCTCCACCGCCCGGACGGGTTCACGCGGGTCGAGGAGTCCGAGGTTGATCGCGGGCGACAACAGGGAGTGCGAGAGGAACGGCTCGCCCGTCACCATCGCGTCCTCGTACCGCCCGAACGACGGGAGCCGATCGCGGACGAACGCGTCGAGCGCCGCGCGCGCCTCCTCGCGGGTGACCGGCCACGCGAACGCGTCGAGCGAGTCGGTCCCCCACGTGTCGAACCGCTCGCGGACCCACGCGTGCGTCTCGCGGGTGAGCTCGTCCGGCTCGAAGCGCGGCCGCTCGGGCGGCTCCCAGTCGTCGGGTGGCGTCTCCCGGTTCAGGTCGTCGTAGTTCCACTCGCCGCCGACGGGGTCGTCGCCGTCCATCAACACGCCCGTCTCGCGGCGGACGTGGCGGTACCAGCCCTCCTGTCGGAACGTGCGCTCTGCGGTGCCGTCAGCGCGGACGAGCGGTTCGGGCCCGCTCTCGCTCGCGTCCCGGTCGCCCGCCCACTCCCGCCAGTCCGCCGGCGTCGTCCAGAACAGCTCGTTGTCCAGCAGTTCCAGCGAGCCGCCACGGTCCGCGACGAGCTCTCGAAGCCGATCGGCGGCCCCGTGGCTCGCGGGGCGCATGAGCCGGAGGCGGGCGTCGGGTCGGTCGTCGAGGAACTCGGCTACCCCCTCGCCGAACGAGTCGGCCCGCAGGTACGTCACGTCGTGACCGCGCTCGCGGAGGTCGTCACGGAAGTGCCGCATCGCCGAGAACACGAGCGTCAGCTTGTGGGCGTGGTACGGCTTCCGGTCGGCGAAGCCGTGCGCCTCGATAAGCAGCACCGAACCGGCGTCGGCGAGCGCGTCGAGGTCGGGGTTGAGCTGGTCTCCCAGCAGCCAGAGGACGGGTCTGTCGCTCATGGACGACCGTACGGGCGCGGGTGACGTAGGTCTGCGGGGAACTGTGAGGGTGGCCGCCGCTCGGAACACCGCCCCTTTTTATTCGCCCTCGGTGAGGGGTGTGGTATGGACGAGATACTCACGAACTGGCTACTCGGTCTGATCGCCGCCCTCCTCGCCGTGCTCGTGCTCGACTCGACCGGGGAGTCGTTCCTCGCCCCGCTCGCCCCCGTCGCGAACGTGCTCGCGCTCGTGACGTTCCTCGCGTTCGTGCTGCTGACGGGCGCGTTCCTCGTCTACACGGCGTCGTTCCGAAACGAGTGAACTGCCTCGGGGAGAGCGGTCCCCCTCCGGTGCGGGTAGTTTTTTGAGGCCACTCCGTCTGCTCGCCGTATGGAGTACACGACGCTCGGAAGCACCGGGACGACGGTCTCGAAGATCTGTCTCGGCTGCATGAGCTTCGGCGATTCGGACTGGCGCGAATGGGTCCTCGACGAGGCGGAGGGGAAGGCGCTCGTCAAGCGCGCGCTCGAACTCGGGGTGAACTTCTTCGACACCGCGAACATGTACTCGAACGGCGAGTCGGAGCGCATCCTCGGCGAGGCGCTGGAGGGTCACCGCGAAGAGAGCGTCGTCGCCACGAAGGCGTACTTCCAGATGGACGAGACGGACCCGAACTCGGGCGGCCTCTCGCGGAAGGCGATCGAACAGGAGCTCGAGAACAGCCTCGACCGCTTGGGAATGGAGACGATCGACCTGTTCCAGATCCACCGGTGGGACTACGAGACGCCGATCGAGGAGACGCTGGCCGCGCTCGACGACGCGGTCCGGCGCGGGAAGGTGCGTCACATCGGGGCCTCGTCGATGTGGGCCCACCAGTTCGCCGAGGCGCTCCACGCGAGCGACCGCGAGGGGTACGACCGGTTCGCCACCATGCAGAACCACTACAACCTCGCGTACCGCGAGGAGGAGCGCGAGACTCTCCCACTCTGTGAGCAGGAGGGGATCGGCGTGATGCCGTGGAGCCCGCTCGCGCGCGGGTATCTCACGCGCCCGCACGAGGACGTGGACGCGACACTCCGGGGAGAGACCGAAGAGCACCTCTACGAGCATCCCTACCGAGAGGGCGGCGGTCCGGCGGTCAACGAGCGCGTCGCGGAACTGGCCGACGAGAAGGGGGTAAAGATGGCCCAGATCGCGTTGGCGTGGCTGTTCCACAAAGAGTGGGTCGACACCCCCATCGTCGGGACGACCAGCGTCGAACACCTCGAAGACGCCGTCGAGGCACTCGACATCGATCTGTCCGCGTCCGACGTCGAGTGGCTGGAGGAGCCGTACGAGCCGGTCCGCGTCTCTGGCCACGAGTGAGCGGCGTCTCGGCACGCTCGGACTCCTCCGGCGCCTAAATCGTGTTATAGGAATATGTGGGAAAGCTATTTGTGTGTTACTCGTTGACATTTGTGTATGTCCAACGACACCGAGCGATCTAGCGTTCGGTCGAGCACCGAGTACGCGCGCACTCGGACGCGGTGTCCGAACTGCGGCGATCACGTTCCGGCGGCGGGCCGTGACGCGGAAACGGCGGAGTGCCCGAACTGCCACCGGCTGGTTCGGACGTGACGCCGGCGCCGGGCCGGTCTCGGAGCGCGCCTGGGCCCGTCCGCTCGACCTCCGTTTATAAACGCACCGTCGAGAGCCGGAGCAACAACCCTTTTCGGCCGGGCTACCGAACCAGTGTTCATGGCAGACGACGAGACCACCGACGCCGACGCCGCCGAGGAACAGGGCGGTAACGCCGCCGAGGAACAGGGCGGTAACGCCGCCGAGGAACAGGGCGGTAACGCCGCCGAGAACGAGGGCGACAGCGCCGCCGGAGCCGAAGGCGCCGACGCCGAGGGCGACGACGGCGAGGAGAAGTCCTTCCGCGAGCGCGTCGAGGAGATCCGCGAGCGACGCGAGCAGGAGCGCGAGGAGGGCGACCGGCCCGATCCCGAGGAGATGATGGGCGGCGGCGGGCCGCCGGGGATGGGCGGCGGCGGTGGCGGCAACCCCTTCGCGCAGATGATGTCCGGGATGATGGGCGGCGGCGGTCCCGGCGGCGCGGGCGGCCCGCCGGGGATGGGCGGCGGACCCGGCGCGCAGGGCGAGCGCGGCGGCCGCGGCGACGACGGCGGCAACGAGGAGCTCGTCCGCGAGGTGCGCCAGCTCCGCGACGAGGTCCGCGACGCCACCCGCCAGCTCCAGCGCATCGCGCAGGCGCTCGAAGACGACTGACTCGCGGCGAATCTCCGCGACCGCGGTTTCTCTCCTGCTTTTCGACGCGCGAAAGCGTCCCGCCGCGTTTAGTTATAAAGGAACGTCGCCGTCGCTCACGGTCGAGTATCTGTCAGCTCGACGTCGACGAACTGCAACACTCGCTCCCGCCGCCTCTCGGTTCCGCGTCCGTATCCACCTCGAAAAAAAAACCGCGTCGTCGACCGCTCGTTACCGGCGCCGAGTCGACCCGCCTAACACTCCGACCAGCCGCACGACTCGCACGTCTTGCAGCCCTCGGAGTAGTAGAGGTTCATGCCGCCGCACTCGGGGCACTCGGGCGACTCGCCCGCCGCGATCAGCTCCTGCATCGCGTCGTCGGCGCCGGCCGCGTCGTCCGCGGCGTCGGGGCCGTCTGCGGTGGGAGCCTCGGCCGGTGCGTCGGTCGCGGTTCCGGCGTCGACCGCGCCGCCGTCGGTCTGACTCGGCGGCTCGGCGACGCCCTCCACGTCGTCGAGGCTCTGCTGTTGGGGGATCCCCTTGTCGATCTCGTCGTCGAGGTAGCGGCGGAGCGCGGTGCCGATCGCGTCCGGGATCGACTGGATCTGCTCGCCTTTGTCCCACGCGACCTTCGGGCTCCGGGTGCCCTGCAGCTCGTCGACGATCTCCTCGGGGTCGACCCCGGAACGGAGCGCCGTCGAGATGACCTTCGCGAGCGCCTCGGTGAAGGAGTTGGTGTAGCCGCCGGAGTGACCGATGTTCGCGAACAGCTCGAACGGCAGCCCGTTGTCGTCCTCGTTGATGGTGACGTACAGCTTGCCGTAGCCCGTCTCGACGCGCTGGGTGACGCCGTTCAGGGAGTCGGGGCGCGGGCTGCGCTCGCTGTAGTCGATGCGGGGCTGCTCGCTGGCTTCGAGGAGGTCCGAGATCTCCGCGTCGATCGCCTGCTGGACGTCCTCGTTGTCGAGGAACGACTCGATGCCGCCGAACACCTCGCCGATCTGCTCGACGATGGCCTCGGCCGCCTCGCTCTCGTCGGCGAACTCCGTGTTCTTCGCGCGCGTCGTGAGCACCTGCTTCGAGCGGGTGCCGTCGCGGTAGACGGTGACGCCCTTCCCGCCGTGGTCGTAGATGTAGCGGTACACCTCTTCCATCTCCTCGGCGGTGGCGTCGTTCGGGAAGTTACACGTCTTCGAGATGGCGGAGTCGACCCCTTCCTGGCAGGCGCACTGGACCGCCGCGTGCTGCTTGCCCGAGAGGTCGCCGGTGACGACGAACAGCTCGCCGATGGCGTCCGGCACCGTCTCCAGGCCGTCCACGCCGTCGAACTCGTTGGCCGCCATCTGCTCTTGGGCCTCCTGCTTGACGGCGTCGACGTCGACGTCGTTCTCCTCTAAGGTGCGCAGGAAGTAGTCGTCGAACTCGACGAGCATCTCGTCGCCCTGCACGTCGTCGGAGACGTTCTTGTAGTAGGCGACGTTGTAGATGGGCTCGCAGCCGCCGGTGGTGTTCCCGATCATCGACGTCGTGCCCGTGGGCGCGATCGTCGTCGTGTTGTGGTTGCGGATCGGGAAGCCGTCCGCCCACTCGTCCGCGTCGAGGCCGGTGTAGTGCTCGAACCAGTCGCGGTACTCGGTGGGGTTCGCGTACTTCGAGTCCTCCCAGTCGTTGAACGTCCCGCGCTCCTGCGCGAGCTCGTGGGAGGTCTGCTTCGACGCGTGGTTGATGTGGGTCATCAGCTGGCGGGCGACCTCGTTGCCCTCCTCGGTGCCGTACTGAATGCCGAGCTGGATGTACAGCTGGGCGAGCCCCATGACCCCCAGCCCGATCTTCCGCATGTCCCGGACCTTCTGCTCGATCTTGTCGACCGGGAAGTCCGACATCGTCACGACGTTCTCGAGGAAGCGGGTGCCGTAGTCGATCCGCTCGTCGAACTCCTCGAAGTCGATCGCCTCCTCTAAGAACGCCGACATGGCGGCCTCCTTCGACGCGTACTCGTCGGCGTGCTCGTCGGACCAGACGCGCCAGTCCGGCGCGTCCTGGGCCGCGAGCGTCGAGAGGTTGATGTGGCCGAGGTTACACGCCTCATATTCTTCAAGCGGTTGTTCCCCGCAATTATGGGTTACAACTCCGTTAGCGACGAATGAGTGCGTTTCCGGCTCAGTCAGGTCGTATACCTCTTCACGTCCGTCGGGCGTAACTGCGGCTACAGTTGCGGTGAACGTCTCACTCTGCGGGCTGTACGTATACGAATCGAGATTCTCTCGAAGCTGCTCTGATTTATCATCACGGAGGAATCCAATCTCCTCAGCGAACCGCTGTTGGTTTGCTTTGGTTATCGCCAGTTCGTGTTGCGCCTTCGTGTCGTACTTCTTCGTTTCACCGTTACCATCCGGCAGCTCCCGACTCTGCGCGGGACGACGCTCTTTGTATATCCGACTCGCGATACCGAAGTTGAGAAGCAGCCGTTGGGTCTGTTTTAAGAGATCGAGTTCGGAACTCGCAAGCCGAATACTCCGTCCATTTTTACTGCTCCCTTGTACGCTTCCATCCGCGGAGAACAGCGCACGGAGGTACCCGCGCGCCATCTCCTCGCTCCCGCGCAGTACGGCCTCGGGAACCTGATGCTTCTGATCAACTAAACCGGCCTCCTCGGCGTACTCGTAGAGCCGAGTCGAGCGGATCCGCTGCTCGATGGCCTGCGTACCGCGGTAGTCATCACCTCTAGCGATCTCGTTAACACCGATCTCGTAATCGGCGTTACCGACGGGATCGCGAACAACCTCGTTCACGTCGGCTGCGAACGATTCCGAGACCTCGGCGTCCTCGTCGTAGAAGTTGAGGACGGCGCGCTCCTCTCCGGTCTTGAGATGGCCGTCACCGACCATCCAGCCGAGTACGCGACCTTCTGCTGCCGTTCCGTGCTGGCCGAAGGAGCCTTTTCGATTCTGGATATGAACCGTGTCGCCGGCGTCGAGATTTCCGGCCTCGACCCATCCATCGTCAGTCATGACGCGGTGGTCGTCGGTCAGGCGGAGCTCGTACCCCTCTTCGGTCGTGAGTTTATAAACGTCCTTCTCGCCGGTCTTGTAGACGCTGCTCGCCTCCTTGAGCGTCTCCTCGCTGAGGCGACCGTCCACGACGACGTCGCGCGAGACGCCCTGCTCGTAGAGTTCCTCGGCTTCGACGAGACCGTTTTCGGTACTGATCAGCGTGTCGCCGGTGACACAGGGGTTCGTCGCGAGGATCCGGTGGTCAGGGTTCTCCTCCACGTCGAAGGAGTGCTCCTTGTTGACGCGCTCGAGGTAGATGACCCCCGGCTCGCCGTTCTCGTGGGCGCCCTCGATCATGTCGTCCCACAGCTCCTGGGCCGGGATCGACAGCACTTCGCCGACCTCGACGTGCTCGCCGAGGCCGAACATGTCGTAGATCTCCTTCGTCTCCGGCGTCGCGACGTGCGGCTCCTCCGTGCGCGGGTTGGTGAAGGTGAACTCCTCGTCGTTGTACAGCGCTTCCATGAAGTCGTCGGTGACCCCGACGCTGATGTTGAAGTTCGAGAGGTGACCCTCGACCGCGTTGCGGAGATGTTCGGGGACCTTCCCGTCCTCGTCGATCAGCTCGCGGGCCTCCTCTAAGGCGTCCGCGAAGGAGTTGTGCGTGAAGTCGTCGGGGTCGTTCAGGCGCAGCGAGTGCGCCAGCGAGACGTCCTTGTTCTTCGCGTGGATGAACTGGATGACGTCCGGGTGCGAGACGCGCATGACGCCCATCTGGGCGCCGCGGCGCGCGCCGCCCTGCGCGATCGTCTCGCACATCTGGTCGAACGTGCGCATGAACGTGATCGGGCCGGAGGCGATGCCCCCGGTGGATCCGACGGAGTCGCCGTAGGGGCGGAGCTTCCAGAACGCGTACCCCATGCCGCCGCCGGACTGGAACACCTCGGCCGCCTCCTTGGCGGTCTGGTGGATGTCCGTGATGTCGTCGGCGGGGGAGTCGACGAAGCAGGCAGAGAGCTGCTGGAGCTCGTCGCCCGCGTTCATCAGGGTGGGCGAGTTCGGCATGAACGAGAGCTGCTCCATCCCGTCGCGGAAGCGGTCCGCGGTCGCCTCGACGTGCTCGCGCACGCTCTCGGGGAGCTCGGGGACGACCGTGTCGTACGCGAACTTGTTGACGTTGTGCGCCGTGAGCGTCGTCTCCGCGTCGTCCTCGGCCGTGGTTCCCGCGCCGAAGACCTCGGCGGCGAGCTCGTCGCGGCGCGGGTGGTCGGGCTTCAGCTGGTCGGGCGTGACCGTGACCTCGACGCCCTGGTTCTCGGCCTCGAAGACCGCCTCCGCGAGCGCGACGTTGCGCGCGACGCGGTCGAACAGCTCCTCGGGGTCCTCGATCGGCTCCCCGTCAGCGTTCTTCCGGAGGTAGCGCGCGGGCAGGATGTTGTGGTAGGCGTTGGCCGTGAGACGCTCCTCCATCGTCTCGCCCGTGGTGCGTTTGATCGGCAGTTCGAGTTCGTCGGCGGCGACGCCGTCGCTGCTCATTCGACGGCCACCCCGCTGGGTCGGTGTGAGATATGGATCATCTGTAGTGTTGGTGTACTGGCGAGGCGGGCCCTTGTACGTTCGGATGTTCGGGCCCGACAGCGTTCATGTACGATTCGTTATGCAAGTTCGTTCCGCGCGTCTGAGGCTGGATTCGGGTACGTCGGTTATGCAGGGACTCCGGACACATAAGCGTAGCCAGACCGGAGTGAAACTGATCCGCGATCGGAAAAACCGCGACAAGACAACGCCTCCCCACCGGAACAGAAGGGGGGTTGTCTCCCGAGAATTTCCGCGGGAACGGCGTGCGTCGTCGGCCCCGCAGCCGCCACACCGGTGATCGATCGTCGGGCTTTGCCGCGGTTCTCGCCACAAACCTATCAGAATCAGATAACCGAACCGGTCGACCCCGTCCCCACAAGCTTATGCCCGGCCTCGCCGTGGGCCCGGACATGACCGCATCGCTCGCCGCCTTGGCATCGTCGCTTCCCGTACAGGCCGGGCTCCTCGCCAGTCAGCCGGGACAGCTACTCGTCGCGCTGGTCGCTGTCGCGCTGATCATCATCGTCGGAAAGTTCGTGTTGAAGCTCGCGTGGCGGCTCGTCACGATCGGCATCGTCGTCGTCGCCGCGTTCTTCCTGCTGTCGACGGTCGGACTGATCTGAAACGCGAACACCGCTCCCGACCGGTTCGGAGCGACCGGCGCGGTCCGACTCCCGCTCCGATCTACTGGAACGCCGTGCCGGGTTCGGTCTCCGCGCGGTCGACCTCCGACCGCCGGAACTGCTTTTCGATCTCGTCGTAGCGCTCGCGCGTCTCGGGAGTGACGCTCGGGTTCACCTCGTCGAGCGCGTCCTCGAAGTGCTGCATCGTCACGCGGACGTTGCTCACGGACTCGCCCACCTCCTCGCGCGACACGCTGCCGATGAACTCCCGGGAGGCGTTCATGGACGCCTCGCGGGCCACCGCCTCGATGTCGGCGCCGACGTAGCCCTCGGTCTTCCGGGCGATCGCGTCGAGGTCGACGTCGTCGGCCAGCGGCTTGTCCCGGGTGTGGACCTCCAGGATCTTCCGGCGCGCGTCCTCGTCCGGCACGGGGACGTGCACGTGGCGGTCCAGCCGGCCGGGCCGGAGCAGCGCCGAGTCGATGAGGTCCGGGCGGTTCGTCGTCGCGATGACGACCACGTCCTCCAGCGACTCGAGCCCGTCGAGCTCCGTCAGCAGCTGGGAGACGACGCGCTCGCCGACGCCGGAGTCGCCGGAGTTCTTGCCGCGCTCGGTCGCGATCGAGTCGATCTCGTCGAAGAACACGATCGTCGGCGCGTTCTCGCGGGCCTTGCTGAACACCTCGCGGACGCCCTTCTCGGACTCGCCCACGAACTTGTTCAGCAGCTCGGGCCCCTTGATCGAGATGAAGTTCGACTCCGCCTCGTTGGCGACCGCCTTGGCGAGCAGGGTCTTCCCCGTGCCCGGCGGGCCGTACATCAGGACGCCCTTGGCGGCCTGCATGTCGAGCTCCTCGAACACCTCGGGGTACTCGAGCGGCCACTGGATCGTCTCGCGGAGCCGCTCTTTGGTGTCCTCCAGGCCGCCGACCTGGTCCCAGCTCACGTCGGGGACCTCGACGAACACCTCGCGCAGCGCGGAGGGTTCGATCCCCTTCATCGCCTCCTTGAAGTCGGACTCCGTGACCTGGATGGAGTTCAGCACGTCGGCGTCGATCTCGTCGCTCTCGAGGTCGATCTCGGGGCGGATGCGCCGCAGCGCGTGCATCGCCGACTCCTTCGCCAGCGACTCCAAGTCCGCGCCGACGAAGCCGTGGGTGTTGTCGGCGTACTCGTCTAAGTCGATCTCGTCGACCAGCGGCATGTTCCGCGTGTGGACCTGCAGGATCTCCTTGCGGCCGTCGCGGTCGGGGACGCCGACCTCGATCTCGCGGTCGAACCGGCCGCCGCGCCGGAGCGCGGGGTCGATCGCGTCGACGCGGTTGGTCGCGCCGATGACGACGACCTCGCCGCGCTCCTCGAGCCCGTCCATCAGCGAGAGCAGCTGGGCCACGACGCGGCGCTCCACGTCGCCGCCGGCATCCTCGCGCTTGGGCGCGATGGAGTCGAGCTCGTCCATGAAGATGATCGCGGGCGACTCATCGGACGCCTCCTCGAACACCTCACGGAGCTTCTCCTCCGACTCGCCGTAGTACTTCGACATGATCTCCGGGCCGGAGATGGTGTGGAAGTTGGCGTCGATCTCGTTGGCGACGGCCTTCGCGATCAGCGTCTTCCCGGTGCCCGGCGGCCCGTGGAGCAGAACGCCCTTCGGCGGGTCGATGCCGAGCCGCTTGAACAGCTCCGGGTGCCGCATCGGCAGCTCGATCATCTCGCGGACCTGTTCGAGCTCGCTGTCGAGCCCGCCGATGTCCTCGTAGGTGACGTCCGGGCCCTCGCTCGCCCCGTCGCCGTCGCCGCTCGGCTTGGTCAGCTCCTCGGCGGGAACCTCGGAGATCTCGATCTCGGTGTCGTCGGTGATGACGACCGTCCCCGAGGGGGTCGTCGAAGCGACCTTCATCGGCACCGCCTGCGACTGGCCGCCCATCAGGCCGAAGCCCATCGACGTGCGGATCGTCTGCCCCTCGGTCACCGGCTGCCCGGAGAGCTTGTCGCGGATGAACGGCGCGATCTGCCCGCGGACGCGGAGCTGGCTCGGGAACGCGATCGTCACGGACTCCGCCCGCGAGACGTCGACGTCCTCGACGGTCACGCGGTCGTCGATCCCGACGTTGGCCTCCTGCCGGAGGCGACCGTCGATGCGCACGATGCCGGTCCCGTCGTCCTCGGGGTAGCCGGGCCAGACGCGGGCGATCGCGGCCCCGTCCGGTCCCTCGACGCGGACGATGTCTCCGCCGGAGAGCCCGAGCTCGTCGGCGGCGACGCGGTCGATCGCCGCGAGGCGGCGCCCGGCGTCCTTCTGCTTGAGGGGCCTGACGGTGAGTTTCATCGCTGACCCTCCACGGTGATAACGCCGTTCTCGACGGCGACCGAGTCGGCCTCGCCCGGGAGGTCGAACTCCGACTCGACCGGCTCGCCGTCGCCCTCGATCACGACGATCGCGGTCTCGCCGACGGTGTCGACGGAGACGTGTTCGGCGTCGGCGCCCAGATCGGCGGCGACGACCCACCCGTCCTCGTACTCGTACCGGCGGAGCAGCGCGCCGTCGCCGGTCGATCGGGTCTGTTGGTGATTCATGCTAACTACAAGTTAGGCGCGGGTGTATTTAAATGCATCGCTGAAAACCGCATGACGTGAGATATTGTCGGCGTATCGGTTGTGTTGCGGTTCGGGGTGTTCACGCCGAACGCGAACGGGGGGACCCGACCGGAACGGCCGAACGCGCCGGCCCGCAGCGCGGGGTCGTCGCCTGCCGTGAGGCCGAGGGCGCCGGCGGTCGTCGGCCCGGCGTCGGCGGCGACCTTTATGAGCGGCGCGCGGGACCAACCGCCATGGAGCGGGTCACGCACCACGGCCGCGACACGGCCTACCGGGTCTCCGACCGCGGCGGCGACGGACCGACGGTCTGTTTCGTCCACGGCAGCGGCGGGAGCAAGGACGTCTGGAAGGCGCAGGCGCGCCTGAGCGACCGGTTCCCGGTCGTCGCGCTCGACCTCTCCGGTCACGGCGACAGCGACGATATCGACGCCGACGGCGGCGGCGGCGCGTCCGGCTCCAGGGCGCTCGCGGCGTACGCGGACGACGCGGTCGCCGTGGCGGCGGAGACGGGCGCGAGCGTCCTCTGCGGGAACTCGCTGGGCGGCGCCGTCGCGCTCCGGGTCGCCCTCGAGCGCGACCTGGCGCTGGATGGCCTCGTCCTCGCGGGCACGGGCGCGAAGCTCGCCGTCGCCGAGCCCCTCCGCGAGGCTCTCGCGACCGACTTCGACCGGGCGATCGAGCTGCTTCACGAGCCCGACCGGCTGTTCCACGACGCGCCGCCGGAGCACGTCGAACTGTCGCGCGCCGGGATGCGCGACTGCGGGCGCGCCGTCACCGAACGCGACTTCCGCGCCTGTCACGCCTTCGACGTCCGCGATCGGCTCGACGAGATCGCTGTCCCGTCGCTCGCGGTCGTCGGCGAGCACGACGAGCTCACGCCCGTGGAGTACCACGACTACCTCGCTGACCGGATCGACGACTGCGAGCGCGCGGTGATCGAGGGCGCCGCGCACCTCGCAATGCTCGAGCGACCGACGGCGTTCAACGCGGCGCTCGCGGCGTTCTGCTCGCGGATCTCGCGAGAGAAGCGTACTGACGACTGAGTCGGGGCTCGTCGGTGTCGAGACGATTTAAAAGGGTACGGCGAGCGAAGCGATCGTCCGGGGCGCGCCTCGGGACGGAGACGCGGCCCGCGTCTGGAAGCGGTCTGGACAGAACTCGACGCGATACCTCCCGACCGTCGACTGCTGTCGGTTTCGGTCTCGGATGCTCTCTGTACTCACCCCGTGTTATACGTTAACACCCGCCATTACTTAAGTCGTTCGCCGGGGCGTCCGGCCGACCGCCGTCATCCTTTTTAAATATCGGTCGCGATCGAACTGCAATGGACGGCCCCGGCTCAGGTGACGGTCCCGCCGCCGATGGCGGCCCTGCCCGCGATAACGGCCTCGACCCCGGCGACGGACCCGACGAGCGCGGCGACGCCTCGGCTCACGTCCCTTCGGACCCGGACATCAACGACCTGCTCGCGACGCTCACCGCGTTACGCGACGCCGTCGACGAGGACCACGAGCGCGAGAAGGTGCGTCAGACGATCTCGCTCGTCGAGCGGATGCCGGGGAGCTCGGCGTTCACGACCCGGATCACGAAGTACACCTCTCGCGACATGGCGGAGGCGTTCGTGGGGTCGGTCCTCTTTTCGCTCCCCCTGCTCGTGGAGGGCGGCGTCTTCGAGATCGCCGCGTGGTTCGCCGCGGCCACGGTCGGCGGCGTGCCCGTCTTCCTGGTCGCCCACGTGGGGTTCGTGCTGGTCATGACCGCCGGACTGCTCTACTTCGCCGACTTCCGGCAGATCGAGATCTCGCACCCGATCCTCGGGGTGGTCCCGCGGCGGTACGCCGGCGTGTTGTCGGTCTCCCTCCTCACCTCGGCGTTCATGCTGCTCCTGTGGGGGCGGCTCCACGAGGGCGATCCGACGGCGGGCGAGCGCGCGGGTCGCGTGCTCGTCGTGTGGGCCGCGGCCGCGTTCGGCGCCGGGCTCGGCGACATCATTCCCGGCGAGTCGCAGGGCGAAGACATCAGCGAGTTCGACCTCGACTTCGACCGCAGCGACTGAGGTCCTCAACTCCGACCGCAGCGACTGAGGTCCTCAACTCCGACCGCAGCGACTGAGGTCCGTGACGACTGCAGCGACTGGCGTCCGCGACGACTGCAGCGACTGGCGTCCGTGACGACCGCCCTCACCGAGACGAACCGACCCCCCTTTCCACACCTTTTTCGCTTCGGCGACCGTACCCGTCTTTATGTCAGCGCTACGTGACGCGCTCCGGGACCTCCCGGACGCGGTGTTTGCGGATCTGCTCGAATCCGACGAGGGCTACGTGCTCGTCGTCGACCTCCCGGGCGCCACTGCCGAGACCACCGAGGTGCTCGCCGAAGACGGCCGGATCGTCATCGAAGGGCGCCGCGAGAAGGGAGTTCCCGAGGGGTTCCGCTACGTGCGCGAGGACCGGCCGCTGTTCCTCGACGCCGAACTTCCCCTCCCCGGCGACGCGGACGGTAGCGGCGCCGACGCCGAGATGGACCGCGGGGTCCTCGAAGTGACGATCCCCAAGCGGACGGGCGGCGCCTCCCGCACGATCCCGGTCGACGAGGCCGAGGACGCCGGCGCCGACACCGAGGGAGCCGGCGACGAGACGGCGGCTGGCGACGGCGACGCCTGACGGGTGGTCACGCTGGTCAACCTCCGCGCTTACTGGCGGTTTGTCGTGGTCATGCGGCAGTTCTCGCCGCTGATCGTCGCCTACTGGCGAGACCGGAAACGGTTCTTCCTGTTCGGCCGCGGGCGCGAGGTCGACGCCGAGACGCAGCGCGAGCGCGCCGCGGTCCTCCTCGACATCCTGCTCACGCTGGGCCCGACGTTCATCAAGCTCGGGCAGATCCTCTCGACGCGACCGGACATCCTCCCGCCTGCCTACATCGAGGTGCTGGAGGGACTCCAAGACGACGTCCCGCCGGCCCCGTGGGAGGAGTCGAAGACCGTCCTCGAAGACGAGTTCGGCCCCGTCGACGAGACGTTCGACGACTTCGACCGCGAGCCGATAAGCGGCGCGAGCCTGGGCCAAGTGTACACCGCCCGCTACGAGGGGACCGACGTGGCGGTGAAGGTCCGCCGGCCGGGGATCGAGTCGCTCGTCGAGGCCGACCTCCGGACGATCCGGTGGTCGATCCCGCTGGTTCGCCGGTTCATCGGCAGCGGGCGGGCATTCTCCTTGGAGAACCTCGCTGACGAGTTCGCGAAGACGATCCGCGAGGAGATGGACTACAAGCGCGAGCGCGAGATGCTCGAGGAGATCCGCGCCAACTTCGCCGAGGAGGACCGGATCCGGATCCCCACCGCCTTCGAGGCGGTCTCCGGCCCGCGCGTGCTCACGATGGAGTACATCCCCGGAACCAAGATCAGCGACGTCGCCGCCCTCGACGAGTCGGGGATCGACCGGAACGCCATCGCCGAGACGCTCCAGGAGGTGTACCTCCAGATGATCATCGAGGACGGCGTGTTCCACGCCGACCCCCATCCGGGGAACCTCGCCGTCGACGAGTCCGGGCGAGTGATCTTCTACGACTTCGGGATGGCGGGGCGAGTGGACCCGTTCATTCAGGAGAAGATCGTCGACTTCTACGTCGCGGTCGCCCGGCAGGACATCGACGGCATCCTCGACACGCTGATCGCGATGGGCACCCTCTCGCCCGAGGCGGACCGCGAGGTGATGGGGAACGTGATGGAGTTGGCCATCGCCGACGCCAGCGGCGAGGACATCGAGCAGTACCAGGTGAACCAGATCATCGAGCAGGTGGAGTCGACCATCTACGAGTTCCCCCTCCGGCTCCCGCCGAACCTCGCGCTCGTGTTGCGCGTCGCCACCGTCGTCGAGGGGGTCTGCGTCACGCTCGACCCCGAGTTCGACTTCATCTCGACCGCGACGGAGTACCTCAAGGACGAGGGGTACTACGAGCAGACCGCGCGCGACCTCGCCGAGGACGCGGGGCGGCAGGCCCAGCGGACGGCGGAGGCGCTGTTCACGGTTCCGCCGAAGGCCGACGACTTCCTCGAGCGGGCGAACCGCGGCGACCTCCACGTCGACGTCACGATCGAGGACGACTCGAACGTCCTCGACAAGCTCGCGATGCGGATCGCCTACTCGGTGCTGCTCGCGGTCGGCGTCCTCTCCGCGACGATCCTCTACTCGTTCGCCGACGCGTGGCGGCTCGCGGGCGTCGTGCTCCTGCTCGCGGTCCCGCTTGCGATCGCGCTCTACCGCTCGTTCCGGAAGAAACGCGGACTTCGGACCACGCCCCAGTTCACCAGACAGGGCATGAAGAACCGGCGCGAGGACTGACGAACCCCGACCGGACCGGCGTCGGAGCTACCCTCGACAGATCCAGACGTCCCCGGCCGGTTCGATCGCGTACCCGCGCTCGGTGAGCCACGCGCGCAGCGCCTCGCGACGCGCGTCGGCTCCCTCGGGGCCGCCGTCGTGTACCTCGACGACCAACAGCGGGCGGTACGCGCCGATCGTTCGCTCCGCCCCGCGGAGCACGGCCCCTTCGCGTCCCTCGACGTCGATCTTGATCGCGTCCGGGGGCGGGACGGCACAGGCACGGTCGGCGGTCGTGGCGGCGTCGCGGTCGCCGCCAGCGCTGTCCTTGGCCCCGGCGACGCCGCGCCCGCCGCCGATCCCCCGGACGAGGTCGTCGAGGCGCCTGATCGGCGTCACCTCGGTTCCGGCGACCTCGGCCCCCCAGCGGGTCGCGCGGTCGCGGTCGAACGCGGAGAGCTTCGAGAAGGTCGACCGGTGAAACGACAGGGTCGCGGTCGCGTCGCCCAGTCCGGCGCGTCGGAGGTCGATCGCGCCGGCGCCGTCGGAGGCGGAGCGTTCGGCGGTGTTCCCGTCGAGACCGCGCTCGGTGTCGCCGTCGCTCACCGGCAGTCCGTTTCGTCGCGCGTTGCGGACGAGCCGATCGGCGCTCTCGCCGTTCGGCTCGACGGCGATCACGCGCCTCTCGGTGCCGAGAGCGAGCGGAATCGCGTGTTCACCGACGTGCGCCCCCGCGTCGACGACCGTCGCGTCGTCGGGGAGCGCGTCGAGCGCGGCCAGTCCGGGGTCGTCTCCGTGCGGGTTGGTCGGCTCGTAGCTCCAGTACGTCCCGGCGACGCTCCGCTTCGGCGTGGCGATTCCGATCGCGTAGGTTAGATCGGCGAGTCTGTACAACAGCCGGAATCCGACCCGCTCGACCCGCTCGCGTGCCGCGATCATCGGTCAGGAGGAGACGACTTCGATCGGGACGAGGAGGAAGCAGAGCGCCCCGACGGCGAACGTCCCGAGCCCGACGGCGAGCCGCGGCCACCCGAGCCGGTCCTCGTCGGCGGGGTTCGCGGGACCGTTGAAGGCGATCACGAGCGAGAACACGCCCCAGAACGCCCACAGCCCCACCGACTGGTCGATCCCGAACCCGCGCCAGAAGTAGAGGTACGCGGCGATCGAGAAGAGCGCGCCCGGGACCAACGCCGCGATCGTCTCCTGCCGCGGGCCGAGCATCGCCCGGACCATGTGGCCCCCGTCGAGCTGGCCGACCGGCAGGAGGTTGAGCAGGGTGAAGAACATCCCCACCCAGCCGCCGATCACCACCGGGTGGGCGGTGAGGCCCGGGTCGTCGTACGCCGTCGGCTGGCCGATGACGTCGGCGATGATTCCCAGCAGGGGCGGGTTGTTGAACCGGATCACCGACCCGGAGGCGTTCGCGAGCTCGGCCGGGACGCGGATCGGGTCGAGCGAGAGCCCGATCGCGGTGACGACGACCGTCGCGACCAGCCCCGCGATCGGGCCGGCGACGCCGATGTCGAACAGGGCCTTCCGAGAGGGCATCCGCCCCCGCATCCGAATGATGGCTCCGAGCGTCCCGAACGGGAAGATGAACGGGATGACGTACGGCAACGAGACGTCGACGCCGTGGTACCGCCCCGCGACGTAGTGGCCGAGCTCGTGGGTCATCAGAACGCCGAGCACCGCGGCCGTGAACGGCCACGCCCGAAGCATGGTCAGCGGGTTCGCGGCGATCTCCTCCCAGCCGACGTAGTACCAGCCGTACGCGCCCACGAACAGCGTCGACACGACCGTCGCCGCGAACATGGCGACGTTGACCCACGGGATCCCGTCCCGTCCCTGACCGAAGGGCGTCGCGACGACGACCTGACCGTCCTCGACGCGCTCGACGTCGACATCGTATCCGGCGTCCCGGAACTCCGGGACCAGCTTCCGCAACAGCGTGCGCTCCGGGACGTACGACTCCCCGACGTACCGAACGCGGTCGCCCTCCCGGCGAACCTCGTCGACTCGGAAGAACGTCCGGAGCGCTTCCGGACGCGGAACGTCGGACGCTCCCGACGGCTCCCCGTCCTCGTGTTCTGACATCGTCTGTGGTAACTGGTCGGTGAGTATAAACCCCGCGTCGGGCGAAGCGCGCGCCTCGATCGCTGCGGAGGGCAGTCAGCGGGGAACCGAGGACGGAGGAGCCGCACCTCGGGGGGAAGCGGGGATCGGGAAGGGGAACCGCCGTCTCGTCATCGGCGTGCTGTGCGGGGACGCGCGAGAGCGCGCTGTTCTGGGAACGGGTCCGGCGGTCAGGCGGGCTCGACGCGCCAGGTCGTCGCGCCCGTGTACGACCACTTCTCGACGGTGAGCTCCGTGGCGGAGTCGCGGAGCTTCACCATCAGGGCGCCGATCTCCTTCGGCGAGAGCTCGACGTCCTCGGAGATGAACTTCCCTTTGAAGTACATCTCGCCGTCCTCGGCGCGCTCGAGCAGGTACCGCTTCAGCCGCTCTTCCTTGCTGAGGTCGTCGGTCGTGGTCGTGGAGGGGGTTGCAGTCGCGCTCATGGTACACTCCCTGCTTACCCCCGAAGGGTGTTATAAAGGTAAGACCGTTGGGGGGTGTTCAGCGGCTTTCATGGCGTTTCAGGCCGAGAGAAGAAACTAAAAGGTGTCAGACAGACCGTTCACAAACGTTTCAGAGCCCGCTAGACATTTTATAATCCTCAGAGAACAGTTCGATCCGGATCAGAGTTCGTCGGTCGGATACGGGGCCGCCGACGCAGCTAGCGACTCGTTAACGGCAACAATTGCGATAACCGGGCGCCCGAAGCGTTCGTCCGCGCGCGTCAGGCGGGCGCATTCCGGGCGGTCGTGGCGCGTCGTCGTGGCACCGCCGGCGCGTCGTCGCGGCACCATCGCGGCATCGTCGCCGGTCGCACCGCCGGCGCACCTACTCCCGCCGGTGGACCCAGAACTCCTCGGCCTCCGTGGCCTCCTTCTTGAATATCGGCACCTCGTCTTTCAGCCGGTCGATTCCGTCCTCGACGGTCCGGAACGCCTCCCGGCGGTGTCCCGCGAGGACGACGACGAACACGATGTCCTCGCCCGCCTCGATAACGCCCGTCCGGTGGTGCATCCGGACCTCGAACACCCCGTCGCGCTCCGCTAACTCGGTCGCGATGGCGTCCATCCGCTCCGCGGCGACCCCCTCGTACTTCTCGAACGCGAGATGGGTCGTCAGCTCGTCGCCCGGGGCGTCTCGCGCGCGGACGCGCCCGGTGAACGTCGCGACGGCTCCGGCGCGATCCGCGTTCGCGGACGCCTCCACGCGCCGGACGAGCGCCTCCCGGGTGATCCACGGCTCCGAGTCGGCCAGGTCCGCCACGAGTCGGTCCACGTCGACCTCGTCGGGCGCGGCGGCGGCGGTGACGACGGGTCCGGGAACGTCCGACCGCTCCGGGTCCGCGCCGAGCAGGACCGTCGGCACGCGCAGGCGAGACTCGCCGACAGCGACGAGGTAGTCGTGGTCCGGGGCGAGCCCGTCGAGGAGGTCGTCGAGCCCGCCGACGCGGCCGCGCCCCGTCCACGAGCCGTCCGCGCCGAGCGCGATCGTCGTGTGTGCGGCCGTCGCCGGCCCTCCGTCGTCACCGGATCCGCGCCGGTCGTCCGCGACACCCCCGTCGGTCGTCTCGGAGCCGATCGTCCGACCGGGGACGTCGCCGCCCTCGTCGTCGCCTCCCCCGCAGTCGACGACCGCCACTCGCCCGTCGAGCCGGTTCGCGAGCGACCCCGCGAGGTCGGTCGCTCCCGCGCCGACGATCGATATCGGTTGCATACCCGAGAGCGGGCTGCGAGCGGCTTAGGGGTTTCCCGGCGCAGCCGGACTCACCGCCCCCGTCCGAGCCGTGCCGGTCCCCGCCGGGGCGACCCGCCGTCGTCGCCGTCACCGCCTGTCCCGCTTGATAATCCTTAAGACCGCGACAGGGATATTCGACGGTAATGAGAGTCGTCGTTTCTATCGGTGGGAGCGTGCTCGCACCCGATCTGGACCCCGGCCGGGTGGCCGCGTACGCCGAGGCGATCGAGCGGCTGTCGACCGACGGCTGCGAGGTCGGCGTCGTCGTCGGCGGGGGCGGCGTCGCGCGCGAGTACATCGAGACGGCGCGCGACCTGGGCGCCAACGAGGTCGAGCTCGACCAGCTCGGTATCGGGACGACCCGGCTCAACGCCCGGCTGCTGATAGCCGCGCTCGACGGCAGCGCGAACCTCTCGCCGGCGACGGGATACGACGAGGCCGCCGCCGCCCTCCGCCGCGAGGAGGTCGCCGTGATGGGCGGGGTGACGCCAGGGCAGACCACCGACGCAGTCGCCGCCGCGTTCGCGGAGTCGGTCGACGCGGACCTGCTCGTGTACGCGACGAGCGCCGACGGCGTGTACGACGCCGACCCCAACGCCGACGACGACGCGACCCAGTTCGAGTCGATGTCGCCGGCGGAGCTCGTCGACGTCGTTCTCCCGATGAGCCGGAACGCGGGCGCGTCGGCGCCCGTCGACCTGCTCGCGGCCAAGCTGATCGACCGGGCGGGTATCCGGTCGATCGTTCTCGACGGTACCGACCCGAGCGCGGTCGTCGACGCCGTGCTCCGCGGCGAGCACACCGGCACCGACGTGGTCCCCGGCGGAAGCGACGAGCCGACCTACTGGACGGGGGCGAGCGACGCATGAGCGTCGACGACGCGGACGCCGACGGCGACGGCTCCCCGCCGGCCGACGACTCTCCGCACATCCTCTCGGAGCAGGCGCGGGAGGCGGACGGCGCCGCGGGAGCCGACGACGAGGGCGACGGCGAGCGGTTCCGGGCCTTCTGGGCCGACGTGGTCGCCGACGAAATCGAGGCGCGCAACCCCGACGAGCCGATCGTGATCAAGGGCGGCGTCTCCCCCTCCGGGGTCGCGCACCTCGGGAACTTCAACGAGATCATCCGGGGGTACTTCGTCGCGGAAGTCCTGCGCGACCGCGGCCATGAGGTCAGACAGGTGTTCACCTCCGACGACAAGGACCCGCTCCGCAAGCTCCCGCGGAAGCTGGCGAACGCCGACGGGGAGATCGTCGGGCTCGGCGAGGTGGACGCCGGCGCGCTCGGGCGGAACCTCGGCAAGCCGTACACCGCGATCCCGGACCCGTTCGGCGAGCGCGAGTCGTACGCCGCCCACTTCGCCGCCCTGCTGAAGACCGACGCCGACCGGCTGGAGATTCCGGTCGAGATGGTCTCGAACACGGAGCTGTACGCCGACGGCGCCTTCGACGACGCGACGCGAACCGTCCTCTCGGACCTCGACGGCGTCCGCGAGGTGCTCTCGGAGTATCAGGACAAGGTCGACGGCGAGTACGTCCCGTTCAACCCCGTGTGCGCCGAGTGCGGGAAGATCACGGAGACGGTGACGAGCGTCGACCTCGACGCCGAGACCGTCGAGTACGTCTGCACCGACATGGAGGTCGGCGACGAGGTCATCGAGGGGTGCGGCCACGAGGGGACCGCCACGTTCCACGAGGGCAAGCTCCCGTGGCGGCTGGAGTGGCCCGGCCAGTGGGAAGTGCTCGGCGTCGACTTCGAGCCGTTCGGGAAGGACCACGCGGAGGGGTCGTGGCCATCGGGCGTCGACGTGGCCCGGAACGTCTTCGGGATCGAGCCGCCGGTGCCGATGGTGTACGAGTGGTTCACCCTCAACGGCGAACCGCTCTCGTCGTCGGCCGGGAACATCGTCACCGTCCCCGAGCTGCTCGAACTGCTCGAACCCGCGGTGCTCCGGTACTTCTTCGCGCTCCACCCGAAGAAGGCACGCGACCTGGACATCGAGCGGCTCGACCAGCTCGTCGACCGCTTCGACCGGTTCGAGCGCGCGTACTTCGGCGAGGTCGACGACGAGGACCTGACCGCCTTCGCCGAGCGCGCGTACCCGTTCGTCGTCGGGCGCGCTGACGACCCGCCCGCGGAGAAGCCGGTGCGGCTCCCGTACACCTTCGCGGCCGTCCTCGGGATGGTCGACGACCCCGCGTTCCGCGAGCGGCTCGCCCGCGACGAGGGGCACATCCCCGTCGACGCCTCCGACGAGGCGGTCGAGGCGGCGCTGGCCCGCGTCGAGAAGGCGCGGAACTGGGCCGAACGCACCGGTAACGAGTACGACTACCGGCTCCAGACCGACCTGCCCGAGGCCGACTTCGACGACGCCGTCGCGGCCGCGCTCGACGACCTCGCCGACTTCGTCGCGGCCGGCCACGACGGCGAGGCGATCCAGTCGGAGATGTACGAGACGGCGCGCGCACACGACGTGGAAGTGAGCGACTTCTTCGCCGCCGGCTACCGGCTCTTCTTCGACGACACGCAGGGCCCGCGGCTCGGCGAGTTCCTCGGCGAACTGGAGCGGGAGTACGTCGTGGCGCGGCTCCGCCGGGAGGCGTAGATGCCAGAGGACCGCTCGCTCGACGAGTTCGGGAGGGCGACCGGCGACGCCGCGGACGCCGATTCCGGGAGGGCGACCGGCGACGCCCCGGACGCCGATTCCGAGGGCAGCGATTCCGCCGATACCGACGCCGCTGACACCGACGCCGCTGACACCGACGCTCCGACGCCCGCGACGTCGACGGCGACGTGGACCGCCAACGGCGCCGACTGCGAGCGGTGCGGCGAACGCGCCGAGCGCCGCTGGCTCGACGACGGCGACCGCGTCTGTCCAGAGTGTAAGGCGTGGTAATTCGAGTCAAGGTTTAAGTCGGGGCGGAGAGTGGTTGCTTACGGTGACAGTCACCTGAGGTTTAGTAAAATATAAATGAAATTAGAATCCGACTCCGTCTTCGGTCGCTCCCCGCGAGAGCTCGCGGTCGCGTACCTCTGCGTGGGAGCGTTTTTTGTCGTCGCGGTCGACCTCGCGGTCGCGTCGGCGGTCGGGTCGCTCCCGGAGTGGTCGCCGGTCGACGCCGTCGGCGGCTGGGTCGTCGTCCTCGCCTCGTCGCTGGTCGTCTACGGCGCGACGGCCTACCAGCGGCGCCGCGCGCTCACCGCCCAGAGCGAACTCGAGACGTCGAACCAGCAGCTGCAGGTGTTAAGCCGGGTGTTCCGGCACAACGTGCGGAACGACCTCAACGTCATTCAGGGGTACACGGACCTGCTCGCCGACCGGATCGACGACGAGCGGGGGCAGGAGTGCCTGGACACGATCCGGGAGACGACCGACGACGTGGTCGAGATCAGCGAGAAGCTGCGCGTCATCGAGGACGCGTCGCCGGCCCCGCCGAGCGGGCGGATCAACCTCGTCGACGCGGTCCGCGAGGCGGCCGCGGGCGTCGACCGCGCGGACGTCGCGCTCACCGTCGACGCGCCCGCCGAGGCGTGGGTCCGCGCGGACGAGTCGATCCAGTACCCGATCCGAGAGGTATTCGACAACGCCGTCACCCACAACGACGAGTCCGTGCGTCGGGTCGACGCCCGCGTCACGGAGAACGGGTCGACGGCCTGTCTGGAGGTCCGCGACAACGGACCGGGGATCCCCGACGACGAGCGGGCGGTGTTGCGCGCCGAGGAGGAGACGCCGCTGTCGCACGCGAGCAGCATCGGGTTGTGGCTCGTCAAGTGGATGTGCGAGACGCAGGGCGGAACGGTGGGATTCGAGACGACCGACGACGGAACGACGGTCCGGCTCCGGTTCGAGTCGGCCGACGGCCCGACAGCACCGGCGGAAGGCGTCGAGGACGAGGCGCAAAGCGGGTTCGGAACGGGGGACCCGGTGACGACAGGGGAGCGCGATCCGGGGCGCGACGCTAGTCGAGCTCCGTGATCGTCACCGCGTACACCGCGCCGCAGTTGCCGCATTCGACGTGGACCCCGCGGCTCGCTTCCCCGCGGGTGAACTCGGAGATCTCCTCCGAACACGAGCACTCGAACTGAACTTTCATTACTTGCGGTATGTCGTTCTAGTATTTAAAAGAATCCGTCCCGGAATCGCGATTGAAAATCGAGGCGCGGCAGCGGGAGCCGACCGCCCCCGACGGCGGTCAGTCGTCGTCGACGATCACTTCGACCGGTTCGTCGCTCGCGTCCGCCTCGTCGTCGGACGCGTCAACGGCCCCGGCCGACTGCGTCTGCTGGTAGTAGAGCCCGCCGGCGACGGCGAGGACGATCCACGACCGCCAGTTCGCGAGATTCAGCGTGTAGCCGATGCCAAACGGCTTCTCCACCAGCATTCCCTTGCCGGGCTGCCAGTACGACGAGAGCAGCCGGCCGAGGCTCGGCCGCTCGAAGTTGTACGGGATCCCGAGGATCTCTCCCGAAGACGGTTTGTCTGCCATACCGGTACATCACTCGCCGGGGATATAAAGCGTGGCGCCGCTCGGCGCCGCCTGAGAACCACCGGCGCCTCGGCCGGCTCCGGTCCGACGACTCACCGGTACCGCCCACGCCCCCGCACGTCGCGGAGCCGGTCGAGGACGTCGTCGTCGCCGACGGCCGCGTACCCGGCCTCGAACGCCTCGATCAGCGGCTCCGGGTCGGCCGCGGTCGCGCGGACCGACCCCTCGAACACGTGCAGGTCCATCGCGTGGTCCTCGACGTGGCCGGAGTGGTAGGCGAGCCCGAAGTCGATGAGTGCGGTTCGGTCGGCGGCGGTCTCCTCGCGCGCCTCGCTCTCGGGTGGTGTCGACCCCTCACCGGTCGTCTCCGACGCCACTCGCACGTTGCGCGTGGTCGGGTCGCCGTGAACGATCCCCGCGGCGTGGAGCCGGGCGAGGTGACGGCCCACCGACGCCGCGCGGCCGGTCCCCCCCTCGAGGGCCGCGGCGAGGTCGCGGTCGCCGACGTGCTGGAGTGTCAGCGTCGCGTTCGGCACGTCCGCGTCGTACACCAGCGGCGTCGGCACGCCCGCCCGGCGCGCCTCGCTCGTCAGCCGGGCCTCGGCGACGGTCCGGTCGCGCCTGAGCGTCCGGTCGAGCACCGGATGACGGTACGCCTTCGGGACGCGGCGCTTGATCACGCGACGGCCGGCGTCGGGGGCGCTCACCTCGTCGTCGCCGTCTCCGCGTCCGCCGCCTGCGAGGACTTCTACCGTCGCCTCGGCGCCCCGGCGGTCGGCGTCCGTCTCGTCGCCGCCCGCTCCGGCGGCACGACCGCGGACGACCGACTCGCCGCTCCGCCACGTCACGGGCACCTGATCCGGGCGGAAGTTCGGGTCGATCGCGGACTCCGGAATCGGGAGCGTGTCGCCCGCCGCCGCCATCTTCGCGCCCAACACGGCTATCATCCCGGCGTTGTCGCGGAGGAACCGCGGCTCCGGGGCGTGGAACTCCGCGCCGCGGGCCGCGCACATCGATCCGAGCATCTCGCGGAGGCGGTCGTTCTGCGCGACGCCGCCCCCCAACACGAGTTCGGCGGCGCCCGTCAACGAGAGGGCGCGCTCGGCGACCTCCGTCAGCATCGCGAACACGTGTTCTTGCAGGGAAAAGCAGATCTCCTCGACGGGGACCCCGTCGTCGGAGGCGTCGTTCGCCGCGGAGCTGATCCCGGAAAAGGAGAAGTCCATCCCCTTGACGACGTACGGGAGATCGAGGAGGTCGTCCGGGCCGTCGCTCCCCGCCGCGTACCGTCGCGCCGCAGCTTCGACCTTCGGCCCGCCGGGGTGGTCCCAGCCGACGTGGCGGGTGAACTTGTCGATCGCGTTGCCGACGCCGGCGTCCATCGTCTCCCCGAGCACGCGGTAGCGTCCGCCGTGGTACCCGAGCAGGTGGGCGTTCGCACCGGAGGCGTTCAGACACACCGGGTTCTCGAAACCGGACCGGTGGCGACCGATCTCTAAGTGCGCGACCATGTGGTTGACGCCGACGAGCGGCACGTCGAGCGCCCCCGCAAGGGATCGGGCGGCGGTGCCGACGATGCGGAGACACGGGCCGAGTCCCGGGCCCTTTGAGAAGGCGACCGCGTCGATCGCGTCGGGACCGTGTCGGTCCTCAGCCGCGGTGAGAACGGCGTCGACGACCTCCGGGATCGCCTCGGACATGTGCTCGGCGGCTTCTCGCGGGTGAATGCCGCCGCTGTCCGGCTCGTACGGGTTCGATTCGATGAGAACGGAGTCGGTCTCGGCGTCGTACAGGGCGGCACTCGCGCACCACGCGGTTCCCTCGATGCCGAGAACGCGCATTTAGCGGGCGTTAGGCTTCCTCGGCGTCAGCGTCGCCCTCGCCGCCGATCTTGTTGCGGTCGAGCATGTACTCCTGTTCGACGTCGAGCGCGTCCTCCGCGCTGTCGTACACCTTCGCGTAGCCGACCGTCTTGCGCATGCCGAACTTCGTGTCCAGCTCGTGGACGACGACCTCCTCGGAGGCCTTGTCGAGCTTGGCCGCGAGCGAGTCGCGGACCGAGAGACGGGAGGGCGTCGCCTCCTCGTGAGTCGTCTCGAATCGGATGTCCGTGCGGTGCAACATCGGGTTCTCCTCCTCGGAGATGATATCGACGTCCATGGTTCAGTTAGGCGTATATCCCCTCGAAAGCTGTAAAAGGATTTCGAAGCGGGGGTGAGGCCGGAATCGCTCCCCTCACGCCCGTGATCCGAGACGACCCGGCCCGCCAGCCGTCCACCGGAGACACGGTTTAGTTCGACCGAGACGAACCCTCACGGGATGCCCGAGAACACGGAGCCGTTCGTCGACCCCGGTGAGCGGACTCGGTACGACCTCCTGCGGTCGAAACACGTCATCGTCCCGCTCTCCGTCGGGACCAAGCTCCGCTGGTGCGGTGTCATCGGGCTGTCGGCGGCGCTCGTCGGCCCGATAGCGGCGACGCTCCCGGCGCCCGTCCGAGAGGCGTACTTCGTCGGGGACCCGGCGACGACCCGCCTCGGCGCCGCGGCGGCCGTGCTCATCGGTGTCGGGGCCCTGGCGATCGCGAGCATCGGGCTCACCGTCGTCGCGCTGTACGTCGAACGACACCCCGACCCGCCCGAGTCGCGGGTGTGGACGCTGATCGCCGCGGAGGACGCGTCCTCGGGGTTCGGGTTCGTCACCGGGACGCTGGGAATCGCCTCGGGCGGCGTCCTCCTCGCGAGCGGCCACTGGGGAACGAACGCGGTCGGGCGGCTGGTAGCCCTCGGGATCGAGCCGTACCTCGTCGCCGAATCGATCCCCGCCACGCCGCGGGTCACCGCGATCACCGCGCTGGCCGTCGGCCTCGGGGCGCTTGCGTCGAGCGCGCACGCCGAACGCACGTAGCGCGGATCGGCTCCAAAATCTCAGGGGTCGGCCGTCTTCGGCTACCGACCGTCCTCGGGGGCGGCCCCGAGCGCCTCGTACGCCGCCTCGACGTCGCCGTCGAGCGCCTCGAAGAGCTCTCGCGCCTCCGCTCGGGATTCCGGCGTGACCGCGACGCGGACCATCCCCTCGCCGGGCTGACCGTAGACGACGCTGGCGCCGTCGGGCGCGGCGAGGATCGCCGGCAGGGCGGCCAGATCCTCCTCGCCGGTCACCTCGATGATGACCGGGTCGGCGTCGGAGAGCGCCTCCCCGAGCGCCTCGAGCAGCTCCACCGACAGCGACGCAGCGGGGTTCTCCACGGCGATTCGTCGGTCGTCAGCGGCCGCGAGCGCTGACTCGATCGCGGGGTCGACCGCCTCGCGCTCGGTCTTTCCGTCTACCAGCGCGACGTCGGGAACGCGGCCCGCCTCTCGCAGGTGGTACGTGACCACGTCCCCAACCGCGATGACGGAGGCGTCGGGCGCGATCCGCTCGCCGCGGGTCTCCGCCGCGGCCGCGAGCAGCTCGTCGGCGTCGGTCGTCACCGGGCCGAGCGGTTCCTTGAACGCGTCGCGCAGGGAGTCGGGAAGCGTGAGCATGTGGTAAAGTGGTGGTCGAAACCGGGGCCGTCACCGGAAAACGGCGTCTTATCGGACCTTCAGCGCGTACGAGCCGGCCTTCGTGACGTTCATCTCCTCGGCGATCTGGCTCTCCTCGGGCTGAGTGATGATGACGTAGCCCGCCCAGTCCTCGGTGAGCGACGACGACCCGCAGTGTTCGCAGGTCTGTGAGTCGGGGTCGTTGACGTGGTGGCACTCACGACACGCCAGGCGGTCCTCGGCCATCAGTCGGCCTCCTCACCGGTCTGCTCGCGGTGTTGTCGCTGGCCCTCCAGCCACTCGTGTTTCCCGAGCCCGGGCTGTTTCGCGGTGAGCCCGATCTTCGAGTCGCGGGGGTTGCGCTCGTCGATGCTCTTGGTCACCACGCGCACCCGAACGGCGTCGTCGACGCCGAGGGTCTTGTCGGAGTCCGAGGAGGCGAGCTGCTGGTTCGCCCCGTCGAACGTGAGGTACTCGTCGGTGATCTGCGAGACGTGCAGCAGACCGTCGACCGGGCCGATCCCGACGAAGGCGCCGAACTCGACCGTCTCGACGACCGTGCCGTCGGCGACCTCCTGCATGTCGGGGTCGTAGGTCAGCGCGTCGAACTCCGCCTCGTAGTAGACGCCGGGGCGGTTGTGCAACACCGCGCCGTCGCCGATGTCGTGGACCTCGATGACGCTCACGACGCTGCCCACGTCCTCGTCCATTCGTCCTTCCAGTTTGTCCTGCAGCAGGGCTTTCACCCGCTCGTCGGTGACGTCCGCCAGGTGTTTCGGCGGTACCTCGACCGTATCCTTGAGTCGAACTCGTTTGTACATATTCGTTGGTTGTCCGCGTCCGCTAGGGTTCCGTTATCGCCAGTGTGTTCCGACCCCTTAAACCGATTACTGGTGCGCCCGCCTCCAGCACCCGATTCGCCAGCGGTCGATCGTTGGTGACGACGCCGTCGACCCGGCCCTCGGTGACCAGTTCGACGAGCGCGTCGTCGGCGTACGATTCGTCCGTCTCGGCCTCCTCCGCCCGCGTCGCGAGGTCCGCGCCCACGCTCGCCGCGGTCGCCTCCGCGCCGTTCCCGCCCTGCAGCCGGTCTAACTCCGACACGACCGCGGTCGGGACCACGGCCTCGTAGCCCCCGAGGAGCCGGTCGAGCTCTTCGAACAGCCGCAGGTTCGCCTCGACCGGCGCCATCAGCGCGCTCGCGTCGAGCGCGACGACCGGCGCGCCGCCGGGGCCGTCTCCGGTGAGCGCCTCGGGACGGGCGTCGTCGGCATCGGTGCCGCCGCCACTGCGGTCGGCGTCCGATCCGTCCGGGCGGGCGGTGTCGGTCACGCTACGACAGCGTCCCGACGCCGATGAGCCGCCAGCGCGCGCCGACGCGCCGGTTGATCGCGATCTGTGCGCCCTCCTCGGCGCACACCGGTCGCTTGAGGCTCACCTCGCACTCGCCGTCGCGCGCGCTCGTCACCGCGCCGACCGTCGTCGCGGTGCCGACCGTGAGCATCAGCGGCTCGCCGGTGTTGATCTCCTCGATGTCGCTCTCGCCGCTCTCGTCGTCCTCCTTCCCGACGACGCGGTCGAGGAGGTCGACCTGCATCTCGAACTCGTTGCGCGTCGGGGGGAGCGTCCCGGGCTCGCCGGCGACCTGCCCCGCGAGCGCGTCGCCCTTCGTCAGGCTCGGGTCGAGTCCGGTCCCGACGCCGAGCAGCCCGCCCGGTCGGGCGGACTCGACGTCGTTGCTGCCGGCCTGCAGCGAGCGCACCGTGGTTTCGAGGGGGCGCCACTCGGTCTGGCCCTCCTCCTCGACCTCGCGGCCGGGTCGGATCTCCAGCCCGTCGCCGACGGACAGCTCGCCGCTGACCAGCGAGCCGCCCACGACGCCGCCCTTGAGCTCCGCCGCGTTCGCGCCCGGGCGATTGATGTCGAACGAGCGGGCCGCGTACATGCGGGCGCTCTCGCCGGGATCGCGGTCGGGGGTCGGGATCTCGGTCTCGATCGCGTCGATGAGGAGGTCCATGTTGACCTCCTGCTGCGCGGAGACGGGGACGATCGGCGCGTCCTCCGCGACGGTGCCCTCGACGAACTCCTGGATCTGCCGGTAGTTGTCGACGGCGCGGTCGCGGTCGACCAGGTCGACCTTGTTCTGCGCGATGACGATGTTCTCGATCCCGATGAGGTCGAGCGCCATCAGGTGCTCTTCCGTCTGCGCCTGGGGGACGTCCTCGGTCGCGCTCACGACCAGCACGGCCCCGTCCATGATCGAGGCGCCGGAGAGCATCGTCGCCATCAGCGTCTCGTGGCCCGGCGCGTCGACGAACGAGACCGTCCGGATCGGCTCGCTCTCGGAGCCGTCCTCGCACTCCTCGTCGACGGTGTAACACTCGGGCGCGTCGACGCCGGGACAGCGCCGGAACGTCGCGTCCGCGTACCCCAGCCGGATCGAGATACCGCGTTTCATTTCCTCGCTGTGCTGGTCGGTCCACGAGCCGGACAACGCCTGCACGAGCGTCGTCTTCCCGTGGTCGACGTGACCGACGAGACCGATGTTCACCTCCGGTTGTGTGTTGGCTTCAGTCACTGTTGGACCTCCTAACGGAGTAGTCTTACCGGAAATTCGCCCCGTGCGAGTGATAAAGTTGCTGTTATAGTGGCGAGAGACCCCCGCGGCCGAAACGGCGACAACCCCTAGCGTCGCCGTCGAAGGCGAGCCGAGACGCCTCCGGTTCGACGCCGATTTATGGCCCACGGCCGTACAACGCGCCACAATGGGATACGCGTGTCCGGTGTGCGAGACGCCGCAGCGCGACGGCGAACACCTCGCGCACCACCTCGCGTTCACGGCGATGCTACACGGCGGCGACCACGAGACGTGGCTCGACGACCGCGTACCGGACTGGAGCGACCGGGAGCCCGCGGGGCTCGCGGCCGAGGTGACGCCCCACGCCGAGGACGCCGAATACCACGAGGTGTTCGAGGACACCGTCGACCGCGGGCGCCCGGACGTCGATCTCGGCGCGCACGACGGCGTCGGCTCGAGCGGTCACGACCACCCAGGTCACGGACACGCCGGTCACGAGCACGCTGCGGGCGACGGTCCGGGCGCGGTCGACGCTGCCGGCGACGCCGATCCGGAGGTGGCCGAGGCGATCCGCGAGGCCCGCGAGATGGCGCGGGAGGCGGGCGACGACGAGGGCGGCGAGAGCGACTCGACCGCCGGCGACGACTCGTCTGCGTAACGGAACGCCCTTTTTAGTCGACGGCGAACAGGCGGGTATGCACACCAGAGGGACGTTCGCTCCGGAGACGCGCGCCGACGCGCTCGAACGCTACGAGGAGGTCGGGCCGGTCGCACAGGTCGTCGTCCGCGAGGCGACGAAGGCGATGTCGTTCGGCGCCGACGAGTACGACGAGCGAGTCACGCCCGAGGTGATCCGGACGGCGCGTGACGCGACGTTCGCCGAGCTGCTCGCCGTCCACGTGGGCGAGGAGAGCGAGTTCGACGAGTGGCTCGCCGGAAGCGAGTTCGACGAGGACGACGTGGTTCGGATCGGCTCCGACAACGTGGACAACGTCGTGTGGCACCCGATCCCCTTCGCCGACACTGTGATCGCGGCGACGTATCAAGAGGAGCCGGACGCGGCCGCCAGCACCCTCCGTCGGAACGCGTTCGGACGGGTGTACCGCGAGGAGTTCTACGAGTCCGGTCGGTAGCGAGGCCGGTTGCGAGACGGCTCCGTCGAAGTGGGTCACGGGGTATAAGTGTCTCATCGCTGCCGCCGATCTGCAACAGCCGCTCTCGGAGTCGATCGAGACGCCTGCAGTGGGCCGCTATTTCGACCAAAAAGGGATTTTCGGGCTACGACCGGAGGTCCGGCTCCCGTGGGGTCGGCGACGTTTACTCGAGCGTGCCCTGCGTGACGAGGGTGTCGTCCTCGAGGTAGTGCTCGATGTGGTGGCCGTGCTCCTCGACGTCTTCGAGGATGTCGCGGAGCTGCTCTTCGGTGTTGTAGTCGCCGAGGTTGTTGGCGAGCTGGATGTGCTCGCGGAGCTGCTCGGTGATGTCGCCGAAGATCGCCAGGTCGTTCTCCAGCGAGGTGCGGATGTCGTAGGCGTCGGCGTCCTCGGGGCTCACGGGCGCGTGCTCCTCGTAGTTCGCGCCGCCCGAGAGGGGCACGCCACCGATCGCCTGCGCGCGCTCGGCGATCATGTCGGCACCCTCTTCCAGGTCGGCCGCGACCTCGCCGAGGTACTCGTGGATGTCGTGGAACTCGGCGCCCTCGACGAGCCAGTGGTGCTTTTTCACCTGGTGGTAGAGGACGTAGGTGGCCGCGAGGTCGCTGTTGAGCGCGTCGACGAGCTGTTCGGCCTTCTCTTCGGGAATGCGGAGCGCTTCGCTCTCGTGGACGTCGCCGTAGCGTTGACGAGCCTCTTTCTGGGTGCTCATGTCTGTATGAACGTACGCGCGCGACCCACTTAATAGTTTTCACAGAATGAATCAGATTTTTAGATATAGAAAATTATTTTTCAGTGTTTGACACAGCGCCGACAAGTTCGCGCTGATCGGCGAGCACGCCTCGGTCCAGCGTCACCGTCAGGTCTCGCTCGCCGCGGCCGAGTTCGGCTGCGACTCGACCGTCCGGTCGGGCGGCGATCACGACGCGTTCCGCCCCGCCCGAGAAGGGAAACGTCTTAATGGACTACGCGCGCAGTTCGTGGTGTATGAGCAACGGCGACGACGACCCGGCCGACGCCTCCGAGGGGGCCGACGCCGCGGACGACGCGGAGGAGGCGGGCGGCGCCGGCGAGTCGACGGACGCGGCCGCCGCGCCGACGCTTCCCGACGAAGCGACCGAGGAGTCCCTGAACGAGTACCTCGACGAGATCGCGGAGCGCCTCGACGGCGCCGAGACCGAGGCGGACCTCGACGACATCGAGGCCCTCCTCGACGACGCCGAAGCGGGGCTCGACGAGGCCGATCTCCCCGAGCCGGACGAGGACGACGAGGACGCCGACGACCCGCGCGGCGACCTCGAAGGCCGGATCTCGGAGCTCCGCGACGGCGTCGAGGAGGCCCGTGGCCCCTACGCCGACGACGTGGTCGACGCGATCGAGGCGGCGGCGTCGACGCTCGAAGACACCGAGTGGACCGCCGCCGGTCGCGACGACGCCGCGGACGCGGTGGTCGCGTTCGTCGACGCGGCCGCGGACGCCGTCGACGACGAGGTCGACGCGGGCGACATCGGCCCGGACACCGTCGAGACGGACCCGGCCAGCGCGGGCGACGAGGCTGCCGACGAGGACCGGGGCGACGGCGACCGGATCGACGACCTCGTCGAGGCGCTCGACGCCGTGGCTGAGGCGGTCGCGGACGCCGACCTCGACCCCGACGACGACGCCGAAACGATCGCGGCCCTGCTCGACGCGACCGACGATCTCGAAGCGGGGCTCGACGAGGCCGAGGAGTGGGACGACCTCGAAACGCACGAGCAGCTCCGCGCGCAGGGGTACTACGACGTGCTCGGCCACTACAAGGACTTCCCGGTCGAGTGGGCCGCGCTGAAGGAGCACGAGGCGCGCGGCAACGTCGACATGATCCTGCTGGCGCTCGACTCGCTGCAGTCCGACTTCATGGAGCGCCACTGTCTCGAAGCGTTCGAGCGCATGGGGAAACGCGGGAAGACCGAGGCGTCGGTCGAGAAGATGCTCGGCCGCGCCGAGAAGCGCGACCAGCCGGCCATCCGTATTCTCGGCAAGATGGCCGCCGACGAGGCGACGGAGACGCTCGTCGAGTACGTCCCAGAGGGGTCGAACCCGCAGCTCCAGAAGACCGTGTTCAAGGCCCTCGGCGAGATCGGCGCCGCGGAGGCGGTCCAGCCGCTCGCGAACCAGTTAGACCCCGAGGGCGACACCGAGGAGCTCGTGCGCCCCCACGCCGCCCGCGCGCTCGGGCTCATCGGGGACACTCGCGCGGTCGATCCTCTCGCCGACGCGCTCGCAGAGGACGACTCGGATGACGTCCGCGCGGCCGCCGGCTGGGCGCTCCGCCAGATCGGCACGCGCGAGGCGCTCGAAGCGGTCGCCGAGTACGGCGACGAGCACTCCTTCATCGTCTCCACCGAGGCCGAAAAGGCCGAGCGCGCGCTCGACGAGGCGTCGGCGACCGCCTGAAGCGCAGACCACTCGAGGTCCCGGCCGCCGTTCGACCGACCGTTCTTATCCGATGCCGCGGGCAGATCGCCCGTGTCGCCCGATTCGTCCCGTCCCGCGAGCGAGTCGACCGCGAGCGTCACCGCCGTCGCACTCGCGTTGCTCCTGCTGACGGCCGCCGTGCCGGTCGCGGCCGGCACCGGAACCGACGCCGCGGTCGCTGAAACCGATCCGAGAGGCGTCGTTGCGCAGGCGGACGACGCACCGGAGAACCGGACGCTCGTGGCGATGCAGCCGCGGATCGTCGAGCTGTTTCCGAACCCGACGGCGGCGGAGAACCGCGGCGAGTACCTCGTCGTCCGGCTCCCCGAGCGCGGGAACTGGTCGCTCTCCGACGGCTACCACGAGGCGGCGGTCCCGGCGAACGCGAGCGGCGTCGTCGCGCTCTCGATGGACCCCGCGAACACGACGCCGCTGCTCGACGACGAGACCGCGATCGCCGGCAGCGGCGGCGTTGGCGAACCGGAACTCCGCGCGCTCGACGGCTACTTCCCCCTCGCCGCGTCCGGCGACCGGATCGAGCTTCGCCGAAACGGGACGGCGGTCGCCGTGGTCGACTACGACCGCGCGCCCGAGGGTCATCGGTGGCGCGCGGACTGGGGCGAGTGGCGACCGCGGGGGTACGACGCGCGGGCCGTGGCCAGGACCGAGAACGCAACCGTGAGGCCGTTCGTGCTGCCGGACAGTCCGAGGATGCCGATCGAGCCGCTGCGTGGCGCCGACGATCGCCTGTTTCTGGCCGGCTACACGCTCGGATCGGAGCGCGTCGCCGACCTCCTCGTGGCGGCCGCCGACCGCGGCGTCGACGTGCGGGTCCTCCTCGAGGGGTCGCCGGTCGGCGGGTTCTCCGCGCACAGCGCGCGGCTCCTCGACAGGATCGCGGCCGCCGGCGTCGAGGTCCGCGTGCTCGACCGCGACCCCGAGCGGTTCCGCTTCCACCACGCGAAGTACGCGGTGGCCGACGACCGCGCGGTCGTCCTCACGGAGAACTGGAAGCCGTCCGGCACCGGCGGTCAGACCAACCGCGGCTGGGGCGTCGTCACCGGGGAGCCCGGGTCTTCGGCCACGGATGAGACGACTGGCAGCGAGCCGGCCGCGGACGACCTCGCCGCCCTGTTCAGAGAAGACGCCGCGGCGTCCGACGCCCGGACGTGGTCGTCATTCCGGAACGACACCGAGTTCCACGAGTCGGGGACAGCGAACGAGTCGTATCCGACGCGGTTCGAGCCGCCGGCGGCGGCGACGGCGGACGTCGAGCTCCTGACCACCCCGGGAAACGCGGCCGACAGACTGGTCGAGCACATCGACGCCGCCGACGAGCGCGTGCTGGCCGTGGTCCCGCGGACCGGCGGAGCGGACAACCGGATCGTCCGCGCGCTTCGGCGAGCGGCCGACCGCGGCGTCGACGTCCACCTCCTGGTCTCCGGCGCGTGGTACGACCGAGAGACGAACCGCGCGCTCGTCGACGAGCTCGACGGGGAGCCGATAGAGGTGGCCGTCTCGCAGCCGCGCGGCCGGTTCGGGAAGGTCCACGCGAAGGGGCTCGTGGTCGACGACACCGCCGTCGTCGGGAGCCTCAACTGGAACGAGGGCGCGGCGACGGAGAACAGAGAGGTGCTGCTCGCGATCGAGGACCGATCGGTTGCCGACTTTTACGCCCGCGCGTACGCGGCGGACTGGCGCGGCGGCGGAGTCCACCTGCCGGTCGGCCTGCTCGGCGGGTTGGCGGTCGCCGTCGCGGGTGCCGGCGCAGTCGCGCGGCGGGAGGTCGCGTTCGCGTAGCGGCGTTTAAAAGTCGACCGGTGAGACAGGCTCAGTCGTCGATCGCGACCGTCGACGAGAGCGCCTCGTCGATCTCCGCTTCGGCCATCTTCTCGACGAGCGTCTCGATGACCGCGCTCCGGCGACCCTTCACGAACTTGATCGAGCCGACGACGAGGTGACCGCCGCCCGAGACGCCCGCTTCGGGAAGCTCCTCGTTCAGCTCGGTCACCATGTTCGGGATGTCAAGCCGGACGCCGTCGGACCGGAGCACGCAGAAGTCGGGACCGTAGCCGATGGTGATGACGGGGTCCCCGGTCTCCTGCACGCGGGTGTCGTGGAGCTCGCCGGTCGTCTTCCCGGGCGCGGGGTAGGTGAACCGGTGGGCGTACTCGTCGAGGTCGATGCGGTAGAGGTGCGCGCCGGAGGCGAGCCGCTCGTGTTCGACGTGGTCGTCGACGGCGTCGAGCTGGCGCTGCACGTCGCGGTCGGCCCGCTCGGAGAGGAACTCGACCAGTTCCTTGTGGCGGACCTCGTCCTCGCAACCCACGTTGAGGGCGTCGTTGACGAGTGTCTTGCCCTCCGAGTAACGCAGCCAGTGGGCGGCGTAGTCGAGCGCCTCGCCGATGTCGAGCAGGTCGGACTTGTCGTAGCCGGCGCCCTCGGCGAGAGCGATGTAGTCGTCCATCGTCTCCGCCTTCGAGCGGTCAGAGAGCCCGGCGACGGCCGGGACGTGTTCGAGTTCCTCGGTGATCGACGGGTCGATCAGGCGAGCCAGCTCGACGCACATCATCCCCGTCGTGACCCGGTAATCCTCGTCGTGGAGGTACGGGTTCACGTGGGCGTCGAGGAGCGGCTCGACCGCCTCGGGGTCCGGGTGGTGGTGGTCGACGGCCGCGATGGGGATGTCGTAGTGGGCGAGGTTCTCGTAGGCGGGCACGTCCTCCTCGGTCGAGCCGTTGTCGAGCATCAGGAGGAAGGGGAGCTTCTGCCCGTGGCGGGCGCGGCCCTCCAATGCGAAGTTCAGGTCCCGGGTCACGTCCTCCATCTCGTAGTACGGCGCCTTGCTCGGGAGCCGCTTGAACAGGTGCCGGGCCGCGTCCGGGTCCTCGTGCACGTCGCGGACGAAGTTCTCCAGGGCGAGCTGCACGGGGATCGCGGCGCACATGCCGTCGCCGTCGGCGTGGTGCCGGACGCGGATCGGGCGGCCGGAGAGCACGGTGCGCCGGAGCAGCCGCGCGAGCTCGCGGAGGTCGTCGTGGATCGGCTCGAACGCCTCCCACTCGACGAGGGGGTCGAGGTCGGCGGGCTCGGCGCGCTCGTCGAGGGCCGCCTCGAAGCGCTCGCGGGCCGCGGTCGCCCGCGCTTCGGGGAGCCGCTTCAGCGAGTCGACCTCCAGCTGGAGGGCGTTCTCGCGGGTCTCGATCGTCCCGCTGACGTGGACCATGTCGCCGACCGCGACCTCGGGGTACGCTCGGACGCCGGCCTCCTCGAAGGCGGCACACGAGACGACGCCGGAGGCGTCTGCGACGGCGAAGATCGTCGGGCCGCCCGTCTGTTTCGCCTGCACGACCTCACCCTCCACGGTGACCTCGTCTCCGGGCGCGAGCCCGCGGACGCGGGAGACGGCGGGTTCGTGCGCGACGGTTTCGGTGCGGTAGTCGTCGAGGTCGACGTCGTCGAACGCCACGTCGCCGTTCTCCTTCACCTCGGTCAGCCGGACGATCAGCCGGTCGCCGACGGCGTAGGCGTCGTCGAGATTCGACTCGTGGACGAGTCCGCTCACGGCGTCCGAGACGTCGACGAAGATCCCGTAATCGACGACGCCGTTGACTTCGGCGTGGTACAGCGCGTCGACTTCGGCGTCTTCGAGGGTGCAGTCCGGTGCCAGGTCGTAGACGGTCGGCCGGTCGTCGACCGCCCCCTCCGCCGCGTCGGCGTCGGGTTCGGGGCTCGAATCGCCCCGCGTGCCGGAATCCCCGGCGGTGTTCTCGCTCATAGACAGTCATCGGGAACGACCGGTGTTAAGCCTGTTCTCTCGCGTCTCCGGCGCCGTCGAGGCGTGCTGCGCCGGTCGCGGCCCGGAGAAGTACGGCCACGGTCGCCGCGCGATTACGGTCGTGTGCTGAACAGGCCGACGGCGTCGGCCCCGCGGTCCGGAATCCATATGGGGCGACGGCCCCTCCCCTCTCGTATGCGACTGTTCCGCTCGGACGAGCTCCTCGGGATCGCCCGGGAGACCATGGAGTTCGTCCTCGAGGCGAGCGAGGAGAGCCACCCCAACGAGTACATGGGGTTCCTCCGCGCGGACGACGCCCGGAAGCTCGACCTCGATCGGGACGGACAGGTGATCACCGACGTGCTCGTCATCCCGGGCACGGAGTCGAACCCGACGAGCGCCAGCGTTCGCACGCACATGAAGCCGAACGACATGCGTGCGGTCGGGTCGGTCCACTCCCACCCGAACGGCGTGCTCCGGCCGAGCGACGCCGACCTCGCGACGTTCGGCCAGGGACGAGTTCACATCATCGCCGGCGCTCCCTACGGGTGGGGCGACTGGAAGGCGTTCGACAACGAGGGGACCCAGACCACCCTCGACGTGCTCGACGTGGCGGTTCCCGACGAGCACTTCTTCGATTTCACGCAGGAGGATATCGACCGCGAGATCGGCGAAGACCGGCGCGACGACGGCGGGTTCCTCTCGTGGTTCCGATGACCCGGGTCGTCGCGCAGGGGACCTTCGACCTGCTTCACCCCGGCCACGTTCACTACCTGGAAGACGCGGCGGCGCACGGCGACGAGCTTCACGCCATCGTCGCCCGCCGCACCAACGTCACGCACAAGCCGGCGCCGATCCTCTGCGCGGAGCAGCGCCGCGACATGGTCGCGGCGCTCGCCGCGGTCGACGAGGCGCACCTCGGCCACCCGGAGGACGTGTTCGTCCCCATCGAGCGGCTCGATCCCGACGTGATCGTGTTGGGGTTCGATCAGCACCACGACGAGGCCGACATCGCCGACGCGCTCGCGGAGCGTGACATCGACTGTCGGGTCGAGCGCGCCTCGGCCCGCGACCCCCGGTACGAGGACGAGCTCCTCTCCAGCGGAGATATCGTCGAGCGGGTCCTGGAACGCCGCGGAACCGACGGCGGGGACGTCGACCGCGACCGCCGCGACGAGACGGGAGAGCGACCGCAGTAGCGGGAGAGCCGCGATCGATGCGGCGAAGCGCGGAACCTATATGGATCGGTACCTAACAGCGTCTAAGTGACGATACCCGACCGATTCCCCGCAGTTCTCGCGGCGGCGGCGATGGGCGTGTACCTCCTCATCGTCGTCGGCGCCACGACTTCGCTCACGGAGGCAGCCACGGCCTGCGCGGGCTGGCCGGCCTGCGGCGACGGGACCGCGCTCCCCAACGAGACCGCCGGGTGGATCGCGCTCGGTCACCGGCTGCTCGCGGTCGTCGTCGGAACCCTCGTGGCCCTGTCGGCCGCCCTTGCGTGGCGAGACGACGCGAGCCGACGGATCCGGGCGACGCTCACCCTCGCTCTTGTCGTGTACCCGGCGCAGGCCGGCGTGGGCGCGCTCGTCGCGGTCGGCGGGCTCCCGGCCGCGCTCGGCTCCCTCCACCTCCTCCTCGGCGTGGGGATCTTCGCGGCCGTGCTCGCCGGGCTCGCGTGGTGGCTGGAGGCCGAGACCGGCGATCCGGACGACGCGCCCGTCGACTTCCAACCCGGGACCGACGACCTCCCGCCGGTCGAAGACGCGCCCGAGCCGGACGTGCCGACCGCGACGGTCCCCCGGGTGCGGGCGACCGCGGCGGCGTACTTCCGGCTGATGAAGCCGCGGCTGATGTGGCTGCTCTGTCTGGTCGCCGCCGCCGCGATGGCGCTGGCCGGCGGGCAGGGGTTCACCCCGTACGTCGTCACCGCGACGCTCGTCGGAGGCGCGCTCTCGATCGGCGCCTCGGGGACGTTCAACCACGTGCTCGAGCGCGACGTGGACAAGCGGATGCAGCGCACGAACGACCGCCCGCTGGCGACCGACCTCGTGCCGGTGCCCAACGCGCTCGCGTTCGGCGGGACCCTCACGCTCGTCTCGGTCGGCCTGTTCTGGACGGTCAACGCCCTGACGGCGGTGCTCGGGCTCGTCGCGATCGTGTTCTACAGCGTCGTGTACACCCTCATCCTGAAGCCGAACACGGTGCAGAACACCGTTATCGGCGGGGCCGCCGGCGCGCTCCCGGCCCTCATCGGCTGGGCGGCGGTGACCGGCGAGGTCGGCGGCGGCGGGCTGCTGCTCGCGCTGGTCATCTTCCTGTGGACCCCCGCGCACTTCTACAACCTCGCGTTGGCCTACAAGGACGACTACGAGCGCGGCGGCTTCCCGATGATGCCCGTGGTCCGCGGGGAGACGACGACGCGCCGGCACATCGTCTGGTACCTCGGCGCGACGCTCGTCGCCGCGGTCGCGCTCGCGGCGGTCGCCGAGCCGCTCGGCGCGCTCTACGCCGTCGTGGGCGTCGCGGTCGGCGCGCTGTTCCTCTGGATGGTCGTCCGGCTTCACTACGAGCAGACCGAGGCCGCGGCGTTCCGCGCGTTCCACGCGTCGAACGCCTACCTCGGACTCCTGCTGTTCGCCGTCGTGTTCGACGCGCTCGTGGTCTGATCGCGGCGCGCCCGACGCGTCTCGTCGAGGCGCACGGATGGGAGCTGCGGGTCGCCGAGGGAGGAGACGGCGAGGGAGCTCGCGGTGCGCTTTTAAGTTCGTTCGGCGCGAATCCGGGAGCGTATGACCCGCGTCGAAGTCGAGTACTGCGTCCCGTGCGGCATGTTGAATCGCGCGCAAGACGTCTCGGAGGCGGTCCTCAAGCAGTTCGGCGAGGAGGTAGACGAGGTCGCGTTGGTGACCGGCGACGACGGCGTGTTCGTCGTGCGCGCCGGCGGCGAAGTCGTCTTCGACAAGACGGAAGACGAGTACGACGTGGACGCCATCGTGCGCGCCGTCAGGCCGTACGTCGGTGCATCTGCGTGACGAACTGACGGCCTCGCGTCCGCTACTCCCGTACTCCCGCTACTCGTCTTTATAAACCGGACGCGCGGAGTTCGACACCACGAGGAGGCTGCTCGTCCCCATCGCGACCGCGGCGAACAGCGGATTGAGGACCCCCGAGACGGCCATCGGGATCGCGACCGCATTGTAGACGAACGCCCACCCGAGGTTCTGCTTGAGTCGGCGGTTCGTCCCCCGGGTGACCGCGAACAGCTCGGGGATCGCCGAGAGGCGGTCCTCCAGCAGGACCGCGTCGGCGGCGTCGGCCGCCAGATCGGTCCCGCTCGCGACGGAGATCCCGATGTCCGCCGCCGCGAGCGCGGGCGCGTCGTTGCTCCCGTCGCCGACCATCGCGACGCGCTCGGTCGCGGTCAGCCGTCGGACCGTCTCGGCCTTCGCCTCGGGTGGGACCTCCGCGAACGTCTCGTCGATGGCGGGGTGCTCCTCGAACTGTCGGGCCGCGGCCGGCGAGTCGCCGGTGAGCACGACGACCCGGCGCCCGTCCGCCGCCAGCTCGTCGACGACCGACTCCCAGCCGTCCCGCACCTCGTCGCCGACGACGAGCACCCCCCTGACGGCACCGCCCCAGCCGACGTACGTCGGGACGAGACCGGCCTCACGGGCCTCCGTGCCGGCCGCGTCGAGCGACGATGGCACGGTCCACTCATCGTCAGCGAACAGCGAGCGGTGACCGACGACGACCACGTCGCCCTCGATCCGACCGGAGACGCCCTTGTCCGTGACCGTCACGTCCGCGGCGGCGGGTGACGGCTCGGTCGCGGTCGGCGCGTCGCCGTCGGCACGCTCGGGGGCTTCGGCATCATCAGGCGCCGTCCCGTCGTCGACCGCCGTGCCGCCGTCGGTCGCCGCGGAGGGACGGTCGGCCGCCGCACGGGGTTCGGGTTCTTCACCGTACACTCCGGCCACGATCGCCTCCGCGATCGGGTGGACCGAGGCGCGCTCCAGCGCCGCGGCTCGCTTCCGGACGGTGTCCGGGTCCGACCCGTCCGTCTCGGTGTCGAGCAGCCGCATCTCCCCGTCGGTGAGGGTCCCGGTCTTGTCGAGCACGACCGTGTCGACGTCGGCGGCCTCCTCGAAGACGGCGTCCGAGACGATCACGATCCCCCGCCGGGCCGCGTCCCGGATCCCGGCCGCGACCGCGAGGGGGGTCGCGAGCCCGAGCGCGCAGGGGCACGAGACGATGAGCACCGTGAGCCCGACCAGCGCCGCCTCGACGGGCGCGGCGCCGAGCGCGAGCGTCGCCCCGGATGCGAGGACCGCGACCGCGACGACGAGGGGGACGAACACCGTCGCCAGCTTGTCGACGAGCCGCTGGATCCCGGACCGCGAGCTCTGGATCTCCCACAGCATCCGCACGAGCGTGTCGAGGGTGCTCTCGGCGTCCTCGCCCACCGCGACGACCACCGGAGCGTCGGTGACGACGGTCCCGCCACGGACCTCGTCGCCCTCGCGCTTCGTCGCCGGGAGCGACTCGCCGGTGACCAAGGCCTCGTCGACCGCGGCGCTCCCGTCGACGACGGTCCCGTCGAACGGCACGCGCTCGCCGGGACGCACGAGCAGGCGGTCGCCTGGCTCGACCGCCTCGGCCGCGACCGTCTCGCCGGCCTCGGTCCGAACCTCTCGGTCGGTCGCCGTCGTCAGCTCCGACAGCGCGCCGGTCGCGCGCCGCTTTATCAGCGACTCGTAGTGGTTGCCGGCGGTGACCACGAGGATGACGGCGATCGTCACGTCGAAGTAGAGGTCGGTCCGGCCGAGGAACATCGCGAGGGTGCTGTAGGCGTACGAGCTCACCGCCGCGAGCGACACCAACAGGTCCATGTTCGGCTGCCGGGCGCGAAGGCTCACGTAGGCGCCGCGCAGGATGGGGTAGCCCGTGTAAAACAGGACGATCGAGGCGAACACCCATATCTGCGTGAACAGGTACAGCCCGGAGACCCCGCCCAGATCGAGGAAGGGGTCGTAGCCGAAGTAGGTGGGATACAGGAAGACGACGTACCACAGCATCGCCATCATCCCGAAGAAGCCGCCGCCGATCAGGAACCGGACGACCGCGTCGTCGCCCTCGGACTCCGGGTCCGCGCGGTGGCTCGCCGAGTACCCGGCGACAGAGAGCCGGTCGGGGAGCTCGTCGGCGCCGACCGCGTCGGGGTCGTAGTCGACCCGGATCGTGTCGGTGGCGTAGCTCGCCTCCGCGGCCGCGACCCCGGGCTGTTCGCCCGCCGTCATCTCTAAGAACGACTCGCAGGTGGCGCAGTGCATCCCGTCGACGTGGAGGAACGCCGTCTCGCCCTCGAACTCGTCGTCCGGCACCGCGTCCGGTCGGCGCTCCTCGACGTCGTCGAGGCCGTCGATCCCCTCGGCGTCGCCGAGCGAGCGCTCGACGGCGAGACACCCCCGACAGCAGAACTCGCCGTCGACGTCGGGAGCGGTGTGGGGGTCGTTCCCGGTCGGCAGGTCACAGAGTGTACAGGGTGGCATGTGTGTTCGCTTCCGGGCCTGGTTCGCGCCCGAAATCGGCGGGTCGCGGCGGGCGCGGTTCCGCTGCTTCGACGCCTGTGCCGAGGACTACGTGTGTTCGTGGTCCGCCGCGTCGCTGCCGCCGATCCCCGGCATGCTTCCGCCGGTCGCAACCCGAAGGCTCGCCCAGATGAGCAGCACGTTCACCAGCGTGATTGCGACGACGATCTCCGATCGGTCGACGATGAACACGGCCGCGGGAACGAGCCCGCCGAGCACGAGAAACACGGCCTGTTGGATGGAGAAGTTCATGTCGTAACCAACGGCCGCGCGAACATATATAAGATCCGTGTTTTCAGGGAACGGGAACGAGTAGGTGTTATATGGTTCCTAATCTATAACGAGACCCATGGGCCGAAACGAGACCGCACACGCGTCCGCGGATGACGTGAGCGGTGATACAGAGGAGTTCGATCCGATCGGGACACTCACGCTCATCGGGATATACTTCGTTATCCTGGTGCTCGCGTGGGTGTACATATACTATATCGAGTTCCTCGGCCGCGATCTGGTCGTCGTGGGGTGATTACTGAATGCACATTCACGCATACGAGAAGCTCTGGCTTGCGGCGTCGGTGATGCTAATACTGTTGCTCGTCGGCTCGGTCACGTACGGTGCCATCGGTCCTGGCGTCGCGATGGTGGCCGACAGCGAGCCGACAATCGACGCTGGCGGACTCGACGAGGACGAGCGGTTCTCGGAGCCCCGCGTCGAACAGGTCGGCGAGAACGAGTACGAAGCCTACGTGGTCTCCTTCCAGTTCGGGTTCCAGCCCGATCCGATCGTCGTCCCCGAAAACAGCACGGTGACGTTCTACGTCACCTCGCGGGACGTGATCCACGGATTCGAGGTCGCCGGAACGAACGCCAACACGATGGTCGTTCCCGGCGAGGTGTCCGAGATCAAAGTCGAGGTCGAAGAGCCGCAGGAGTACGGCCTCATCTGTAACGAGTACTGCGGCGCCGGCCACCACGCTATGGAGGGGAAAGTGAACGTCGTCAGTCAGGCGGAGTACGAGGACCGAACGAGCGGAGGTGACAGCGAATGAGCGAGGCTATCGAGGCCGAACGGACCTTCTACGACAAGTTCCCCAAGGAGGCGCGGATCGTCCGCGCCGCCTTCCTCAGCTCTTTCTTAGCGCTTATACTCGGAGCGATTTTCGGGATCATTCAGACGCTCCACCGGACCGACGTCGCTCGGATCATTCCGTCGACTGACTACTACACCGTCCTGACCGCGCACGGCGTGTTCCTGGTGATCAGCTTCACGATCTTCTTCCTCGTCGGCCTGTTCACGTGGGCCGTCGTTCGGAGCCTTGACCGACCGCTGCTCAACACCAAGATCACGTGGACGTGGTACGCCCTCATGGCCGTCGGGATGACCATGACGGGCGTATCGATCCTCGCCGGATTCACCGACGCGATCGACATGAGCGCGGACGTGCTGTTCACGTTCTACGCCCCGCTGCAGGCGCACCCGCTGTTTTATACGGGACTCGCCGTGTTCATCGTCGGGTCGTGGATCGCCGGGGCCGACTGGTTCCGCACGTGGCTCGCGTGGAAGCGCGAGAACCCCGACGAGCGGATCCCGCTGCAGACGTTCATGGTGCTGACGACGATGGCGATGTGGTACATCGCGTCGTCCGCCGTGGCGGCCTCGGTGCTGATCTTCCTGCTGCCGTGGTCGCTCGGGCTGATCGACCAAGTGAACCCGACGCTGACCCGGACGCTGTTCTGGTTCTTCGGCCACCCGGTGGTGTACTTCTGGCTGATGCCGGCGTACATGCTGTGGTACACCGTGCTTCCGAAGATCGCCGGCGGGCGCCTGTTCAGCGACCCGCTCGCGCGAGTCGTGTTCGTGCTGTTCCTCCTCCTCTCTACCCCGGTCGGGATCCACCACCAGTACCTCGACCCGGGGATCGCGGAGGGGTTCAAGTTCATCTCGATGACGAACACGATGTTCCTGCTGTTGCCGAGCCTGCTCACCGCGTTCACCGTGGTCGCGAGCGTGGAGTACGGCGCCCGCCAGCGCGGCGGGAGCGGCCTCCTCGGCTGGCTCACTGACCTCCCGTGGCGGAAGCCCGAGTTCACGGGGATGATGCTCGCGGGACTGATGTTCGCCGCCGGCGGGTTCTCCGGGATGGTGAACGCCGGGATGAACATCAACTACATGATCCACAACACCATCTGGGTCCCGGGCCACTTCCACCTCACCGTGGGGACCGCGGTCGCGCTCACCTTCATGGCCGCGACCTACTGGATCTGGCCGCAGATCACCAACAAGCCGATCTACAGCCGGACCATCGGATTAGTCCAAGTCGTCGTCTGGTTCATCGGGATGGCCCTGATGTCGAACGCGATGCACGCGCAAGGGATCATGGGCGTTCCGCGACGGACCGCCGAACCCGAGTACTCCGGGTTCGAGTACGCGACGATGTTCGGTGGGTTCGAGGAGCTCAACATACAGATCGCGATCGGCGGGACGCTCCTGTTCGTCTCGACGGTCCTGTTCATCGGAAACCTCGTTCTCACGATGGGGAACCCGAAGGTCTCCGGGCTCGCTGACCCGCTGCCGCCGGCACTGTCCGGCCCCAACGACTCGCCGAAGGTGCTCGACAACCTCCGGCTGTGGGTCGGCATCGCGCTCACGCTCGTCGTCCTCGCGTACGCGCTCCCGCTGGCGGCGATCATCCAACGCGGCGGACTGCTCGGGCCGGGCGTCGGCACCTATCCGGTGTGGCTCTCGCCCGCGCTCGACGCGCTCGCGAACACGGCGGTCTCGGCGTTCGGCGCGGTCGGCGACGCGTCGGCCTCCCTCGTCGAGGTGATTCGATGACCGTCGACGTGAGCCGCGGGGGGCTCCTCGTGACGCTCGCGATCTTCGGCGTGATCGTCTACGAACTCCGGACGGTACTCGACTTCGTCGGCGTCGAGCTGCCGCTGATCCCGTACATGGCCGCCGTCTTCATCCTCGCCGGCGCCACGGTCTGGTTCATCACGCTGAAGGGCGGCTGGCGGACCGAACCCGAGGGCGACAAGCCCGCTTGACATCCTCCCCGCGCTGAAGCGCGAGGCTTTCTCCTCGATTCTCCGTAAGGACCGCCGACTCTTCGATCCGGCGATCGCTGTTTGTATTGCGACCGAGGTCCCGAACGACCGCGACGGTTATGCCGAAGTAACACAAGACACAGGTATGAACGGAACGCGCGTCACGGTTCGGTGTCACGACTGCTCGCTCGCGACGACCCACGACAGGCTCCGCGACGCGCGGACCGCCGTGGACGACCACGAGTCGACGACCGGCCACGACGTCGACTGGACCATCGAGTCGGTGGCCGCGGGCGTCTCGAAGGCCGGCGCCGACGCCGGCGTGTGCGGTCGTCCCGAGTGCGCGAACGAGGACTCTCCCCTCGTCGATCCGACACCCCCGGAACCGGAGTCGTAGTCGGAGTCGTCGGGAGCCCCGTCGGAGTCGCGATCCGTTTCAGAACGGGAGGGTCATATAAATATCTACCGAGAGTTTCTTTATATTGGAATAAGCATACAATATTAACTTCGCGGGGGCACAAGGGTAGCCTGTACCCATGTCCACCATCGATATCGAACCCACAGACACCGTCGACGCCCGCGGAGCCGCCTGTCCGGGACCGTTGATGGACCTGATCGGTCGCGTTCGGTCCGCGAGCTCCGGCGACGTCATTCTGCTCCTGAGCGATAACGACCAGTCGCTGACCGACGTCTCCGAGTGGGTCGACGAGACCGGCAACGAACTCCTCGCAGTCGACGAGTCGGGAGACGACTACGGCTTCTACGTGGAGGTCGCGTGAGATGCCCGAAGAAATAGCCATCCTCGGCGGCGGGACGGGCGGGACGGTGCTCGCGAACAACCTCGCAGAGCGCCTCGCTCCGGAGATCGACGCCGGCGACGTCGAGGTCACGCTGATCAACGACGACCCGGACCACGTGTACAAGCCGGTGTGGCTGTACATCCCGTTCGGACAGCGCGAGCCCGCCGACGGGCGCAGGCCCCTCCGTGATCTCGTCGACGATCGTATCGATCTCGCGGTCGACCGGGTGACCGAGATCGACACGGAGGAAAAGGAGCTGGCGCTCCGCGACGCCACTGTCCCGCTCGGCTACGATCACCTCGTCGTCGCGACGGGCTCGACCCTCGCCGACGACGAGATCCCGGGGCTCGCGGAGGGCGGCCACGACTACTACTCGCAGTCCGGCGCGCTAGACATGCGGGACGAGCTCCTCTCCATGACCGAGGGTCACCTCGTGTTGAGCGTCGTCGGCACGCCGCACATGTGCCCGGCGGCGCCGCTGGAGTTCGTCTTCATGGCGGACGACTGGTTCCGTCAGCGCGGGCTCCGCGACGATATCGAGATCACGTACACGTATCCGATCAACCGGGTCCACGGCAACCCCCACATCGCCGAGTGGGCGGCCCCGATAATGGCGGACCGCGACATCAACGTGGAGACGTTCTTCAACGCCGAGTCGGTGGACCCGGACGCGAAGACGATCACCTCGATGGAGGGGACGGAACTCGACTACGACCTGTTGGCCGCGATCCCGCCGCACCGCGGCGTCGACGTGGTCGAGGCGGCCGACCTCGGCGACCGCGGGTGGGTCGACGTCGACAAGCACACGCTGGAAGCCGAGCGGGCCGAGGACGTGTACGCGCTCGGCGACGCCGCGACGACCGGCGTGCCGAAGGCCGGCAGCGTCGCCCACTACCAGGCGGGCGTCGTGGCGCAGCGGCTCGAGAGCGAGGTGCGAGGCCGCCCCGCGACCGCGACCTACGACGGGAAGACGCTCTGTTTCATCGAGACCGGGACGGACGCCGCCTCGTTCGTCGAGTTCGACTACGAGAACCCGCCGTCGCCCGCGCCGCCCTCGGAGAAGCTCCACTGGTCGAAGCTGGCGTACAACGAGTCCTACTGGCTCACCGCACGGGGGTTGCTCTGAGATGACGGGCGACAGCGCAGAGAGCGGACTGAACGGGGACGCCCCGGATCGAGACGACCTGGACCGCGACGACCTCGAATCGATCGTCGCCGAGAACCCCGAGGCGGTCGCGGCGTTCGTCGACCGGCTCGACGCGGTCAACGAGTTCCTCGACGTGGTCGCGCTCGGGGAGGGCGCGCTCACCGACGAGATGGTCGTCGAACTGGCGGGGACGGCCTCGACGCTCGCGGAGTCGGCGGACGGGCTCGCGACCGACGAGACCGTGGCGCTCGCCGAGACCGTCGGCGGCAACGGGACGGAGCTCCGCGAGGCGATGGAGACGCTGATCGAGCTCCAGCGGAGCGGCACGCTGGACGAGCTCTCGGAGCTCGCGGGGGTCGGCTCGCTCGCGACCGCCGCGCTCGACGACGAGATGGTCCGCTCGCTGGCCGGAACGGGCTCGGCGCTCGGCGAGGTGGCGGACACCGCGGCGGACGACGACACCCGCGACGGACTGAAGACGCTGTTAGCGGGGGTCGGCGCCGCCCACCGAAGCGACCCGGAACCGGTGGGTGCGCTGGGGCTCGCGCGCGGCGTCCGAGACCCGGAGATCCAGTACGGTCTCGGCTACGTGCTCGCGGTCTCGAAGGCAATCGGGCGAGCGCGCGCGGAGTCCGCCGACGAGTCGTGAGGGCGGTGGCGCCGTCTCCGCCGCCCGTCCTGCCCGGCGTCGCGGTACGGTCGAACCACCCGATTTTTTGATCGTCCGGAGCGTCGCCGGGAGCATGGCCCAATCCGACGATCGGCTCACCTTCGGCGTACTCGGAACGGCGGGGATCNGGAAAGCGGTCGTACCGGCGATCCGAGCGAGCGACCACGCGCTCGGCGCGGTCGCGTCCCGCGACGAGGAGCGAGCGGGCCGGTTCGCCGAGGACAACGGGATTCCCCGGAGCTACGGTTCCTACGAGGCGCTGCTCGGGGACGACGGGATCGACGCGGTGTACGTCCCGCTCCCGAACGGGCTTCACGCCGAGTGGACGAAGCGGGCGGCCGACGCGGGGCTCCACGTGCTCTGCGAGAAGCCGCTCGCGGGCGACGCCGCGGAGGCCCAGTCGGTGGCCGACCGCTGCGAGGACCGCGGCGTCACCCTGATGGAGGGGTTCATGTACCGGTACCACCCCCGGACGGAGCGAGCCCTCGAACTGGCCGAGCGAGAGTTGACCGACGTGCGCACGGTGACCGCGACGTTCCGGTTCCCGCTGTACGACCGGCCGAACGACGTGCGGCTGGACCCCGGCCTCGACGGCGGATCGCTGATGGACGTTGGATGTTACCCGGTTTCGCTCGTCAGAGCGGTTCTCGGGACGCCCGACCGGGCGTACGCGCACACGCACGACAGCCGCGACGCCGGCGTCGACACCGAGCTCGCTGGCGTGCTGGAGTACGACGACGGCCGGTCGGCCCGGATCGCCTCCGGCTTCGACACGCAGTTGATCCAGCGCTACCGGATCGACGCGACCGACGGCTGGGTCGCGGTCGAGCGGGCGTTCGACGCGCCGACCGACGAGCCGGTGGAGCTGACCTACGAGATCGACGGCCGGCGCGGCGTCGAGACGTTCGACCCCGTCGACCAGTACCGCCTACAGGTGGAGCGGTTCGCCGAGAGCGTTGCCGACGGCACGCATCCGTTGACCGACGGGAAAGAGGCCGTCGCGAACATGCGAGTCATCGACGCGTTGTACGAAAGTGCCGCCGGAAACGAGTCGGTCGCGGTCGAGTGAGAAGCGGGTCGAGTCCGCCGTCAGACGAGCAGCTGGATGTCCGCGTCGACCATGTCTTGGAACGCCGAGGCGGCGCCGACGCCCGTCGTGACCCCGTCGTAGAAGTCGTCTTCGTCGTAGCCGAGCAGGTCGATCGTCATCTGACACGCCTGCAGGTCGACGCCGCTGGCGAGCGACGTCTCGATGAGCTCCTCCACCGACGCGACGTCGTTGTCCTCGATCTTGTTGCGCATCATGCGCGTGGTCATCCGGTCCATCCCGGGGAGCGCGGCGATCGCGTTCGGAACCGGCATGTTCGGGTTCCCCACGGAGCTGAGCTGGAGGTCCTTCGAGTTCTCCTCGTGGAGGATCTCGAGCCCCCAGAACGTGTGGAAGACGGTGACGTCGTAGCCGAAGGCGGCGGCCGTACTCGCGAGGATCAGCGGCGGGTACGCCATGTCGAGCGTTCCCTTCGTGGCGATGATCACCATCTTCTGGGGACCGCCGTCGTCGACCTCGGTTCGGAGGTCCGACACCTCGGTCTCGAGCGCGTCGATGCGGTCCTGCAAGTCGGCGACGGCTTCGGGGCTGAGGTCGTCGTCGGGCGACGCCGGGGTGTCAGCGCTCATTTCACTCGGTCTTCCGGACGTAGTGTTTGTACACGTCCTGGCCGCCCTCGGTCGCCTCCTCTTGATCGACGAGCTCGGCCCCCTCGGTCGACTCCGCCCATCCCGCGATGTCGCTCATGCTCCCGGAGTCGGTGGCGACGACTTCGAGCACCTCGCCCGCGGCGATGCCGTCGAAGGCTTCTTTCGTCTTGATCACGGGCATCGGGCAGTTCTGTCCCTTCACGTCCAGCGTCTCGGCTGCGGTTTCCGTACTCATTGTTTGGTCCCCCGTGTTGGGGTTACCCCACAATACTGGTCAGGTCGGTATAAGTGTGTCGATACTTGTGGTTATCCTGAACTACTGACGAACAAGAGAGCAGACCTTCGTGTGTGCGACACACCGGTAACGCGTACAAACGTATAAATGGCCGTACACGCCGCATATTCGGTTCTCGACTCACTGGGACCACTCATCTATCTTGTGTGTATAGTGAATTACTATACGAACTCTTAAGTTCCTCCCCCCGTTACGGGTTGGTGTACATGGACGCAGACGAGATGGACTTTCCGACGCCGGACTCGGACGTTGACTCGATCGCCCCCGAAACGCTCAAGAGCCGCATCGACGACGGCGAGTCGGTGACGCTGCTCGACACGCGGATGTCGAGCGACTACGAGGAGTGGAAGATCGACGGACCGAACGTCGACTCGATCAACGTGCCGTACTTCCAGTTCCTCGACGAGGAGATCGACGACGACGTCCTCGGTCGCATCCCCGACGACGAACACGTCACGGTGCTCTGCGCGAAGGGCGGCGCCAGCGAGTACGTCGCGGGCGCGCTCGCCGACCGCGGCTACGACGTTGACCACCTTGAAGACGGGATGAACGGCTGGGCATCGATCTACGAATCGCACGAGGTGACCGGCTACGACGGCCCGGGGACGCTCCTCCAGTACCAGCGCCCCTCCAGCGGCTGTCTCGGCTACCTGCTGTACGACGGCGACGAGGCCGCGATCGTCGACCCGCTCCGGGCGTTCACCGATCGCTACCTCGCCGACGCCGAGGAGCTGGGCGTCGACCTGACGTACGCCTTCGACACGCACGTGCACGCCGACCACCTCTCCGGGCTCCGCGAACTCGCCGACGAGGGTGTCGAGGCGATGCTCCCGTCCGCCGCCGCCGACCGCGGCGTCACCTACACCGACGCGGTCACGCTCGTCGAGGACGGCGACAAGTTCGCGGTCGGCGACGCGACCGTCGAGACGGTGTTCACGCCCGGGCACACGACCGGGATGACCTCGTACCTGCTCGGCGACAGCCTGCTCGCGACCGGCGACGGGCTGTTCATCGAGAGCGTCGCCCGCCCCGACCTCGAGGAAGGCGACGAGGGCGCGCCCGAGGCGGCCCGGCTGCTGTACGACTCGCTGCAGAACCGCGTGCTGACGCTCGACGACGACGTGCTCGTCGGCGGCGCGCACTTCAGTGACGCCGCCGAGCCGGCGGCGGACGGCACCTACACCGCCCCGATCGGCGAGCTCCGCGAGCGGATGGACGCGCTCTCGGCCGACGAAGACGAGTTCGTCGAGACCGTCCTCGCCGACATGCCTCCCCGCCCGGCCAACTACGAGGACATCATCGCGACGAACCTCGGACAGAACGCCGTCGACGACGACGAGGCGTTCACCCTCGAGCTCGGGCCGAACAACTGCGCCGCGAGCCAAGATGCGCTCACGAGCGACGACTGATTCGACCGTGACCCCACCGTCCGGTCGCCTACGGATCGACACGCCCGCCCCGTCCGGAGGTGAGCCGCGGTGATCGACGCCGCCGTCGCCGATCTGCTGGGCGCCCAGACCGTCGACGCGCTGTTTCCGAACGGCGTGTCCCGGTACGCGATCGGGGGGCTGTTCGTGGGGCTCGGAACCGTCCTGATCTACCTCGGAACGGGGATCACGGCCGGCGCGAGCACGTTCCTCGAGTCGACCCTCTCGTACGTCTCGGGTCGATCTCGGTTCGCGCAGTATCGGCCGTCCCGCGACTGGCGCATCGTGTTCACCGTCGGGATCATCGGCGGCGCCGCGGCGTACGCGGTGATCTACCAGGGCGACCCGTGGTCGATCGCCGGTAGCGGCTGGACCACCGAGGTGTCCGCGTGGCGCCTGTTCGTCGGCGGGATCCTCGTCGGGATCGGCACCCGCGTCGGGAAGGGGTGTACCTCCGGCCACGGGATCTGCGGCGTCGGCTCGGTGTCCCGCACCTCGCTGGTCGGCGTGGCGACCTTCCTCGTCGTCGCGATCGTGACCGCGAACGCCGTCTCGGCGCTGGGGGTGGGGCTGTGAGCCGACATCCGCTGTTCATGCCGCTGGTGCTCGTCGGCGGACTCGTCTTCGGCTTCGGCCTCGGCTTCAGCCACATGGCCCGCCCGGAGGTCGTTATCGACTTCCTGACGTTCGAGGACTTCGGGCTCTTATTCGTGATGTTCGGCGGCTCGATCGTCGCCGGAATCGCGTTCTGGACCGTCCCGAAGCTGTTCGAGTCCGCACCGCTCACCGGTCGCCCGTACGGCCGTCGACTGAAGTCGTTCGATCGCAACGTCCTGATCGGCGGCTCGGTCTTCGGCGTCGGCTGGGGGCTGTCGGGGATCTGTCCCGGCGCCGCCTACGCCAGCCTCGGCGTCGGGAACTGGCCGATCCTCTACGCGATCGGCGGGATGTTCATCGGCGCCTACGCGCAGGGCGTCTGGCGGAGCCACGACACGGACGAACCCGCGGTGGCCCCCAGCGACGACTAACGAGCGTCCGGACCGCGGACCCACCGCTCCCGACGGACACCAGTTCTCCTACTGAGGCCCATGTTTTCTACTACGACCCGTTCGTCTGCCCGGTACCGGTCGCGTTCCACACCATGACACACGACACAGCAGACACGAACGACCCGACCGACGCGACGGCGGAGGACGCGACGACGGAAGACGACGCTGCCGACGGCGGTCCGTCGATCTCGACCGACCGCGTCGTCGACATCGTGGCCGACCTGCTCGCTATCGACACACAGAATCCGCCGGGCGACGTCCGCGCTGCGATCGATCGCGTCGAGTCGCTGCTCTCGGCCGCCGGCTTCGACACCGAGCGCGTCGCGACCGACCCGGCAAAGCCAAACCTGATCGCCACCCTGCCGGGCGAGGCCGACCGGACCCTGCTGTACAACGGCCACGTGGACACCGTCCCGTTCGACCCCGAGGCGTGGACCCGCGACCCGCTCGGGGAGCTGGACGGTGACCGGGTGTACGGACGCGGTGCGACCGATATGAAGGGGCCGCTCGCCGCGATGCTCGCGGCCGGCGAGGCGCTGGCCGCGGCCGACCGGGACCCACCGGTGGAGGTCGCCTTCGCCGTCGTGAGCGACGAGGAGACCGGCGGCGCCGCCGGCGTCGACACCGTTGTCGAGCGCGGCGCGCTCGAGCGGCTCGCGCCCGACGGGTGCGTCATCGGCGAGACGACCTGTTCGCGCGGGCGACACTCCGTCACCGTGGCGGACCGCGGGAGCATCTGGCTGACGCTCCGAGCGTCGGGCACCGCGGCGCACGGCTCTCGCCCGTCGCTCGGCGACAACGCGATCGACCGGCTCTGGGCGGCGGCCTCGCTGATCCGGTCGCGCCTCTCCGCGCGCGACCTCGACCTCGACGCGACGCTGCGGCCGATTGTCGAGGAGTCCGTCGCGTTCTACGAACCGACGCTCGGGGCGGAGGCCGCCCGCGACCTCTTCGAACACCCGACCGTGAACCTCGGAACGATCGAGGGCGGCGACGCGGTGAACACCGTTCCCGATGCGGCGACGGCCCGTCTCGACGTCCGTCTCACCGCGGGCGTCGACACCGCGGACGTGCTCGCTGACATCCGAGAGTGTCTCGCCGACTTCCCGACAGTTTCCGTCGCCGACGCGAGCTGGTCGGTCGGTAGCTACGAACCGGTCGAGAGTCCGCTCGTCGAGGCCGTGACGCGAACCGCCGAAGCCGTCGTCGACGACCGGATATACCGCCGGAGCGCGACCGGCGGCGGCGACGCGAAGACGTTCCGGCACGCCGGGGTACCGACCGTCGAGTTCGGATTCGGCACCGACACGGTCCACGCCGTCGACGAGTACACGACCGTCGAGGCCCTGCGACGCAACGCGACGGTGTACGCCCGCCTTCCCGCCGCGTGGGACGCACTGTTCTCGGAGCGGAGAGAGTGAACGAAGCGGCGATCGGCCGGACGGTCCGTGAGCCGTAGTCGGGACGCGTCGCTAGGGCGCGTGCGGGTCAGCATAAAAAAACCGCGTCGAGGGAACGGTCGTCGGTCCTACTCGTTTCCGAACATCTGGCGCATCATCGGGTGCATCTCCATCAGCTGCTCCTCGGCGATCTCCTCGTACAGCTTGTACGTGATGGAGACCGCGAGCAGCAGCCCGGTACCGGAGACCTGACCGATGGTGCCGAGCAGGTTCGCCATGACGGCGAGCAGTCCCACGAGGGCGCCACCGATGACGGTCACCTGCGGGATGTACCGCTCCATGACCTTCTCGACGACCTGCGGATTCCGCCGGAACCCGGGGATCTGCATCCCGGAGTTCTGGATCTGTTTCGCCGTCGCCTCCGGACCCATTCCGGTGGTTTCGACCCAGAAGATGGCGAATATCGCACCGCCGACGACCATGAAGGTGAGGTCGATGATCAGTCGAACCGCGATCATCCACGGCTCGACCGACGCCGGGATCTCACCCAAGAACCACATCCAGTCGGTTCGGCGCTGGATTGGGTTCAGGTAGTAGAACAGCCCGGAGATGGGCTGGCCTTGGTCGCTGTAGACGCCGAGCCACCCGGGCATCTCCGCCCACTGCGAGGAGAGGAGCTGTCCGAGGAACTGGATGTTCGCCTGCAGCGCGCGAACGAGGATCATCGGCAGGACGGAGGCGTAGATGAGCTTCACCGGGAAGCGCCCACGGGCCCCTTTCACCCGCGCGTGCGACAGCGGGATCTCGACGCGGACCGACTCCGCGTACACGACGATCCCGAAGATGAACAGCGTGGTGAACAGCGCCAAGATGTTCCCGGGATCGAACAGCAGGTTCTGGAGCCCCTCCGCCGTGAACGGCGACAGCGACACCGGCACGTCGCCGACGATGATGCCGTACCAGCTCGCGAAGAACCCGGACGCGCCGAGCGCCGAGAAGCTGAAGAACCCGCCGACGATCTGCTGGCTCACGGCTGCGATGATGAACAGACCCACGCCGGAGCCGACGCCCCACTTGCTCACGATCTCGTCCATGAACAGAAGGAGGACGCCGCCGATGAAGATCTGTACGAAGATCAGCGCTTCGACGCCGAACGCTCCGATTCCGAGCGCCTGCCCGACTGCCGGGTCTTCGGGGAGGAACTCGCCGGTGAACACCATCGGCGCCGCCGTCAGGGCGGTGACGATGACCACCAGCAGCTTCTGGAGACCCTGGTACAGGACTTGGTCGCGCGGGTCGTCGGTGTCGAGTCCCAGCAGGTTCGCACCGCCCAACAGCTGGAGGACGATGGACGCCGTGACGATCGGTCCGATACCGACCTGTAACAGCGAGCCGGACGAGCCGGCGAGCACCGACCGGAACTGCCCGAAGAAGTCAGACCCCTGACCGGCGGCCAGCCCGAACGGGTTGATGTTGGTCAAGAAGAAGTAGACGACCAAAATGCCGGCCGTCCACATCAGCTTCCGCTTGAACGGAACGTGACCTGTGGGTCGCTCCACGACGGGCATCCGCGTGAGCAACGGTTCAGCGACCTCCTTCCAACTCATTGGTTACGCCTCGTCGTCCTCGTCGTCGGAAGTGTTTTCCGGTTCGTCAGCGGCCTCCTCGGCTCGCTCGGAGAGCGTCGCCTCGCCGCCGGCTTCCTCGATGAGTTCGACCGCACCGGCGGTGAACGCGTCTGCGGTGACGCGGAGCTCACGGCGGACCTGCCCGCCGCCGAGCACCTTCACGACGTCGGCCTCGTGGCCGTCCTCGACGACGTCGCGCGCGTCGACGACGTACGCGTCGCCGTCCTCCTCGGCGAGGTCTTCCGCGGCGTACAGCGCCGCGTCCTCGTCGAGCTTCTGGACTTTCACTTCGAGGACCTCGGTTTGCGTCCCCTCGGGGCGCTTGAAGCCGTACTTACCGAGCGGGCCGTAGTTGTGGAACTCGTGTTTCGCGCGGCCGGCCGCGCCGCGGCCACCGCGGTGACCGGCGCCGCGCCGGTTCTTGTGCGTTCCGCCGCCGTGGGTACGGGACCCGCGCTGTCGACGTTTCTTGCTCGTCATCGCATCGCCTCCAGGAGATTATCGATCTCCTCGGTGGTGTGTTTGCCGAGTTCGCCGCCCTCGATCACCGGGTGCTTGATTCCCTCGTGACCGCCGCGGGGGGCGTGGAGCCGGAGCGTCGGCGAGAGACCCTGCTCGCGCAGCGTCGTCTCCTCGTCGACGAGCGCCTCGGCCAGCGCCTCGAGATCGGCGTAGTCGGTGTTGTCGTCGATCCACTCGTCGTCGATGTCGGCCGAGCCCTCCAGGGGCTCACCGCGTCGCGCGACGGTGGTCGCGACCGTGTCAACGCTCGGTTCCCCGAACGCGACGACGTCGTTCACCTTGGTGATCATGCCGCGGTACGACTCCGTCTCAGGGACGAACGTCGCGTGGTTGACGCGCCCGATGTTCAGCATGTCGAGGGTGTCCTCGACGCCGTACTCCAGGTTCACGTCACCGCGGAGCTGCACGATCGCTTGCATCACTCGCTCACCTCGTCGTAGTGTACCTCACGCGCGTGCTGCGGAGTGCGGGACTGCGCCGCGTTCTCCAGCGCGTTGAACGTCGCCTTCGCGAGGTTCACGGTCGTGCGGGTGTTGCCGTCGGAGTTCGTCCAGGCGTCCTCGACGCCGGCGAGCTCTAGGATGTTCCGTACCGTCTCCGCCGCGGCCAGACCGAGCCCCTGAGGGGCGGGCTGGATCTCGACGGTGACGGAGCCGGCCTTCCCCTCCGCCTTGCGGGTGAGGGAGTTCGTGCCGCCGGGCTGGTCCTCCCAGGACCCGGAGCCGCGGTCAACCTTGATGATGTTCAGCTTCGCGACGTCGATCGCCTTCTGGATCGCGCCGCCGACCTGATCGTCTCGGGCCTGCGCGTAGCCGAGGTAGCCGTCGCGGTTGCCCACGGCGACCACGCAGCGGAACTTCACGCGGCGGCCGGAGTCGGTCATGCGCTGGACCATGTTGATGTCCAGTACTTCGTCTTCCAGCCCCGGGAGGAGCTGGTCGACGATCTCGGCCTCCTTCAGCGGGAGGCCGGAGTCGAGCGCCTGTTCCATCGACGAGATGTCGCCGTTCTGTACCTTGCGGCCGAGTCGCGTCCGCGGTTCCCAGCCGTCGTTGTGTCTACTCATGGTCCTCCTGGATTGTCGCGAGCACGTCGTCGAAGTGCTCGGGTAGGTCGGCCGCGTCGAAATCGCCGCTGTACAGCGGTTCGTCGAGCTGCTCGGCGTACGCGGCGATATGCTCGCCGCGCGTGCGCGACCAGTCGGCCAGCACGTCGTCGCTGTGCGGGATCTCGAGGCCGGCGTCGATCGCTCCTTCCTGTACTGCGAACGTCTTGTTGCCGGGCGTCGCCGTGTTGAGCCCGATGTCGAGGACGGCCTCGTCGAGGCCGGCGTCGACGGCGCGGGCGCCCGCAAGGAACCCGGTCAGGTACGCGCTGGGGAGGTTGCCCGTGGGGGCGTCCCAGCCGTACTCGCCGAGCTCCTCGCTGGAGGCGGCCGCGTGGGTCTCGTCGCCGTCGGATCCGGGGGTCACCAGCTGCGCCCTGACGTGAGCGTTGCTCACCCGGGCGACCAGGCGAGGCTTGCCCGATTTCAGCAGGCGCAACCTCTGATGGTAGTCCGTCCGGACCTCGCGGCGGCGCCGCATCGGCACCTTGTATCGTGGTCCTGTCGCCATTAGTCCGTCACCTCGTAACCGTACTGGGTCTGGATGTACGCCTCCAGCCGCGCGACGTCCTCGAAGTCGCCGCCGCTCGCCTTGTTGTAGAGCGTGCGGTACTCGCTGGCGTCGAGTACGTCCTCCTCGTCTCGAAGCTCCTTCAGGCGGGCGCGCTGTGCGCGGATCCGCGCCTTCCAGTCGTCCTTCGTGTTCTGTCGCGCGCCGGACTTCCCCTTCCGGGTACCGGCGCCCGACTGATGACCGTACGAGCGCTTTTCCGCGCGCTCGCGGGCCCGACCGCGGGAGTTCGTCTTCGCGTCCTTCGCGCGGATGGTGCCCTGTTCGATGAGCTCGCGGACGTCCTCTCGCGTGATGGCGTCCTCGATCTCTTCCTGTGCCTCGGGGTCGAGCCAGACGCGGCCCTTGCCGACGTCGAGCTCGTCCGCTGCGAGCCGTTTCTGCGCCTTCAGGTCACTCATCGTCGACCTCCACTTCGACGTAGGTCGGGTTCAGCACGCGGATCTCGCGCTCCTCCGCCTCGTCTTCGATCAGTTCGCGCTTGCGTCCGCCGACCTTCGAGGCGATGCGCACCGCCTGCGTGTCGCCGTCGACGCCCTCGAGGTCGTCCGTGTTGTGCACGCGGACCTCCTCGAAGCCGCTCGGGTGTAGGTCGCGCGACGCCTTGGGCGACCGGAACCCCGCCTCGACGACAGGGCCCTTCGCCTTCATGCGGCGGCGCTGCTTGGAGAGCCCGCCGCGCGGCTTGCGCCACGACGTCGGGATCCGCTTCTTCTTGTGGTAGTCCTGCCGGTTGAACTGCGGTTTCCCCTCGCGGTGCTTCTGTGCGAGCGCGCGAGCAGTCTCGTCGTCCAGTTCCGGCGTCTTGTCGGCGTGACCGCGGGGGCGAAGCTCCGTCTCGACGTCCTCGTCGGCGTCGGCCTCGTCGGCCTCCTCCTCCTCGTCCGTCTCGTCTTCGATCTCCGCGTCCGCCTCCTCGTCGACCTCCAGCCCGCCAACGTCGGCCTTGATCCGCGCTGCGAGCGCGTTGCCGACGCCGTCGACCTCGGAGAGCTCAGACTGGGAGGCGGCCTTCACGTCCTCGACCGTCTCGTAGCCGGCCTCGCGAAGGGCGTCCGCCTTCGAGGGACCGACACCGCTGATGTCTTCCAGTTCTTCGGCCATTGGTTAGGCACCTCCGGTGGGCTTCTCGACGATGTACACGCCGTCCTGGAAGACGCGCGTGTCCTTGTCGGTCACCTTCGTCAGCTGTTCGATGTCGGCGGCGGTCTGCCCGACGGCCTCCTTGTCGGAGCCCGTAAGCCGTACCGTCTCGCCGTCGATCTGTACGTCCGTGTCCCCGCGGATCGGGGTGCGTCGCTGTGCTCGCTCGCCGAGGAAGTTCTCGATGACGACCTCGTCGCCCTCCACGGTCACCTGCATCGGGAAGTGGGCGTAGTACACTTCCATCGTGTACTCCCATCCGTCGGTGACGCCGTGGATCATGTTGGCGACGTGGCTCTCGAAGGTGCCGACCGTGGCGTTCGTCTTCGCGTCCTCGTTCTCGGAGGCGATCGCGACGACACCGTCCTCGACCGTGACCTCGACGTCGGGGTACCAGAGGCGTCGCGTAACGCTCCCGTTGGGACCCTCGACGGTGAGTTCGAGGTGGTCGGTCTCGGCGGAGACGTCGTCCGGAATGTCGATTTCGACTCTGTTCATTGTTAGTAGACGTATGCGATCACTTGGCCGCCGATGCCCTCTTCGCGGGCCTCGTAGTGGCTCATGACGCCGTGGCTCGTCGTGACGATGAGCGTCCCGTAGTCACGGGCGGGGAGGTATCGCTTCTCCCACTTCTCGAACTCGTCAGCGCCCGCGGAGTAGCGGGGCTTGACGGCGCCACACTCGTTGATGGCACCTTTCAGTTCGACCTCGAACTTCCCGGCTTTCCCGTCGTCGACGTACTCGAAGCCGTCGACGTACCCGCGGTCGTAGAGGACCTCGAGGACGGAGCCGATGATGTTGGAGGCGGGCTCAACCGTGTACGACAGGTGGCCAACGCTCTCGGCGTTGTCCATGCCGGCCAGCGCGTTGGTGAATGGATCGTTTCCCGTCATGATCAGCTGTACTTCTCGAATCCCATGTCTCGGGCGACCTCGCGGAAACACTGCCGGCAGAGGTTGATGTCGTACTTGCCGACGAGCCCCTGCTCGCGGTCGCACCGCCGGCACGTGTGCCGGGAGTCGGTGCGTTTCGACGCGTGCTCGCCCGTGTCGTTGTTCGCTTCGCTCATTCCGTTACCTCAACGTCGAAGTTCGTTTCGAGGAACGCGGCCGCGTCCTCGGCGGTCATCCGGTGTTTTTCCGGGATCGAGGCGGTGGCCTTGTCCCGCTTCGACACGCGGTAGCCGGGACGGACGATCGTCGTCGTCACGTCGAGGCCGTAGATACCGATGTTCGGGTCGTACTCCTGGCTCGGGAAGTCGGTGTGGTCCTCGACCCCGAAGCTCAGGTTCCCCGTGTCGTCGAACTGGCTCTTGGAGACGTCGGCCAGTTCCAGGGCGGTCTCGAGGAACGCGTGCGCGTCCTCGTTCCGCAGCGTCACCTTGACGCCGATCGGGTCGCCCTTGCGGATCCCGAACTCGGCGATGGTGCGCTTCGAAGTGGTCCGGACCGACTGCTGGCCCGTGATCTCCTCGATGATCTCCTCGGCGTCGGCGAGCGGCTCACCGCCCTGTCCGACGCCCATGTGGACGACGACCTTCTCCAGGTACGGTTCGCGCATCTCGTGGGACGCGCTCTCGGATTCACTCATCCGAATCACCCGTCTCGTCCGCGTCGTCGGCGGTGAAGTTCTCGTCGATGACGACGAGGTACTCCTCGACCGTCTCGTAGCCGTCCTCGTCGTCGCCGACGAAGACCGTGTTCGAGCCGGAGCCGAGCGTCACGTCGATGTCGGCCACCTCGCCGATTCGACCGGCGTGCTGGCCGGCGACGGCGGTGACGAGGGCGCCCTCTTCGTACTCGAAGTGGGCGACGACCTCCTTCGACTCGTTGTCGACGACGATCGAGTCCTTCGTGTCGTACTCGGCGTCGGCGTCAACGAGGACGTTCGTCCCGTCGTGGAGCGTCAGCTGGACGTCTCCGCCGGGGACGACGGACTTGTTCGTGATCTTCCCGAGCCGGCTGCCCGCGGCCTCCTCGTCGACGGGGGTCAGCGCGAGCCGACCGCCCTCGTCGGGGAAGACGCGGAAGAACTCCCCGCGCTCGGGGAACGCCAGGATGTCGAACATCCCGATCGGACGCTGCTCGTCCGAAATTGCGTCCCCGTTGACGAGGACCGAGTCGTTGTTCAGCGCGTAGCGCGCCTCCTTCGTCGAGTCGACGTAACCGAGCACGTCCCGCAGCAGGACGACGAGCGGAACGCCCGCCTCACCGTGCGGGCCGGCGCCGGCCTTAACGGTGAACGTGTCGGTCTTTCGCTCGACCGGCCAGGAGTTCGGTACTGCCAGTCGCTTCTGATGTCGCGTCATTCGTTATCCTCCTGGAGCCGCGCCTCCCGGCGCTCGTCTTCCAGGTCCAGTTCGGTCACCCGGACGTTGCTCGCCGGGATGGGACGGGGAACCTCCTCCCCGTCCGCCTTCGCGACGGTGACGTCCTCGACGGTGATCCGTTCCGCGGACAGGTCGACCGAGATGACCTCGGCCTCCGTGCCGGCCGCGTCGCCGCGAAGCACCTCGACGGTGTCGCCGGCGTTGACGCGGACGTTCCGCTGTCCGTACTCCTCGCGGAGATCCTCCGTGAGGGTGGCTCGGACCTGGTTCTGCCGCTCGTGGAGCGGCGCGGTCTCCGACCGTTTTCGCTGTTTGCGTGGCTGTTTCGTCATGATTAGACGATCATCGTCGCGGTGGAGGCGATGCTCCCGAAGCGCTCGGCGACCTCGCGGGCGACGGGGCCTTTGATCTCCGTGCCCCGCGGCTCCTCGAGGTCGTCGATGATGACGGCCGCGTTGTCCTCGAACTTCACGCGCGTGCCGTTCGGACGGCGGATCGGCTTGCGCTGGCGGACGACGACCGCCTCCAGCACCTGCCGCCGCATCTCCGGGGTCCCTTTGGTGACCGAGACGGTCACCTTGTCACCGATACCTGCCTTCGGGTGGCGGTTCTTGGTGCCGGAGTAGCCGGCCACCGAGATCACCTTCAGCTCACGGGCGCCGGTGTTGTCGGCGCACGTGATGAGCGAGCCCTTCGAGAGCCCCTGCGTGACGTCGGCCTTGAGCGCCTCCATCACTGATCACCCGACAGGTTCTCGACGACGACGTGGGACTTCGTCTTCGAGAGCGGTCGCGTCTCCGCGATTTTCACTTCGTCACCGACTTCGAGCGAGTCGAGCACGCCCGGCACGTGGGCCGGGATGCGCGACCGACGCTTCATGTACCGGTCGTATTTCGGTACGAACACGTCGTATTCTCGCTCGACGATGACGGTCTTTTCCATATCCGTCGACACGACCGTTCCCTCACGGGTCTGGCCGCGGACGGAGAGCTGCCCGTAGAACGGGCACTTCTCGTAGTCGTAATCCTCCGGGTTGTCTGGCTCCGGAGGCGTGGGTACGTCGATTCCTATCGCCATTGTGTGACACCTTGTTCGGTGCGTTCGGCGGGTCGATACCGCAGCCGATCGCCATCCACCGTTACGTAGACCGCGTCTTTGCACTCGCCGTGTTGGCTCGCCGGATCCGCGTCGTCACCGGTGACGACGCTTGCGGACCCGGACGGGCCAGACTGACGGGGGCGGACCCCCGTAGTATCCGACCCGAGTTGGGACGCGGACCCCGACGACTGGCCGTCGTCGGCGGCTTCATCTGTGCGAACGGTCGGGACATCGACGACCGCGAACTCCAACGTCGCGCCCGACTTGGGCACGCGTTTGTCCCCCGACTCGGTCCGGACCACGAGGGTGCCGAACGTCTCGGACAGCACGCGACCGGCGATGCCCACGTGGGCGTCGCTGTCGGCGTCGACCACCCGAACCGGGAGGCCGACGAGTTCGTGCCGAACGATGGTGTCGGGGGAGATCATCTTATTCGTCGTCGAAGTCGCCTTCTTCCGCCTGTATCGTCTTGATCCGCGCGATCGTCTTCTTCAGCTCCTTCACGCGACCGGGGCTCTCCGGCATGCCGCCGGCGGCCCGCTGCGCCTTCGAGTTGAGCAGCTCGGTCTCGAGCTCCTCGAGTTCGACCTGTCGCTCGGCCGCGGTCATGTCGCGGATCTCGTCGGTGTAGAGGATTGCCATTTATTCGTCCTCCTCGTCTTCGTCCGCAGCCTCCATCTCCGCGACGAGGTCTGCGGCCTCCTCTTCGATCTCCTCGTCGAGCTCGTCGACGTCGTCCGCGTCGGCGTCGCCGACCGGCTCCTCGGCGGCGACGTCGGTCGCCTCCGTGGCCGTGTCCTGGGTCTCCTCGACGACCTCTTCGACGACCTCCTCGTCGATGAGGTCTGCCGGGTCCTCGTCGGGGACCTCGACGTCCTCGTCGCCGCCGACGTCGGGCACGTCCTCGGGCTCCTCCTCGAGGAGCGACTCGACGCCCTCGTCGGCGTCGGCGCCGACGGCCGCCTGCTCGACCTCCGGGACCTCGGCGTCCTCGCGGATGTCGAAGTCGTCCGGGAGTTTCGCGCCCGGCGGGATGATCTTCACGTTGACGCCGATCGTCCCGAGCTTCATCACCGCGACGCCCTGACCGTGGTCGACGACCTCCTCCGCGGGCTCGCCGTTGTGCTTGATGTAGCCGCGGTTGAACTTCTCGACGCGCGAGCGCGCGCCGGTGACCTTCCCGCTCAGGACGATCTCGGCGCCAAGCGCGCCCGCGTCCATGATCCGGTCGATCGTCGTGTGACCGGCCTTCCGGAAGTACCAGCCGCGCTCTAAGGCGTTCGCGAGACGGTCCGCGACGATCTGCGCGTTCAGGTCGGGCTCGTCGACCTCCTGAACGTCGATCTGCGGGTCGTCCATGTCGAAGCGGTCCTCGAGCTCGGTGGTGATCTTGCGGATGTTCTTCCCGCCCTTCCCGATCACCATGCCGGGCTTTTCGGCCTTCAGGACGATCTGCGTCCCCATCGGCGTCTGAGCGACGTCCATACCGCCGTAGCCGGCGCGGCCGAGCTCGTCTGCGAAGAACTCGTTGATCTGTGAACGGCGCAGGCCGTCCTCGATGAATTGGTGTTCGTCAGCCATTATTCGTCAGCCTCCGGGTCCTCGATGATGAGTTCGACGTCGGCGAGGGTGGTGTTCCACCCGGTGGCGCCCGCGGCTCGCGGGTTCCGCCCCGGTCGTTCGCCGACCTTGTGGGGGGCGACGTGTTTGATGACCATCTCGTCGCCGTCGAACCCCTGTTCGTCCGCGTTGTTCTTGACGTTCTCCAGGAGCTTCAGGAAGTCCTTGGCGGCCTTCTCGGGGTACCGTCCCGCGTCCCAGCCGTCGATGTCGGAGCGGTGGCCCGCGCCGGCGTTGTGCTGGCGCATCGGCACCGAGGTCTCCTCGTCGATGACTTCCTGGAGGAACTCCTCGGCGTCGGCGACCGTCTCGCCTTTGATCTCCCGGGAGATCTCCTTGCTGTCCTTCACGCTGATGGGCCGGTCGCGGAGCATCCCCTTGGCGGTGGTCTCCGGGTCGGCCTCGACGCTGTAGTTGATTCCCATGGGTTACTTGAGGGGCACGAACTTCGAGGACCGGGTCGCGCCGATGCCGGCCTGACCGTGTTCGACGGTGCTTCGAGTCAGGTGGAACTCGCCGAGGAAGTGACCGATCATCTCGGGTTCGACCTGCACGCGCTCGAAGCTGTGTCCGTTGTACACGGAGAAGGTGACGCCGACGAACTCCGGAAGAACCGGCATGTCGCGCAGGTGCGTCCGGATCGGGTCGTCCGCCGTCGTCTCCTTGTCGCGGCTTCGGACCGTCTCCAGCAGCTTCTGCTGTTCGGTTCCGAGTCCGCGAACGATGCTTCGCCGCTGGCGTGCGGGGAGCAGTTCCGCGACTTCGTCTACGTCCATCTCCTGCAGCTCGTCGAGCGAGTGACCGCGGTAGGCGAACTCCTTGCCCTCGCGGCCGGTGCGGTAGTCAGAACTCATTTGTTGCCACCTCGTCCGGTGCGCTTGGATGCGATGTCACCGACCTTGCGTCCCGGCGGGGCGTCCCGCGAGACGGACTTCGGCTGGCCGGGGTGTTGGCGACCGCCCCCGCCGAAGGGGTGGTCGACGGCGTTCATCGCGACGCCGCGTACGCGCGGATACTTGGTCCCGCGCGCTTTCATCTTGTGGTGTTTGTTACCGGCCTTGACGAAGGGCTTCTCCGTCCGACCGCCGCCGGCGACCACGCCGATCGTGGCGCGGCACTGCGGGTCGAGCCGCTTCACTTCACCGCTGGGGAGCTGGACGACCGCGACGTCGCGGTCGTGGGTGAGAAGCGTCGCGGACACGCCGGAGGCGCGCGCGAACTTCCCGCCGTCCCCGCGGTTGCTCTCGACGTTACAGACCGGGACGCCCTCGGGGATCTCCGCCAGCGGGAGCGTGTTCCCGGGCTTGATCTCCGCGGAGACGCCGACCTGAATCGTCTCGCCCACGCGCACGCCTTCCGGCGCGAGCACGAGCCGACGGTCGTCGTCCTCGAACTCGATCTCCGCGAGCGGAGCCGAGCGGGCGGGGTCGTGTTCGATCCCGACGATCTCGCCGGTGATCGTGTCCACGTCTTCGAGCTTCTTGTGCGACAGTTCCGCCTTGTAGCGGTGGGACGGGGCCCGGAACGTCGGGCCGCCGCGTCCACGCCGCTGTCCTTGGATTCGTCGTCCCATCTCAGAACACCCCGATGCGCGATGCGATCTCGGTCGCGTCGTCGTCCTCGGAGAGCGTGACGGTGGCCTTCTTCGCGCCCTGCGGGGTCACCTGCGTGTTCACGTCCACGACGGAGACGTCGTACCGGTCCTGCACTTCCTCGCGGACCTCGGGCTTGGTCGCGTCGACGTCGACGAGGAACAGCAGCTTGTTCTTGAAGTCCATCTCGTTCATCGCCTGCTCGGTGACGATCGGATGCTCGATGATGGAGTTCATCGGTCGGCCACCTCCTCGACGGCGCTCTCGGTCCACAGCGTGAGTCGGCCCGGGTGCGCGCCCGGCGCGAGGTCTTCCGCGTTGACCTCTCGCGCGGTCGCGACGTCGACGCCCGAAAGGTTGCGGGCGGCGCGGGACGGCTCCTCGCTGGTGACGACGAGGACGGACTTCGGTTGGCTGTACTTGCGACCGCGGGTCTTCCCGCGGCCGGCTCGGACCGAGCGGCCCTCCTCGGCGCGCTCGATGTCGGCGTCGACGCCGACGGATTCGAGCACGCCCAGGGCCTCCTGAGTCTTCTCGAGGTCCTCGAACTCGTCGCTCACGATGAGCGGGAGGTCGAGGTCCTCGTCGAACGCGTGACCGCGCTCGGCGACCAGCTCGGCGTCGGCGGTGGCCGCGATGGCCGACCGGATGGCGAGCTGTCGCTCCTTGTCGTTCAGGCTCTTCGTCTGGTCTTTCTCGGCCTTCGGCGGGTGCGCGGCGCGGCCCGACACGGCGTGCGGGACGCGGCGGGCGACGTTCTCGGAGCGCGGGACGTGTGCGAGCCCGCGACCGGAGCCGAACGACTCCGCCGGGGTTCGCAGCCCGGCGAACTCGTCGGCACCGTAGGCCTGTTTCCGGTTAGCCTGTGCGGCGGAGACCGCCCGACCGATGAGGTCCGGTCGGAACGCGGTCTCGAAGATCGCCGGCAGCTCGACGCTGCCCGCGTCCCCGCCGTCCAGGTCGTGTACTGTTGCGTTCATGGATTATCCCTGGTTGGATGCGGTGGATACGTACCGGACCTCGGGGTCGAGGCGCGGCTGGTCGTTCGGCCGGATGGCCGGGCGGAACCGAAGCAGGCGCTTGTCCGGACCGGGCAGCGAGCCCTTGATGAGCGCGTAGTCGCCGTCGACCTCGCCGTAGTTGACGAAGCCGCCGTCGACGGAGGCGTCGTCGCCCTCGCCGAAGTCGATGAGGCGCTTGTTGAGCTCGGTGCGCTGGTGGTAGCCGGTCTGCCCCTGCTGGGGAACGGTGGAGCGAACGCGGGAGGGGTTCCACGGACCGAGGTTGCCGATCCGGCGCCGCCATCCCTGGCGGGCGTGTTTGCCCTTCCGCTTCTGGACGCCCCAACGCTTGACGGGACCCTGTGTCCCCTTCCCCTTCGTGATGCCCGACACGTCGGTGTACTGCCCCGCGCGGAAGACGTCGCCGAACTCGTGGGCGCCGCCCTCCGCGACGAGGTCGAGCCCGAAGTCGACGCGCTCCTCGAGGGAGCCGCCGCCGACTCGGGTCTCCATGACGTCGGGCTTCTTCTTGGGCACGTTCGCGAGCTCCGAGGGGACGGTGTGGGTGATGACGCGGACGTCGTCGACCGCGCCCTCGTCGAGCAGCGCGCGCAGCTCGTCGGCATCCTCCTCGAAGGTGTCCTCCGCCGGGAGGTCGAGCGCGCGGTCGAGCTCCTCGTGGAACTCGGTCGCCCAGACCTCTTCGACCGGCTTCTTTCCGTACGGCGTCTGTTCGTAGGCGCGCAGGGCCACCGCGTACATCGGCGGCGTCTCGACGACGGTGACGGGAACGGACGTTTCCATCCCTTCACGCGGCGAGTTGGCCTCGTCGTTGACCATAACGACGTGCGTCATTCCGGCCTTGTAACCGGCGAACCCCTGCAGTGCGGGGGCTCCATCGTCGTCGGGCCACGAGCGAATGCGCGGGACCTCGCGGTCTGCGCGGGTACGCGGGCCGTAGCCCAGCGAGCCTTTTCGTGGTCGGCTTGGTTGTGGCATGTGTTTACTCCGTGAGTGTGAGCGAGCCGAGAGTCACGAACAGAGCCTCCTCCGTCCGGACGACCTCGCTCGCCTGTGCCGGGATCGTGTTCAGCCAGAGGTCGAACCCCGGATCGGGTTCGACCGAGCGGCCGTCGGCAACGGCCGCCCGAATGCCGTCGGGCGAAAGCCCGAGCATCTCCGGAAGCCCTCGCTCGGGCGAGCCGAAGGCGACGGTGTACCCGCCGGCCTCCCGCGCGTCCGAGACGATGGTGCCGAGCCGCGAGACGGAGAGTTCCTCCCCGTGTCGCGACGTCGCGACGGCCAAACCGTCGCCGGCGAGCGCTTCCGACAGGTCCGCTTCCACGACCTGGAAGCCGTCCTCCGGCTTCCCGGTGATGCGGGCGCGGACCGGTTCTCTCGAAGAGACCCTGATGGTGACGCGCTCCCCCTGCTCGACCTCCATTCCGGAGGGAACGAGCAGGGAGATCGGGTGTTCCCGCAGCGGGGAATTGACCCGGACGCGGCCTTCAGGTCCGACCTCGGTCACGAGTCCCTGTGTTTTCGACTCTCCCCCGCTAGGGGTCGAGCCGGTCCGCCACGGCACGCGGAGCGGCGGGAGCACGCCGGCGTACCGGAGCTCGTCGCGCTCCCCCCAGAGGTCCTTGCGGAGCCCCGGAGGGGTCGCGGCGTACCCCAGCACGGTCCGAACGTACTCGCCGCCCCGTCGCCGCTCGCCTTCCCTGTCGGGGAAGACGACCAGTCGATCCGCCCGGAACACCGCCGCCGCGCGGGCGACGTAGCCGAGTTTGCGAGTCGCCTCGCGATCGTCTTCGGCCTCCCGGACGACCGAAGACGGAACGCAGATCGTGAGTCCGTCTTCGGTACGCATCGTGGCGAGACTGTACCCCTCGATTTCGGACGGCACCGTAAAAGGATAGCGGTCCCGTTTCCGGGCTGTGGAGCGTTCACACGGGGTCTGGCGGGGGATTCGGTCACAGAATCGAGAGAGTCTATCACACGGTCGGCGGAGGAGATCCGACCGGGACCGGATCAGGTCGGGACGATCCGCGCGATCGGCGCGTCGGCGTCGTCGACCGCGAGGTAGAGGTGGCCCGTGGCGGGTTCGACCGCGAGCGTCCGGACGCGCCAGTCGCGGTCGGCGAGCAGTGGGTTGCGCTCGGTGACGTCGGCGCCGTCGGCACCTGCGCCCTCGACCGTGAACCGCCCGAGGTACCGGCCGGCGAGCGTCCCCGCGAACAGGTCGCCGCGCCACGCGGGGAACGCGTCGCCCTGATAAAAGACCGCCCCGCTCGGCGGGAACCCGCCGGAGCCGCACGGCCAGTAGTGGACCGGAGCGACCACGTCGCCGCGCTCGCGGTGGCTCGGCGCGACGCGCTCGTCGGTGCCGTACCGGCACGCCTCGCTCGCCACCGGCCAGCCGTAGTTGCCGCCGCGCTCAACGACGTTGATCTCGTCGCCGTCGCGTTCGCCGTGCTCGCACTGCCAGAGCGCGCCCGTCTCGGGGCGGACCGCCATCGCCTGCGGATTCCGGTGGCCGTAGCTGTATATCGCGTCGGCCGCCTCCGGCTCGTCGACGAACGGGTTGTCGGGGTGCGCGTCGCCGTCGGGCGTCAACCGGAGGGTCGATCCGAGCTCGTTCGAGCGGTCCTGCGAGACGTGGTCGGGCCCGAAGTCGGTGTCGCGACGGTCCCCGACGGTGACGAACAGCGCGCCGTCCGGGCCGAACGTCGCTCGGGAGCCGAAGTGGAGGTCGGAGTCGACGAACGGCCCCGCGACGCGGATCGCCTCGAAGCCGTCGAGCGCGGGCGAGTCGCCGTCGGAACCGGAGAGCCGCCCGCTGCCGACGTGCGTCGTCGACTCGCCGGCGTCGTTCGTCGCGGCGTAGGTGAGGTACACGCGCGCGTCGCCCGGGAACTCCGGGTGGACCGCGACGTCGAGGAGCCCGCCCTGTTCAGCGGCGTGGACGCCCGGGACGCCGTCGACCGTCGCGCGCGTCCCGTCCGCGGGGTCGACGAGCGAGAGCCGCCCCGGGCGCTCCGTGACCAGCAGCCGTCCGTCGTCCGGGAGGAAGGCGAGCCCCCACGGATTCTCGAACCCCTCCGCGACGCGCTCGACCGCGTACTCGACGTCGGCGCCGTCGTCGGGCGGGACGCCGGCGTCGTCGTCCCCGTCCCCGCCCGCGCCGGTCGCTCCGTCGTTGGTTTCGCCCTCACCGAGACACCCCGCGACCGAGATAGCGGCGAGGCCGCCGGTCGCTCGGAGGACGCTACGTCTGTCGGGGGCGAGGTGCGTGGATCGGCGCGTCATAGCGGTGGTCTCGTCTCCGTCTTGGTCGGCAGCCCGATGACGCTTCCGGCGCTCCGCGTCGAGCCGGATCCGGTCCCGCCGGCCGTCGTTCGGAACCCTTATATCTCCGACTCGGGCTATGTGCAGATGCGAAGCACGCACCGGTAGTGTAGTGGTATCACGCAACCTTGCCATGGTTGCAACCCGAGTTCAAATCTCGGCCGGTGCATTTTCTAACTGACTGCTTCAGTTAGCGTTCGCTTCAGTTGCTCGCCCGCGACGTTCCCCGACCGGTAGTTTCAATCGGCGATCCGCTGAACCCGTGACGTATGACCGTTCCGACGAAGACGCTCCCGAGCGGCGCCGAGCTACCGGGGCTCGGGCTGGGCACGTACGACCTCGACGACGACCAGACGGCCGAGAGCGTCCGCGCGGCGCTCGACGCCGGCTACGCGCACGTCGACACCGCCGAGGGGTATCGCAACGAGGAGGTCATCGGCGAGGCGCTCGCGGCGTACGACCACGACGACGTGTTCCTCACCTCGAAGGTGCTCGCGAAGAACCTCAACTACGAGTCGGTGATCGAGTCGTGCGAGGCATCGCTCGATCGACTCGGAACCGACTACCTCGATTTATACCTGATTCACTGGCCGAACCCCGCGATCTCGCTGCGCGAGACGCTCCGAGCGATGGCGGAGCTCCGCGAGCGGGGGCTCGTGCGCGACGTCGGCGTGTCGAACTTCAGCGCCTACCAGCTGAGCTGCGCGCACCACATTTCGGACGTGCCGATCGCGGTCAACCAGATCGAGTTCCACCCGTGGCTCCAGCGCCCCGACCTCGTCGACTACTGCCGCGAGTCCGACACCGTGATCGAGGCGGCGGCGCCGCTCGCGCGGACGGGCGTGTTCGGCGACGAGGTCGTCGCCGAGCTCGCGGAGGCGTACGACAGGAGTCCCGCGCAGGTCGTGCTCCGGTGGGCGGTGGATCGCGACGTGGTCCCGCTGCCGCGGTCGTCGACTCCGGCCCACGTCCGGGCCAACGCCGACCTCGACTGGGAGCTCGACGCGGCCGACCGGCGGCGGCTCGACGAGCGCGACCGCGGCGAGCCGGTGTACGACACCCCGGCCCGCGACTGGACGAGCGACGTGTACGGGATCGAGCGGTGACGACGTCCCGGCCTCAGGCCGCGTCCTCGTCGAGCGTCACCGACCGGCCGGTCTCGGCGGACCGGTAGATTCCGTCGAGCGCGCGCATGTCGGCGAGGGCGTGCTCGCCGTCCGGATGGAACGGCTCGTCCGCCAACAGCTGGTGGCCGAAGTACGCGAACTCCTCTTCGATCTGGTGGACCTGGTCGAAGTCGACGTCGACGCGGGTGCCGTCGCGGACGACGGCGAACCCGCGGTCCTCCCGCTCGTAGAACGCCGGGTCTGAGATCAGTCTCGCCTCCGTCCCGGTGACTTCCAGCCGGCTCGCGTGCTGGGCGTTCTGGCTCACCGTACACAGCGCGTCGACGCCGTCGGGGAACGCCAGCCGGAACGAGGCGTGCTCGTCGACGTCGGCGAACGCCTCGTGGCGCGTGCGGGTCCGGCCGGAGACGCGGACCGGGTCCTCGTCAAGCACGAACCGGGTCGTGTTGAGCGGGTACACGCCGAGATCCATGAGCGCGCAGCCGCCAGACAGCTCCGGGTCGAGCCGCCACTGGTCGGTGTCGCCGCCGAGCTCGCCGAGCATCGTCTGCGACATCGTCGCGTGGACGTGGACCACGTCGCCGGCGACGCCCGCGCGGAGGAGGTCTCGGAGCCGGCGGACGGCGGGGTCGGTCTGCATCCGGTAGCCGACCATCAGGCGGACGTCGGCGTCTCGACACGCGGCCACGAGCCGACGGGCGCGGTCCAGCGTCGCCTCCAGCGGCTTCTCGCAGAGGACCGCCTTCCCCTGCGCCGCGGCGGCCCGAACGTAGTCGAGGTGGGCCGCGTTCGGCGTCGCGACGTACGCCGCGTCGTAGGCGTCGGCGGCGGCGCCCGAGCGGAACTCCTCGGGGGTGACGCCGGTCACGTCGCGCTCGGCCGCGACCGTCTCCACCGCGTCCGGGTCGACGTCGGTTACGACGGTCGCCTCGGTGTACGCCGACCGCGCGATCCCCGGCAGGGCCCACTCGCGGGCGAACCAACCGAGGCCGACGACCGCGACTCGAACGGGGTCGGCGACGGCCTCCGGATCGAGCGTCTCCCAGTCCCGGCGCGTGAACTCGTCGAGGTAGTCCGCGAAGGCGGTCTCCATGCCGGGGACTCCGCGCGGAGGCGTGAAATAACTCCGGCGGCGACGCGGCCTGCCCGACCGGTCGGGTTGCCGGCGACGGCGCCCTCACCACGGGCCGTCGTAGTTCACCCGCGGCCGATCGACGTCGACGCCGAGGTCGCGGAGCGCCGTGGTGGCGTTCTGGACCGGCGACGGCGCCGGGCGGTCGAGCGCGTCCGTCGTCGCCTCGGCGAACCGGACCGTCCAGTCCCCGCCGATCACGACCGTCGCGCGGCGCGGGATCTGAGAGTGTCCCTCCCACGACTCTGCGACCAGGTCGTACGAGTCGGCGACGCCCCCGTGGAAGTCGGAGACGAGGGGGAACGGGAGGTCGAACTGGTCGGCGTACGCGAACCCGGCGTACAGCGAGTCGCCGGTGAGCGCGACGACGGCGAGGTCGTCGCGGTCGTGCCAGCCCGCGTCCCGCACGGCGGCGAACGCGGCGGTGCAGGTCGGGACGAAGTCCGCGGGAGCGAAACAGAGCGCGACGGCCTCGTGGCCGTCGACGAGCCGGAACAGTTCCAGCTTCACCGCCGCCCCGCCCGCGACCGCAGGGGCGATGAAGTCGGGGGCCTTGACGCCGACGTCTATCATGGATGACATCTGTGCGTGCGGCGGATAAATACCCACCTCCGGCGACTCGGTCCCGGCCGGAGGTGCTGAGAACCAAAGTTATCGGAGTAAACACAGCTATGACACCTGCGAGCAGCGCTCACGGTGTAAGAGCTTTAGGTGTGGCCGGCCGAAGGGAGGCGTGTTTGGCCTCGACGCCGCGACCGCGCTCGCCCTCGTCGACAGCTACGGCGCCGTCGCGGTCTTCGTCGTGTTCGCGCTTGAAGGCGCCCTCGTCGGGAAGGTGCTCCCGGCGCGGACGCTGTTCGTCGCCGCGGTCGTCGCGGTCGGCGTCGAGGCGATCGCGGTCCTGCCGGTGTTCGCCGCGGCCGTGATCGGCGCGACGCTCGGGCAGGCGGTCGTCTTCACGGTCGTCCGTCGGTTCGACGCGGATCCGACCTCCCTTCCCCTCGTTCCGGTCGGTGAGAGCCGGCTCGACGGCGCCGGTCGCTGGTTCGACCGGTGGGGGCTCCCGGCGGTGGCGGCCTCGAACGCGGTCCCCGGCACCCGCGGCTGGCTCGCCGTCCCGACCGCGAACGCCTCGTCCGTCTCCGCGCCGCGGTTCGCCGCCGCGTCGCTGGTCGGGTCCGCCGCGTACGTCGGCGCGCTGCTGGCGGTCGGCGTCGCCGTGGCGCTCGGGTTCGGGAGCGCGGCCGAACTGCTCGGTGCCGAGTGGGTCACGGCTTTATAACTGCGACCGTCGGCGAGCCCGCTTACAGAACTGTCCCGTGCTTTTTGTCAGGCAGGTCCTTCTCCACGTCCTCGTAGAACGCGAACCGCGCCGCGAGCTCCTCGCGGAGCGTCGAGGGCGGGACGATCTCGTCGATGACGACCTCGCTCGCCATCCGGTGGACGTCGATGTCCTCGCGGTACTCCTCGCGCAGTTGCGCCTCGGTCTCGGCGCGCTCCTCGGGGGCGTCGATGCCGGCGAGCTTCCGGGCGTACACGGCGTTGATCGCGGCCTCCGGCCCCATGATCCCGATCTCGCCGGAGGGGAGCCCGATCACGCTCTCCGGGTCGTAGGCAGGCCCGCCCATCGCGTAGATCCCCGCGCCGTACGCCTTCCGGGTGACGACGGTCTGTTTCGGGACCGTCGCCGAGGAAGTGGCGTAGATCATCTTCTTCCCCTTCTCCAGGATGGCGTCCTTCTCGACCTGCGAGCCGGCCATGAACCCCGGCGTATCACAGAGGTACAGGAGGGGGACCTCGTAGGCGTCGCAGGTCCAGATGAACTCGGCCGCCTTCTCGGCGGCGTCCGGGAAGATGGCGCCCGACCGCTCCGTCGGCTGGTTGGCGACGACGCCGACAGGGCGCCCGTCGATCCGGCAGAACGCCGTGACGATCTCCGGGCCGTACCCCTCCTTCAGCTCGAAGACGGACTCCGCGTCGGCGATCCGGTCGAGCAGGTCGCGGACGTCGTACGGGCGGTTCGGCGACTCCGGGATCAGCTCGTCGATCCCCTCCGGGGAGAGTTTGGGAGGCTTCGTCTCGCGTTTCGGTGGTTTCTCGCCCGCTCTGTCGGGGAGGTAGCCGATCAGGTCGGCGACGAGCTCGCGGGCGTGCTCCTCGTCGCGGGCGACCAGGTCCGCCGACCCGGACTCCTCGGCGTGGACGCGCGGGCCGCCCAGGTCCGCCATCTCGATCTCCTCGCCGGTGACCATCTTCACCATCCGCGGCGAGGCGATCGCCATCGCGGACATCCCCTCGACCATCACGGTGAAGTCGGCGAAGACGGGAGTGTAGGCGGCACCGGCGATACAGGGGCCGTACAGCACGCAGATCTGCGGGACCGCGCCCGACAGCATCGAGTGGTTGTAGTAGTACTTCCCGATCCCCTCTCGGTTGGCGAAGAAACCGCTCTGCTGGTCGATTCGCCCCCCGGAGGAGTCCATCAGGTAGAGCACGGGCCGGCCGGTCTTCAGGGCGCGCTGCTGCATCCGGAGGAACTTCTCGACGCCCTTCGCCGCCATCGACCCCGCCTTCACCGTGAAGTCGTTGGCCATGAAGTGGACGTCGCGCCCCTCGAACTCGGCCGCGCCGGTGAGCAGGCCGTCGCCGGGGAGGCGGTCGCCGCTGGCATCGTCGGCTTCACCGCCCTCGCCGTCGGCGTCGCGGTTCGGCGCGTTCGGGTGCCAGTCGTCGAACGCGGCGAACTTCCCGTCTTCGAAGTGGAGCCCCGCCGGATCGCCGTCGGTCGCGCTCGCGTCGCCCGCGCCGCGCGTCCCGCCCTCGCCGCCGAACCAGAGGTCGAGCCGGTCGCGGACGAACAGCTTCCCCTGCTCGGGGAGCCGCTCGCGGTACTTCTCCGGCCCGCCCTCGAGGATGTCGTCTATCTCGGCCCGGAGGTCGCGCTCGCGGTCCGTGGGGCCGAGGTCGTCGTCGAGGGGGTACTCGACCGCGGGCGGCGACGCGCTCGCCGCGGGCTCGCCGCTCTCCCCAACGTGGACGTCGACGTCGACGCCGAGGTGCTCCGCGAGCGACTTCGCTATCGCCTCGGCCTCCTCCGGCGTCGCCGCCGCGCCGACGTGGACTTTCATGGGCGCAAGATTTGCGGTGGATCCTAAACAGTTTTCCATGCGGGTTTACCATGCTGGTTTTCCGCGTCCCGCGGGTCGATATTTAAAAGACCGAACCGCCCGGTCAGTCCAGCGCCGCCTTCAGCCGCTCGACCAGCTCCTCGTTGCCGACGTACAGCGGGACGCGGTCATGGACGCCCTCGGGCTCGACGTCGAGGATGTCGACCTCGCCGTCGGTCGCGGCGCCGCCCGCGCGCTCGACGATGTAGGCGATCGGGTTCGCCTCGAAGGAGAGCCGGAGCTTCCCGTCCGGCGCGTCGACGAGCGCGGGGTACGCGAAGATCCCGCCGTAGGTGAGCACCTGGTTCACGTCGCCGACCATGGCGCCGCCGTACCGGAGCTTCAGCTCGTCTTCGATCTCGCGGGCGTAGGCGGTGAACTCGTCGGTCCAGTCCGGGACGCGCCCGCCGAACCCGTAGACGAGCGGGTCGTCGGGGAGGCGCAGGTTGTCCTCGACGACCGACCGGGAGACCGACCCGTCGGCGCCCGCTTCGACGACCTCCTCGCGGACGCCGTCGTCGTCGGCGACGACCATCGTCGTGATCGGCCCGTAGAGCACGTACCCGGCGGCGACGAGGTCGCGCCCGGTGGCGGGGAGCGGGGCGTCGTACACCCCGACGACGGTGCCCATCGCGTTGTTCGACCGGAGGTTCGAGGAGCCGTCGAGGGGGTCGATCGCGACCGCGTACGCGCCCTCGCCGACCGCACCGCCGGCGTCGACGGCGGCCTCGCGCTCCTCGCTGACGAACGAGCCGACGCCGTCGACCGCGGTGATCGCGTCGCCGAGCAGCTCGTCGGCGTACAGGTCGCCGGCCATCACGCTCTCGCCCGAGGCGTTCTCCGTCCCGCTCTTGACGCGGCGACCGGGGAGCGCGGCGCGGATCTCGGGGGCCGTCTCGGCGACCGCGTCGAAGACCGCCTCGACGACCGAACCCGCGTCGGCGGGGTCGCCACCGTCCGCGTCGGGAGCGGTCATCAGTCGTCGCTCTCGGCGATCGCCAGCGCCTCGTCGGGCTCGACCTCCTGGAAGATCACGGCCTCCAGCGCGTCGAGGATGCGCTCGGGCTCTTCGCGCTGGAAGACGTTCCGCCCGACGGCGATGCCGGTCGCGCCCGCGTCGATGGCGTTCGAGACGTTCCGGAGGAACGCCTTGTCGTCGCGCATCGTCCCGCCGGACATCACGACGTCGGCGGGCCCGGCCATCTCGACCGCGTGGCCCATCGCCTCGGCGGAGCCGGGGTACTTCACCTTCACCACGTCGGCGCCGAGCTCCAGGCCGAGCCGCGCACCGTACGAGATCACGTCCGGGCTCCCGTCGTTTCGAAGCCCCTGTCCCCGCGGGTACGACCACATGACGACGGCCATGTCGTGCTCGCGGGCGCCCTCCTGCGCTCTCCGGAACTCCTCGGCCATCTCCACCTCGTGGTTCGAGCCGCCGTAGACGGTGAACCCGATCGCGTCGGCGCCCAGCCCGGCGGCGTACTCGGCCGTGCAGTTGACCGCGCTGTTGGGCTCGCCCATCCAGAGGTTCGAGGTCCCGTTGAGCTTCAACAGGAGGTTCACATCGTCCTCGTAGTCCGGGTAGTACGCCTCGGCGAGCCCCTTCTGGACGGCCAACGAGGTGACCGCCTCGTGGGCGGCGAGCTCGAATATCCGCTCGGGGTCCGCCGTGTCGGGGTTCGGCTCGAAGTCGACCGGTCCGTGTTCGAGTCCGTGGTCGTACGCCAAAATGAGCGACTTACCGTCCCGCTCGATGTTGTCGGCGGCGTGAGGAAGCATCAGTTCATACTCCCGTTACATCGGTAAAAAACACTATGGTCGAATCGATGGACGTAAAGAATTGAATTCGGCCGTATCCGCGCGTATTGCCGGGGTCTAACACACGCCCTCGGTGAATATACTTACTACTCAAATAGTTAATTATCAAGCGAACAGAACGAGCTGCCCGTCCGGGCGCGGCCGCGTCGGTCGGGGGAGTCGCAATACTTACCATCGCCGCCGCGACAGCGTCCCGCATGCGGGAGCTATCCGACATCGACGTCGTCGGCGTGGTCGGGGCCGGGACGATGGGCAACGGGATCGCGCAGGTCGCGGCGGCCGCCGGCTACGAGGTCGTGATGCGCGACCTCGAGCCGGAGTACGTCGAGCGCGGCCTCGAGGGGATCGACGACAGCCTCGCCCGGCTCGACGAGAGAGACCGACTCGACGAGGACCCGGAGGCGATCCGCGACCGGATCGAGGGGACCACCGACCTCGACGCCCTCGCGGCCGCGGACGTGGTCGTCGAGGCCGCCGTCGAGAACCTCGACGTGAAACGGGAGGTCTTCGCCGACCTCGACGCGGTGACCGACGACGACGTGGTCCTCGCGACGAACACCTCGACGCTGTCGATCACGACCATCGCGAGCGCCACGGACCGCGCGAGCGACGTGATCGGCCTCCACTTCATGAACCCGGTGCCGATCATGGACGGCGTAGAGGTCGTCGTCGGGGAGCGCACCGCGGACGCCGTCGTCGACTTCGCGCACGCGTTCGCCGAGGCCCTCGGCAAGGAGACGTGGGAGGCCGACGACAAGCCCGGCTTCGTCACGAATCGCATCCTGATGCCGTGGATCAACGAGGGCGTCCGCGCCTTCGACGAGGGCGTCGCGGACAAAGCGGACATCGACCGCGGGATGACGCTCGGGACCAACGTCCCAATGGGGCCGCTCGAACTCGCCGATCACATCGGGCTCGATGTAGTGTTAGACGCCAGCGAGACGCTCCACGCCGAGCTCGGCGACCGCTACAAGCCGGCGTACCTCGTCAAGCGCAAGGTGGAGGCCGGAGACCTCGGGAAGAAGACGGGGAAGGGGTTCTACGAGTACGATTAGCTGCTTTTGGCGCCGTCCGCGTCGTTGCTCGCCGTCCACCGACGCGCGCCGGGGAGGAGCCCGACGAGCTTCGTCACGTAGCCGAACTTGAAGAGGCCGAGCTGGGAGAGCGCGCCGAGGGCGAAGACGGCGAGGAACGCGGGCGCGGTCACGTCGAACAGCAGGGGCTCGACCGACGTCTGCGCGGTCGCCGCGTCCAGCGTCGCCGGCGTGATCGACCGCGACGCGAACGCCGCGCCGATGAACGCCGTCGAGACGACGAGCGTCGTCCGACTCAGCACGAACCCGAACAGCGCGCCGACCGCGACGCCGGCCAGCGTGGCGCCGACGAGGAGGAGGGTGCCCTCCGCGCCGGCCGCGTCGGCCGCGTACATCGGTCCGACAGCGAACCGCCCGGCGAAGCCCCCGACGAGCCCCCCGATGCCGACGACCGCGAAGGAGAGCCCCGCGTACGCGAGGAAGCCGCCGACCGCGGCGCCGAGCGCGACCCCCCCGCCGGTGAGGACCAGCCCGTCGACCGCGATCAGCCCGGCGAGGTTCGGCGCGGCGACGTAGCCCGCGCCGGCCCCGACGAGGACGCCGGTCAGCGTGACCGCGTAGACGGAGACCGCGGCCCCGACGAACGCGAGGAGCAGTCCCGCGACGACGAGTCCGGCCGAGAGTGGCGTGATCATGGCGTCACGTGGACGCCGGGTCGACTTAAAAGGTCCCGAGACGAGAATGTCAGCCGATCGAAGCGGTCCGCCGCCCTCACCGCCCTCGACGCCCGGCCTGGCGGTCGATGTACCGGGTGTAGCCGCCGACGGCGAGGCCGAACCCAACCGCGATCAGTCCGAGGCCGAGCACGCGGGTCGCCCCTAGCGTCATCAGCGCGAGGACCGCGCCGAAGACGAACGCGAACACCCCGGCGACGACGACGCCGACGTCGAGGAGCGGCGACGGCTGGACCGTCTCGCAGTGGGGGCAGATCCGGGCGTCGCTCGGGATCGGCTCCCGGCAGTCGACGCAGTGGACGCGGTCGCGGGACACGGCCGCCGCTTCGGTTGCCGGGGACTTATACCGATCAGTCCGCCGCGGCCGCGTCCCCGGCGTCGTCCGTCTCGAGCGTCTCCTCGACCTGCGTCACGACGGCCGCGAGCGCGACGACGGCGAGCCCGGCGCCGACGACGAAGGGGACGACGAACCCGAAGGCGTAGAGCCACCCGGACGCCAGCGGCCCGACCGCGACCCCGAAGCCGAACCCCATCGTGAGCACCGACAGCGTCGTGCCGGACTCGCCCTCCCGCGCGAGGTCGCCGGCGAGCGCCAGGGAGGGGGCGAACACGCACGCGACGGCGACGCCCTGCGCCAGCCGGACGAGCGTCATCACCACCGACTGAGTGACGATCCCCTGCAGGAGCGTCGTGGGGACGAGCAGGGCGAACCCGGCGAGCAGGAACGGGCGGCGCCCGATCCGGTCGCTGGCCTGCCCGACGGGCACCTGGAACAGGACGTTCGCGATGGTGACCGCCGCGAACTGGAGGCCGAACCACACCGGGGGCTGGTCGAGCCGGGCGTTCACCTGGGCCTGAAGCGTCGCGAACAGCGCGATGCAGATCCCCATCACGACCGTCGCCAGCCCGAGCGCGAACACTGGGTCGAGCAGGCGCCCCTCGCCGCGGACGCGGATCGAGAGGTCGTCGCTCGCCTCGCTCGACTCCGCGGCGTCGCGCACGAGGAAGAAGACGAGGATGAAGCTGAGGTACGCCCCGGCGCAGGCCGCCGCGAACGCCGCGTCGAACCCGTCGACCACCGGGAGGCCGACCGCGGAGAGGTCGTACGGGCCGCGCTGGACGACGGCGCCGGCGAGGACCGGGCCGAACCCGAACCCGATCAGCCGGAAGGTGTTGTACACGCCGAAGTTGCCGCCGCGGTCGGCGTCGCTCGCGGCGTACTCGTTGACCAGCGCGACCGTCGCCGGGATGATGAGCGCCGCGCCGAACCCCTGCGCCGCGCGGAGCGCGATCAGCTGCCAGTAGGCGTCCGCGACCGTGTAGAGCCCGCTCGCGGTCCCCAGAAGGAGGATCCCGGCCAACACGAAGGGACGGCGCACGCCCATCCGGTCGGAGAGCCGTCCCGTCAGGGGCTGTGAGAAGCTGTTGAGAAACCCGAACAGCGAGAGGACGAGCCCGATGAGCAGCGGCTCGGTCAGCGTCACCGACGCCGCGCCGACGCCGACCGAGGTCTCGAGGAGCGACTCGATGTCGACCAGGTCGCTCGCGATGTACAGCGGCAGGACGACAATGAGAAAGGAGTTGCCGGCGGCGCCGACCATCCGGGCGAGCGCGAGCACGATCACTCGGCGGTCGGTGTCGGCGACGCCCGAGAGCAACCCCATCGGACGCGATTTCGCCCGCGAGCCCAAAGGCGTTTGCGAACGGGGGGGATCGATCCGGTTCCGGCCCGGGGCGGCGGGTTCCGGGGCGAGCGCTACTCCGCCGGCGACGGGCGAGCGACCCCGCGGACCTCGAACCGCGCGCCTCCGTCGGCCGCGTCGAGCGCCTCGACGGTCCACCCGTGGGCGGTGGCGATCTCCTGGACGATCGCCAGCCCGAAGCCGGTGTTCCCGTCGACCGCGCTCCGGCCGGGTTCGAAGAGGTCGTCGCGGACCGCCTCCGGGATCCCGGGCCCGTCGTCCTCGAGGTAGAACCCGTCGGGGAGGTCGCCGACGCGGATCCGGACGCCGTCGCCGGCGCGCTCCACGCCGTCGCCGGGCTCCGCCCGACTGCCGGTGGAACCGTGTTCCACGCTGTTCCGGACGAGGTTCTCGAACAGGTTGCGGAGCCGGTCCGGATCGGCGAGGATCTCGCGGTCCGACTCGACCGACAGCGAGGCCGAGGCGGTGTCGACCGTCTCCCAGCTGTCGGCGGCGACCGCGGCGACGGAGACCGGCTCCGGGTCGCCGACGGTCTCCCCCTCGCGGGCGAGCGTGAGGGTGTGCTCGACGATCGACTCGATCCGGTCGAGGGCGTCGGCCGCGGCGTCGAGGTGCTCCGGGTCGTCCGCCAGCCCCCGCGCCAGATCGACGCGCCCCTGCGCGACGTTGAGCGGGTTCCGGAGGTCGTGCGAGACGATGCCCGCGAACGAGTCGAGTCGCTCGTTCTGGCGTTCGAGCGCCGCCTCACGCCGCTTGAACGCCGTGATGTCCTCTTGGAAGCCGACCCACTCGGAGACCGACCCGTCCTCGCAGATCGGCGCGACGCTGACGCGGTTCCAGAACGGCGCGCCGTCCTTCCGGTAGTTCAACAGCTCGACGCTTGCCGGCTCCTCGGCGTCGATCGCCTCCCGGAGCCGGTCGACTGTCTCCGGGTCGGTGTCCTCCCCCTGCAGGAACCGGCAGTTGACGCCGACGGCGTCCTCGCGGTCGTAGCCGGTCATCTCGACGAACCGGTCGTTGACGTACACCATCGGGTTGTCCGGCAGGCTCGGGTCGGTGATCGTGATACCGACGGGCGCCTCGTCGAGCGCCCGCGTCTTCGTCTGTAACTCCTCGCGCCGCTGGACCTCGTCTGAGACGTCGCGCAGGATGCCGACGCTCCCGTCGAAGGACTCGCCCTCGTACGGCAGCGCCGCCATGTGGTCCCGACACGGGACCGGATCGCCCTCCTTCGGCTCGATATCGACGCGAAACCGTTGGATGTCCGGACCGGTGCTGGAGAGGATGGTACCGAGCCGGTCTTCGGACTCGCTGACCGCGTCGTCGCCCTTTATCAGCCCCGGCTTGCTCCCGACTATCTCCTCGACGTCGTAGCCGGTCAGCGCCGCGAACGACTCGTTGACGAACTCGAACGTCCCCGTCTCGTCGACGACGTACACGGGGTACCCGAGCGCGTCGATGACCGTCGAGTACCGGTCGGCGATCTCGCGGGTCCGGCGCTCGTCGACCGCCTGCTCGACCCGGTTCGCGAGCCGGCGGAGCTGCTCGGGACCGCCCTTCTGGAAGTAGCCGGTGACGCCCGCGTTGAGCGCCCGGCTGGCGATCTCCTCTGACCCCTTGCCGGTGTAGAGGATGAACGGCAGCCGGGGGCGGTCGGCGCTGACGGACTCGAAGAGCTCCAGCCCGTCCGTGCCGGGCATGTCGTAGTCGCTGACCACGCAGTCGAACGCCCCTTCGTCGAGCGCGTCGAGCGCGGCCGACGGCTCCGCGACGCTCGTCACCGAGACGGACCCCAGCTCGCGTTCGAGGTACGCCTCCGCGAGGTCCAGCACGGACGGGTCGTCGTCGACGTGCAACACGTCGATCCGGTCGGGCATGGCGCGCTCTTCGGGCTCTCCCGATAAACGAATGTCGGCTCGGGTATCAGTTCTGAGTATCGCTCGGGGGTGGCGGCCGCAGTCGCCGACGTTTTGGCACCGACGCGTCGGATTTCCACTACCGCCGCGCGTGGCTGATTCTTAAGGCCGCGCGGCGCGGAGCCCCGGGCGATGGCGGGCGGAACGCTCCCCGGGACCGACGCGGACGACGACGCGGAGAGCGACCGCGTCGTGTTCCACGTCGACATGGACTGCTTTTACGCCTCCTGCGAGCGCCTGCGGCGGCCCGAGCTCGACGGTGAGCCCCTCGTCGTCGGGATGGGGTACGAGGCGGGCGAGACGATCGGCGCGGTCGCGACCGCGAGCTACGAGGCCCGCGCGTTCGGCGTCGAGAGCGCGATGCCGATCTCGGAGGCGCTGGAGCTGCTGCCCCGGCGGGCGAACGCCGACCCCGACGACCCGGACGCGCCAGACCCCGGCGAGGCGGGTCGGTACCTCCCCGTCGACCTCGACTTTTATAAAGAGGTCGCGGGCGACGTGAAGGCCGTCCTCCGCGACTGCGCCGACGTGCTTCGCGAGGTGAGCGTCGACGAGGCGTACCTCGACGTCACCGACCGCACGGCGTGGGACGCCGCGGCCGGGGAGAGCGCCGCGGCCGGCCCCGCCGAGGTCCGAACGCTGGCGGAGGGGTACGCCCGGCACGTCAAGGAGCGCATCGAGCGCGAGGCCGGCGTGCCCGCGAGCGTCGGCGTCGCGCCGAACATGTCGACCGCGAAGGTCGCCAGCGACGCCGACAAGCCGGACGGGCTCGTCGTCGTGCCGCCGGGCGAGGTCGAGCCCTTCCTCGCGCCGCTACCGACCGCGGACATCCACGGCGTCGGCCCGGTGACGGAGCGGACGCTGGCGGAGCTGGGGATCGAGACCGCGGGCGACCTCGCCGCCGCCGACCCCGACCGGCTCGCCGACGAGCTGGGCGACCGCGGCCGGGAGCTGTACCGGCGGGCGCGCGGCGAGGACGACCGAGAGGTCACGCCCACGGGGCTGCCCAAGAGCCTCTCGCGGGAGTCGTCGCTGTCGGCGACGGCCGACGAGGAGCGGAAGCGGGAGACGGTGCGCGCGCTGGCCGCCGACGTGGCCCGCCGCGCCCGCGAGCGAGGGTGTCTGTACCGCACTATCGGGATCAAGGCGGTCGAGCCCCCTTACGAGGTGAACACCCGCGCCCGGAGTCTCCCCGGCCCGGTCGACGACCCCGACCTCGTGGAGTCGGTGGCGCTGGACCTCCTCGACGAGTTCGACGGCGACCGGGTCCGCAAGCTCGGAGTGCGCGTCTCGAAGCTCGACTTCGCCGAGAGCGACCAGGCGACGCTCGGCGGGTTCGACGCTGGCGGCGGGAGCGGCGACGCCGGGGACGAGCCCGGCGGCCGCGACCGCGGGACCGAGCCGCGCTCGGCCGCCACCGACGGCGACGGCGGAAAGCTAACCGACTGGGTCGACGGGGAGCCGGACGGCGCCGACGCGGACGGCGAAACGGAGACCGACCGGCGCACCGGCGACGGGCAGGCGTCGCTCGGCGACTGGTCGTGAACGCCCGTCCGGTGCCGGGTCCGGCGCCGACCCGCCGCCGAGTGAGGGGATTTAGGTGCCCGAGCACCGACCCCGACCCATGGACGACTCCGCCGCCGAGCTCGCGTGGGAGACGCTCGACACCGACATCGACTACCGCTGTCCCGGCTTCGACGTGCGCCGCGACGAGGTGCGCTTCCCGAACGGCGACACCGACGGGTACCACTACGTCGACGAGGCGCCGGCGGTCGTGGTGCTCCCCCTGACGCCCGACGGCGACGTCGTCGTCATCGACGAGTGGCGACAGGCGGTCGGTCGGATCAACCGCGGGATCCCCGCGGGGTCGGTGGAGCCGGAGGACGCCGACGACCTCGAACGCGCCGCCGCCCGCGAACTCGCCGAGGAGACCGGGTACGAGGCCGACGACTTCGAGCGCCTGACCTCGGTCGAGCCGACGAACGGGGTCGCAGACTCGGTCCACCACCACTTCCTCGCGACCGGCTGTGAGCCGACCGCCGATCGGGATCTCGACCACAACGAGTCGATCGCGGTCGAGACGGTCCCGTACGACGACCTGCTCGAGGCCGTCGTCGACGAGGGGCTCCGGGACGGCCGGGCCGTGACCGCCGTGCTGTGGTACGAGCTCCTCCACCGGTAAGGGGGAGCCGGGCCCCGGTGTCGAGGTCGTCGACGGGCCATCGAAATCCGACACTCGTGGGAGCGACGGACAGGCCTTTGACCGGTCGGTTCGTACCGGGGGTAATGAGCGATCCCTCCGAGTTCGACGCCGAGTCTGGCGACAGCGGTCAAGAGCGTGACGACCCGGCAGACCCCGCGGCCAGCGACGGGGGTGAACCCGGCGACGCCCGCACGGCGGTCGACGCCGTAGGCCCGTCCGACGAGAAGTACGGAGGCTCCGCGCTCCGAACGGTCGGCGTCGCCTTCGGACTGGGAATCGCGGGCATCCTCGGCCTCCTCGCCGTCACCACGATCGTCGGGGGCGTCGTCTTCGTCGCCGCGACGGTCACCGGGCGGCAACCGTCGCTTCTCGGCTCGTTCGTCCTGCCGTTCGTCGTCGGGCAGGTCGTCGCGTTCGTCGGGGTCAGCCTCGGCTACCTCCGATGGCGAGGGCTGAACCGCGAGGAGATCGCGGCGTACCTCGGGATCCGGCGGCCGAGCATCGTCGAGTCCGTGATCGCCCTGATCGGCCCGATACTCGTGATCGTCACGGTGCTCGTCGTTAGCTCGGTCGTATTACTGGTCGGACCGGAGCCCGCCCAGAACCAGGGCGCTCAGACGACCTTGGAGAACCCGTCGATCATTCCGGTCATGATCGTCGCCATGCTGCTCGTCGTGGGGCCGTGCGAGGAGCTCCTGTTCCGCGGCGTCATCCAGAGCCGCGCGCGGGAAACGCTCTCCGCGGTTCCGGCCATCCTCCTCGCCGCCTCCGTGTTCGCGCCCGCTCACGTCGTCTCGCTGACCGGCGGCGTGAGTGCGATGCTGACGACGATCAGCCTTCTGTTCGTCCCGAGCCTGATCTTCGGCGCGGTGTACGAGTACACGGAGAACCTCGCCGTCGTCGCCGTGATGCACGGGCTGTACAACAGCCTCCTCCTGACGATCGGCTATATCGTCATCACGTACGGCCCCGAGATGGAGGGCGCGGGACAGGCGGGCGCGGCGCTCCTCGGGCTATAGGCGGACGACGGCGGAGGAAACAGACCACAGAAGGTGACGCTGCGATCGGCCTCTACTCTACGTGACTCACGTTATGGACCGGTGAACGAGGCGGTGGCGCGTGCCTCCGAGCACCCGAAGGGTGCGAGGAGCACGCGCGAGGGAGTCGCTGGCGCCGGCGGCGCCAGCGACGAGGTTGGGGAGGCATGAGGCTGTGCGGTGCGGGCGGGACTCAAAGGGGCAGCCGCGAGGACGAAGACGGGCGACGCAAGGACCACAGGAGCGAACGAAGTGAGCGACGAGGACCGCAGCGAGCCCATCGAGTCCTCGCGGCTGGGGCTTTGGTGGTCTTCGCCGTCGGGCAACTGTTCGCGTAGTACCGAGCGGCTGGGGCTTTGGTGGTCTTCGCCGTCGGGCAACTGTTCGCGTAGTACCGAGCGGCTGGGGCTTTGGAGGCCTGCACCGCCGTTCCACGGTTAATCACGTATGAATACCCGATCGAAACACCGCTCGCTAACGAGTAGCGGCGGACTGAGGGGAGTAAGCCCCCTTCGGTTCGTCCCGACATTCGGCTGAGCGTCCGCGCCGTGGCCGGACTACCTTGTGGCGCGGACTTGCACCGGCGAGGATTCGCCGTTCCATCCGTTCCCGTCCGTCGGCTCTCACCGGGTTAACTCCCTTCCCTTGCGGGTCGGTTCGCTCGGATCATCGATCGGGGCGGGGGGTGTCGTTGCTGTTCCAGAGCCAGCCGTCTCCGACTCCGGGCGTGTGCCCGGTCGCCTGTCCGGCCGGTGGGGGGACTTTCCTCATGCCAGAGGCACGGGAGTCGGGCTCCCTCTGTCCATTCGCGTCTAGCCGACGCCCGCGAATAAGGGGTTCGGTCGCCGAGGGTACGGTCGGCCTAAGGATCCGATCACCCCCCAGATCACCCCGTCGAGCGGGGCCGAGCGGCCCGGGTTCGCAAGGGAAGCGTTCAAGTCGTCAGCAACGTAAGGGACTATCATGTCCGAGGCTCAGACCGTTCAGCTGTCGTACGACGACGGTGCACGAGCGGTCGAACTCGCGCGGGAGGCGGTCGAGTCGTTTGTTCGACACGGACAACGTGAACAACCGGGAAGCATGCGTGAGGCGTTCTACGCCCGTACCGGGGCGTTCGTCCGGCTTGAATCCACGAGAGGGCGAGGGCGACTCCGCGGCTGCGCGGGCGCCTGGGAGACGTCCGACCAGCTCGGTCACGCCATCGTCGAGGCCGCCATCAAGGCCGCCTCCGGCGACTCCTGCGGCTCCGAGGTCGAGCCCAAGGAGCTCGACAACATCACCGTCTCCGTGTTTGTCGTCTCGAACACGGTGCTCACCAACGACCCCCTCGCCGACCTCGAGGTCGGCACCCACGGCGTCGCCGTCGACGGCGGCAACTCGCACGGTTGGCTCTACCCGACGGTCCCCGTCGAGAACGGCTGGTCCGGCGCCGAGTTCCTCTCGCGCGCCTGCCGGAAGGCAAAGCTCGCGCCGAACGCGTGGGAGGACGAGGAGACGATGGTGACGCTCATCGAGGGACAGGTGTTCCGAGAGCGCGCCGACGGCGGCGCGGTCGAAGAGCTGTAGCGGGCCGGACTCGCCGGTCGACGACCCTTCTTCCGTATCGAAGAGCCTTCTTCCGTATCGACGAGTCGAACCGACGAGCCTCGCCGCCACGTCACGGGACGTACCAGATCCCCCGGTCACGGTCCAGTAGGTCGCCGATAACGACGTGCGGGAGCGCGATGATGCTGATCGAGACGCTCCAGAACGCCACCGCGCCGGGGAGCAGCCCCGACCCCGCGAACGGGTTCGGGAACGCCCAGTAGAGCGCGGCGACGACGACGAACGTGGCGAGCGCGCCGACCGCCATCAATCCCCACGCCCGCAGCGCGGCCTCGGACACGGAGTCGCCGCCCACGAGGTCCCACTCGTCGTCGCCGGCGGGCTCGGCGTCGACCGTCGCCGTCCGAGCGACCTGTCTGGCGGAGTACCAGAAGGGGAAGTAGAGCCCGACGGCCACGAGCACCGGGACGACCGCGAAGTACGCGGCGAGGAGGACGCTCTCGGCGGCGTCGACGAGCCACGACCGCCCGCCGCCGCGGACGTACCCCAGCGCGATGTGCGCGACGAGCGCGGCGCCGTAGCCGACGATGATCGCCGTTCGGACCGCATCGATTCGGCCCCCGGCGCCGCCGAGCGCCCCGCCGTCCACGAGCCCGACCATGAGCGTGCTGAACGCGTAGAACGTGTCGGTGTGGAACGCCATCGGGACCAGCATGACGGCCCCGCCGCGGACGGCGGCGGCGAGCGCCCGCTGCGGCCGCGTCCGGAGGTGCTCGCTCCCGACGGTCGCGTCGAGGACGCGGACCCCGCCGATCCCGCCCTTCGCCATCGCGACGACGAGCGCGAGTCCGAGCCCGACGACCGGCGCGAGCAGGAACAGCCCGACGAAGCCGGCGATCGCGGCCACGTAGGCGGCGACGTAGCGCCACCGGAACGACGGGCGTCGCCGCCGGAGGTTCTCGAAGTGCTCGTACCCACCGTGAGGGAGGTTCAACGCGATCATCCCCACGAGATAGACGATCATCTGTGCCTCGATCGGGACGGTGAACTCGGCGAGCGCGAGCGCGCCGAACCCGACGATGAGCACCGCGAGCGCCGCCCGCGAGAGCCCGATCGAGGGGTGGACGCTCGCCCCGCCGACCGACCGCCACACGCGCTTCCGAACGGTCAGAGACATCTCACGGGACGTACGGACCCCATGAAAAAACCGACCCGGGGGCGATCCCACACACCGGGAACGGTACCGCTTGACAAGGTTCGGGAGACCATACCGATCGGACATGGCGGACCAGCGACGCGGCGACCAGACTATCACCGTCGTCGGCGGGGGGTTCGGCGGCCTCGCGGCGGCCGCGTACCTCGCCGACGCCGGGGGGGAGGTGGAGCTGCTCGAACGCCACGACCGGGTCGGGGGGCACGCGGGCGTCATCGAACGAGACGGGTTCCGGTTCGACTCCGGCCCGTCGTGGTACCTGATGCCCGACGTGTTCGAGCGCTTCTTCGGGCACTTCGACCGAGAGCCGGAGGACTACTTCGAGCTGGAGCGGCTCGACCCGCAGTACCGGGTGTTCTGGAAAGACGGCGACCGCGCGACGATCGCGCCGAATCGGGAGAACGTCCACGAGGTGTTCGAGTCGTACGAGGTGGGCGCCGGCGACGCCCTCGCGGAGTACCTCGACCGCGCCGAGCGCAACTACGAGCTGGCGATGGACCGCGTGGTGTACGAGGGGCGCGACCGACTGCGCGACTACGTCGACACCGACCTGCTGCCGCTGGCCCCGCGCTACCGCCTGTTCGGGAACATGGACGACTACGTGGGGCGGTACGTCGACCACCCGAAGCTCAAACAGCTGTTGGAGTACACGCTCGTGTTCCTCGGCGGGTCGCCGTACAACACGCCGGCGCTGTACAGCATCATGAGCCACGTCGACCTGAACAACAACGTCTTCTACCCCGAAGGCGGCATCGCCGGAGTCGTCGACGGGCTGACCGAACTCGCCCGCGAGCGGGGGGTCACGATCGAGACCGGCGTCGAAGTGGAGTCGATCGACGGCCGGGCCGGGGCGTTCGAGCTCGCGACCGACGAGGGGACGCGGCGGACGGACCTCGTGGTCAGCAACGCGAACCCGGCGTACGTCGAGCGGGAGCTCCTCGACCCGAGCGACCGCGACCACGACCCGAGCTACTGGAGCGATCGGACGTACGCCCCGTCCGCGTACATGCTGTACCTCGGCGTCGAGGGCGACGTGGACCCCCTCGCGCACCACTCGCTCGTCCTGCCGACCGACTGGTCCGACCACTTCGAGGCCATCTTCGAGGAGCCGCGCTGGCCGGACGACCCCGCGTACTACCTCTCCGTCACCTCCAAGACCGACGACGCGGTCGCGCCGGACGGCCACCACGCCGTCGTCGCGCTGGTGCCCATCGCGCCCGGGCTCGACGACGGGCCCGAAGTACGCGAGCGCTACCGGGAGAAGGTGTTGCGCGACCTCGCCGACCACGCCGGAGTCGACCTCCGGGGGCGGATCGTCTCGGAGACGACCGCCTGCGTCAGCGACTTCGCCGAGCGCTACGGCGACCCCCACGGCACGGCGCTGGGGCTCGCGCACACCCTCTTCCAGACGGGCCCGCTCCGCCCCGGCCACCGCGCGGGTCTCGACGGGCTGTACTACGTCGGCTCGTTCACGGGACCGGGGATCGGGATGCCGATGTGTCTCATCAGCGGCGAACACGTCGCGACGGCCCTCGAGGAGGACTACCCCGACGCCCTCGGCGGCCAGCGGAGAACGACGCCGGACCCCTAACTCGCCCTCCGATCCGTCCAGCGCTACCGCCCGTCCCGGTCCGCGCCGTAACCCACCGCCTCGGCGTCCGCGAGCGCGCGCTCCGCTGCCGCGTCGAGGTCGAACGCGTCGCCGGCGACGACCTCGCCGTCGCGGATCACCGGCTCCATGAGCGACTCGGCCCCGTCGGGGCCCGAGCGGTCCGATAGCCCGACCGCGTGCGCCCCGTCCGCGGTGCGGTACACGTCCTTCGCGCCGGAGAGCTTGCCGCGTTTGGCGGCCGGCGCCCCCTCGACGGCCACCAAGTCGAGCGCGAAGTCGACCGGGTCGGCGTTCGAGACGTAGCCGCCGACGCCGAAGCCGTCGACCGCGTCGCGCAGCTCGCGCAGGTCGGCGGGACCGAGCCCGCCGGAGACGTACACGTCGACGTCGTCGCGGCCGCGGACGTCTAACTCCCACTGCACCTCTCGGACGATGTGTCTGAAGTCGCCGCGCCGCGAGCCGGTGGTGTCGAGCCGCACGCCGTCGAGCCGGTCGCCGAGCGCCGCCGCCGCGCGCAACACCTCGTCGACCTCGTCGGAGTAGGTGTCACACAGGGCGATCCGCGGGACCGACTCGTCGACGGCCTCGTCGAAGGCGCGCCACGCCGCCTCCTGCTCGCCGCGACCGAAGCAGATGGCGAGCGCGTGCGGCATCGTCCCGGACGCCTCTCGGCCGATCAGGTCGCCGGCGGCGACGTGCGAGAACCCGTCGAGCCCGGCCACGAGCGCCGAGCGCTCGACCGCCGCGGTCATCGACGGGTGGACGTGGCGCGCGCCGAAGGAGAGCAGCTGCGAGTCCGGCGCCGCGACCCGGCAGTCGAGCCCCGCGGTCGCGATCCCGGAGGCGTGCGAGAGGAAGCCCAGAAGCGAGGTCTCCAGCCGCGCGAACGCGAGGTACGGCCCCTCGATCCGCATCACCGGGCCGCCGTCGAACAGGCGCCCCTCCGGGATCGCGTCGACGTCGACGTCGCGGTCCTCCAAGAGCGCGACCGCGTCCTTCAGCCCGGCGAACAGCTCGAAGTCGCCGTCGGGGAACTGGTCGGCGGTGACCTCGGCGACGACGCGGGGGTTCCGCCCCGCGTGCTCCAAGGCCGCTTCGGTCCGCTCGAAGTACGCGTCGGTCGCCCGGCCGTCGCGGATCGCGGCCGCGTCGACGATGTCGAACTCTGTCATACCCGTCGGTTCGGCCGCGGGGGAGGAAAAGCCACCCGGGTCGAGCGGGCGCGGGGCGCCGGCCGGTTCCGACCGGTCAGCGCCGGACGCGGCCCGCCAAAAGCGTCATCGCCGCGAGCAGGCCGACGACCGCGGCGAGCGGACCGAACCCGGGCACCCCGTCGTCGGTGGCGGCGTCGGGGCCGGCGGAGCCGTCGGAGTCTGTTCCGCTCTCCCCGTCGGAGTCGTTCCCGTCGCCGGACCCGTCCGCGTCGTCGGAGCCGTTCCCGTCGGTCCCGTCGTCGCCGTCAGTCCCGTTCGCGTCGTCGCCGGCGTCGGCCGAGGGGAGGTCGAGGTCGGCGTCGGGCCGGAGTTCGAGCACGTCGACGGGCTCCGGTCCGTGCGCGATCGTCACCGTGGTCCCGTCCCGCTCGACGCCGTAGGCTCCGCGGAAGTCGCCGTCTTCGACCTCGTACACCTCGCCGGCGGCGTAGTCGTCGCCGCCGTGGGCGGTCAGCATCCGCAGGTACGTCTCGCGGAACTCGGTCGCGTCCGCGGTCGTCTGCCACTCGGTCACCCAGACGTAACCGTCCTCGACCTCGGTCGCGTCGTCGCCGTCTCCGGCCGTGTCGTTCCCGTCCGCGGTGTCGTTCCCGTCGTTCCGGTACGGGTACAGCTCGTCGCCCGCCCAGCCGTCGGTCGACTCGTGGGCGTAGTTGTAGTTCGGACGAGTCCGGAGCTCCTCGTCCGGCTGCGTGTGGATTTGGACGTTCTCCCGGACCGTCGCGTCCGGGTCCAACACGGCGTGGCGGTACTCGTAGCTCTGGTACCAGAACATCACGAACATCGACGCCTCGCCGGCGGTGTCGGCGCCGTCGACGCCCTGGTCCGGGTACGTCTCCCAGCCGTCGGTCGCCGTGTCCTCGAAGGCGACCTCACTCGTCTCGTAGTCGGGGTCGCGGTGGATCACCTCCGAGGTCGCGGTCGGCGGGTCGTTCATCGTCTCGTTGACGGCGCTCCACCCCCCTTCGTCGACGAGCTCCTCGGCGTAGAGCGCGCCGTCGGAGTAGGGCTGAAGCACGGTCTGGAGGATCCCGAAGTTGTAGTCCGGGGCCGACCCGCCGCCGCCGGAGTCGGGCGGGCCGAGGCAGCTCCAGTTGGCTGCGCAGCGCGCGTCGTACCGCTCCTCGACGTGGACCGCCTCTCCTTCGATGATCCCGTCGACCGCCAGGTCGGCGTCCTGCGTGGCGCCGACGTACCGGGGGCTCGTGAGGTCGTGATACTGGTCTTGCATCGCGTGCGTCAGCTCGTGTGCCAGCGTCGACGGGTCGATCTGCGGGTCCTCACCCTCCGGGACGACGAGGACGATCTGTCCCTCGTTCGGCGAGTAGAACCCGGTGACTGCGCCGCCGAAGACGCCGTCGATCGCGTCGGACGCGTTCTCGTCCTCGCCGACGACGAACAGCGCCTTCCACACCTGATCGTTCCAGCGCTGGTACTCCGCGTCCGAGCCGCCCGCGCCCCCGCCCGCGGACCCGTTCGTGAACTCTGAGCGCGTGACGGTCTCGACCGGCACGTCCTCGCGGAAGGGACGCTCCCGGACGTGCTCGACCCGGGCCATCGTCAGGTGGGTCAGCGCTTCCAGCTCCGACTCGGTCAGCCCGTCCGTCTGGTTGAACGGGAGCTCGTCCTCGTAGTGGGTCCCGTTCCAGCAGCCGACGATGTCGGTCCCGGCGCCGGCGTCGCACTCGGCGGCGGTGGCGCTGGCCGGTGCGTCTCCCGGGATCGCGGCCATCGGCCCGACGGCGACGGCTCCGCCGACGCCGATCGACAGGAGAGCGATCGCGGCCGCGACGAACGAGAGGGTGAGAACCCGTCGCATAGGTTCGATTACGGCCGACCCGATAAGTAGTTTGTCGGTGGGTGCTCGGACGGCACGACGACGGTGGTCTGTGCGGACGGCGGAACGACGGTGGTCTGTGCGGACGGCGGAACGACGGTGGTCTGTGCGGACGGCGGAACGACGGTGGTCTGTGCGGACGGCGCGACGACGGCGGCCGGCGCGGCCGCGAGAACCGCCGGTGGTTTTTGAGCCCGCGCGTCCAACGCTCGCGCATGCCGTACGACCCGACCGAGACCGCGGTGATCGTCGTCGACATGCAGAACGGGTTCTGTCACCCCGACGGGAGCCTCTACGCCGAGCCGAGCGAGGCGGCCGTCGAGCCCGTGACGGCGCTGGTCGACCGCGCCCGGGACGCCGGCGCGAGCGTCGTGTACACCCGGGACGTCCACCCGCCGGAGCAGTTCGACGGAGCGCACTACTACGACGAGTTCGACCGGTGGGGCGAACACGTCGTCGAGGGGTCGTGGGACGCCGAGCTCGTCGGCGAGCTCGACGTGCGCGACGAGGACCACGTCGTCGAGAAGCACACGTACGACGCCTTCTATCAGACCGACCTGGAGGGCCACCTCGACGCGCACGGGGTCCGCGACCTCCTGATCTGCGGGACGCTCGCGAACGTCTGCGTGCTCCACACCGCCGGCAGCGCCGGCCTCCGCGACTACCGCCCTGTCGTCGTCGAGGACGCGCTCGGGTACATCACCGAGGAGCACCGCGAGTACGCGGTCGAGCACGCCGACTGGCTGTTCGGCGAGACGGCGACTCGCGAGTCGATCGCGTTCGGAGGCGCGTGAGGGGGGACCGGGAGGCGAGTCGACCTCGCCCGGTGCCGTTATCAACCGCGTGAATCGGCGTGTAACCCTTTTTACCACCGACGGAGACCGTCGCGTATGGAACTCTCTCGACGCGGCATGCTCGGCGGGGTCGGGGCCGCGCTCGCGGTCGGGGGCGTCGGGTTCGTCGGCGCCGCCTCGGTGACCGACGACGACGCCGTCGACGGCGGAGCCGATCCCGACGAGGGCGCGCTCGGCGGGGACGCGCTCGGCGGAGACGCGGCCGGCGATGACGAAGACGATCAGACCGGGTCCGTCCCGGTCGACCCGGACGCCCCGTTCGAGGCGCGGCTGCTCCGCGACGGTGACGACGACCGCAGGCTCTTCGGCGCCGGCGATCTCGACCGCGTGCAGGGCGTGATCGCCGAGGAGGGCGAGCACCTCGTGTACGTGTCGCTCGGCGACGCCGGGATCGACGCGTTACAGACGGGGCTGGCGGACGCCGGCGCGGCGGACGACCCGGAGGGGTTCGCGGTGTCGATGACGCTCGACGGGAGCGAGGTCAGGCGAGTCGAACTGGACGAAGCGACGGTGTCGGCGCTGACCGACGAGGAGTGGGGCGGCGTGTTGACGCTCCCGTTCGGCGAGGCACCGGTCGCGGAGTCGGTGTACGACTCGCTGGCCGACGCCTGATCGACGGGCCGACGCCTGATCGACGGGCGGGACAGCACCGTGTCGCCCGCAGTGGCACAGAGGACAGCGGTTATGACGGTCGGGTCCGTTCGAGCCGGTATGAGCGACGCCGAGGAGGGCGGAGACGGGGTCGAGGGGGAGCCGACGAGCGACCCCGGCGGGCGGCCCTGTCCCCTGTGTGAGACGCCCATGTACCACCGCCACTGCAAGTACGTCTGCCCGGCGCACGGAGTCGTCTACGACTGCTCGGACACCTTCTACTGACGCCTCGGCGCCTCGATCCCCGAACACCGAACCACGCTGTGCGAACTGTTATGTTCTTGTGGTGCGATCTGTATGTTATGATCGGCGACCCGCTCTCGATCCTCCCTGCCGACTACCAGAGGTCAGCATGGTAGAGCAGACGCAGGTTGCCCAGGGGAAGCGGATCCAGCGCCGGACCGGGAAGACGTTCCACGTCGCGACCCGGCTGCTTCCGGAGCGGATCCGGCACCCGACCTACGTGCTGTACGGCTTCTTCCGAATCGCGGACGAGGTCGTCGACGCCGAGGACACCGCGCCCCCCGACGAACAGCGGGCGGAGCTCGACCGGCTCCGCCGGGCCGCGCTGGGCGAGGAGGAGACCGACGACCCGGTGTTGGAGGCGTTCGCCGCGGTGCGCGAGGAACACGGCATCCCGGACGAGGACGTGCACGCGTTCGTCGACGCGATGGCGTCCGACATCGACACGGACCGCTACGAGACCTACGAGGAGCTGGAGACGTACATGGACGGCTCCGCAGCCGCCGTCGGCCGGATGATGACCGCGATCATGGAGCTCGACGGGGAGGCCGAGGCGAAGGCGCTCCCCCACGCGACGAAGCTCGGCGAGGCGTTCCAGATGACGAACTTCATCCGGGACGTGCGCGAGGACGTGGTCGAGCGCGGCCGGGTGTACCTCCCGCTGGAGACGCTCCGGCGACACGGCGTGAGCGAGGAGCAGATCCTGGAGCTGGAGTTCGACGACGACGTGGCGGCAGCGGTCCGCGAGGAGCTCGCCCGGACCGAGCGCCTCTACGAGGAGGGCGTCGCGGGGATCAAGTACCTCCCCGAGGACTGCCAGCTCGCGGTGTTGCTCGCGGCGGTGCTGTACGCGGACCACCACCGGCTGATCCGGGATCTGGGGTACGACACGGTGTCGACGACGCCGGAGCTGTCGTTCGTCCGCAAGATCTCGCTGCTCGTCCGGACCCGCTGGAAGTGGCAGTGGAACAGGGACCCCGAGACGGTGTTCTACGAGATGTGCGGCGGCTTCGACTCCGCGCACGAACACCGCGAGCGCGGACCGCACGGGCCGGGCGTCGCCCAGTCGGACTGACCCGGAGGCGCCGTGAACAGGTCCCGGTTCGTCGGCCTCGCGCTCGCCGCGTTCGGGCTCGTCTTCCTCTCGTTCGTCGTCCGCGGGACGACCCGGCTGATCGCGCCCTACGAGGTCGCCGTGGCGCTGTCGGCGCCGATCCTCTTCGTCGCCGCCGCACTGTTGGTCGGGCTGGTCGCGCTCGCGACGCTGGACGTGACCGGGATCCGATCGCTGGAGTGAGGTGGTCGCAACCACTGCGGGATCAGCGGCGGTCGATCACGGGAGCCGGCATGCCGGGACGACTGATCGGCTGTTTATAACTGATCGAGTGGTGTTACTGTCGGCTGTTTATCCGTGACTCGGCTGAGGATGGGGGGCGTTTGACCGCCCCACAAGACACCCACGCCGATGCTGAAACCCAGCAAGGGACGCGTGGAACGAATGCGTCTTGAAACCGCAGGGCCGCTCTCGGCCTGAAATCCCGTGGTGGGATTCCCGCGTCTTCAGGCGCGGGAGGAGGTCAATGCTGGCCCTGCGGAGAACGGCTCCAAAGCCCCAGTCGCTCGGTACTACGCGAACAGTGACCCGACGGAGAACGGCTCCAAAGCCCCGGTCGCTCGGTACTACGCGAACGGTGACCCGACGGTGAACGGCTCCAAAGCCCCAGTCGCTCGGTACTACGCGAACAGTGACCCGACGGTGAACGGCTCCAAAGCCCCAGTCGCGACGGCTCGCGCGCTTTGCTGCGCTCCTCACTCGATCGCTAGCGCTCCCTCGCTGCGGTGCTTGCTGCAGCGTGCTTCGCCCTCGCGACTGCCCCTTCGAGTCCCACCCCGCACGGCACCGCAGCCTCACACCTCCCCAGCCTCGCGGCTCACGGCTCGCGGCTTCGCCGCTCGCGTTCGCCGCGTCCCTCGCACCGTCGGTGAGCGGCCGAGCGGCCGCTCACCGGGGCGCGCCACCGCGTCGTTTTTTTATAAGCGATCGTCGCGCTCGCTCGAACGTATTTAAATACCGTCTCTGAGGCGATCGGAGCCGACCGCCGGAGTGAGAGTCGGAACGCCCTTTTGACCGCGGCTCCGATGGCGGGTATGGACGTACGAACCGTCGCCGACCTCTCGCCGGCCGAGCGCCGCTCCTTCTTCGAGCGCGACGCGGGCGTCGACGCGGTCCGCGACGACGTGAGCGAGATCGTCGACCGGGTGCGCGAGGAGGGGGACGTGGCGCTGCGGGAGTTCTCCGAGGAGTTCGACGGCGTGGCCGTCGGCAACATCGACATCACCGACGACGCGGAGCGCGCGCACGCCGAGCTCGACGACGCGGGCGACCCGGTCCTCGATGCGATCCGCGAGGCGGCCGCGAACGTCCGCGAGTTCCACGAGCGACAGCGCCCTGAGGACTGGCGCGACGAGTTCGGCGACCGCGAGCTGGGCCGGCGGTTCCGCCCCATCGACCGAGCGGGGGTGTACGTGCCCGGCGGCGCGGCGGCGTACCCCTCCAGCGCGCTGATGGGCGTGATCCCGGCGACCGTGGCGGGCGTCGGCCACGTCGCGGTCGCGACGCCGCCGGCCGAGGACCTGAATCCGGTCACGCTCGCCGCGATCCACGAGGCCGGCGCCGACGCGGTGTACCAGGTCGGCGGCGCGCAGGCGATCGCCGCGCTCGCGTACGGCACGGAGACCGTGACGAACGCGCAGAAGATCGTGGGGCCAGGTAACAAGTGGGTCACCGCCGCGAAGGCGGTCGTGCAGGGCGACGCGGAGATCGACTTCCTCGCGGGGCCGAGCGAGGTGCTCGTGCTCGCCGACGAGACCGCGGACCCAGACTTGGTCGCCGCGGACCTCGTCGCGCAGGCCGAACACGACCCGAACGCCTCCGTGGTCGCCGTCACCGCCGACGCCGACCTCGCCGCGGCGGTCGCGGATGCGGTCGACGAGCAGGCCGCGAACCGCGAGCGCGAGGAGACGATCCGGGCCGCGCTCGACAACGAGGCCTCCGGGGTCCTCCGCGCCAGGTCGATGCCCGAGGCGGTGCTGTTCGCCGAGGAATACGCGGCCGAACACCTCTCGATCGTCGCCGCCGACGACGAGGCCCTCCTCAACCGGATCTCCAACGCCGGCTCGGTGTTCCTCGGGCCGTACTCGCCGGTCGCCGCCGGCGACTACGCGACGGGGACGAACCACGTGTTACCGACGAACGGCGGCGCGAAGCGCTACGGCGGGCTCTCCGTCGACACATTCCTCCGGTCGTCGACGGTCCAGCGGCTCGACCGCGACGCGCTCGACGGCCTCTCCGACACGATCACGACACTCGCAGAGGCCGAGGGGCTGGAGGCGCACGCCGAGAGCGTCCGGAAGCGATTTAAATAGGGCACTTCGGTGCGGCTCGCTTCCCGCGAGCGGTACGGACCGGTTCGGAGCGGTATATATCGATCCGGAACGCGGCGGAGCGGTCCCTCCCTCACCGTACCAGTGTGGAGACGTTGAGACGGCCATATACGAGTCATAGCAGGCTTCTTACACCGAAAATAGGCACGTACAACTGGAATGGTGAAAGACACCGGCGGACGGAGGGAGACGAGTTCCAGACGGAAGTTCATCCTGGCCGGCGGCGCGGTCGGAATCGCCGGGTTGGCGGGCTGTACCGGCGGGAGCGACGGGGGCGGCGAGGCCGGGGCGGGCCTCGATTCGGGCGGCGACGGCGATGACGGCGGCGACGGCGGCGACGGCGGCGACAGCGGATCGAGCGACCCGATGCTCACGGACGCCTCGGAGTTCGATCCCGCCGAGCCCAACTGGGAGGAGAACAACTACCTGATGACGGCGGTCTCGGAGAACGACTACTTCCAGGGGAGCCAGACGGACCTGGAGAACATGCGGAACCAGGACGTCGAGGAGATAGCTCACGGCAGCCCGCCACGGGAGCTGCCCGACGACGAGAGCGAGTGGGTCGACCCCGACCCGCTCATTTTCGTGGACAAGCCCGGCGAGTCCGGCCAGACGCAGTACCAGGATACCATCCAGCCGCTGCTGGACCGGCTTGAGGAGACGACGGGCCGGACGGTCGAGTGGCAGCCCGTCGACTCCAACGCGGCGACGGTCGAGTCGTTCCGGGCGGGGCGCGGACATCTTGGCGATATCTCGACCGGAACGTCCGCCTTCGGGGTCAACCTCGGCGGCGTCGTTCCGTTCGCGGTCCCGATAAGTCCCTCCGGACAGTTCGGCTACCGGCTGCTGGCGATCACCCGCGACGACGAGCACGACATCCAGTCCGTCAACGACTTCGCGCGTGACGATGTCACAGTCACGCACTCCGAGCCGGCGTCGAACTCCGGTAACCAGGCGCCGTCGGCGCTTTTCGACCAGTCCTTCGACGTGACGGCCGGAGAGGACTACGAGAGGGAGTTCTCGGGCGGCCACGACCAGACCGCCCGCGGCATCGCGGCCGGCGACTACGACGCCGGACCGATCTGTAGCACCTGCGTCGACGACCTCGTCCAGTCGACAGAGGACATCGAATACGACGACTTCAAGCTGGTCTGGGCGAGCAACCCGTTCCCGCCGGGTCCGATGGTTCACCGATACGACCTCCACCCGGACATCGTCGAAGGGATCAAGGAGGCGACCATCGGGACCGACTGGACGGACACCGAGTACGCCGAAAACACCGGTGAGGCCGAGTACGTCGAAATCGACTACAAGAACGTCTTCAACGACATCCTGATCATCCAGCGGTACAACGGCGTCGAGTACGAGAGCGGGAACCTGTAACAATGCTCGAAACGGAGAACCTCGGAAAAACGTACCCGACCGGCGACGAGGCGCTTCGCGACGTGTCTGTGCGGATTGACGGCCGCGAGGTCGTCGCGATGATCGGTCCGAGCGGGGCCGGCAAAAGCACGTTTGTCCGGTGTATCAACCGGCTAGTCGAGCCAACGACAGGGAGCATTCGCCTCGACGACACGGAGCTGACCGCGCTGGACGACGACGAGCTGCGGGACGCACGGCGGAACATCGGGATGGTGTTCCAGGAGTACAACCTCGTCGAGCGGCTCACCGTGATGGAGAACGTGCTCTCGGGGCGGCTCGGCTACGTCTCGAACTGGGCCGCGCTCCGGCGGAACTTTCCGCCGGAGGACGTCGAGCGTGCCTACGAGCTACTGGAGCTCGTCGGCCTCAACGGCATGGAGGACAAACGGGTCGACGAACTCTCGGGCGGGCAGCGCCAGCGGGTCGGCATCGCAAGGGCGGTCGTTCAGGAGCCGAAGATCCTGTTGGCCGACGAACCGACCTCCAGCCTCGACCCCGAGACCTCCCGCGACGTGATGGAGCTGCTCACTGACATCGCCGACGACCGAGACGTGCCCGTGCTGATCAACATCCACGAAGTCGACCTCGCGGAGGCGTACGCGGACCGAATCCTCGGGCTCCACGCCGGCGAGCTCGTCTTCGACGGGTCGGCGAGCAACCTCACCGACGAGTCGAAGGGCGTCATCTACCGCGGCGAGGAGCCGCCGGAGTCGACCGCGACGGACCCGGACTGGCTGTCGGGTCCGGACGACGAGTCGAGCGCGCGGAACGGGCAGGACGCCGGTTCCGACCGCCTGCCCGCGGAGGACTGACCCGTGGCGACCGAGTCATCCTCGCCGACGGGGTCGACGGGCGCGGCCGACCGGCGGACGTGGCGGCGCCCGACAGCGTTCCGGAACCGGTACACGAAGTGGGCGGTGTACGGGGCCGTCCTCGCGCTGATCGCGTGGTCGGTCGCGAGCCTCCGGATCACGCCCGGCCGCTTCCTCTCCGGAATCGGGTACGGCTACGAGCTGATCGACTCGATGCTGCCACCCGAGACCGGCAGCGAATACACGCTCAGGCTGTTTGACCGCATGATCGAGACGATCGCGATGGCGATGGTCGCGACCGTCGCCGGGATCGCGATCAGCCTCCCGGTGGCGTTCGGGGCGGCCGAGAACATCTCGCCGAAGCCGACCTACTACCTCAGTCGCGGTACCATCAGCGCCACGCGCGCCATCGACGGACTGATCGTCGCGATCATCGCCGTCATCGCGCTCGGGTTCGGCCCGCTCGCGGGGATCGTCGCGATCAGTTTCAAAACGATTGGCTTCTTTTCGAAGCTGTTCGCCGAGGACTTGGAGGACATCGACATGGGAGGTGTCGAGGCAGTCCGGGCGACCGGCGCCTCTCGGTTCCAGAGCCTCGTCTACGGGGTCGTCCCGCAGGTCGTTCCGCGCTTCGCCGGACTCGCCGTGTACCGCTGGGACATCAACATCCGGTCGTCGACGATCGTCGGGATCGTCGGCGCCGGTGGGATCGGCGTCCTCCTCCAGCGAGCCTACCAACGGTACGAGTACGACTACGTGGCGGCGATCCTCGTCGCGATCATCGCCGTGGTCTTGGTCGCCGAGTTCGTGAGCGCCGTCGTCAGACGGAGGGTCCAGTGATGGCGGGCGCCACGCGCGAGTGGAGCCGGTTCGACGCGCGAGAGCGGCTCTTCCGGATCGGCGGTGTCCTCGTCGCCGTCGCCGTCGTGGTCGGCTCGTGGGAGTGGCTCGACATGAGCCTCCAGTACGTGACCACCGCGCCGGCGCAGGTCGGCGACCTCTTCGGGCGGATGGTCCCGCCGGACTGGGGGTACCTGCCGAACGCGGTCGGCCCGCTCGCCGAGACGATACAGATCGCCGTCGTCGGGACGATCGCGGCGGTGGCGATGGCGGCCCCGGTCGCGTACATCACCGCCGAGAACACGACGCCGAACCGCGCGACGTACGCGCTCGGGAAGTTCATCGTCACCGTCTCGCGGTCGGTCCACACCATCGTCTGGGCGCTGCTGTTCGTCGTGATGTTCGGGCCGGGCGCGCTCGCGGGCACCGTCGCGACCGCGGTCCGGTCGATCGGGTTCCTCGCGAAGCTCCTCGGCGAGGAGATCGAGGAGATCGACTTCGGGCAGGTGGAGGGGGTCCGGGCGACCGGTGCGAGCCCCGCCCAGCTGCTCGTCTACGGGATCGTCCCTCAGATCAAGCCCGCCTTGGTCGGGCTCAGCGTGTACCGCTGGGACATCAACGTCCGCGCGGCAACGATCCTCGGGTTCGTCGGCGCCGGCGGGATCGGCGTCCAGCTGTTCGAGGCGATCGACTCGTTCGCGTGGCGGACGGTGTCGGCGCTGCTGATCGCCATCCTCGGCGTCGTGCTGGTGAGCGAAGGAGTGTCGGCGTACGCCCGACGGAAAGTGCGCTGATGCCGACCGCGAGGCGGATCGACCCGCGAACCGACGACAAAACGGAACCACACATGACAGCGATTCACGATACAGACGACCGGACCGACCGAGCGACCGATGGAGTCGTCCTCTTCGACATGGACGGCGTGGTCCTCGACGGCTGGGGGACCGACGACGCCGTTCACAGTCGCGCGCTCGACGACGTGCTCGAGGAACGGGACCTGCGGGTGACCGGCGACCTCCGGCGCCCGCTGGAGACGTACGAGTACGACGACGACTTCCGAGGCGCCTGTGAGGAGCTCGGCGTCGATCCCAGGACCCTGTTCCGGGCCCGCGAGGAGCGCAGCGCGAAGCGCTCCGTCGCCCGGCTCGCGGCCGGGACGAGACGGCTCTGTCCGGACGTCGACGCGATCGGCGAGCTCGCGGAACGCGTCCCCGTCGGGCTCGTGAGCAACAATTACCACCCGACCGTTGAGTTCGTCGTCGACCACTTCCGGCTCGACGCGTTCTCGTTCGTCCGCGGCCGCGACCTCGGCCCGGACGGGTTCCGCCGCCGCAAGCCGGACCCGCACTACCTGAACGAGGCGCTCGACGCGCTCGACGCGACCACCGGGCTCTACGTCGGCGACCGCGCCACCGACGTGATCGCCGCCGAACGGGCCGGACTCGACGGCGTGTTCCTCAGGCGTGAGCACAACGCCGCTCTCGATCTCGACGTCGACCCGACCATCGAGATCGACACCCTCCACGACCTCGTCGGCCTCGTCGAGACGACACCGTGACCCGGTGAGCAACGCGTCCCCGCAGAAACGGTTATCTCACACAGCGGCGTCTCGAAGGCATGATACCGGCGCTGTCCGCGTTGTTCGAGGGGTTCTCGGCGGTCGAGGCGACCGTCGCCGTCCTCGCGGTCTCGATCGTCGCCGCCGTGGGGATGGAGTTCGTCGTCCTGCGGGTGGCCCGCCGGGTCGTCTCGACCACCGACTCCGCGTACGACGACATCGTCATCTCCTCGCTGCGCGCCCCGCTCGTCGTCACCGCCGCGCTCGCCGGCGTGTTCGTGCTCACGCAGGTCCCGGCGATCCGGTCGGCCGTCCTCGTGGACCCGCAGCTGCTCGACGACATCTTCGGCCGGCCGTCGCTGTCCGTGATCGTCCTCGTGTGGGCGTACGCCGCGAACAGCGTCGTGAACCGGCTCGTCGCGGCCGTCAACGAGGAGGGCGGCCGGTTCGACTTCGCGCCCGTCTTCTCGAACGTCTGGACGCTCGCGGTGCTCGTCGGTAGCGTCGGGACCCTGCTGTGGCTGTGGGGCATCGAGATCACCCCCCTTCTGGGCGCCGCGGGGGTCGCCGGCATCGCGGTCGGGTTCGCCGCGAAGGACACGGTCGCGAACTTCTTCGGCGGCATCGCGCTGTACTTCGACGACACCTACAAGATCGGCGACTTCATCGTCCTCGACGACGGCACCGCGGGGACCGTGATCAAGGTGGGCGTGCGCTCGACGACGCTGCTCACCCGCGACGAGGTGCTCGTGACGGTCCCCAACGCGGCGCTCAACGCCGCGAAGGTGACGAACGAGTCCGCGCCGCAGCGCCGCCGCCGCGTCCGGGTGCCGATCGGCGTCGCCTACGGGACCGACATCGACGCGTTCGAGGCGCTCGCGATCGAGGTCCTGCTCTCGGAGCCGCTGGTCCTCGACTCGCCGAAGCCGCGGGCCCGGCTCCGGTCGTTCGGGGACTCGGCGCTCCAGTACGAGCTGCTCTGCTGGGTCAACGGACCGACGCGTCGCCGGCGCGCGCAGCACAAGCTCAACCGCGCGCTGTACAAGGCGCTGTCAGACGCGGACATCGAGATCCCGTACCCGAAACGCGACCTGACGGTCACTGCGACCGGCGACGCGGAGTTCGGACCGACGACGGAACGGTCGTCGCCCCGACCCGCCGGCGACGCGGAGACCGCGGACGGACCCGTTGCCGACCGGACGGCGTGAACGGGGAGGGTCACCCTCACCGTCGGCGCCCGACGGACGGGTTCTCGGCGTCGGTCGGCGCGGTCCCGCCGTCGGCCCGACCCGTCCCGTCGTCGGGATCGCGGTGGCAGCTTCGACAGCGCGTCTCGCCGGCGATGAGGCGGGTCCCGCAGGCCGGACAGCGGCGGCCGTCGAGGCCGGCGGTCGCCGACGCGAGGACGTCGGCCGGCGCCGGACGGGGCGCCTCGACCGCGCCGCGGGCCGCGAGGCGGTCGACGAGCGCGTCGTCTCGCAGCCAGGCGAGGAACCGCCAGAGCCCGAGGTAGAGGACGGTCGGGCCGACGATCGCGACTGCCGCGACCCCGAACCGGAAGGCGAGCTCGACCGTGCTACCGACACCCATACGATCTGTTCGGACCGGAAGCGATTGTAGCTGTCGGCGATCCCGCGAGACGTCACGGGCGCGAGCGGCGATCCCGGCGGGGGAGGCGCGGAAGCGAACGGCGGCGTGTCCCCTCAGGAGAGGTCGGCGAAGACGACGGCGTCGCAGTCGGCGCAGGCCCGGACGGGGCGCTCGGGGTTGCCGCTGACGCCGCCGGGGCCCCCGCAGCAGTTCCGCAGGGTCGTGTCGGTGACGTCGCCGCCGCAGACCGGGCAGGTGCGGACGAAGGTGCGAAGCGGCTCGGCCGCCTGCACCCGCAGCTCGTGTGAGAGGTCTCGGTCCGCCAGCGTCTCGATGGCGGCGGTCTCGGCGATCGCGACCGCCCGGCTCAGCCACGCGTCTCGGTCCCCGGCCAACAGCACCCGCTCGCCGTGGAACTCGCNGGCGATCGCGACCGCCCGGCTCAGCCACGCGTCTCGGTCCCCGGCCAACAGCACCCGCTCGCCGTGGAACTCGCCCTCGACCGAGTCGTGTGAGGCCGCCGCCGTGCGAGCGGCGAGCTCCCGGCCCGAGAGCGCCCGGAGCTCGGCCATCCGGTCCTCCCAGGCCGCCCGGAACGCGTCGTCGAGGTACAGCTGGTCGCCGTCGGGCGCGATGACGTCCGCGTCGACGAGCGCCGCCATCATGGCTTCGGGGTCGCGGTCGTCTGCGAGGGAGTCCGACTCGACGTCCGCGGTCGACCCCGACTCGACGCCCGCGGCCGGTCCGTGACCGAACGCCACGGGAAGCGGGTCGACGAGCGCGGGCGCGAACCGCGGCGTCCCCGGGACGACGTAGCCGCGGAGCGAGATGAGCGCGGCGCCGGCGGCGAGCGCGAGGACGCCGAGCGGACGGTTTCGGCGAGAGAGCGCAAACGCGGCGACGCCGACGATAGCGGCGTTGAGAGCGGTACACGGGAGACAGCGGTTTTCGCCGGTGTGCTCCGGTCGGCGGAGGCGGTCGGCGGTCCGACGGAGCGACTCGAATCCGGTCATCGCTCTGAACGCGGAGGCGCGGCGGGATAAATCTCCGGACCGAGCGAGCTCAGGCGCGGAGCGCGCTGTCACCGAGCGGCTCGCCGTAAACGAGGTGGTACGCGGTCGGGAACGCCGCGAGCCCACCCACCTGGACGACCGCGCCGAGCAGTGTGAGCCACCAGTTGCCGACGGCGGTAACGAGCGCGGCGACGCCCATCGATGATACGAGAAAGAGGAGGCTGAAGTACCCGACACGAAGCGGGAGCGAGGTCAGCTCGCTCCGTCGCGGCCACGCGCCGACGTCGACGGTGCGGTTCCGGAACTCAGCGACCGCGAGGCTCCCGGTGCCGATGGCGAGCAGCCCCGCCAGCGCCACCGCGTCGGGATACAGGTCCTGAAAGACCACCACGAGGGCGAACCCCGGCGACGAGAGGAAGGAGAGCTCCATCCCGCCGAAGAAGATCCCCTCCAACCAGTCGAAGAACCGCGTGTGCCACGCACTCATCGTTAGTCCGCGTGGATTTCGACCCCAGAAATATAAGTCGTTCGACGGCTCCGACGCTCGCTTTTCTCAATAATCGCATGAAACCCCTCGTGGAGGGCCAACGGGCGGGTGTTCGGATTCACTGCCGGTTATAATATATTTACTACAACACGGGTTGTTCCCATTAGCTATATTAATGATGAGGATTAACCACGACCGTAATGGTTCATCAAGATCCAGACGCGGGTGAAAGCGGAGTTTCGAGACGGAAGTTCCTCGGTGCGGCGGGCGCGACGGGCGCCGCGATGGGCGTCGCCGGCTGTCTCGGCGGCGGCGACGGCGGCGACGGCGGCGATCAGCCCATCCAGATGTCGATGGACGGGGAGTGGGCCGACGCGCAGGAGCCGGTCGTCGAGGCGCTGTACGAGGCCGGGCTCAGCGAGGACATCGACGTCGAGTTCCTCCCCGGCGACTTCGAGACGGGCGCGCGGCAGACGGACTTCACGTCGGCGCTGGACGCCGGGCGGTCGAGTCCGGACATCTTCATGATGGACTCCGGGTGGACGATCCCGTTCATCGTCCGCGAACAGCTGGTCAACCTCAGCGAGGAGCTGTCCTCGGACACGCTGGACTTCGTCCAGAACGACTACCTCTCCGCGGCGGTCAGCACCGCCAGTCACCCCGAGTCGGGCGACCTGTACGGGCTGCCGGTGTTCCCCGACTACCCGGTGATGCACTACCGAAAGGACCTCGTCGAGGACGCCGGCTACGACACGTCCGACTGGAGCACGGAGCCGATGACGTGGACCGAGTTCGCCGAGGTCGCCGCCGACGTCCTCGAGCAGAACCCCGACCTCGACTACGGGTACACCACCCAGGGAGGCGACTACGAGGGCACCTCCTGTTGTACGTTCAACGAGATGATGACCTCGATGGGCGGCGCGTACTTCGGCGACCACGAGAACCTGTTCGGGCCGGTCGGCGACCGGCCGATCACGGTCGACGAGGAGCCCCTCTACGAGACCATCAGGATGATGCGCTCGTTCATGTACGGGCCCGAGGAGGAGAACACCAACCCGGACATCCCGCAGATCAGCAACAGCGACCTCGTGGAGTTCACCGAGGAGCCTTCGCGTGAGCCGTTCACTGGCGGCGACGCCGCGTTCATGCGCAACTGGCCGTACGCGATCAACATCAACCTCGACGAGGGGTTCACGGCGGGCGAGGACTACGACGTGATGCCGATGCCGTACGGCGTCGAGGAGGGCGAGGGGAACTACGAGGGAACCGGCGGGACGAGCCACGCGCTCGGCGGGTGGCACCTCACCGTCAACCCGAACAGCCAGCGCCTCGACGACGCGATCGCGGTGCTTGAGGCGTTCGCCAACGAGGACGTGATGCTGACCGTCTTCGAGGAGCTTGGCAACCTGCCGCCGGTCGCCTCCGTCACGCAGGAGGCCACGGAGGAGCAGGTCGGCGACCTGGCGAACTTCCTCGACACGTTCGCCGTCGCCGCCGACAACACGGTGCCGCGGCCGGTGACGACGGCGTGGCCCGACGAGTCACCGCTCATCTCGGGCGAGGTCAGCGACGCGTACCGCGGCGAGAAGTCGCCGGAGGACGCCATGGCCGACCTCGAAGAAGAGCTCGCCAGCATCGAGAACGAAGGACAGTAACGACCGGAGGCACCCGTGACAACGAAACAAGACACCGACACGCGGCTGCTCATGCGACCGCTGAACTGGCTCGAAACCCAGAGCGAGGCGACGTTCGCCTACGTCCTGCTGGCGCCGGCGTTTCTGCTCTTGGCAGTCATCGCCTTTTACCCGCTGTTGCGGACGTTCTCGTTCTCGCTGCTCGCCGACCAGACGGCGGCGCCGACCCCGTTCGGCGAGTTCATCGGGTTCGACAACTACGTCGCCCTGCTGACGGGCGAGGCGCTGCTGCCGCAGCAGTTCCTCGACCCGTCGTTCGCGACGCCGATACTCCAGCAGGCGCTCTTCGTGACGCTCGCGTTCGCGATCCTCAGCGTGCTGTTCGAGACGCTGATCGGCTTCGGACAGGCGATCGTTCTCGACCAGGACTTCTACGGACGGCGTTGGGTCCGCGTCGCGATCATCATCCCGTACGCCATCCCCATCGTCATCCAGGCGATGATCTTCTACCTCATGTTCAACCCGACCGTCGGCTTCGCGGCGGACTTCATGCAGTCCATCGGCGTGTTCGGGAGCAACCCGCTGACGAACGCCACCGACTCGTTCATCATCGTGCTGGTGGCCGACATCTGGAAGACGTCGGCGTTCATGGCGCTGCTCATCCTCGCCGGGCTCCAGAGCATCGACCGCGGGCTCTACGACGTCGCTCGCGTCTCCGGGGCCTCGCCGTGGCAGCAGTTCAAGTACATCACGCTCCCGCTCATCGCGCCGGCGCTGCTCGTCGCGATGCTGTTCCGGACGATGGACGCGATGCGCATCTACGGCCTTATCGACGCGACGGCCGGCTGTCAGACGGTGCCGTCGATGAGCTGTCTGGTCATCACCGCGCTGCAGAACACCCGACGCTGGGCGACCGCGTCCGCGGTCGCGTTCCTGACGGCCGTCGTCATCGGCGTCCTGGTCCTGCTGTACCTGATTAGCCTGCGCGATACGGAGGCCGGTGTGACATGAGCGAGAAAGACCAAGCCGACCTGGCGGCGATGGAAAAAACCGACGAGCCCGACCTCGACCGCGGGATGGTGGAGGCGTGGGCCGCGAAGATGATATCGAACCCCGACCGGGCGTACAGAGCGACGTTCTACGTCGCGACCATCTTCTTCCTGGTCACTACGCTGTTCCCGTTCTACTGGCTGCTGATGGTGGCGCTGACGCCGCGGAACAGGCTCAGCAGCGTCGGCGTCCTCACGCCCGGCGGGTTCAACCCGGGGGCGTTCGTCGAGATCTTCACCACGCTCCCGTTCCACCGGTACATTTTCAACAGCTTCCTGATCGCGGTCGTGGCGACCGTCATCGTGTTGTTCGTCGCGAGCCTCGCCGGGTACGTCTTCGGCCGGCTCCGGTTCCGCGCGAAGAACGTGCTGTTGCTCAGCGTGCTCGTCACGTCCTTCTTCCCGCCCGCGGCCTTCTTCGTGCCGCTGAACCGGCTGTTCAATCGGAACATCGACATCCTGCGGCCGCTGATGCAGGACGGGTCGCTGTACAACACGCCGTACGCGATCTTCATCCCGCTGTCGGCGCTGTACCTCCCCCTGTCGATATTCATCCTGATGACGTTCTACTCGCAGATCCCCGACGGACTCGAGGATGCCGCCCGCGTCGAAGGGACGACGCGTCTCGGCGCGCTCTTCCGGATCATCGTGCCGCTGTCGGCACCGGGCGTGGCGACCGCCGGCGTGTTGACGTTCATCACCGTCTACAACGAGTACTTCTTCTCCTCGTTGATGACGGACGGGCGGCCACAGAGCTGGGCCCCGATGTTGGAGGGGATCTTACGCTTCCAAGGCGAGTTCGAGGTGCTGTTTAACCTCATGGCGGCAGCCAGTATCGTGGCGGTGTTGCCGGTCGCGATCCTCGTCATCGTCGCACAGGAGAAGATCGTCAGCGGACTGACCGCGGGGGCGGTCAAGGAGTAAACCATGGCATCCGTAACACTGCAAGATATCACGAAACAGTACGAGGACGTAACAGCCGTCGACGACATGAACCTCGAGATCCGCGACGGTGAGTTCATCACCTTCGTCGGACCCTCGGGGTGCGGGAAGTCGACAACGATGGAAACGATCGCCGGTCTCACCCTCCCGACCGAGGGGAGCATCAGCATCGGCGAGCGGGACGTCACGGACCTGCCCCCGAAAGACCGGGGCATCTCCATGGTGTTCCAGAACATCGCGCTGTTCCCGCACATGGACGTCTACGAGAACGTCTCCTTCGGGCTCCGGCTCCGGAAGTACGACCAGGAGGAGATCGACCGGCGCGTCGACCAGGCGGCCGACATCGTCCAGTTGGAGGGGATGATGGACCGGATGCCGAAGGAGATGTCTGGCGGACAGCGGCAGCGCGTCGCCATCGCTCGCGCGATCGTGCGCGAGCCGGACGTGTTCCTGATGGACGAGCCGCTGGCGAACCTCGACGCGGAGCTTCGCGTCCACATGCGCACGCAGCTCCAGCGGCTCCATCGCGAGCTCGACACGACGATCATCTACGTCACGCACGACCAGGCGCAGGCGATGACGATGTCCGACCGCATCGTCGTCATCAACGGCGGCGTGCTCCAGCAGGTGGCGCCGCCGCTGGAGTGTTACAACGAGCCGGCGAACCGATTCGTCGCCGGCTTCATCGGCTCGCCAGCGATGAACTTCCTCGAGGGCGAAGTCGTCGACGGCGGCTTCGAATCCGAGTACACGAACATCGACTTCGACCCCGGGACCCACGGCGTCTCGCCGGGACAGGAGATCACGGTCGGCGTCCGCCCCGAGGACGTGTTCCTCGAGGAGGATTCGCACAAGGCGGCCTCGCCGACGAAGGCGTTCGACGCCGTCGTCGACGTCCTCGAGCCGATGGGCAAGGAGATGAACGCCTACCTGCTGTTCGACCGCGAGGTGGAGGCGAGCGCAGAGGGGCGCGGCAAGGGACAGCTGCTCATCAACCTCGTGCCCGACACGGACATCGAGGAGGGAGACGACATCCGGATCGTGATGGACCGCGAGAACATCCACCTCTTCGACCGAGCGAGCGGCGACGCGATCACGCACTCGCTGGAGTGAGCGACGCGGCCGTCCGGCCGCTCCACCGGGCGCCGCGACCGACCGCACCGCGGATCCCTCTTTCAGTCACGCGACGACGGGAGCGTCGCCGCGGGGCAGGCGACGGCGCGCGTCACGGTTCCGAACTCAGACGATCGATTCGACCGTGATCCGGTGCGCCTCGACGGCCTCGACCATCGCCCCCCAGCCGCCGACCTCCACGGGGCCGTCGTCGGTCTCGACGACGAGTCCGACCTGCCCGCCGTAGCTCGCGATCGTCTCCGCGCCCACGTCGGCGTCGCCGGTGACCACGACGTCCGAGAGGACGCCCTCGACGACGCGGTCCGTGCCGGTGTCGGTGTCGGTCCCCTCGATCCGGACCCGGACCGTGTCGCCGTTCCGGAGGAGGGGAGCGAGGTCCCGGACGCAGTATCTGATGTCGATGTAGTCGATCGGCGGCTCGTCGTCGAGGGACGTGTAGATCGCCTCCCACGTGTCCCACTGGGTCGTCAGGAAGTACCAGTGGAACACGTACGTGTGGGTTCGGTCGTCGACGAGGACACCGTACTCGTTGGTCGAGCCCGCGTGCGGCGCGAAGCAGGTCCGCGTCCGGTCGACGATCACCACGAACGGGGAGGGGAGCCGACGGTGGCGCGCCTCCGAGCAAACGTCGACCAGGTCCTCGGGGTCGGGGAGGGCCTCGGTGTCGCCGTCCGGCGTGTGGATGGAGAGGTTGACCCGGACGCCGTTCTCGGTCGCGGCTCGCAGGGCGGGGCGGAGCCGCTCGAAGTGCTCGGCGCCGAGCGAGACGTTCACCTGCGTCTCGGCGTCGCGGATGAACTCGTCGGCGTTCTTGATCACCGTCTCGAAGCGGGTGACGATGCTGACGGTGGACTGCTCGACGGACGGCTCGTTCCAGCGGCGCTCGATCTCCTCGGTCGCCGCCGTGAACCGGTTCGCTCGCGTGCGGAGCTCGTCGGTGATCTCGTCGAGGCTGTTCGCGCGGGCGTACAGCGACTCCTGCTCGTATGTCTCGATGTAGCCCGCGCTCTCCAAGTCGCGCAACACGTCGTAGATCCGAGGGTCGGGCACCCCGCTGGCGTCGGCGACACGGGTGACGGGCGCGGCGCCGAGTTCGAGGACGGTCACGTAGGCGTCCGCCTGATACGGAGAGAGCCCGGCGTCTTTCAGCGTGTCGGTGAGTTCTGCGCGGTCCACGTTCATCCTCCGCACGCGGTCTCGGGGCGGGTCCCGCCGTCCGCGCGGTCGCGTCCCCCCGTCGCGCCCCGGCCGTCGGCGCGTTTTCGTCGGTGTCGCCCGATGTGTGATTCGGCCATGGTTTAGAGTACCACGGCCGTGATAAAACGTTTTATTTCCGCGACGGGAGGATCGGTGATCGACCGCCGTTCAGACTGCGAAGGCTTTATCCGGTCGATGTCGGAGGTGCCCGTATGCACGAGACGACGAGGAGCGACGGCGGTCGACCGCGGGCGCGGTGGACGAGAGAGCAGGCCGCGTCCATCGAGCGCCGCCGCGGGAACGTCGCGCCGGTGGCCGGCGCCCCCGAGACCGATCCCTTCCCCGAACTCCACGTCTGGGACACGTGGCTGCTCCGCGATCGACACGGCGAGCTCGCCGACGTCGACGGGTACCGGCTGGCGTTCTCGCTGAGCGCCCCGGCCGACTTCCTCCCGGGGAAGCGGCACGACGTGGCCGCGATCCGGTGTTTCTACTCGTCGGACGGGGAGCGGTGGCACGACGCCGGACCGGTCTTCGACGGCGGTGCGCTCGGCCAGCGGCAGTGGGCCGGCTCCGCGCTGTACGACGACGGCGACCTGTACCTCTACTACACCGCCGCCGGCGACGAGAGCGCCGACGAGATGACGTACACGCAGCGGATCGCGGTCGCGCACGGCGGCCAGGTGAGCGCCGGTGCCGACGGGATCGAACTCGCCGGCCCGTGGACCCACGAGACGCTGCTGACGCCCGACGGCGACTGGTACGAGACCGAAGCGCAGTCGCGCGGGATGATCTACACCTTCCGAGACCCGTGGTTCTTCGAGGACCCGGCGACCGGCGACACTCACCTCCTGTTCGAGGCGAACGCGCCCGCGCCGGAGCGACCGGGCGACGATCCGGAGACGACCTATCGCCGGGAGTTCAACGGCTGCGTCGGGATCGCGACGTCGCCGTCGGGCGACCCGCTCTCGTGGGAGCTCCGCCCGCCGCTACTCGACGCGGTCGGGGTGAACCAGGAGCTTGAGCGCCCGCACGTCGTCGTCGCCGACGGGCGCTACTACCTGTTCGTCTGCAGCCACGTCCACACGTTCGCGCCCGGCGTGACCGGCCCCGACGGGCTCTACGGCTTCGTTGCCGACGCGCTCGACGGCGAGTACCGCCCCCTGAACGGCTCCGGGCTGGTCGCCACGAACCCGCCGGCGGCGCCGTTTCAGGCGTACTCGTGGATGGCGTTCGCGCACGACGAGGAGGTGCTCGTGCAGAGCTTCCGCAACTACTACGACTTCGCGGGCGACTCGCTCGACGCGATCGCCGACCTCCCGGAGGCCGAGCAGCGCGAGCGGTTCGGCGGGACGCTCGCGCCGACGCTCCGGCTCGCGCTCGAGGGCGACCGGACCCGGCTCCTCGGCGTCCTCGGCGCGTGGCGGATCCCGGCCCCGGACGAGCCGCTCCCGCCCGCCGACGGGTCCGTCCTCCCGAGCGGCGACGCGCTGCGCGGAGAGATCCCCGAGGGAGGGACGGTCGGCGGCTACGCCGCGTCGGTCGGCGGGAGCGGAGGCGCTCTCGACGGCGACGGAAGAGACACGCGCGACGGCGGGGAGACGAACTGACCCGTTAGTCCGAGTCGTCGGTCGGTATCGCCTCGCCCATCGCCCACGCCGAGAGCGACGAGATCGACGCGCGGCCCCCCTCGGCGACGGCCGAGACCCCCACGGCGTCCTCGCGGGTCGGGTACACCCGGCTGGTCAGGCAGTGGCGGCCGTTCGCGTAGAGCTCGATCACGGACCGGTCGAGGAACACCCGCAGCGAGAGCGGCTCGTCGTACGGCGGGACCGCCATCGACTGCGCGTCGGCGAACGCGTGGCCGTCGCCGCTCGACGGCGCGCGGTCGACCGAGAGCGTGCCGTCGCGCTCGTAGCGGATGGGCGTGTGTTCGGCCCGGTCCGGCGTCTCGAACACCGACAGCTCGACCGCCTCGGCGTCGTCGAGCGCGATCGCCGCCTCGATCTCGATCGCCGCGCCCGAGACGTCGAGCCGTCGGCGCTCGTCCGGCGCGAGCGCGACCGTTTCGTCCGCGACGAGCCGCTCGGTCCGGAGGTCGGCCACCTCGTCGGCGGGACGCTGGCGGAGGTCGCCGTCGGGACCGGTCTCGATCACCCGGGGGAGCGAGAGCGCGCCCGACCAGCCGGCGTCCCACTGCGCGTCCACGTCGCGGGCCTCGGGGAGCCAGCCCCACGTGAGCGAGCGGTCGCCGTCGTCGAGCGACTGCGGCGCGTAGAAGTCGCCGTGGTCGAGCAGGCCCTCGGACTCGACGACGAACTCGTCGTCCTCGACGGTTCCGAGGAAGTAGACGACGTTCTCGTAGTCGGAGACGTGGAGGAGCCGCCGGTCGCCCAGATCGAGCAGTTCGGGGCACTCCCACACCGCGCCGGTGTCGGGTCCGCCGGCGAGCAGGGGGCCCTCGTAGGTCCAGTCGGTGAGCGTCTCGGAGGTGTACAGCAGGGCGGCGCCGCCGCCGTCCGCGAGACCGGTGCCAACGAGGTGGTGCCAGCGCCCGCCCTCGCGCCAGACGTTGTGGTCGCGGAACTCGGCGCGCCAGTGCTCCGTCTCGAGCACGTCGAGGTCGGCCGGGGGCGACTCGATGACGGGGTTGCCCCCGTACTTCTCCCACGTCCGGAGTCCCGGGTCGTCGGTCGTCGCGAGACACGGGAGCTGGTCGCGGCCGTTTCCGCCCGTGTACAGCAGCGTCGGGGTGCCGTCGTCGTCGACGGCGCAGCCCGACCAGCAGCCGTCGCGATCGGGGCCGTCGGGCGACGGCGAGAGCGCGACCGGCTCGTCGCGCCACGTCGCGAGGTCGTCGCTGACGGCGTGGCCCCAGTGGATCGTGTTGTGGAACGGGCCGGCTGGGTTGTACTGGTAGAACACGTGATACCGCCCGTCCCACCGGATCAGCCCGTTCGGGTCGTTCAGCCAGTTCGCGGGCGGCGTGAGGTGGTACTTCGGCCGCCCACCGGGGCCGTCCTCGCCGGCGTCGGCGACGCGCTCGCGGAGGCGGCGCATGTCGACCGCGTCGGTCGGCCGGCCGGGCGTCCCGTCGTCGACGGCGAGGCTCCGGAGGCAGCCGGCGACGAGCCGGTCGCGCGTCTCGGCGAGCCGATCGGTCGCCGGGTCGTCGCCCGCCGCCGGCGGCTCGGCGAACAGGACCGGCGCGCCGAGTCCGATGACCGCGCCATCGCCGGCGCTCCACGAGACCGCAGTCATCTGGTCCGGGAGCTCCGCGTCGCCGCGGACGGTCGAAGCGAGCACCTCGCCGCGCTCGGGGAGCACCCGCTCGTAGCGGACCGCGGGGACCGTGCCGCGGGCGCGGAGCGGGTGGCGGAGCCCCTCCAGCGACGCCAGCGCCGGGTGGTCGGCGTACGCCGACCGCCACAGGACCCCGGTCGGCTCGGCGAGGGACTCGTCGCCGACGCGGTCGGGCGGAACCGACTCGACCGAGAGCCGGTCGACCGAGGCCATCGCGGCGAGCGTCAGGAGGAGGCCGCCGCCGTCGGCGAGGAAGCCGTCGATCGCCGCCGCCGCGTCGTCGAGCGGGTCCGCGTCGGGGTACGGCGCCGCGCGGTGCCACCAGAGGACGTCGAACCGCCGGATCGGGTCGTCGCGGTCACCGACGCCGGGGCCCGGGTACGAGCCGCCGAGCGATTCCCTGGCGTCCGGGTCGGCGGCCGGCGAGTCGGCCGTCGGCGGCTCGACAGAGAGGGGATCGCCCGCGTCGGGATCCGTGGCGGTCGCCCGGCCGGCACCGACCGCGGCCGCCGCGACCGCGTCGAACCGGACGACCTCGGCGGCGACCCCCTCCCGGGCGTCGAGCCACTCGAACGCGGCGCGCTGCTCGTCGGAGAGGCCCCCAGCGGCGAGCACGCCGACACGGAACGGCGACTCAGTCATAAGCGTACTCACTCGATAGCGAGTCAAAACCGTGTCGCCCCGGCGGCCGTCGCGGATCGATCCGACGGGGAAGTCCCCGTAATCGGGGGGAGCGGTCGGGGAACGCGGCGAGACGGCGCAACCGCAGGCGGGCCCGTTCCACCGGAGGCGGCGCGTGATGTAACCGTTAGCGACAACGACCGGCGGCGATTCGCCGGCAGGGTTTTTACCGTGCGAACGGAAGACGTTCGCATGAGTACCGAAACGGTCGACACTGGGGGCGACCCGGCGATCGAGGTGACTGCGGACGCCGCGGACGAGGCGCTCTCGCTACTGGAGGGTGAGGGCCTCGACACGGAGGTGGCCGGGCTCCGACTGTTCGTTCAGCAGGGCGGCTGCGCGGGCCTCTCGTACGGGATGCGGTTCGACACGGAACCGGAAGACGACGACCTCGTGGTCGAGCACCACGGGCTTCGCGTGTTCGTCGATCCAGCGAGCCGGAACTACATCGGCGGGAGCAAGCTCGACTACGAGCACGGCCTGCAGGCCGCCGGCTTCGAGGTCGAGAACCCGAACGTCGTCTCCGAGTGCGGCTGCGGCGAGTCCTTCCGGACGTAGGCGGTCGAGTCACGCTTTTAAGCGGTTCCGACCGGTACGGACTGGCATGAGTCTCAACGCGGCGACGACGGGCGACGGAGAGCGGGTGTACACCGACCGGACACAGGTCGAGCGTGGGTCCGAGGGGCCGTTCTACGTCGTGTTCGCAGACGCCGACGGGGCCTCGCGGTGGGGGTTCCGCTGTGGCAACTGCGGCTCGTTCGACACCGCGATGGACACGATGGGCCGGATCCAGTGTACGGAGTGCAGCAACTTCCGGAAGCCGGACGAGTGGGACGCCGCCCACGAGTAGCGAGGCGAGCCACGAGTGGCGTGGGGAGAAGCGACAGCCCGCGATCCCCGAGTGGCGGGGCTCGGTGCCCGAGCGACCGGGATCGCGGGTGGTCGAAATCGTGAGAAAGTTTATCACGGAAGCCGGCCAATATCGGGGTAGATGGCCACTGCGAGCATCCCACCGACGACGGAGGCCAGAGACGTCTTTCGTGAACTCGGGTACACCGTCTCCGATGGCGGACAGGAGTTCGTCGCGGAGCGGAAATGGCGGCGCGTGCTCGTGACCGTGTTGTGTATGGAGGACGACAATCTCGACCCGTATCTGGCCGACGGCGGCGACGCCCCGCGGCTCCGCTGTTTCGTCACGTGGCTCGATCGGGCGGGTGACCTGCGGGACCGACTCGTTTCGAAGAAGCCCCCGTACGACTGGGCGGTCATCGGCATCGAGGCCGACGGCAAGGACTTCGCGGTGATGGAAGGCGCGCCCGGCAGCCCCTGAATCCGGCCGACTCACCGCCCTCCCGCGGTCTCGCGTCGCACCGCGATCCCCAACGGTTTTGCGTCGCTCCGAAGTGGGTCCGTGCATGGTCGAGGGAACAATCCTTCCGGGCGACGCGAGCCGGGAGTGGTGGCGGGAGGCTGTCGTCTACGAGATCTATCCGCAGAGCTTCAACGACAGCGACGGCGACGGGATCGGCGACCTGCAGGGGATCGCGGAGAAGGTCGAGTACCTCGACGAGCTCGGGGTCGACGCCGTGTGGCTGACGCCGATATACGACTCCCCGCACGCCGACAACGGCTACGACGTCCGCGACTACCGGTCGGTCCTCGAGGAGTTCGGAACGATGGCCGACTTCGAGGCGCTGCTGGAGTCGCTCCACGAGCGGGACATCAAAGTGGTCCTCGACATCGTCCTCAACCACACCTCCGACGAACACGAGTGGTTCCAGCGGTCGCGACGGGAGGAGGACGGCTACGAGTCGTTCTACCACTGGGTCGACGGCGACCCGGACGAGCCGCCGAACAACTGGACGACCGGGTTCGGGGGCTCGGCGTGGACCTACGACGAGGTGCGGGGCGCGTGGTACCTCCACCTCTTCGACGAGAAGCAGCCGGACCTCAACTGGCGGACCCCCGCGGTCCGCGACGCGATGCACGACGCCGTCCGCTTCTGGCTCGAGAAGGGGGTCGACGGCTTCCGGCTGGACGTGTTCAACGTCATGTCCAAGCCCGAGGGGTACCCCGACGGCGACCCGGACGAGGACTGGGTCGGGATCGAGCAGTTCGCCAACGGGCCGCGGATCCACGAGTACCTCCGCGGCCTGTCCGAGGACGTCCTCTCGGAGTACGACGCCATGACGGTCGGAGAGGGGATGGACCTCTCGCCGCGGGACGCGAAGCGGTACTGCGGCCCGTCCGGCGACGGGCTCAGCATGACGTATCACTACGGTCACACCTCGCTGGACGTCGGCGAGGGCGGCTGGTGGGACGTCGTCGACTGGGAGGTCTCGGAGGTGCGGTCCGTCCTCAGCGACTGGGCCCGGGCGCTGGAGCTGACCGACGCGTGGAACACGGTGTACCTCGGGACCCACGACACCCCGCGGATCGTCTCCCGGTTCGGCAACGACGACCGCTACCGCTACGAGTCGGCAACGCTCCTGGCGACGCTCCTGTTGACGATGCCGGCGACGCCGTTCCTCTTCCAGGGCGACGAGATCGGCATGACGAACTACCCGTGGTCCGCCCGCAGCGAGATGCGCGACGCCGACGCGACCAGCCGCGTTGACGCCGCCCTCGAGTCGGGCGCGATCGACTCGTTCGGGGCGGCCGAGGACGTGGTCCGCTACCGCTCGCGCGACAACGCCCGCACGCCGGTGCAGTGGAGCGACGGCGAGCACGCCGGCTTCACCGACGGGGAGCCGTGGATTCCGGTCAATCCGGACCGCGACCGCGTCAACGTCGCGGCCGACCGCGACCGCGACGACTCGATATTCGGATTTTACAGCAACCTGATCGACGTCCGCGGCGATTCGGAGCCGCTCCGGTACGGCGTCTACGACCTCCTGACCGAGGACCACCCGCGCGTGTGGTCGTACACCCGTCGGACCGACGACGAGGCGGTCTTGGTCGCGGTGAACTGGGCCGGTCGGACGTCGCGGGTCGACCTCGGCTCCGCGGGGGCGGTCGAATCGGTGCTGGCGTGCAACTACGACGATCCTGGAACGGACCTCGGTTCGGTCGCCCTGCGGCCGTACGAGGCGCGGGTGTACCGGCTGGCGTAGCCGCCCCGGACCGAACGTATATTACCTCACAGAGTGACGATATATCCGCCGGGCGTGTGAGGCTGTGCGCCGGGTCTAAACACGGTGATAACACATGGTTTTCAAGAAAGTCACGCTGATCGGAACGAGCGACGAGAGCTTCGACGCGGCGGCCGACGACGCGATCGATCGCGCCGAAGACACGCTGGAGAACGTGTACTGGGCGGAGGTAGAGGAGTTCGGCGTCGAACTGAAGGACGCGGAGCGAGAGTATCAGGCAGAGGTCGAAGTCGCGTTCGAACTCGAGAACTGAGACCGGTTCGCGTCTCGGCACGCGGCAGGGCCGACTTTTTACGGAGAATCGAGGAGAAAGCCTCGTGCTTTAGCGCGGGGATGAATCCGACACTACCCTTCACAGTCCACTGTTCGATGGCACGGCTGGATATTCCACGCAGCTCCAATACACACCTTCAAGTAGGTTTGTCTACATAGATTACGTATGGCGAAACGGGTCGTCACACGCACCTACACTGCTTCCATACGGAACCAGTCTCGGGTGCAAGACGACCTTGATTCGCTCGGGTTCGCAGCCAGTAAGCTCTGGAACGTCGGCCGGTGGACATGCAGCCGAATCTGGGATGAAATCGGTCACATCCCAAACCACAATGAACTCACCACGTACCTGAAGTCACACGAACGCTATGATGACTTGCATTCGCAGTCAAGTCAGCGAGTCCTTCAAGAACTCGCTGAGGCGTTCAACGGTTGGTACGGCAAACGGCAAAACGGAGATGCAAAAGCGAACCCGCCCGGCTACCGCAAACACGGCGACGAACACCCCCGTTCGACGGTAACGTTCAAAACCGCTGGCTTCAAACTCGACACCCAGTACAACCGAGTTCGACTCTCAAAAGGATCGAACCTGAAAGAGTACTGGTCGGATTTTGTCCTGTGTAAGTACCAAACTCGCCCCGACGTTGACCTCTCCGCCGTGGAGAACGTCCAACAAGCCAAGATTGTGTGGACGGGCGACGAATGGGAACTACACTTCGTCTGTAAGGTCGAGGTCGACGTGGCTGACGCCCCCGGTGAGAAGACGGTGGGTGTTGATCTCGGTATCAACAACTTTGCCGCACTCGCGTATGAAGACGGTCACAGCGAGCTGTACCCACTGAACTGCTTGAAACAAGACGACTACTACTTCAGCAAGCGAATCGCTCGGTGTAACGACTCGGACTCCGAGCAGGCCACTCGGCTGAACCAGAAGAAGTCGGCTCGCCGCACCCACTACTTCCACACCCTCTCGAAACACATCGTCCAGCGGTGTGTTGAGGAAGGTGTTGGAACTATCGTGGTGGGCGATCTCTCCGGCGTCCGTGAGAATGAGGAGAACGGCAAGTCAACGGACTGGGGGAAACACGGCAATCTTGACCTACACTCGTGGGCGTTCGACCGGTTCACCGACCTCCTCGACTACAAAGCCGAGATGGAAGGTATAGCGGTTGAGCAAGTATCTGAGCGGGATACCTCAAAGTCGTGTTCCTGCTGTGGCCGGAAGCGTGATGCGAACCGTGTTGAACGTGGACTGTATGTCTGCGATGAGTGCGGTACAGTGGCGAACGCAGATGTGAACGGCGCTGAGAACATTCGACAGAAAGTATCTCCGAGTTCACCGAATCTGTCGGTGAATAGGAGTAACGGCTGGTTGGCACAGCCATCGACGTTCCTGTTTGACAAGGAAGCTGGCGCATTCGCGCCTCAAGAACAGGTTACGTCGTAAACCACAATATCCCAACCCAGCGGTGCGGTGCCGTGGGAATCCTCGCGCTTCAGCGCGGGGAGGATGTCAACTATTGATCGGGAGTGTGAGAGTCTCAGGAGTTCGTTTATAGGTAGTTGACGACAGATCGATAGTGACGGCCCCAAAAGCCCCAACCGCTCGGCAATACGTGATCAGTGACTCCCCGGTGACGGCCCCCAAAGCCCCAGCCGATCGGTTATAGATCGTTGACAGCGGATCAATGGTGAGGGCCTCCAAAGCCCCAGCCTCATCGCCGGCGGCTCCGCCGCCGGCTTCCAGAGGCGCTTCGCGCCTCGCTGCCGCTCGCTTCGCTCGCGGCGTCCCTCGCGCGTGCTGACTCCGGGCCGATGGCCCGCTCGCAGGCACGCGCCGGCCGCACAGTCATTTATAAATAATTTCCGAGGCGCCCACCTATTTATCCGACCGCCACCACGGACCGCCAATGACTGCGTCACGCGCGCCGACGGAGCCCGACGTTCGGGAGTTCGAGGCGACGGTCGAATCGGTCGATGGCCGCGGAGTCGTCCTCGACGAGACGTACTTCTACGCCGAGTCCGGCGGACAGCCGGCTGATCGAGGAACGATCGACGGGGCCCTCGTCGCCGACGTGACCGAGCGCGACGGCCGAGTGGTCCACGTCCTCGACGACGCCGAGACGGTTCCCGAGGCCGGCGAGACGGTGTCGGCGATCGTCGACGACGCGTTCAGGACCTACTGCACCCGCGCGCACACGGCCTCGCACGTCCTCTACGGCGCGGCGCGCCGCACCTGCGAGGACCTCGGCTACGCCGGCTTCGACATCTCCGAGACGAAGGTTCGGGTCGACCTGACGACCGCGGAGCCGCTCGACGACGCGGACCTCGTCGAGCTGGAGCGGCTCGCGAACCGCGCCGTCTGGGACTCCCTGCCGGTGTCGTGGGAGACGCTCCCCGAGGACGAGGCGCGGGCGCTCGACGGGATCGCGTTCAACACGAAGACCGAGGAGGGCGCAATGAGCGGGAGCGAGGCGGTCCGCGTCGTGACGGTGGGCGAGCGCGGCGGGGCGCGCGACGAGGAGGGCGCGCCGACGTGGGACGTGGCCGCCTGCGGCGGGACCCACGTCCGGAACACCAGCGAGATCGGTCCGATCTCCGTGCTCGACCGGTCGAACCCCGGCGAGGGCGTGACTCGAGTGGAGTTCGCGGTGGGGCCGACCGCGATCGACCACGAGGCCGCGGTCCACGCGGCGGCGCTCGACGCCGCCGCGGCGCTCGACGCGCGGATCGGCGACCTGCCGGACGCGGTCGACCGACTCCGCGACCAGGCCGACCGGCTCGAAGCCGACCTCCAAGCCGCCACAGTCGACCTGCTCACCGCGCGCCTGCGCGAGTTCCCGGTCGGCGAGGCCGACGCGGACGGCGCGACGTGGGCGGTCGGGACGGTGGGTGACGCCGACCCGAACGACCTGCGCGAGCCGGCGCAGCGCGTCCTCGCCGCGGCGGACGCCCCCGACGCGATCGCGGCGGTCGGGACGGGCGACGCGCCGTTCGTGGTCGCCGCGGTCGCGGACGAGGCGGTCGGCGGGGCCGGCGACGATGACGGCGAAGAGGACGACGACGCCCCCGACGCCGGCGATGTCGTGGCCGCCGTCACCGACGAGTTCGGCGGCGGGGGCGGCGGCGGCCCGACGTTCGCGCAGGGCGGCGGGCTCGACGCCGACCCGGAGAGCGTCGTCGCGTGGCTCCGCGACCGATGACCGGGAAGCTCGGTCCGGAGGCGCTCGCGGAGGTGCTCGCGGCGACCGGCGCCGACGACGCCGCTGTCGACGTGGGAGCCGCCTACGGCGAGGACGCGGCGGCGATCGACCTCGCGGGCGCGGCGTCGACCCTCGTCGTCGCCGCCGACCCGCTGTCGCTGGCGGCGGACGCGGTCGGAGAGCTGGCGGTCCACGTCGCCTGCAACGACGTGGCCGCGAGCGGCGCGGACCCGCGGTGGCTCACGCACACGCTCTTTCTCCCCGACGACGACCCCGCCCGGCGGCGGACCGTCACGGAGCAGGTCGACGGGACCGCCCGCGACCTTGGCGTCGCGATCGTCGGCGGCCACACCGAGGTGTTGCCGTCGCTGGAGCGCCCGCTCTGTTCGATGACCGCGCTCGGCACCACGGACCGGTTCGTGTCGAGCGGCGGTGCCGAGCCGGGCGACCGGCTCCTGCTCACGAAGGGCGCCGGCATCGAGGCGACCGCGATCCTCGCGACCGACTTCCGCGAGGAGTGCGCCGAGGCCGGGGTCCCGGAGGAGACGCTCGACGCGGCCGCCGGCTTCCTCGGCGACGTGAGCGTCGTCCCCGACGGGGCCGCCGCGCGCGACGCCGCGACCGCCATGCACGACCCGACCGAGGGCGGCCTGTTGACCGCCCTCGTCGAGACCGCGAACGCGAGCGGGACCGTCCTGTCGGTGGAGCGCGACCGGGTCCCGGTTCGACCCGAAACGCGGGCCTGCTGCGGCGCGCTCGGCGTCGACCCGCTGGCGACGTTCGGCTCCGGCGCGCTACTGGCGGCGGTCCCCCCTGAGCGCGTCGACGAGGCGACCGACGCGCTGGCGGCCGCCGGGATCGACGCCGACGAGATTGGCGAGGTGCGGGCCACCGACGACGAGGGCGACGGCGACGGCGCCCCGGCTGACGGCGACGGACCCGGCGCCGGGGCCGTCCTCCTCGACGGCGACCGGATCGACGAGGCGCCGCGCGACGAGCTGTACCCCCTGTGGGAGTAGGAGAGACGAGACCGACGTGACCGGACCCACCCCCGATCGCTCACCTTTTTCAGTGTGAGATCGAAGCGAACGGTATGACTGGCGCACGCGTCGGCTCGGCGCTCACCGACGAACAGGAGGCGATCCGCGAGCTCGTCCGCGAGTTCGCGGCCGAGGAGGTCCGACCCGGGGCCGCAGAGGCCGACGAGACCGAGTCGTTCCCGGAGGACGTGTGGGACGGGCTCGCCGAGCTCGGGCTGACGGGGCTCACTGTGCCCGAGGAGTACGGCGGCTTCGGCGCCGACGAGACGACCTACGCGGTCGTCAACGAGGAGCTCGCGCACGGCCACCTGGCGGTCGCGACAGCGCTCTCCGTCCACTGCCTCGCGACCTCCTGTATCGCCGAGTTCGGCAGCGAGGCCCAGCGGGAGCGCTGGCTCCCGGAGATGGCGGCCGAGGGCCGCCCGGTCGGGATGTTCTGCCTCTCCGAGCCCCACGCGGGGTCGAACCCGGCGGAGATGTCGACGACCGCGGAGTACGACGCCGAGACGGACGAGTACGTCCTGAACGGCGAGAAGCAGTGGATCACGAACGGGAAGCGCGGCGGGGTCGCGATCGTCTTCGCGAAGGCCGACGGTGACGACAGGGGGTCGATCACTCAGTTCCTCGTCCCGGCCGACGCCGAGGGGTTCGAGGTCGGGAAGAAGGAGGAGAAGCTCGGCCTCCGCGCCTCGGACACGACCGGGATCAGCTTCGACGACTGTCGGGTCCCCGCCGAGAACCGGCTCACCGAGGAGGGGGAGGGGCTCTCGGCCGCCTTCCGGACGCTCACCGGCGGCCGGATCGGGATCGCGTCGCAGGCGGTCGGGGTCGCGCAGGCCGCCTTCGACGAGGCGAAGGCGTACGCGGCGGAGCGCGAGCAGTTCGGCGGGCCGATCGACGACATCCAGACGGTTCGACACAAGTTCGCGGAGATGGCGACCGACATCTCGGCGGCCCGGCTGCTGGTCCGCGAGGCGTGCCGGCAGGCCGAGGCCGGAGAGGACAACCGCGTGGCGGCCTCGGAGGCGAAGTACCGCGCCAGCGAGGCGGCGATGTCGGTGACGAACGAGGCCGTCCAGATCCACGGCGGCTACGGGTACACGACCGAGTTCGACGTCGAGCGGCTCTACCGCGACGCGAAGATCACGGAGATCTACGAGGGGACGACCGAGATTCAAAAGACGATCATCGCCCGGGGGGTGTTAGGCGAGTGACGGGTGACGGCGAACGAGGGGTCGAGACGGACGGGGACGCCTCCAAAAGCGCCGCCGGCGCCGTCCCGAGCGTCGGCCGCCCGATCGACCTCGCCGCGTACGACGCCGTCGTCTACGACCTCGACGGCACCCTCGTCGAACTGGCGGTCGACTGGGGCGCCGTCGCGGAGTCGGTCCTCGACGTGTACGCCGCGCACGCGATGATACCTCCGACCGACGAGCTGTGGGGCCTGCTCGAAGCCGCCGAGGAGTACGGCCTCCGGGATCCGGTCGAGGAGGCCATCTCCGCCCACGAGCGATCCGGCGCGCGCGACTCTGCGCTCCTCCCGCTCGGAGGGGGGCTGATCGAGGGCGGTGAGGTCGTCGGGGACGGCCGGCGCGGCCCGCCGGCGGGCGTCTGCTCGCTCAACTGCGAGGAGGCCTGTCGGGTCGCGGTGGAGACGCACGGCCTCGGCGACGCGCTCGACCCCGACGCGATCGTCGGACGCGACACGGTCGACACGCACAAACCGGAGCCGGAGTCGCTGCTCGCGGCGGTCGACCGGCTCGGCGCCGACCCGTCGCACGCGCTGTTCGTCGGTGACTCGCGGCGCGACGCCGTGGCGGCGGAGCGTGCCGGCGTCCCCTTCGCGTGGGCGGCGGACCTCCTGGACCGGTGATCGGGCCCACTGGGCCAGTGATCGGCCCTCTTGCACCGGTTATCGGCCCTCTTGGACCGGTTGTCGGCCGGTTAGCGGTTCAGGCGCCGGCGGAGCCGTCTTCGTCGACCGTCTCAGCGCCTTCAGAATCGGCTTTGATATCAGCTTCAGAGTTGCCTTCAGAATCCTCGCCCGCGTCGTTATCCGCGTCGTCGTCTCCGTCCTCGGTGGCGTCGTCGATAGTTTCGTCCGTCTCCGCCGCCCCGCCGTCGCCCGCGTCGGTGCGCCGCGCGTAGACCGCGACGGCGACGGCGGTGACGAACCATATCGGCGCGCCGACGCGGACGGCGAAGGCCGCGCGGGCCCCCCACGAGTCGAGGGTGACGAACGCGGAGAGGACCGCGACGATCGGTGCGCCGACGAGGATGGTGACGACGAACGTCGTCTGCATCACCCAGCCGTAGTCGACGCCCTCGTACTCGGCCCGCTCGACAGGTTGCACGTCGGATGTTCCGTGGCGGACGTGCAAATCGGTGACGGTCCGCGTCCGGAGCGGGCGGTCTGGGGGAGCGCCGGGTTTCCGGATCCCGGCAATTTTACCCGGTCGCACGGGTGAGTTCGGGGTATGACAACGACGCGGGGACTCCGGGAGGGCGACGAGCCGATCACGATGCTGACCGCCTACGACGCCCCGACGGCGGCGGTCGTCGACGAGGCCGGAATCGACGTGATCCTCGTCGGCGACAGCATGGGCAACGCCGTCCTCGGCTACGACTCCACGCTCCCCGTGACCTTCGAGGAGGTGGCGAGCCGGACCGCGGCGGTCGCCCGCGCGACCGAGGACACGCTCGTCGTCGCCGATATGCCGTTCCTCTCCTTCGGCGTCGACGAGTCCGAGTCGGTGCGCAACGCCGGACGGCTCCTGAAGGAGGCGAGCGCCGACGCGGTGAAGATCGAGAGCGGCCCCCACACCGTCGAGATGACCCGGCGGATGACCGACATCGGGATCCCGGTGATGGCGCACCTCGGCTTGACGCCCCAGCACGTCAACCGGCTCGGCGGGTACACCCGGCAGGGGACCGATCAGGACGCCGCCGAGGAGATCGTCGAGCTCGCTGGCGCGCACGCCGAGGCGGGCGCGTTCGCGCTCGTCTTGGAACACGTCCCCGCGAACCTCGCGGGCGCCGTCACCGAGGCGCTCGACATCCCCACAATCGGCATCGGCGCGGGCCCCGACTGCGACGGGCAGGTGCTCGTGATCAACGACGCGATCGGGCTCGGCGAGTGGTCGCCCCCGTTCTCCCGGCAGTTCGGCGACGTCCGCGGCGAGATGTCCGACGCGGTCGAGGCGTACCGAGAGGCCGTCGTGAGCGGCGAGTTCCCGGCAGACGAGCACTCGCACGTCGAGTCGGAGCTCGAGGACTTGTACTGAGTCGGATATTTATTAGCGAACGGGGGCGCTCTCGCGTGCGACTCGCGCCCGATAGGCGCTCGCGGAGTCATTCCGTCGTATCGCGGCCGAGGAACTGGAACACCCGTTCCAGTCGTCGATCGCTGAACCGGATCCAGCCTCGAAACCGCCACACCCGGCGTGGGGTATATACGCGCCAACGGCCTACGTGAACCCGTGACAACCCGGACCATCCGCGCCCGCGACCGGCCGGTGTTCGGCGTCGACGTGCACAGCGGCGACGTCCGCGGCGACGACCCCTCCTACGCCCTCGTCATCTTAGACCCCGTCGACGAGGACGACCCGGACGCGCCCGACGTGGACGGCCCGATGGCGCGGGTGACCCGCGACGTGGTGTCGTTCCGGAAGCTCTGCCGGCTGATCGACGACCGCGAGCCGCTGTACGTCGCCACCGACAACGCCTACGAGCTGGCGGCGGACAAAGGGGAGCTCGTGGGGTTCCTCCGGTCGCTGCCCGACGGCACCCGGCTGGTGCAGGTGACCGGCGCGGAGCGCCCGGAGCCGCTCTCGCGGGTCGCCTCTCGCCACGGGATCCCGTACGGGAAGGAGCCGATGAAGGAGGCGGAGGCGGCGGCCCGGCTGGCCGCGGCGAACGTCGGCCACGAGGTGACCGCCTTCACCGACGAGACGAGGGTGAAGGTGTCCCGCGGGCGCTCGACCGGGAAGGGCGGGTGGAGTCAGGACCGCTACACCCGGCGGATCCACGGCAACGTCCGGAAGCGAACCCGACAGGTGCAGTCGAAGCTGAAGGAGGCGAACCTCTCGTTCGAGCGCGACGTGACCGAGAAGTACGGGGGCTACGCGAACGCGACGTTCGCGGTCGAAGCGCGCCCGGAGGACATCCCGGTGTCGAACTCCCGGGCCGGCGACGTGCGCGTCGAGGTCGAGCGCGAGCGACGGGACGGGATCGAGTACGAGCCGCTCGTGCAGCGGCGCGACCGGGTGATCGTCGGGATCGACCCCGGGACGACGACAGCGGCCGCCGTCATCGGGCTCGACGGCACCGTCCACGCGCTCTACTCCTCGCGGACGGCCGATACGGCCGACGTGACCGAGTGGATCATCGAGCAGGGCCGGCCGATCATCGTCGCCGCCGACGTGGAGCCGATGCCGGAGACCGTCGAGAAGTTCCGGCGATCGTTCGACGCCGCGGGCTGGCGGCCGACGACGGACCTGCCCGTCGACGAGAAGCTCCACCGGACGCGCGAGGCGGGCTACGACAACGACCACGAGCGCGACGCGCTGGCGGCGGCGCTGTACGCCTACGACGACCACGAGGACCAGTTCGAGCGCATCGCGGCGAAGACCCCGCCCCGGCTCGACCGCGAGGCGGTGATCGCGGGCGTCGTCGCAGACGGGTCCTCCGTCGAGGCCGTCGTCGAGGACCTGAGCGAGGACGACGGAAGCGGGGGCGGCGGCGGGAGCGGCGACGCCGGCGCGGACGAGTCGGACCCCACCGAGCCCGAGCGTACCGAGGAGGAGGAGACGATCCGCCGGCTCCGCGAGCGCGTCGACCGGCTGGAGTCGCACGCCGAGTCGCTGGAAGCGGACCTCGCCGAGCGCGACGAGCGGGTCGCGGAGCTGGAGAGCGAGCTGGAGGAGGCGAAACGCGAGGAGCGCATCGAGGCGCGAAGCCGGCGCGCGGTGTCGCGGCTCGAACGCGAGACGGACCGGCTGGAACGCGAGCGCGACGAGGCGCGCGAGCGGGTCGCGGAGCTGGAGGGGAAAGTGGAGACGCTGAAGGAGCTGTGGCGGCTCGATCACTCGAACTTCGACGACGTGGCGGCGGGTCAGGGACTCGCCAGCGTGAAAGTCGTCGAGCAGTTCACCCTTGACGCGATCCAGGCCGCCGACGACGAGTACGGCCTCGTCGCCGGCGACGTGGTCTACCTCCGGGACTCCTCCGGCGCAGGTCGTCGGACCGCCGAGCGGCTGGCCGAAACGGAACCCCGCGCCGTGATCCGCGACGGGAACCTCTCGGACGTGGCCGACCAGGTGCTGTTCGACCACGAGGTCCCGGTCCTCCCGGGCGACGCGGTCCCGGTCCGCGAGGTCGACGAGCTGGCGGTCGCGAGCGAGGAGGCCGTGGCGGCCGCACTCGACGACTGGGAACGGCGGGCCGAGCGCCGGCGGAAGGCCGAGAAACAGGAGCACCTCGACCGGATCATCTCGGAGCACCGGGCCGGGCGGACGCTGCCCGAGACCGAGGAGTAGCGTCGACGGGGGCAAGGCGGGCGTTCCGCAGAGACGCCCCTCGCCACCCGTCCGCACGCATCCAGAAGTCATATGACCGACAACCGCGCAGTCGGGTGTATGGACGCTTACGAGCGGATCACCCGGAACGCGGCCGAGGTGGTCACCGAGGAGGAGATCGAGGCGCTGGCCGACGACCCCGACGGGAAGCGGGCGTACGTCGGCTACGAGCCCTCGGGCGTCCTCCACATCGGGCACATGCTCACCGCGAACAAGCTCATCGACCTCCAGCAGGCCGGGTTCGAGGTGACGGTGCTGCTCGCCGACGTGCACGCCTACCTCAACGACAAGGGGTCGTTCGAGGAGATCCGCCACACCGCGGAGCGCATGCGCGACCAGTTCATCGCGTACGGGCTCGACGAGTCGAACACGCAGTTCGTGCTCGGCTCCGACTTCCAGCTCGACGACGACTACACGCTCGACCTCCACTCGCTGGAGCTCGAGACGACGCTCGCGCGGGCCGAGCGCGCGATGTCCGAGATTACCTCGGGCGACTCCGTGAAGGTGTCGCAGGCGGTGTACCCCCTGATGCAGGCGCTCGACATCCCGTACCTCGGCGTCGACCTCGCGGTCGGCGGCATGGAGCAGCGCAAGGTCCACATGCTCGCGCGCGACGTGCTGCCGAGCATCGACCGCGAGCCGCCGACGAGCCTCCACACCCCGCTGATCGCCGATCTGGGCACCGGCCGCGGGAAGATGTCCTCCAGCGAGGGCGTCACCATCTCGATGGAGGACTCCCGAGACGACATCGAGTCGAAGGTGAACGGCGCGTACTGCCCGCCGACGGCCGACCCCGAGCCGACCGACGACGGCGAGGCGCGGGAGAACCCCGTCCTGCAGGTGTTCGAGTACCACGTGTTCCCGCGGTTTGACACCGTCGTCGTCGAGCGGCCGGCGGAGTACGGCGGCGACCTGGAGTACGACGCGTACGACGCGTTAGAGGCGGAGCTGGAGTCGGGCGAGCTTCACCCGGCGGACGCGAAGGGCGCGCTCGCGGAGTACCTCGACCGGCTCATCGCGCCGGGGCGCGAGCAGCTCGCGGAGTAGGTCGCGAGGAAGCGGTCTGGGTCGGTTTCGTCGACGTTCCCTCTCGTCGCTTCTACCGGCCGTTTTATCCGCCGGTTTTATCGGCTGTGTTAATCCGCCGTTGCTACCCGCTCGCCGCGTGCCCCTCGCGCTCGCAGCTCCCGTCCAGACAGCCGCGGCCGGCGGCCGTCTCGAAGACCGGGAGCCCGCAGTCGCACTCGTCGACGACGACGCCGGAGGGGATCGAAAAGGTGGTCTCGCACGCCGGCCGGTTCTCGCAGGCGAGGTAGACGCGGCCGGGCGCGGACTGGACGGTGAGGTCGCCCTCGCAGTCCGGACAGCCCCAGACGCGGTCGAACCGGTCGCTGACGGCATCCTCCATCGGGTCGCAGGTGGGGTCCAGACAGAGGTGGAACGGCTCCCCGCGCTCGATGCGGATCTTCGGGAGCCCGCAGTCGTCACAGACCCCGTCGGTGACGCTCGCGCCGGCCGGGAGTCCCCAGCGGCTCTCGCAGTCGAGGCACGCCACGTCGCCCCGCGAGCGGACGAGCACGCCGCCGTCGTCCGGACAGGTACCGACCGGGAGCCCGGCCTCGGTGACCGGGAGCGCGCGGCCGGCGGTCGCCTCCTCGGCGACGACTCGAAGCCGGCGAGCGCCGTCGCGAGCGGTGATCGAGAAGCCGTCGCCGTCGCCCTCGACCACCACCGAGTCGGGACGGGTGAGCCACGCGACGGGCTGGTAGCCGTCGGCGTCGTGGACGAGGGTGGTGTCGTCGGGCTTTATCAGGACGACGACGCGCCCGCGGTGGGTGCGGGAGCGGTCGCCGCGTTCGGTCACTCGACAGTCGCCTGCGAACACGCGGAGCCGTTCGGGCATGCCCCGGGGTTGCCCCGGTTTCCGACTTAAGCAGTGGGCGGTGAGACCGGCCGCGCCCGGGCCGGGCAGGCTCCGCGGCCGGAAAATTGTGTGATTAACTTAACAAGATAGTTTCCGTAAGACTACATATGGGCGAGGCCTCTGGCGCAGAGCCGTCGAGAACAGCGGACTCAGCGCCCTCCGTTCGAGTCGGGGTGTTGAGTTTCCACAACAGCAAAGAGACCAAGGCGATCTGCAACGCCGTTCGCGCGTTGGGTCACGAGCCGGTCTGGCTCCGCGAGGAAAACGCCCGCTCGTGGATCGAGGGCGGGGCCCTTCGGTTCGACCCCGACGTGGACGTCGTCGCGAACCGACTGCTGACGACGAAGGCCGCCCAGCCGCTCGACGACCTCGGCGTCGCGACGAGCTACGCCGCTACGCATCCGGTGTTGAACCCGCCGGCCGTCGTCGTCCGAGCCATGCACAAGTACGGCGCCGCGGCGACGCTCACCGCGGCAGGGATCCCCGTTCCTGACGCCTACATGGCGTTCACGCACCGGACGATCAACGAGGGCAGCCGCCTCACGGACGAGAAAGCGGTCCACAAGTCCGCGATCGGGACGAACGGGGACCGAATGGCGGTCGTCGGTGCGGGCGACGCCGTCTCCCCGTTTATCGCCCGGCGGCGGGCGTTCCTCCAGGAGTTCATCGACACCGGCACGGAGCGGCCGTTCGACGTCCGCACGTACGTCGTCGGCGGTCGGGTCGTCGCCGCGATGAAGCGGTACGCGCCCTCGAACGAGTGGCGCACGAACGTCGCCGTCGGCGGGAACGTGGAGGACTTCACCGCGGACCTCCCCGAGGAGGCGGCGCGGCTCTCGCGGGAGGCGGCCGACGCGCTCGACCTCGACTACGCCGGCGTGGACCTGCTGTCTCGCGGCGGCGAGTGGTACGTTCTGGAGGTGAACGTGACGGCGGGGTTTAAGGGGCTCTTCGAGGCGACGGGGATCAGCCCCGCGCCGTACATCGCCGCCCTCGCGATCGAGCGGGCGGGCGGCCGCGTCGACGCGGACCGCGTCGCCGACCTCGCGGCGGAACTAGACGACTCGGTCCCGGAGTGTAAGCCGTCGATCGACCCGGAACCGGAGGGGTCGACGACGATCGGCTACACCGAGCGTGTCACCGTGAGCGCGGGCCGGCAGGCGGTCGACGTGACCGCCAAGTCGGACACCGGCGCCCGGCGAACGAGCATCGACTTCGACGTCGCCGCGGAGGTCGGCGCCGGCCCGATCGTCGACACCGTCCACGTGAAATCCGGATCGCGGACCGGGCGACAGAAGCGTCCGCTCGTCGAGATCGACGTGAAGATCGGGGACCGCTGGCGGACCGTGACCGCGAGCATCGAGAATCGGAACCACATGACCTACCCCGTGCTCCTCGGTCGAGACGTCCTCGACGGCTACCACGTGGACGTCACGAGACGGGAACGCGAGGAGTGATCTACGTCAATGAAACGCGAGGAGTGATCTACGTCAATGAAACGCGAGGAGCGATCTACGTCAATGAAACGCGAGGAGCGACCTACTCCACCCGAACCGTCCGCGTGGCCCGAACCGGCATCAGCGGGAGGTCCGGGAAGACGACCTCGACGACGAACTCCAGTTCGGCCGCGTCCGGCGGACCGAACACCCCGACCGGGACCGTCGCCTCCCCATCGAGGTACGTCGTCGTCGCGGTCATCTCGACGTCGTTGACCGTGACCCGGATCCCCGCACGAGCGCTCCCGGAGACGGCGGTCACGGCGACCTCGCACAGCTCGTTCTCGCCGACCGCGATGGCGTCCGGGAAGTCGCCCCAGTCGACGTCGACCCGGGGACAGTCCCGCGCGGCGTCGACGATTCGCTCGGCGACGGAGCCGCTCATGCCGGCGTTTTCGAGTTCCGTCGCGCCGGCGTCGACGACGGCGGTCGGTGAGGTGAGCCCGGCGTCGGCGAGCCGCTCGGCGCGGCCGGAGCCGACCCCGTCGACGGCGGTGAGCGCGACCGCCTCGCGGGAGACGCCGTGCTCGACGCGCGCCTCGACGCGGCACGCGAGGTTGGCGGCGCGGGGGCCGGCGAACCGGTCGAGGAACTCCGCGAGCGCGGCCAGCAGGCGGAGCGCGTTCTGTCGGATCACCCACGCGTCCGAGCGCAGGTCCGAGGGGATGGAGTCGGCCATCCCGGCGAGCAGGATGGCGAACACCTTGCGGTGGCCGTCCTCCAGGTCGGTGTCGCGGCCGTCGAGGATCCGGTCGATCGCGTCCGACTCGGCAGAGCGTGCCGAGACGGAGTCGAACTCGCCGGCCGACGCCACCGTCTCTAACACCGAGTCGACCGTCAGGGTCTCGCGGTCGGCGAGCCGCCGGAAGCGGCGGGCCGTGTCGAGCCGGAGGTAGTACTTTGAGGCGAGGCGCCCCAGCGCCGTCGGCTCGATCGCGAGGTCGTCGTCGGCCGCGACGAACCCGTCGTCCACGAGCGATTCGAGGGTGTCGCGGACGCGGTCACGGAGGGTGGCGAACTCGTACTCGTCGGGTTTCGACTCGGCGCGAACGTAGTAGAACGTGGTCTCTAACCACTCCATCACGTCCTCCAGCCCCCGAATCGTCCCCATCGCGATCTCGGCGTTGAGGTGCGACTCGAGCTCGGCGGCGAGCCGCGACTCGATCTCTTTGCCCTCCTTCAGCAGCTCGCGGTACTTGTCGGCGTCCGCGCGGTCGCAGACGACCCAGCCGTACCCCACGTCGTCGTAGCCGGGGCGACCCGCCCGCCCGAGCATCTGGAGCACGTCAAGCGGCGAGATGTCGGTCTCGCCCTCCAGCGGGTCGTGGTACTTCGTGTCGCGGATGACGACGCAGCGCGCCGGGAGGTTCACGCCCCACGCGAGCGTCGACGTCGAGAAGAGCAGCTTGATCTTCCCCTGTTTGAACCACTCCTCGACGCGGTCGCGGTCCTCCTTCCCGAGGCCCGCGTGATGGAAGCCGACGCCGTCGGTGACCGACTGGCGGAGGGTGTCGTTGGTGAGCTCTTTCGCCTCGTTGTGGAAGTCGTAGTCGCCCCGCGAGTCGATCGGGATGTCCCGGTCGGTGATCTCGTCGCGCGCCTTCTTGGCCGCCTGCACCGTGTCCTGTCGCGAGGAGACGAACACGAGCGCCTGCCCGTCCTCGCGCACGTGCGGCTCGGCCAGGTCGAGCGCGCGGTAGAGCCGTCGGTACTTGTCGGCGAAGGCGTTCGAGCCGTGGGAGTACGTCTTGACGCCGGTCTCCAGATCGACCGGCCGGTACGCGTCGCCGAACTCGTAGGTGGTCTGCACGGGCGCGTCGAGCCACTCGGCCACGTCCGCGATGTTCGGCATCGTCGCCGAGAGCGCGACGACGCGGGGGTCCTGTAACCGGCGGAGCCGGGAGACGGTGACTTCGAGCACCGCGCCGCGCTTCTCCGAGTCGAGCAGGTGGACCTCGTCGATGACGACGCAGTCCACGTCGGTGATAAAGGAGTAGCGCCCGGAATCGTGCTTCCGCGTGGCGCTGTCGGCCTTCTCGGGGGTCGTCACGAGCACGTCCGCGCGCTCGGCACGGCGGGGGTTCAGGTCGCGCTCGCCGGAGACGACGTAGACGGAGTAGCCGAGCTCCTCGAACCGCTCCCACTCGCTCTCCTTCTCGTTGGTGAGCGCGCGCAGCGGCGCGACGAAGAGTGCAGTCCCGCCCTCCGAGAGGGTCTTGCAGATCGCGAGCTCGGCGAGCGCGGTCTTGCCGGAGGCCGTCGGCGCCGACGCGACCACGTTGTGGTCGGTCTCTAAGATCCCCGGCAGCGCCTCGCGCTGCATCCGGTTGAACTCCTCGAACCCGAAGGCGTCGGCGAACTCCGGCACCGCGTCTGCGACCTTCACGCCGCACCACGCCCGTGGGCGACTCGACGGCGACCGAGAGTCGTTCGCATCACGTCGAACCGGGGGCTTCGAGAGCAAAGGCGTTTCTCATGCGGCCGGCCCGACCGAGGCGCTCGGCAGCCGCCGACCCCGAGCGTTTACGTGACAGCGGATCGACCGCCCGGTATGTTACCGTCGTCGCCGGTCGTCATCGGTGCCGTCGCCGTAATCGTCCTGCTCGTCCTGCTGGTCGGCGTCCGCCGCCTGCGCGCCCCCTCGTCGGAGGCGCGCGAGTCGAAGCGCGCCCACGACGCGGCCCAAGAGCGCGAGCCGCCGGTCGCGATCGGCGAGACGTACGAGTTCGGGGTCACCGAACTCACCGACCACCACTCGGGCGAGGAGGTCGCCGTGGGCAAGGTCGAGGGGTTCGTCGTCTTCACCGAGGACATCCCCGGCGGCGTGTCGAAGGGCGACGTGATCCGCGCGAAGGTGCTCTCCTTCAACGAGGGGCGCACCTCGGCGGACGCGACGTACCTGGGGAAGGCGTAGGGCGATCGCGTTTCGGACGCTGACGGACCGTCACCGGGACCACCTCCGCCCCGAGCATGAGGTTCATACGTGGTGGCGACGAAGGGGTTTCGTAATGGCTCAGGCCGGGAATCAGGACCTCACGGAGCGGTTCATTCAGTTCTACCGCAACTACTACCGCGAGGAGATCGGCACCCTCGCGCAGCGATACCCCAACGAACAGCGCTCGCTGTACGTCGAGTACGACGACCTCTACCAGTTCGACCGCGACCTCGCCGAGGACTTCCGCACGAAGCCGGAGCAGATGCGCGAGTATGCCGAGGAGGCGCTCCGGCTCTACGACCTCCCCGCGGACGTCAGTCTCGGACGCGCGCACGTCCGGATCGAGAACCTCCCCGAGAGCATCGACATCCGCGGCATCCGCGTCCACGACGACCACATCGGCAAGCTCGTCTCGATCAAGGGGATCGTCCGCAAGGCGACCGACGTCCGTCCGAAGGTGACGGAGGCCGCCTTCGAGTGCCAGCGCTGCGGCACGATGACGTACATCCCCCAGAGCGACGGCGGCTTTCAGGAGCCCCACGAGTGTCAGGGGTGTGAGCGACAGGGCCCCTTCCGCGTCAACTTCGACCAGTCGGAGTTCATCGACTCCCAGAAGCTCCGCATTCAGGAGTCGCCCGAAGGCCTCCGCGGCGGGGAGACCCCCCAGAACATCGACGTTGACATCGTCGACGACATCACCGGGAAGGTGAGCCCCGGCGACCACGTCACCTGCGTCGGCGTCCTCCACATCGAGCAGGTCGAGCAGGGCAACGAGAAGTCCGCCATCTTCGACCTGTACATGGACGGCGTCTCCATCGCCATCGAGGACGAGGAGTTCGAGGACATGGACATCACCGAGGCGGACAAACGCGAGATCATCGAGCTCTCCGAGCGCGAGGACATCTACGACGCGATGGTCGAGTCCATCGCCCCCGCCATCTACGGCTACGAGGAGGAGAAGCTCGCGATGATCCTCCAGCTGTTCTCCGGCGTCACCAAACACCTCCCCGACGGCTCGCGGATCCGTGGCGACCTGCATATGCTCCTGATCGGGGACCCGGGTACTGGAAAGAGTCAGATGATCAGTTATGTCGAGAATATTGCTCCGAGATCAGTTTATACGTCCGGGAAAGGATCATCCGCTGCAGGACTTACGGCCGCAGCTGTACGCGACGACTTCGGCGACGGCCAGCAGTGGTCGCTCGAGGCCGGCGCGCTCGTCTTAGCTGATAAAGGGATCGCGGCGGTCGACGAGCTCGACAAGATGGACTGCGTCACCGGCGACACGCTGGTGTCGCTCGCGGACGGGCGCGTCGAGCGCATCGACGAGCTGGCGCGAGAGGCCGCCGCAGACGGCGACATCGAAGAGCTCTCGAACGGTCGCCACATTCGCGACGTCGATCTCGACGTCTGGACGATGGACGAGAACGGGCGTCTGGTCGAGCGCCCCGTCTCCGCGGTCCACGAGTACGACGCGCCGTCGGAACTGACCCGCGTGACGATGGAGACCGGCGAGTCGCTGACCGCGACGGCCGACCACCCGTTCTTCGTCCTCGACGACGGGGAGCGCGTCGAGCGTGAGGCGGCCGCGCTCAACGACGGCGACTGGGTGTACGTCCCCCAAGAGATTCCGACGAAAGCCACCGACGGCGCCGGGGCAGCGGCAGTGTCGGGTGGCGCCGGAAGTGTCGAACCGTTCGACGACGAATCCGTCAACGGCGACGGAATCGATGCCGCGATGGCGAGCGTCCTCGGATACCTCTCCGGCGACGGGAACGTCTACTACGACCGCGACGAGGGCGTCTACGGCGTCCGGTTCACCAACACGGACGACGAACTCTTAGATGACTTCGAACGCGCGGCGCGCGAGGCGTTCGATGCCGAGCCGACGCGGCCGCCGAGCGAGAAACGCGACGGCGGCGTCGAGACGATCCGCGTCACGGGGAAAGAGCGCGCCGACGCCGTTCTCGACGCGGGCATGAACCTCGGTCGATACGACGAGAAGTGCTTCCCGACCCCTGTTTCGACCGGAAACCGCACGGCGAAGGCCGCGTTCGTTCGCGCGCTGGCCGACAGCGAGGGACACGTCGACGAGTCGGCGGGCAACGTTCGGATAGCGTCGGCGAGCCGGGACGTACTGGACGGGGCACGAAACCTCCTCTTACAGTTCGGCGTGTCGAGTCAACTCCAACGCCGCGAGCGAGACGAGGGCCGCGACGTGTACTACCTCACGGTGACCGACGCGGGTTCGCTGACGGCGTACCGGCGGTATATCGGGTTCACGGCCACCCGGAAGGCGGATGCGCTCGATCGCGTCGTCAACGCCGCCGACGGCGACCGCACGATTGTCGACGTGGTCCCGGAGATCGACGACGTGTTGGCGCGGTCTCGCGAGTCGCTCCGACTTCACCAAAGCGAGTGCGGACTCGACGCGGTCACGTATCACGACTTCGAGAACGGGAACGCGAACGCGTCGCTCCATCGGGCTGGCCGGATACTCACGGCGTTCGAGGACAGACTGGAGACGGCCGCCGAGGACCGGCGTCGGCTCGACGAGACGGCGACGTGGGAGACGCTCGCGGAGCTGCAAGACCGGTACCACGTCTCGCAGTCCGAGTTGGCCGAGGGGACGGCGCTGTCACAGCAGCAGATCTCTCGCGAGTGGGGCGAGAGCGACGGAGTCCGTCGGCTGGTGACCGATCGACTCCGGGAAGTCCTCACCGAAGTCGTGGAAACCGATCTCGGCGACCTCCGCGAGTTCGTCCGGGGTGACGTGAAGTGGCGCCGCGTCGAGTCGGTCGAAACCGTGCCGCCGGAGTCGACCGAACACCGTGGCGAGGTCCTCCGACAGCGGCTTGCGGACGTTCTCGGTGGCCCCGTCGAGACCGCCGAGGAACGTGCCCGTGATCTGCTCAAACGCGATCTGGTCGGCGAAACCCGAGAGGAACTATCGGCGGCGCTCGAAGCATACGGGGTCAGCCAGGCCGATGTCGCGTCGTCGCTCGACGTGGATCAGGCGACCGTCTCGCGGTGGTTGTCCGGGACCGTCGAAACGGACCGACTCGGAGAGCTCCGAGAGGCGGTCGTGAGCGAAGTCGACGCCGTCAGAGACGGGCTGCGCTCGCTCTTGGAGCGGATCGAGGGCGGGGAGCGACCGAAGGTGTACGACCTGACCGTCGAGGAGACGCACAACTTCGTCGCGAACGGGCTCGTCGTGCACAACTCTTCTGACCGCTCCGCGATGCACGAGGGGCTCGAACAGCAGAAGATCTCCGTCTCGAAGGCGGGGATCAACGCCACCCTCAAGGCGCGGTGTTCGTTGCTCGGCGCCGCGAACCCCAAGTACGGCCGGTTCGACCAGTACGAGCCGATCGGCGAGCAGATCGACCTCGAACCCGCGCTCATCTCGCGGTTCGACCTGATCTTCACGGTGACCGACAGCCCGGACCCGGAACACGACTCCCGGCTGGCGAAACACATCATCAAGACGAACTACGCCGGCGAGCTCAACACCCAGCGCGAGGAGCTGGCGAGCTCGGAGTTCACGCCGGAGCAGGTCGCGGAGGTGACCCAAGAGGTCGCGCCGGAGATCGACGCCGAGCTGCTCCGGAAGTACATCGCCCACGCGAAGCGGTCCTGTTACCCGACGATGACCGAGGAGGCGAAGGGGCTGATCGAGGAGTTCTACGTCGACCTGCGCTCGAAGGGCGCCGACGAGGACGCCCCGGTGCCGGTCACCGCGCGGAAGCTGGAGGCGATGGTGCGGCTCTCGGAGGCGAGCGCGCGGGTGCGGCTCTCGGACACCGTCGAGCGCGAGGACGCGGACCGCGCGACCGACATCGTCGAGTCGTGTCTCAAGGACATCGGCGTCGACCCCGAGACGGGCCAGTTCGACGCCGACGTGGTGGAGACGGGAACCTCCAAGAGCCAGCGCGACCGCATTAAGAACATCAAGGGCCTCATCGCGGATATCGAGGAAGAGTTCGAGGAGGGCGCCCCCGTCGAGGAGGTGCTCGACCGCGCCGGCGAGATCGGGATGGACCCGGGGAAGGCCGAACAGGAGATCGAGAAGCTTCGCACGAAGGGCGAAGTGTACGAACCGAAGCAGGGGCACCTCCGGACGACGTAGATGGACCGGATCTCCGCGATACGGAACGTCGAGGACGCGCTCCGCGCGTTCGAGAACGGCGACGCCGACCTCGCCGACACCGAGCAGCGCGTGGCGGCTGTCCTCCGGACGTACGCCACCGAGTTCGACGGCGACGACGACGTGTTCCGTGCGGTCGGCGAGGAGCCGGTCGACGGGACGATCGTGGTCGCGCCCTCGGCGCCAGCGGCTCGGGAACGCGTGATCGCGCTCTCTGCGTCCGATCGTTTAGAGGATGTGATACACATGGAAGGCGGCGATGTCCCCGAATTCGACGTGGAACGGGTGTGATCGTCGTACCGGTCCGGAACCGATAAGTTTCGGAGCCGATCAGGCGCGTTCGTGCTGCTGGTCGTGACGTATTCGGCGGCGGCCCGGACCGGGCTCCGGAACCTGTGTCGCCGCCACGAGGGAGTCGTCGTACGGCGGTTCGGTCGAGCGGCGCTGTTCGACGGGACGGTGTACGCCGCGTTCCTCGCGCTCCGGCTGCGAGAGTCGTACGACGGGGACGTACAGATCGAGCGGACAGAGCCGTTTAACGAGTTCGTCGCACTCGACGAGCGGGTCCGCGAGGCGGCGAGCGCGTACGCGCGCCGCGACGCGAAGTCGACGCCGTACGCCGCGTTCGCCGCCGGGACCGACCACCCGGATCCGGACTCGATGCGAGGCGACGAGCTGTGAGCGGTATAAACGGGCAAAGCGACCGCGAGAGCCCCGGGGAAACGCCCGAGAGCGAAGAGCCGGCGGGCGGACTCGAGAGAGGACCCGCCGGAAGCGACGACCACGGTGCCGCTCTCGGACCGGCGGTTCCCGAGTCGACCGCGGTGATCGGTCGCCTCCCGACGGGGGCGAGCCTCCGTCGCGAACTCGCGGCGGCGGCCCGGACGCTCGGGCGGGCGTCGTCGGTCGAGGGCGAGCTCGTCGAGATCCGCGACGCGATCGCGGCGGTAGAGGTCGAGCCGGTCGACCTCGACGCGGCCAGGCGCCGGGTCGCGGCCGCGAGCGGCGAGGAGGAACGGCTGAAGGAGCGCGTCGCCGCTCTTCGCGGACGCGTGCAGGCCCGTCGGGCGGTCGAAGCGGAGACCGACGAGGCCCTCGGCGAGTTGGAGTCGGCGGCCGCGGAGCTGTCGGCGGCACAGAGCGAACGGATCGCGGCCGAGCAGGCGCTTCGACGGGCCCGCGAGCGGGCCGCCGACGCCCGTGACGCCCGCGAACGACGCCTCGAACTCCGGGATCGCCTCCGGAATCGGCGGCGAGACGCCCGCCGAGAGCTTGCCCGGGAGACCTACCCGGCGTTCCGCGAGGCGCTGGCGGCCGTTCCGGGCGCCGATCCCGCCGACGCCGGCGAGGATCCCGGAGCGTACGACGGACCGCCGCTCGCGGCGTCGCTGGCTGCGGTCAGGCTCGCGGACCTCGAGCGACCGATCGTGCTCGGCACGGAGGCGGCCCGGTGGGTCGCCGGTCGCGGCGAGACGACGCCGGAGTCGGTGCTCGACGCACCGGTGGTCCGGCCGTGCGGGCGGCCGGGGCTCTGACGGGTCGCGATCGGATCGGGTGACGGTTCAAAACGAGAGGTGCGAGGTCGACCCCGGCCCGTCGTCGCCGTCGTTTACGCCCCCGTCGTGCAGGTAGTCGTAGCGGTCGTCGGTGAGGAGGACGGTGTCGTCCTCGATCTCGATATCGACGCCGGGGAGCGCGGTTCCCGATGCCTCTCCGTTGTCGCACTCGCCCGAGCAGGCGTCGAACATCGACCCGTGTCGAGGACAGATGATCTCGCCGTCGCGGATCGCCGCGCCGCGGCCCGCGTCGAAGCGCTGGTCCTCGTGCGTGCAGTTGTTGACCCACGCCCTGACGCCGGGTGACTCCTCGCACAGGACGAGGATGACCTCCGTTTCGTTTCCGAAGGCGTCCTCGGCGGTGAAGCGGTACGAGCCGCCCGCAGGGACCGCGGACCGGTCGGCGATCTCGGTGGCGTCCGCCATGGCGTCGCCGTAGGAGCGTCCGATCGAAAAGCCTGCCGGGCGACGCGCTCGTCGAGCGGTTGCGGTGGAGCGCGTCGTCCCCTTCGATGGGTTTTATCCGGCCATACCGCGTGAAACCGGTGTGAGCCAGTTCGATCGGACCGCCGGCGCAGAGGCGGGTGCGGAAGCCGACGCGGGAGCGGAGACCGACGTGGGAGCGGAGGCGGGTGCGGAGGCCGACGGTGACCTGACGCCCGCCCTCCGGACGGAGTCCCGGGTGCTCCCCGCGGAGGTGTTCGCCACCCTCGGCAACGACACCCGAGTCGACATCCTTCGCGCCCTCCTCGAACTCGGCGCCGACGAGGCCGCGGTGAGCTTCACCGACCTCTTCGAGCGGGTCGACGTCGACGACAGCGCCAACTTCAACTACCACCTCCGGCAGCTCACCGGCCACTTCGTCAAGCGGAGCGACGACGGCTACGAGTTCCGGTACCCCGGCCGGAAGGTCGTCAGCGCCATCTTCACCGGGACCCTCACCGAGCGCGCGCAGGTGGGGTTCTTCCCGGTCGAGGGCGCGTGTTACGACTGCGACGGTGACCTCCACGGCTGGTACGTCGACGACACGCTCACCGTGGGCTGTGCCGACTGCGGCACGATTCAGGTGAGCTACCCCTTTCCCTCCGGCGGGCTCGACGACCGCACGACCGGCGAGCTGTTGCAGGCGTTCCACCACTACGTCCGCCACCACTACTGTCTGGCCGCGGACGGTGTCTGTCCCGAGTGCACCGGGACCGTCGAGACGACGCTCGTCCGCGACCCCGAGGAAGCGGACCTCGACGTCGCCGTCGAACACGTCTGCGGGCGGTGTAACTACCGACTGCGGTCGACGGTCGGCGTCACGCTGCTGGACCACGCGGAGACGCTGCTGTTCTTCTCCGAGCGCGGCGTCGACCTGAACACCGAACCGTTCTGGGGGTTCGACTGGTGCGTGAGCGACGAGCGGACGACGGTCGTCGCCGAGGACCCGCTTCGGGTCCGACTTTCGCTCCCGTGCGACGGCGACGAACTGCGCGTGGTCGTCGACGGATCGGTGGACGTGGTGGAGACGGCGCTGGTGAAGTAAACCGAGAGACCGGTCGCTCGCGGAACGAAAGCGCCCATCGGGCGGGCCGAACGACCCGACGGGCGACGGTAGAATACCTCGGTCGGATCGGCCGAGTCCGGACCGCTCGATCGACTTCGTTACTCGAAGAGCTCGACGGCCTGCTCGTAGCGAGCCGCAGGCTCGCTCCAGTCGACGACTTCGAAGAAGTTGTCCATGAACTCGCCGCGAGCCGGGCCGTAGTCGTGGTAGTACGAGTGCTCCCACACGTCCAGCGCCAGGATCGGGTGACCGCCCCAGATCGCGCCCTGGTCGTGCTTGTCAACCACGACGTTGCGGAGCTGGTTCGAGAACGTGTCGTAGACGAGCAGCGCCCAGCCGGAGGCGTTGCCGCCGGCCGCCTTGAACTCGCCCTTCCACGCCTCGTAGGAGCCGAAGTCCTCCTCGATGCGGTCGGCGAGGGCACCCGAGGGCTCGTCGCCGCCCTCGGGGGACATGTTCTGCCAGAACAGGTCGTGGAGGATGTGGCCCGACGAGTTGTGGGTCACGTTCCGAATCGCGCCCGCGGACGACGAGAAGTCGTGCTCCTCGCGGTTCGCCTCGAGCGTCTCCTCGGCCGCGTTCCAGCCGTTCACGTACCCCTGATGGTGGGTGTCGTGATGCCATTCGAGCACCTGCTCGGAGATGTGCGGTTCCAGCGCGTCGTAGTCGTACGGNGTTCCAGCCGTTCACGTACCCCTGATGGTGGGTGTCGTGATGCCATTCGAGCACCTGCTCGGAGATGTGCGGTTCCAGCGCGTCGTAGTCGTACGGCAGCGGATCGAGTTCGTAGCTCATGTCTACATTCCAGTCCACGCACGGGACGGGGAAGAACGTTCTCTGTAGCGTTTTTCAGTAAGAATGCTGTATAGTTTATAAATACAGCAGCACGCTTCAGAGCAGGTTTCAATCGCAATTTTCGATATTACCATACGAAAGTTGTTACTTCACGACTACCGCCGACGCGGAGCTTATCAGTGCCGGACTCATCAGATCGGTTATGACACCAGACGAGGCCGCCGCGGGCGGCGTCGAGCCGCTCGCCGGCGAAGCGGTCCGGCACGGGACGGGCGTGAACTCCGACCGGGCGTTCCCGACGAACGGCCACCCCGACAGCCTCGACCCGTTCGTGCTGTTCGAGCGGTTCTCCATCGACCCGGACAAGGGGTTCCCGATGCACCCGCACAAGGGGTTCGAGATTGTCTCGTACATGATCGAGGGCGGGATGGACCACGCGGACTCGCTCGGCGTCGAACACACCGCACGCGAGAACGAGGCGATGCGGATCACGACCGGAAGCGGGATCCGACACTCCGAGTTCCCCGCCGACGGAAGAGCGTGCAACGGGCTCCAGCTCTGGGTGAATCTGCCCCGCGAGGAGAAGGAGGCGGACCCGGACTACGTCGACGCGAGCGTCGACGAGCTCCCTGCGACCGACCTCGACGGGGCGACCGTCACGACCGTCGTCGGCGAGGGGTCGCCGATCGAGCTGTACACCCCGACGGAGTACCTCGATGTCCGCGTCGCCGACGCGTGGACGTGGGAGGTCCCCGAGGAGTGGGCCGGGTTCCTCTACGGGGTCGAGGGGAGCGGGACCGTCCGAGAAGGCGGTGCCGGCGCCGACGCCGCCCGCGAGTTCGGCGCGGGCGACGTACTCCCGAACGCGGACGCGCGGGACGTGACGGTCGAGAGCGACGGCGGCGGGCGGCTCCGGTTCGTCGCCGTCTCCGGCCGCCCGCACGGGGAGCCGATCCGTCAGCAGGGGCCGTTCGTCTTATAAGATCGGTCGGAGTCGGAGAACGAGGGATGATACCGCGGGGCACCGAAGCGACGATCGAATGCCACTCGACCCGGACCGGGTTCGGACCGTGACGTTCGACTCGTACAGCACCCTCGTCGACGTGGAGGCGGCCGAGGCGGCGCTCGCCGACCGCGTCCCCGAACCGGAACCGGTGTCGCGGCTCTGGCGCTCGCGCTCGCTGGCGTACACGTTCGTCGCGAACGCGGTGGACGCCTACCATCCCTTCTACGAGATGAACCGCGACGCGTTGACGTACGCCCTGGCGGCCAACGGCGTCGAGCTGTCGGCCGCCGAGCGCGACGAGATCCTCGCGGTGTACCACGAGCTGGAGGTGTTCGACGACGTGCGGTCGGGGATCGAGCGCCTGTGCGACGGCGGCTACGAGCCGTACGTGCTCTCGAACGGGAACCCGGAGATGCTCGACTCGATGGTCGAACACGCGGGGATCGGGGACCTCGTCGAGGACACGATAAGCGCCGACGAGGTGAAGACGTTCAAGCCGGCGGCCGAGCTGTACCGCCACGGCGCGGCCCGAACCGGGACGCCGATCGAGGAGATCGTCCACGTCACCGCAGGGTGGTTCGACGTGCTGGGCGCGTCGCACGCGGGGATGCAGGCGGTCCGTCTCGACCGGAAAGGGACGCCGTGGGAGCCGTTCGCGGGCGCCCCGGACCAGACGGTCGAGTCGATTCACGACGTGGCCGACGCGCTCGGGGTTTAGCGGCCGACGCGCTCGGGGTTTAGCGGCTGACGAGCTCGGGGTTTAGCGGCTGACGAGCTCGCAGTCTCGCGGCCGGCCCGAAGTCGGCGTCGATGCCGCCGCGGGCTCAGTCCCGCTCGGCGATGATCGTCTCGCCGGCGCGCACCGCGTCCCCCTCGGTCACGAGGAGGTCGCCCTCGTCGACGTCCGCGGGGAGGATCACGTCCGCTCGCGAGCCGAACGAGACGTGGCCCACGCGGTCGCCGCGGTCGACCGCGTCGCCGGGCTCGACCGCGGGATGGATCCGCCGAGCGAACCAGCCGGCGATGACCAACAGCTCGTACTCGCCGAAGTCGATCGCGACCTGCTCGTTGCGGTCGGACTCCTTGTCGAAGGCGGGCCGGTTCGCGCCGGGGCGATGCCGCACCTCGCGGACCTCGCCGGCGAGCGGCGCGCGGTTCACGTGCACGTCGGTGACGTTCATGAACACGCCGACGCGGAGGCGCTCGCCCTCCTCGCGCACGACGCTCACGGTACCGTCGGCCGGGGCGACGACGACGCCCTCGGCTTCCGCCGTCGATCGCTCGGGGTCGCGGTGGAACCAGAGGACGCCGAGCGCGAGCGCGAAGAGGCCGATTCCGACCGGCGGCAGGAACGGGAGCGTCACTGCGGCGGCGAGCGCGGGCGCGAGCGCGAGCCGCCACGCCTCGTCGACGACGTCGAACGGGAGGACCGCCGCGAGCGGGGGGTTCCGGGCCATCGTCAGGCCCCCGCCGGGTCACGGAGGTCTGGTCGAAGCTCGGTGCGGCCCGCGGCCCACGCCGCGAGCAGGTGGACGAGGTGGGTCCGGTCGTCGAGCCCGTCGACGAGGTCGAGGTCGGCCTCGCCGGCGAGGACGTGGAGCCGCGCGAGGTCGTCGCCGCCGTACTCCGACCCGGCCCGGGCGACCCGCAGTGCCTCCCGGAGGAGCTCTTCGCCGTCGTACCCGCCCTCGTCGAGCAGGTCGTCGAGGGTCGAGCGCGCGTCCTTCAGGTCACCGGCGCGGGCGTCGGCGAGCGCCTCTCGGATCGCGTCGTCGTCGCCGACCTCGCCGAGCGCCTCGTAGGCGGTGGACATGGTGATCTCGCCGCCCTCGACCGCGGTCGCCTGCGCCGAGAGGATCGCCTCCCGGAGGTCGCCGCCGGCCGCGCTGGCGACGAACTCCAGCCCGTCGTCGTCGCGGTCGACGCCCTCGCGCTCGCAGATCGTCTCGAGCACGTCGATCGTCTCGTCGGTGGTCGGCGCGCGCACGCGGACCGGGAAACACCGCGAGCGGATCGGCGCGATGAGCTTCGACGGCTGTCGGGTGGCGATCACGAACTGCGTGGTGCGGTGGTGCTGTTCCATCACGCGCCGGAGCGCCTGCTGGAAGTCCTCGCGGATCGCTTCGGCGTTGTCCAGAAGCACCGTCTTGTACTCGCCGGACATCGGCGCGTACGAGGCCGACTCCTTCAACACGCGGTTGATCATGTCGCGTTTCGCCATCCGACTGCGTCCCTGCAGGAACCCCTCGAAGCGGGGGTCGGTCCGGATCTCCTTTTTCGTCCGGCCGAAGAAGTCGGCGACGTTGATCTCGATCAGGTCGGCGTCCGGGTTCTCGTGGGCGGCCCGCGTCAGCGCCCGGGTCGCCGCCGTCTTCCCGACGCCGGGCGGCCCCTGCACGACGAGGTTCATCGGCTCGTCGACCGCGCGCTCCAAGCGCTCGCGGGCCTCGTCCTGACGGATCTCGTCGAGCGCCGGGGCGTGCGCGTCGATCCACAGCGGTCCCTCCATGTCGCGTCTTCCGAGCCACGTGGTCAAGAATCGGTCGGTCCGATGGCCGGTTCGGACCGCCGCCGGCGTGGACGCCCGCCGTACAGTCGTCTCTCGCGAAGCGCGTCGGCCGTCCGCCCGGTCGCAGGCCGGCTCGTCGACATTATTAATAATCGAAGTAAATAAACATCAACCATTAAGTACCGGGGGCAAATATCATTATCGTACATGTCACACGACAGCCGATCCGATGACAGCGACCGCCTCACACGCCGCCACTACGTGGCCGGCGCCGGAACGCTCGCAACCGTGGGGATCGCCGGTTGTTCCGGCGGTGGCGACGGAGGCGACGGCTCCGACGGAAGCGACGGCGGCTCCGGCGATCCGGTCGAAGTGCTTCACGGCTGGACCGGCGGCGACGGCGCCGCGGCGGCCGAGGCGCTCGAGGAGGCGTTTAACGAGGCGAACTCCGAGACGAGCCTCAACATGAACGCCATCGGCGGCGGCGGCAACCAGAACCTCGACGCCGTCGTCGCGAACCGACTCCAGAGCGACGACCCGCCGGGGGCGTTCGCTAACTGGCCCGGCCCGAACCTCGAACGCTACCAGGGCGTCCTCGGTAGCGTCGACGACGTCTGGGAGGAGAACGGCTTCGAGGACGCGATGGTCGAGGAGGCCGTCGACCTCCACCAGCAGGGCGGCAGTTACCGGGCCGTGCCGCTCGGCTCCCACCGGCTGAACTGCCTCTTCTACAACGTCTCCGTCGTCGAGGACGCGGGCATCGACGTCGACTCGCTGAACAGCCCCTCGGCGCTCATCGACGCGTTCGAGACGGTCGCCAGCGAGACGGACGCGATCCCGATGACGCACGGGATGTCCGGCACGTGGACGACGACCCAGCTGTGGGGCGCCGTGATGCTCGGCGAGAACGGCTACCAGCCGTACATGGACTTCCTCAACGGTGAAGGCGACGAGGCGGCAGTCCGCGCCGCGTTCGAGCGGACCGCAGAGATGCTGGAGAACCACATCAGCGACGACGCGTCCTCCATCGGCCTGACCGAGTCCAACCAGAACATCATCAACGGCGACGCAGCCTTCATCCACCAGGGCAACTGGGCGGCGGGCGCGTTCCGCAACGCGGAGGACTTCAGCTACGAGGACGACTGGGGCTTCAAGACGTTCCCCGGCACGGAGGGGATGTACACGCTCCACTTCGACTCGTTCCTCTACCCGGCTGAGAACCCGACGCCCGAGGCGTCGAAGACCTGGGAGGCGTTCGTCGGCAGCCCCGAGGCGCAGATCGCGTTCAACCAGTTCAAGGGGTCGATCCCGACCCGCACCGACGTGAGCATGGAGGAGTTCGGTCCGTACCTCCAGGAGACGGCCGAGGACTTCGCGAACGCGGAGTACCGGCCGCCGAACCTCCAGCACGGACTCGGCGTCCCCTCCGAGACGATGACGGCGCTCAACGACGTCATCTCCTCGGAGTTCACCGGCCCGTACAACGTCGACGCGGCGACGACGGGCTTCCTGGACGCGGTATCCAACTGAGCACTCCCAGATGCCCGATTTTTTCCGTCGATTGCACCGGACGATCAGCCCCTCCTCGGGGGACGACGAGAGCGAGGTCCGCGCCGACGGCGGCGTCGTGAGCGACGGCCCCACCGCCGACGCGCCGACGGAGCCGGACCGGGACGCGACGGCGCGTCTCAAGGCGGCCCTAGACCGGCGGTTCGGGAGCGACTTCATGGAGTCGTCGATCTTCTGGCTCCCGCCGTTCCTGCTGATGGGCCTGTTCGTTTACGGTGCGGTCATCTGGAACCTCCTCATCTCGCTGACCGACTACCAGCGCTTCGAGAACGCCCCGGACTACTCCGACCTCGACTTCGAGATGTACACCCGGGCGCTCGCGGACTCCGGGTTCATCGACGCCGCGGTCAACACGCTCATCCTGCTACTCCTGTTCACGGCGGGAACGCTCATGGTCGGCCTCCTGTTGGCTATCCTGATCGACAGGGGCATCCGGTTCGAGAACTCGTTCCGGACGATCTACCTCCTGCCGATGAGCCTCTCGTTCGTGGTCACCGCCCAGTTCTGGCTGTGGATCTACAACTACAACAACGGGATCGCCAACAGCGTCATCGGGACGTTCGGCCTCGGGCCGGTGAGCTGGCTCGGCAACCAGGACATCGTCCTCTACGCGATCATCTTCGCGCTGATGTGGCAGTTCTCGGGGTACGCGATGGTCGTCTACCTCGCCGGCCTGCGCGCGATTCCGAGGGAGCACTACGAGGCGGCCAAGGTCGACGGCGCGTCGACGCTGAAGATGTACTGGCGCGTGATCATTCCCCAGCTGAAGGGCGCGACGATCAGTGCCGCGGTCGTGCTGATGGTGTTCGGCATGAAGGCGTTCGACTTCCTCTACTCCCTGACGGGGGGGTACCGGCCGCCGAACGGCGCCGACATCCTCGCGACGAAGATGGTGCGCGAGGCGTACGCGAACCTCAACTGGGCGTACGGGGCGGCGATCGCGATCGTCCTGTTCGGGATGGCGCTCGGCGTCATCGGCCCGTACCTCGTCTACGAATACCGGAGGGATAACCTATGAGCGACACGAAACCTCGAACCGACGGCGGCGCGACGACGACGGCGCGGCTGCGCCGGACCCTCGACCGGATGACGGTCGAGGACGCCGGCCTGTACGTCGTCTTGCTCTTCGCGGCGCTCTTCTACATCGTCCCGATCGAGTCCGGGCTGGTGACGTCGTTCAAGACCGGAACCGCGATCATCGAGACGGCGCCGTTCGCGCCGCCGGGACCGTCCGGGTTCACCTTCGAGAAGTGGCAGACGGCGATCGACGCCCTGCTTCGCGGGATGGGGAACAGCCTGCTGTACGCCGTGCCCGCAACGGTCATCTCGGCGATCGTCGGAAGCATCACGGCGTACGGGCTGACGATCCCGACCTGGAAGAAGTCGTACAAGGCGGTGGTGTTGATGCTGATCATCGCCGGGATCTTCATCCCGTATCAGGCCGTGCTGGTGCCGCTGACCCAGTTCTGGTCGCAGTGGGCCCAGCTCGACCAGGTGTTGTCGTTCGTCTGGGCGCTCGGCGTCTCGAACGACTACGCCGGCATCGTCGAACTGGTGATCACTCACGTCGCGTACGGGATCCCGATCTGTACGCTCCTGTTCCGGACGTACTACAAGACGATGAGCGAGGAGATGATCGAGTCGGCCCGCCTCGACGGGGCGACGCTCCGTCGGGTGTACCGCCGGATCGTCCTCCCGCTGTCGGGGCCGATGTTCGCCGTCGTCCTCATCTATCAGTTCACCCAGATCTGGAACGACCTCCTGTTCACGCTGGTGCTCGTCTCGACGGAGTCGAGCCCCGCGGCGCCCGTCGTGTTAATCTTAGCGGGCCTCGGGACCTCGCTGGAGGGGCAGGACTTCGCGCTTCGGATGGCCGGAGCGTTCTTCGCGGCGCTGCCGACACTGGCGGTGTACATCTTCTTCGGCGAGGAGTTCGCCGAGGGGGTGGCGGCGTGACACTGCCGCCGACATCGTCCGGCGGCGGCCGTCGGCCGGGACGCCGGCGGCCGGACTGCGAGGCGGGGCGGCGCGCGAACGACCACACGACACCGACCACAACACAAAGACATGGCAACGCTTGAACTCGACTCGATAACGAAGACGTTCCAGGACGGAGACGAGGAGATCGTCGCGGTCGACGACGTCTCGATGTCGATCGACGACGGCGAGTTCCTCGTCGTCGTCGGTCCGTCCGGCTGCGGGAAGTCGACGACGCTCCGGATGGTCGCCGGCCTGGAGACGATCACCGCCGGCACGCTCAGCATCGACGACCGCGTCGTCAACGACGTGAAATCGCAGGACCGGGACATCGCGATGGTGTTCCAGTCGTACGCGCTATACCCCCACATGAGCGTCCGACAGAACATGTCGTTCGGGCTCGAGGAGTCGACGGACCTCCCGGACGAGGAGATCAACCGGCTGGTCTCGGAGACGGGCGAGATGCTCGGCATCTCGAACCTGCTCGACCGGAGGCCGAGCGACCTCTCCGGCGGCCAACAGCAGCGCGTCGCGCTCGGCCGCGCCATCGTCCGCGACCCCGAGGTGTTCCTGATGGACGAGCCGCTGAGCAACCTCGACGCGAAGCTCCGCGCGGAGATGCGGACCGAGCTCCAGCGGCTCCAGAACGACCTCGGCGTGACGACGGTGTACGTCACCCACGACCAGACCGAAGCGATGACGATGGGTGACCGGATCGCCATCCTCGACGGCGGGGAGCTACAGCAGATCGCGTCGCCGCTGAAGTGCTACCACGAGCCGGCCAACCAGTTCGTCGCGAGCTTCCTCGGCGAGCCCTCGATGAACTTCTTCGACGTAACGCTCGACGGTAACCGGCTGGTCGGTGACGTCTTCGACTACCCCGTCGCCGACGAGGTGCGGGCGAACCTCGGGCAGACGACCGACCTCGTGTTGGGGATCCGTCCCGAGGCGATCGAACTCGTCGAGCGGAAGAGCGACGCACACGAGTTCGAGATGACCGTTGACGTGGTCGAACCGATGGGCGACGAGAACACGGTGTACCTGCACTTCGATCCCGACGCGGACCCCGACGTCGCCGAGACGCTCGTCGCGACGATCGACGGCTTCACGCGCGTCAGCGAGGGCGACTCGGTAGTCGCGCGGATTCCTGAGGACGCGATCCACGTCTTCGATCGGTTAACGGGAGAGGCGCTTCACAACCGGTCGATGGAAGACGCCGCCGACCAGGTCGACCTCGTCTGACCGGCCCGCGCACCGCCTCGTTTTTCTGCCGTTTCCGCGAGTCGCCGTCACCAGTAGGCGGTCCGATCGACGCCCTCGGCGAGGAGCGCCGCGGCGGCGACGTGGGCGTAGGCACACCACCCGAGCGCCAGGAGCGCGGCGATGCTCCGCGCGGCCGTCGCCGCGAGCAGGCTCCACGCGACGACGACGAGCACGGTTGCGCCGACCCACGCGAGGAAGTACGTGCTCGACGCCGTGCCGCTGAGGGCGTCTCGTCGAAGCCCCGCAGGGAGCCCGTCTCGGACGCTCACGACGGCCGCCGCCGGGAAGAGGTACCCGCAGACGACCGTGACGAGCAGCGCGAGGGTCGCGAGGGTCGCGAGCGTCACACCGCTCAGCGCGTCAGGGACCGACCCGCTCGCGACGACGTAGCCGGCGGCGGCCACGGTGAGGCCCGCGGGGAGGAGATAGACCGCAGCGACGCCGAGGAGGCGTCCGCCGAGCCGTGCCGTGACGGTCGTCGCCAGCGGCAGAAACCCGTCGCCGGCGAGGACGCCACCGAGAAGACCGAGCCACGCGAGGAGGGGGACGACGGCGAGCAGCAGCGGCGCCACCAGCGACCAGTCTGGCCAGAGGCGCGCCGCGAACCGAACCAGCGTCCCGCAAAGCAGGAGGGACGCCAGGCTCTTCGCGGTGCCGTCCAGCCGCGTTCGATCTGCGAACGGGTACCGGAGCGCGTCGAGGAACACGTCAGAAGGTCTCGCCAGCGCCGCGCAAAACGATGACGGTCACGCGTCGGTCACTCCCGGACCCGCTCGACTTCGCGCCGCAGGCCGTCGCGGACGCGCTCGGCGATGTCCTCGGCGTCGCCGCGGTCGGCGGTCTCGGCGTCTTCGGTCTCCAGCAGTCGGTCGAGCCTGCGCTCGAACTCGCGCTCGTCGACCTCGCCGCGGGCGTAGCGCTCGCGGAGCGCGCGGAGGGCCGGGTCGTCGGGGCCATCGGCGTCGTTCCCGTCGCCGTCGTCCTCGGGGATGGGCTTCGCCAGCGTGTGGAGGACCGGTAAGGCGACGAACAAGCCGAAGAACCAGACGAGCGGCAGCGACCACCAGAGCCCGGTGACGAGCGGGGCGGCGACGCCGGCGCCGACGACGAGGACCGCGAAGATCCGCCGCCAGCGGTGACGGAGGTTCCACGCGATCCGGCGGGGAAGACCGGTCATAGCTTGCTTGACGCCCGCGAGGGGCAAATCGGTTTCGTCGCGCGAGGGCGGTCGGTTTGTCGCGGAGGGCGGTCAGTTTGTCGCGGAGGGCGGTCAATTTGTCGCGGAGGGCGGTCAATTTGTCGCGGAGGGCGGTCAGTTTGTCGCGGAGGGCGGTCCCGTCCCGGCTCACCCCAGTTCGAAGACGAGCCGGTCGCCGGGCGCGACGCCGTTGCGGTCGCTCCACCCGCGTGGCACTTCGAGGACGTACCGGCCGGTGCCGCGGTACCGGGCGTCGGAGTCGGGCGCCGCCTCGTGGATCTCGGTGACGGTGCCGTCGGGGGCGACGAAGACGATGTCGAGCCCGAACGACATCCCCCGCATCACGTAGGCGCGTTCGCCCGGCTCGTCGTGGACGAACAGCATCCCCTCGTCGTCGTCGAGCTCGTCGGTCTCGGAGAGGCCGACGTACTGCTTCGCGAGGCCGTCGGCGACGCGCACCTCGACGGTCGCGAGCGACTCGCCGGTCTCGCCGTCGACCGCCTCGACGGTCGTCGTCTCGTAGCCCGCGATCAGGAGGGCCGGGTTCGCCGCGATCGCGGCGGCGAAGAGGAGGGCGACGGCGGCGAGAATCCCAGCGACCGCGAGGAGGCGGCGGTTCACGGTCGATCCTCGCGCCGCAGAAAGAAACCGTTTTCCGCTCCCGGCGGGTTTGAAACGCTGAGGGCTCGTGGTCTAGCTGGTCATGACGCGGCCTTTACAAGGCTGAGGTCGGCGGTTCGAACCCGCCCGAGCCCACTTATCGGCGCCGCGAACAACTCGTGAGCGGCGCCGTTGTGACTGTTTGAGGNGAACGGAGCGAGCGAAGCGAGCGAAGTGAGTGAGGTTCGAACCCGCCCGAGCCCACTTATCGGCGCCGCGAACAACTCGTGAGCGGCGCCGTTGTGACTGTTTGAGGGCGGGTTCGAAGCAGGGAACGGAGCGAGCGAAGCGAGCGAAGTGAGTGAGGTTCGAACCCGCCCGAGCCCACTTATCGGCGCCGCGAACAACTCGTGAGCGGCGCNGAGCGAGCGAAGCGAGCGAAGTGAGTGAGGTTCGAACCCGCCCGAGCCCACTTATCGGCGCCGCGAACAACTCGTTGATCGCGACTCGGCGTGAGCGGCGCGTCCGCGGTGAACACCGCCAACGCCCCAGCCGCTCGTTTATAAGCAGTTCGCGGTAGATCGACGGTGAAGACTTCCAACCCGCCACCTGCCACGGCTCGTGCACCTCGCTGCGGTGTCGCCGCCGGCGATACTGCCGGGTGCCCGTGGCGCTACGCGCCACGTCTCTTTATGCGGACATTCTGAGTGGCCGAGATCGGCCATAGCGTTTTGTGCGCTCGCCGTGACCGGGCCATGTATGCCCGAAGACCCCGTTCACGAGTCCCGACAGTCGCGGAGCCGACAGTCGCTCGCCACCTACTTCCGACGCATCGCGCGGGCGCTCGGCCGCGGGGAGCCGGTCCCCGTCGACGACGCCGGCACGGTGACGGTCGATCCGCCCGCGGAACAGGAGGTCGAGATCGAACTCGAGCGCGAGGACGGGATGGTGCACTTCGAGGTCGAGATGGAGTGGCCGGAGGCGGAGGGCGAGGTCGACGAGGACGCGGCCGCGAGCAAGGCCGCCTTCGAGCTGTACGCGGACACAGCCGGCGAGTGGCGCTGGCGGCTCGTCCACGACAACGGGAACATCATCGCCGACGGCGGCGAGGGGTACTCCGACAAGCGCGACGCCGAGTCCGGGATCGAGAGCGTCCGGCGAAACGCGCCCGGCTCACACGTTATCGACGTCTCCCGCGACGAGACGGCGCCCGACGACGGCGGGAGCGACGCGACCTTCGAACTGTTCCGCGACAAGGCGGACGAGTACCGCTGGCGGCTCCGGCACGACAACGACAACGTCATCGCCGACAGCGGACAGGGGTACGCCTCCAAGCAGAAGGCCAAACAGGGCCTCAACAGCGTGAAGTCGAACGCGCCCGGCGCCGCCGTCGAGGAGTTAGGTGACGACGAGACCGACGGCGAGGACACGGAGGAGTAGCCGACCGATGGTCCCCGACGACTCCCCCTCCGCCGACGAGTCGACCACGAGCGTCCCGCCCACAGACCCACGCGTCAGCGGCTCGAACGGCTTCTTCACGGCGGGAGACGGCTCCCCCGCGGACCTGAGTGACGTGCTCGTCTACGGGCTCCTCGGCGGCGTCGCCGGTTCGGTGCTGTCGTTCGTCCCCTTCGCCACCGTGCTGGGCGGCGCGGTCGCCGGCTACCTCTGTGGCGGCCGGTCGAGCGACGCCCTCAAGACGGGCACGGTCGCCGGCGTCGTGATGACGCTGCCGTTCGCGGCGGTCGTGTTCTTCCTGCTGTTCTTCCTCGGGTTCGCCGGAGCGCCCGCGGAGTTCGGAGCGGTCGCGCTGTTTGTGGTCGGCCTCTCTGCCGCGTACACCCTCGGATCCGGGATCCTCGGCGGGCTCCTCGGACACTACCTCCGGGGGGAGCTCTGAGGCCGCCGGCCGCCGACCCGCCCGCCTCGGCGCGGACCGCACCGCTTATTCGCCGCCCGTTGCTACCTCGGCCCGCACATGGACGCGCTCGACGCTAAGTACCCGTTCTTCGCGACCGCCCGCGAGGCCGTCGCCGACGCCGCGGTGTCGCTGCCGGAGCTCGTCGCGGCCGACGCGCCGGCGGTCGAGCGCGCCCGCGAGCGCGTGGAGCGCGCCCTGCTGGACGGGACGGTCGCGTCCGAGAGCGGCGCCTTCCCCGCCGAGTCGGCCTACGACGCGCAGGCCGAGCTGCTCTCGTACCCGATCGCGCGGATCCTCGTCTCGCTCCTGGACTCCGACCCGGCGATCGAGAAGTACGCCGCCGCGGAGGCCGCGACGGCGATCGACCGGATCCGCGAGGACCTCGCGACCGACGACGAGCTACGGTCGATGTCGACCCCGACCCTCGCGCTGGAGGACGTGCTCGCCGAGTTCGACCTCGCCGACGCGATACGGGCCGAGTCACCTCGACCGAGCGGGGCCGGCGCTGCGACTGCGACGGGGGCCGGCGGCGCGCCCGGCCGCGACCCGGAGCACTACTGGATCGCCGTCGGGCCGTACCTCCGGCTCACGTCGCCCTCGTGGGGCGAGTCGTGGCGCCTCGTCAACCGCGCGCTGGCCGACGGCGAGGTGCGCGTCTCCCGCGAGGAGCTGCTGGACGCGCTCGAAGCCGCCGTCGAAGACCGGGTCCGAGAGGGACTCCCGTTCGAACTCGCCGCGGGGGAGGGGATCGCCGCCGAACTCGAGTCGGGCGTCGCGGACCTCAAGCGGCTGCTCTCCGAGCGCACCTACGCCGGCCCGGTCGACGTGGTCGCCCCAGAGCTGTTCCCGCCCTGCATGCGGAACCTGATCGACAAGGCCGATCGAGGGACCGACCTCTCTCCGCCCGAGTCGTTCGCGCTGATGGCGTTCCTCGTCGGAATCGGGATGACGCCCGACGAGGTGGTCGCGTTCTGCGCGGACACGAGCCTCGACGCCGAGGGGATCCGGTACCAGACCGAGTACCTGAGCGACGACCGAGGCACCCAGTACCCGCCGCCGACCTGCGAGACGCTGGCGAACTACGGGATCTGCCACAACGAAGAGGACCACATGCAGGTCGCCGCCGACCCGCTCGCGTACTACGAGCAGCGCGTGGCCGACGCCGAGGAGATCACCGACTGGCGGGAGCGGAACGCGAACGCGGGAGAAGTCGAGGGCGAGTAGTCGCGCTACTCGCTGTCGTCGCCCGCGCGGATGAGGTACGCGCCGACGAGCGCCATCAGCAGCACGAACGCGGCGAGCAGCGCGACGAGGGCGATCGCACCGGTCTCCGGCAGTCCGTCGGGACCGCCGAACGCGACCCCGATTCCGACCAGTCCGGCGACGAAGACCGCGGCCGCCGACAGCGAGACCGCGATCTGCCGACGAAGCTCCGCGTCGATTTCCATGCCCGCGGCTTCCCGTCGCCGCTAAAAAAGCACTTCGATGAGGGCGGCAGCGTCGAGGCGGCTCGGTCGGTCGTCGCGCTCTGACACAGATATCGCCCGTTCGACCCCGTTTTGGCGGCGAATTTATCTGTTTACGTCCCCTATGTTAACCTGAAACGAGGGTCCCCCTCGTGGTCACCGATGACGCACACTCGAAACGCAGCCGCGTCAACAGCCCTTGAACCGACACCGTCGGAAGAGCCGTCCTCGACGCCGCCGTCCGGGTCTCCGACGCCGCCGAGCGACCGCGACGGTCGGTCCGCCCGCGCCGCCACAGAAGAGATGACGGTCCGTCCGCTCCGCGATCGGCGGTACGTTGTCGAGACCGAGGGCGGGACCTACGTGGTCGGGCTCGACGCCGGCACCTGCACCTGCCCGGACCACGCGATCCGCGGCTCTCGCTGTAAGCACCTCCGCCGCGTCGCGATGGAGGTGACCGCGGGGACCGTCCCCGCGCCCGACGAGCGCGTCGGCGCCTGCGCGGTCTGCGGCGCGGAGACGTTCGTCCCGTTCGACGCCCGCGGCGCACACCTCTGTGACCGACACGCGTTCGAACCGGGCGCGGTCGTCCGCGACCGAGAGACGGGGAAGCGGCTCGTCGTCGTCGCGGTCACGACCGAGCGGGCCGACGCCTACCGGACCGACGCGGGTCGCGCCGTCAGCGAGTACGCGACGAACGCCGACTACGGCGCCCACGAGCCCGTCGTCGAGGCTGTCTACGCGGAGTCGCTCCGCCCGGGGCGAAGCCTCGGGGACTGCGACCGGTACGGGTTCCCGGCCTCGCGGCTCACCCGGCGAGGTGGCTGATGTCCCGGCGGAGCGTGTACCCCTTGGGAACGCCGACGGCGCCCAGGCACTCCTCGCACAGCACCCGCTCGTAGTCGCGGTTCGTCTCCTTCTCGAGCAGCGAGACGTCTCCGATCGGAAACACCGACTCGCACCGATCGCACTCGGCTTTGTCGCCGTCGACAATCTTCATCACCTCTCCGTTTCCGAGATCGATATATAAATTCGCGGACGGCGTTATCACTCCGGATAGCGGGTACCATAAAAATCGGGTGTCGAAGCGTCGGTCGACGCGGTCGAGGTCTCTGCGGTCGTCCGGCGTTAGCCGAAGAGCTCGCCGAGGCCCTCGCCGCCGTCGCCCTCGTCCTCGTCGTCGTCGTCGGCCGCTTCCTCGGCGGCCTCCTCCTCGTCCTCTTCCTCGTCGGCCTCGTCGGCCTCAGCGGCGTCCGCGGAGCCGCCCGCGGCGGCGCCGGCGGCGGGGGCCGCGGCGGCCGTCTCGACGGCCTCCTCGATGTCGACGTCCTCCAGCGCGGCGACGAGCGCCTTGACGCGGGATTCCTCGACGTCGACGCCGGCGGCGTCCAGCACGCCGGTGATGTTCTCCTCGTTGATCTCTTCGCCAGTCTCGTTCAGGATGAGCGCAGCGTAAACGTATTCCATTGGTGTGTCCTCGTAGTGTTAGCCGAACATCGCGCCGAGACCCTCGCCGCCGTCGTCGCCGTCGTCATCGTCGGCGTCGTCGTCGGCCGCCTCAGCGTCGTCCGTGTCGTCTTCTTCCTCCGCCTGTTCCTCCTCGTCGGCGTCGTCCGTCTCGGGAGCCGGGGCGGCTTCGACGCCCTGCAGCTCCTCGGGGAGCGCCTCGTCGTCGTCGATCTGCGCCGCGAGCGCGCGGAGCTGGGCGTCGGCCTTCCCGATGAGGTCGGGCACGACGTCCGGGCTCTCGATCTCTGCGAACAGCCCGACGGACTTCGCCTCGCCGGACGCCTTCGCGAGAAGGCTGCCGACCGTGGCGGCCGTGGGGTACTCGGCGTTGATCGAGAGGTTACGCGCGGCGGCGGCGGCGGACCGGATGTCCGCCTCGTACTCGTCGACGTCGATTTCGAGCTCGTCCGGCTCGAACAGGACGCCCTCGGAGTAGACGCCCTTGAGATCGAGTCCGACCTCCTTCGGCTCGATGCCGAGTTCGGTCAGGACGTTCGCGAGGTCGTCGTCGACGACCTCGCCCTCTTCGAGGACCTTCGAGTCCTCGGTGACCATGATCGAGCCGTCCTGGATGCGCGCGGCCGCGCCGACGGTCTGAAGCTCGCCGACGAACGGTCCCGGGTCGACGCCCGTGTCACCCTCGGGGATGACGACGTCGTTCGGGGCGACCTCGCCCGCGTTGATCGGGGCGGGGGTCTTCGAGGCTTCCAGCTGCTTGAAGAGGCCGAACGGATTGTCGTTCGTGCCGATGAGCGCGACCTGACCCGCGACGTACTGGGTCAGCTCTTCGACGCCGTCGTTCACCTCTTCGAGCGCGCGGACGGTGAGCGTGTTGCGGCTCATCCGGACGTCCGCGGAGCCGTGCAGCTCGCGGCGCATGGCCTGAAGCTGACGGCTCGGGATGCCGGCGACGCCGACGATCCCGACGGAGTTGAACGACTCGATGAAGTCGACGAGCTCGTCGACCTCCTCCTGTTTCCACTGCGGGATCGTCTCGGTCTTGCGGACCGAGCTCATACGGGCACCTCCTTGGCGGGACCCATCGTGGTCTTCACGTAGATCCCGTCGATGTTGAGCGGGCCCTTCTCGAGGCTCGCTTCGAGTCGCCGGATGATGACGTCGATGTTGTCCGAGATCGCGTCGGGGCCCATGTCCTCGGCGCCGACACGGGTGTGGAACGTGCGCCGGTCGCGAGACCGGAGCTGCACCGTGTTCTTCATCCGGTTGACTGTGTCGACGATGTCGTCGTCCGGCTGCAGTGGGGTAGGCATCTTCCCGCGCGGACCGAGGACGGTACCGAGGTACCGACCGATGTCCTGCATCAGGTTGGCCTCCGCGACGAAGAAGTCGGTTTCGCCGGCCAGGTCCTTTGCGCGGTCGTCGTCGTCTCCTAAGTCCTCGAGGTCGTCGCTGTCAAGCACTTGATCAGCAACTTCCTGAGCGCGGACGGCGGTTTCGCCCTCCGCGAAGACGACGATCTGTGTCTCCTGCCCCGTTCCAGCCGGCAGCACGACGGACTCGTCGATGCGGTTCGACGGATCGTTGAGGTCGAGGTCTCGCAGGTTGATCGCGATGTCCACGGTCTCGCGGAAGTTCCGCTCGGGCGCATCGTCGAGTGCGAGGGTTACGGCCTCTTGTATTGTGTCTGCCATTTTCACCTCCGTAGTACGCAGGTCGCTCCTACGGGTCAGTGAAACAGGCGAAGCCTGTCTCACCGGAGAGTGGTCCATCGGAGGTTTAAAAGCGTCGAACCGCCTGTCCGGGTGAGAACCGGCGACAGGGTCCGTGCGGGCGGCTCTCACCGACGCGACCTCTCGACGCGCCTTTCGACGACCGTCGAAGGCGAAAACGTCGCATAGGGGAACCCTTTTGATGCCGCTCTTCGACCCACGAGGTAATGACTCAGGGTGGTCCGGCGTGACGATGGACGACCGTATCGAGGATCTCCGCGAGCGACGGGAGCGGGCGGCGCTCGGCGGCGGCGAAGACCGGATCGAGTCCCAACACGAGCGAGGCAAGATGACCGCGCGCGAGCGCATCGACTACTTCCTCGACGACGGGACGTTCCACGAGTTCGACCGGTTCCGCACCCACCGCAACCACAAGTTCGGCACCGAGGAACAACAGATCCCGGGCGACGGCGTTGTCACGGGGTACGGCGAGGTGAACGGCCGGAAGACGTTCGTCTTCGCGCACGACTTCACCGTCTTCGGCGGGTCCCTCGGCGAGGTGTTCGCCGAGAAGATCTGCAAGGTGATGGACAAGGCGATGGACGTCGGCGCGCCCGTCGTCGGGCTCAACGACTCCGCCGGCGCTCGCATCCAGGAGGGCGTCGCCTCGCTCGGCGGCTTCGCGGAGATCTTCCGGCGCAACACGGAGGCGTCCGGCGTGATCCCCCAGATCTCGGCGATCATGGGCCCCTGTGCCGGCGGGGCGGTGTACTCCCCCGCGATCACGGACTTCACGTTCATGGTCAAGGACACCTCGCACATGTTCATCACCGGCCCGGACGTCATCGAGACGGTCACGGGCGAGGAGGTGAGCTTCGAGGAGCTCGGCGGCGCGGTCACCCACTCGTCGACCTCCGGCGTGGCCCACTTCGCCGAGGAGAGCGAGGAGAACGCCTTGGACGACATCGCGCGGCTGCTCTCGTATCTCCCCGCCAACAACGTGGAGGACCCGCCGCGCGTCGAGCCGTGGGACGACCCCGAGCGCGCCGACGAGGAGCTGGGCGACATCGTCCCCGACGCCCCCCGGAAGCCGTACGACATGAAGGACGTGATCGGCAGCGTCGTCGACGAGGGGTCCTTCTTCGAGGTGCAGGAGAACTTCGCGAAGAACATCGTCGTCGGGTTCGGCCGGCTCGACGGGCACTCGGTCGGGATCGTCGCCAACAACCCCCGCGTGAACGCCGGCACGCTCGACATCGAGTCGAGCCAGAAGGGCGCCCGGTTCGTCCGGTTCTGTGACGCGTTCAACATCCCCATCCTCACCTTCGAGGACGTGCCCGGGTTCATGCCCGGCACGGATCAGGAGCACAACGGGATCATCCGCCACGGCGCGAAGCTGCTGTACGCCTTCTCGGAGGCGACCGTCCCCCTCCTCACCGTGATCACTCGAAAGGCGTACGGCGGCGCCTACTGCGTGATGTCCTCGAAGCACATCGGCGGCGACGTGAACTACGCGTGGCCGACCGCCGAGATCGCGGTGATGGGCCCGAAGGGCGCCGTCAACGTGCTCTACCGCGAGGAGCTGGCCGAGGCCGACGACCCCGACGCGCGGAGGCAGGAGCTCATCGACGAGTACCGCGAAGAGTTCGCGAACCCCTACACCGCCGCCGACCGCGGGTTCGTCGACGACGTGATCGAGCCCTCGGAGACCCGCGCGCGGCTGATCGACGACCTGACGATGCTGAAGGGGAAGCGCTCGGACGCGCCCGACAAGAAGCACGGCAACATCCCGATCTGATGGCGACCAACGCATCCGAACGGGAGGAGGCCGCGTCCGAATCGGGCGACACCTCGCCCGCCGGCGCCGCCGCCGTCGCCCTCGACGGGCTGTCGATTCCGGACGACGCCGGCGACGCGGAGGCTGCTGCCATCGCCGCCGCGGTCGCGGCCCACGTCCGAGACGGCGAGCGCGCCGCGGTCGCGGCGGCGG
>NZ_AOJH01000026.1 GCF_000337355.1 Halorubrum kocurii JCM 14978 | reverse complement strand
CGCCATCAGAGATGTGTATAAGAGACAGGACCGCGGCCGGCCGGACCGACCGCTTTTAAATCAGGCCGCGCGCATTCCCCCGGCGGTGGACCCGGTACGCCCCGGTGGCCCCGGCGGTCCGACCGCCACGCGAACCCTTCGCAGGGCGCGACCGAGAATACGTCTGATCGCGTATATAGCTATGGACGGTGCTGATAACCGACGGGTTCCGCGCCAGCAGTCGACGGGTCACGCCTCGCGCGACTCGTCGGCCACGCCGTCGCCCTGCTCCGCTTCCTCGGTCGGCTCGTCGCGCCGGTCGTCGGTCGAGCCGCCGCCGAGGAGCCGGTTGAGAGCGATCGGCACGACGCCCACGAAGAGCGCGAGGATGCCGATCCGGACGAGCAACGAGGCGTCCGTCAGCAGCGTCGCGGCGAGATACGCGCCCGCCGCGACCAGCACCGACGGCAACACGTAGGGGTTTCCGGGCGAGAGCATGTCCGGACGTGGCGGCCGGCAGGCTCTTAATCGTCTCGGGAACGTCCCGGCGACTGCCGAGGGAGTACGACGATCGTCGTCACCGATCGTCGTCGCGGACCGATAGAATGAGGTGGGTTATGGTGGAATGATGGTGTAAGAATGTTCGACAAGGTTCTGGTCGCGAACCGCGGGGAGATCGCGGTTCGGGTGATGCGCGCCTGTGCGGAGCTGGGTGTC
>NZ_AOJH01000025.1 GCF_000337355.1 Halorubrum kocurii JCM 14978 | reverse complement strand
CCCCGGCTACGGCTTCCTCGCCGAGAACGCCGACTTCGCTGCCCGCGTCGAGGCCGCAGACGGGATCACGTGGGTCGGCCCCGCAAGCGACGCGATGGAGCGGCTCGGAGAGAAGACGCACGCGCGCCGCGTGATGGACGACGCCGACGTACCCATCGTCCCCGGAACGACGGAGCCCGTCACCGAGGTCGAGGCGGTGACCGAGTTCGGCGACGAACACGGCTACCCCGTCGCGATCAAGGCCGAGGGCGGCGGCGGCGGCCGCGGGATGAAGGTCGTCGAGAGCGCCGCCGAGGCCGAGGAGGCGCTCGAGTCCGCCAAGCGCGAGGGCGAGGCGTACTTCTCGAACGACTCCGTCTACCTCGAGCGCTACCTCCAGACCCCCCGCCACGTCGAGGTACAGATCGTCGCGGACGCGGGCGACGGCGACGACGGGGAGACGGAGGTCGTCCACCTCGGCGAGCGCGACTGCTCGCTTCAGCGCCGCCACCAGAAGGTGATCGAGGAGGGGCCCTCCCCCGCGCTCTCCGACGAGCTGCGCGAGAAGATCGGCGAGGCGGCCCGCCGCGGCGTCGCCGCCGCCGACTACACCAACGCGGGCACCGTCGAGTTCCTCGTCGAGGAGGACGTGGACCGCGACCCGTCGGAGCCGCTCGGGCCGGACACGCCCTTCTACTTCCTCGAGGTCAACACGCGGATCCAGGTCGAACACACCGTCACCGAGGAGCTGACCGGCATCGACATCGTGAAAGAGCAGCTCCGGGTCGCCAGCGGCGAGGGGCTCTCCGTCTCGCAGGACGACGTGGAGCTGGATGGCCACGCGATCGAGTTCCGGATCAACGCCGAGAACGCCGCGAAGGAGTTCCAGCCCGCCAACGAAGGCCGGCTCGACACGTACGACCCGCCGGGCGGGATCGGCGTGCGCGTCGACGACGCGCTCCGGCAGGGCGACGAGCTGGTGACTGACTACGACTCGATGATCGCGAAGCTGATCGTGTGGGGTTCGGACCGCGAGGAGTGTCTCGCGCGGTCGAGGCGCGCGCTCGCGGAGTACGAGCTCGACGGCGTCGTCACCATCGTCCCGTTCCACCGGCTGATGCTCGACGACGAGCGGTTCGTCGACGGCACCCACACCACGAAGTACCTCGACGAGGAGCTCGACGACGGGCTGGTCGCTGAGGCGCAGGAGAAGTGGGGCACCGAGTCGGCGTCGGCGGGCGACGACGACGAGGAGGTGTCCGAACGCGAGTTCACCGTCGAGGTGAACGGGAAGCGGTTCGAGGTCGAACTGGAGGAGCGCGGCGCGCCCGCGATCCCGGTGCCGGAAGGCGGCGCCGGCGGCAGCGCCGGCCAGCAGCGCCCGCCGCAGGCGAAGTCCGACGATGCGGACGACGGCGGGGTCGACGTCGCCGAGGGCGGCGAGGCGATCGCGGCGGAGATGCAGGGGACGATCCTCTCGGTCGGCGTCGACGAGGGCGACGAGGTGTCCGCCGGCGACGTTGTCTGCGTGCTCGAAGCGATGAAGATGGAGAACGACGTGGTCGCCGAGCGCGGCGGGACGGTCACGAGCGTCCACGTCGGCGAGGGCGACAGCGTCGACATGGGCGACGTGCTGATCGTGTTAGAGTAGGGGGCGATCGACTCAGCCACAGCGGACGGGAGCGCGCGAGCGGCTTGAAACCGCGCGTCGGAGGCGGTCCCCCGGCCTGACCGACGGTGTTTAATCGGACGCCCGAAAAGGGAGCGGCATGGAGCCGGTCGACGACTGGCGCGCGGCGATCGCGGAGGCCGGGGAGCTGACCGGACCGATCGCCGCGGGCGTCGTCGACGAGCACGGCGACCGCGGGAAGCGCGCCATCGAGGCGGTCGGCGAGGGGCGCGTGAAGCGCTACCGCGATTTCACCGTCGTCGTCGGCCACGACGACGAGTACGTCGTGGAGGACGGCGAGTGCACCTGCGCGGACGCGACGTACAACCTCGACGCCGAGGACCCCTCCGAGCGGTGCTGGCACGCGATCGCGGTCGACGTGGCCGACGCGGTGGGCGCGGTCGACCACCACGACATGTGGTACTCCGAGGTCCGCGAGTTCTTATAAGTCGGCGTCGAAAGCCGACCGCCTGACCGATTCAGCCACGGTTCACCCGGATGAGGAGCCGATACTCCGGGTTTTCGGCCGGCCAGTCGAAAACGTTTACAACGGCGGCCGGTCTCCCCTACGGTATGGCGGACTGTCCACTCGCCGACGACTGCCCCAGTTTCGACGAACGAATCGAGGGGATGGGGTGTCAACACTACGGCAACAAGGGCGGCGCGGAGTGGTGTAACCACTACGACATGCCCATTTACGAGCTGAAACAGCAACCGGTCCAGCCCGGCGAGGAGGTCGTCGTCGAGGTCGACGACATCCACGAGAGCGGCGCGGGCGTCGGCCGCACCGACGACGGCTTCATCGTCCTCGTCGACGGACTCCTCCCGCCGGCGCGCGCCGAGGTCCGGATCCACCGCGTGAAATCGAGCCACGCGACCGCTCGGGACGTCGTCGAACGCCTCCCAGACGACCCGGAGGAAGAGGAGGACGGCGACGGCCTCGAAGACGCCGACGGCGACGCCGCCGACGAGGAAGACGAAGGGGGCAACCGGCGCCGCGACCGCCCCGACCGCGAGCGGCTCGGCAGCCGCGAGAACTTCTGGGGCAAGTAGAGCGTCTCGGGGGCGGCCCCACCCCACGGACAGTCCGGACGCTACCGATCCGCCGCCGACTCCGCTCTCGTTTCGTCCCTTCCCGTTTCGTTCCCCCCTCGAAACCGCCGTTTTTTGAGCGGCCGTCCCCTGACGGCACGTATGGTCGCAGACGACGGGGCCACCGATTCCGATCCGGAGCCCAATCCCGACGACGTCGACGCCGCGGCGCTGTTGGAGCGCGCGGGGTTCGACGCGGACGAGAGCGTGCTCACCCGCCGGCAGGCCGAGGTGCTGGCTCTCCGCGAGCGGGGACTCCGGCAGTCCGACATCGCGGACCGGCTGGGCACGTCGCGAGCAAACGTCTCCAGCGTGGAGGCCAGCGCCCGCGACAACGTGGCGAGCGCCCGCGAGACGGTCGCGTTCGCGGAGGCGCTCGCCGCCCCGGTCCGCGTCGAGATCGAGTCGGGGACGGACCTGTACGACGCGCCGAAGCGCGTGTACGACGCCTGCGACGAGGCGGGCGTGAAGGTGAACCAGACCGCGCCCGACCTGATGAAGGCGATCGGCGACCGGGCGGGCGAGGCGGTCCGCGGACGCGAGGTACGCGACCGGCTGTTCGTCACCGTCGACGCCAGCGGGACGATCCGGGTGCGACTGCCCTGAGTCGACGGCGGCCGCTGGCGGCCGCGTCGGATCACTCGTCCAGCCGCTCGGCTATCCCCGCGAGCGTCGCGCCCGCCGTCACTGTCGCCTCGCGGGCGATCGAGTAGACGATCCCGGCGCGGTCGGCCGCGGCGGTCTGGAGAGGCTCGAACGTCGCGGGATCGTGAAGGACGCCGAGCCGATCGCCGGCCGCGACCTCGTCGCCGATCGAGAGCCCGCGGTCGGGAGTGAACAGCCCGGAGTCCGCCGCCTCGACCCGCCCGAGGTGGTTCCGCGCGACCGTGCCGTCCCACGGCGCCGGCTCGCCGGGGAGGAGCCCCTCGTGCCGGAGGACGCCGAGCATCCCCCTGACGCCGGCGTCGACCGCCTCGGGGACGACCGCCCGGCTGTGCGCGAGTTCGGGAGTGACCGTCGGGACCCCCTCGCGCGTGGCGGCGACGCGGAGCTTGCCCGCGAAGCCCCGCTCCGCCCACTCCGCGTCCGCCTCGTCTCCCGCCGCCTCCGCGAGCAGGAGGTCGGTGCCGAACGCCTCCGCGAGCGCTCGGCAGGCCGGGTCGTCGCGCATGTACACCGCGTGGGTGAGCATCGCGGGCGACCCGGTGTGGAGGTCGACGACCGCGTCCGCCGCGCTTGCGAACGACCAGAGGCGAGCCGCCATGCGCTCGTGGAGCGTCCCGTCGGCGTCGCCCGGCCAACACCGGTTCATGTTCGAGTGGACCGCGTCGAGCGACTCCGGCGTGGTGTACGAGACCCGGTCGAACGTGAGCGGGTCGGCGACGGGAACCGTCACGAGGGTCCCCGCGAGCGCCGCGTCGACCGCGTCGTCGCCCCCACCCGTCAGCCGCTCGTGGAGCCGGCGGAGGACCGCCGTTCCGTTCACTTCTCGGCCGTGTTGCGCCGCCTGTGCGTAGACGACGAGCCCGCTGTCCGCCGGCGCGTCGAGTTCGGGGCCGTCCGGGCCGTCGACGAGGCGCCCCTCGCCGTAGGCGTGGACGGTCGTGCGGACAGGGACCCCCGAGGGGAGCCGCGCGAGGACGAAGTCGCGAGCGTCGTGCATACAGGAGCGTCGTTCCTGACGGGCTTATAAATCGGGGCGCGGAGAGCGGGGGCGCGGTCGGGGAGCGCCGCGACTCGACCGGCCGACCACGGACGCTAAGTCCGTGGACCGCCGACGGCGATCCGAGATGCGGGTCACGCTCCTCGGAACCGGTGACACGACCGGAACGCCGACCGTCGGCTGCGACTGCGACACCTGCGCCGCGGCCCGCGAGCGGGGCGTGTCGCGCTCGCGGTTCTCCGTCCACGTCGCGAACGAGCGCGCGGGTGAGTCGCTGCTCGTCGACTTCAGCCCCGACTTCCGGAGCCAGTTCCTCGACAACGACGTCCCGCTGCCCGACGCCGGCATCGTGACGCACATCCACTTCGACCACCTCGACGGCCTCGGCAACGTCTATCGACTGGTCGACGGGCTGCCGGTCCACGCCCCGTCGGAGACCGACCCCGCGACCGACGAGAGCGTCGCGGAGACGATCCGCGCGAAGTACGACTACCTCGAAGACCGGATCGGCGTCCATTCGCGCGCGCCGTTCGAACCGTTCGAGACGTGCGGGCTCGAGGTCCGGTTCGTCCCCGTCGACCACCCGCCGCTCCTGTGTTACGGCGTCGTGATCGAGGACCCGGAGACGGGGGCAAAGCTCTCGCTCACGGGCGACACGAGCTACGACGTTCCGGAGCGGTCCCGGGAGGCGCTCTCCGACGCCGACCTCCTGCTCGCCGACGCCATCGTCCCCGCGTCGCTCTGCGAACACCACCCGATCGGCGGGCGCCACGAGGACGCCGACGGCGTGCCGCGCACGTTCGGCACGAAGCATATGACTCGGGAGGGTGCGCTCGCGCTCGCCGACGAGCTGGACGCGGACCGCACCCGGCTCGTCCACCTCGCGCACTACTACCCGCCCGACGAGGCGTTCGCGGAGCCGCTCGCGGTCGACGGGGAAGTGTACGAGCTGTAGGCGGGGCGATCGAACGGTGACGACGCTTTTGTCTCGCTAGCACGTACCACGATCGAGATGGGAGCGAGAGCCCGACTCCGCGGGGCCGTTGACCGGCTGGAGCCGCCGCCGCGCGCCGTCGACTGGTCGCTGTTCGCGTTCGTCCTCGCCGAGGCCGCCACCGGGCTCGTCTCGTTCACCGTCGGCGTCCCCGAGGGGTGGCCGGTGTTCTGGCTCCACCGCGCGCTCGGCGTCGGCGTCGTCGCGCTGCTCGCGTGGAAGCTCGCGCGGGTCCGACGCCGGCTCACGGACCCGAGCCTGTGGCGGCGGTCGACCGCGCTGTCGGTCCTGACCCTCGTCGCCGCGCTTGGCGCGCTCTCGACCGGGGTCGCGTGGGTGTTCGGGCTCGACGTGCGAGTCTCCTACTGGACTCTCCTCTCCGTCCACGTCGGGTTCGGGCTCGCCTTGGTCCCGCTCGTCGCCGCGCACGCGACGACCCGGTTCCGGCTCCCGAGGCGGGTCGACTTCGAGCGCCGGCGGACCGCCGTCCGCTACTTCGCGCTGCTGGCGGCCGGCGGCGCGACCTACCGGCTCCAACAGGGGATCAACGACGCGCTCGACACGGCCGGTGCCGACCGGCGGTTCACCGGCTCACAGCCCCGTGAGGGGGACGGCAACGGTTCCTTCCCGATCACCTCGTGGGTCGCGGACGACCCCGACCCGATCGACCGCGGCGACTACCGCCTGTCGGTCGACGGCCTCGTGAGCGACCCCGTCGAACTGACCGCCGCGGACCTCGCCGCCGGCCATGAGACGGAGGCGCTGCTCGACTGCACCAGCGGCTGGTACACGGTACAGGAGTGGAGCGGGGTCCGGGTCGGCGACCTGCTGGAGGCGGCCGGCGGGCCGGAGGCGGCCGCCGGCGACGAGGAGGCGACCGACCGCGAGCCCGCCTACGTCCGGTTCACCTCCGTCACCGGCTACCGCTGGAGCCTCCCGCTGGCGGAGGCCGAGGACGCCCTGCTCGCCACGCACGTCGGCGGCGAGCGACTGAGCCACGGGCACGGCGCGCCCGCGCGGCTGGTCGCACCCGACCGCCGCGGGTTCCAGTGGGTGAAGTGGGTGACGCGGGTGGAAGTCAGGTCGGAGTACGACCTCGGGCAGTGGGTGGTGACGCTGGTGAGCGGGTTCGACTGAACCTCCTCAGACGAAATTGACCTCGAGAGCGTCACGAATCCCGTCGACGTCGAAGTCGGTGTCCGACACGGCCAGCCGTTCGTCCTGTGCGACGGCGGCCCCCGCGATGAAAGCGTCGCGGGCCGCGAGAGGGTCTCCCTGTTCACGGAGCGCATCCTGAAGCACTGCCGCTTCGCGAGCGACCGCCGCCGAGGTGTCGATCACATCTATCCAGTCCAGCGCCTCGTCGACCGCGCCGAGGTCCGTCGATCCCGTCTTGAACACCTCTCCTTGGTACACTTCGAACAGCACGAGCGGCGGTGCGACCGCGCGCTCGTCGGCGTGAGACTCGACATATTCGACGGCGGGGGACCGTCCCGCGAGGTAATCGATGAGGACGCTACTGTCGTATAGGGTCACGGCGAGTCGACCCCGCGTTTCATCTCCCGGCGTTTCTCTCGGGCGTGCTCTGGCGCGTCGCTTCCCTCCCACAGACCGGCCCCGGACCGGATATCCTCGCGGCGCTCGCGAAGCAACCGCGTCAGCAGATCGTTGAACGTCTCGTCGTCGCCTTTCAGCGACGCGAGCGCGGCGTGTGTCTCCTCGTCGACACGGATGCTCTTGCTCATGTCTGCTCGTATACTACCTCGTATACAATATCCTTTCGCCGCTGTTTCCGTTCGTACCGTCGATCAAAGCTACTCGTACTCGCTGCCGACGACCTCGCGGATGCGCTCGGCGGTCACCGGGCCGACGCCGTCGACCTCCAGTAGGTCGTCCTCGGGCGCGGTCATCACGGCCTCGACGGTGCCGAAGTGCTCGAGGAGGGTGCGCGCCGTGACCGGGCCGATGTCGGCGATGGACGAGACGACGTACTCCTGCTGTTCCGCGCGGGTCTTCGTCGTCTTCTCGCCGTGGACGCTCACCTCGCGGTCGCGGGTCTCCTGCTCCCGTTTGGCGATGGTCGCGAGCAGCTCGGTGGTGTCGCCCTCGTCCTCGGTGCGGAGGACGCTCACGTCGAAGTCGACCGCGAGCGACGCGAGCGCGCCGCGGATCGCGTTGGGGTCGATGTCGCGCTGGCCGTAGAGGTTCGTCCCCTCGACGACCATCACGGGGCGGGCGTACGCTCGGGAGAGCTCGCCGACCTGCTCGAACATCGACCGGTCGGAATCGAGCATCGAGTCCACGAAGTCGGCCGCGGACTTGCGCTCGACGGCGACCCGGTCGGAGAGCACGTAGTCGCCGACCGCGAGCGTCTCCAACCGGGTGACGAGCCCGTCGCGCGTCGAGAGGTCCTTCGCGATGGCGGAGTCGAGCTCGCGCTGGTCGACGACGACCTCGACGCCCTCGTCGACGCCGGCGGTGGCGACGACGCCGTCGTCGCCCTCGCTCGCCGCAGCCTCGTCGGGCTCTTCAGCGTCACCCTCTCGCGCTTCCGCGGCAAAGTCGGTGAGGCCGGCGTCGCCGGCATCGTCGCCGGCGTCCGCGTCGGGCGACCCGGCGTCCGGGTCCTCGGCCGCGGTCGGTCCGGTCGTCGACACCGACGTCTGCGCTCCGCCCTCGTCACCGGACCCACTGGCGAACGCGTCGAGCCCGGCCTGCCCGTCCTCGCCGACGGTCTCCTCAATGTCGTCGGTGGCCTCCTTCAGCTCCGAGAGCTGGCTGGCCATCTTCTTCTCGCGACGGCGAGAGATCCAGAAGAACGCCTCGTCGCGGGTGTCCTCGGCCATCAGGACGACCACCTTCCCCTCGGCCTGCCGGCCGGTCCGGCCCTTGCGCTGGATCGAGCGGATCGCGGTCGGGACCGGCTCGTAGAAGCAGACGAGGTCGACCTCGGGGACGTCGAGGCCCTCCTCGGCGACGCTCGTGGAGACGAGCACCTCGAACTCGCCGGCCTTGAACTCGTCGAGTGTTTCCTGTTGCTGTTTCTGGCTCATCCCGTCGGAGCCCTCCTTGTCGCCCTGCCCGACGAACTTCCGCACGTCGAAGCTGGCGGAGAGGAACTCCACGAGCGCCTCCGCGGTGTCCCGGGACTCGGTGAACAGAATCGCGCGCTCGCCCCCGTTGATCCCGAGCGTCTCCGCGAGGAGGATCCGGGCCTTCGAGAACTTCGGGTGGAGCCCGTCGAACGACTCCGCCTTCCGCATCGCCTCGCGAACCTTCGGGTCCGCGACCATCCGCTGGCTCGCCTTCGAGGCGCCCGACGACCGGGCGGCCTCGCGCTGGCGCTCGAAGTAGCGCCGGACCGACTCGACGGACTGCGTCTCGACCAGCTCGGTGGCGCGCCGGAGCTTCATCACCTCGGCGTGGGTGCTCATCCCCTTGTATCCCTCCGACTGGTCGTTGTCCATCATCTGTTTCAGCTGCCCGCGCATCTTGTTGAGGTCCTTCTGCGAGAGGTCCGGGTTCGTGGTGTTCGTCACCCCCAACTGCTTCAGCTTCTCCAGCCGGTCGGTGATCACCTCGTTGAGGGCGTCGCGGATCGCGAGGACCTCGTCCGGGAGCGTGACCTGTTCCCACTGCACGTCGGTGTCGTGCGTGTACTCGTCGACGTCGGCGTCCTCCTCGGTCATCACCTCGACGTTCACGAGCCCCAGGTTCTCACAGACCGTCTCGATCTCCTCGGTGTCGCCGCCGGGCGAGGCCGACATCCCGGTGACGAGGGGATCGGCCGCGTCGGCGTGGTAGCGCTCCGCGATGTAGACGTACGCGTAGTCGCCGGTGGCGCGGTGGCACTCGTCGAAGGTGCAGTGCGTCACGTCGCGAAGCGATATCCGGTTGCCGACCAGGTCGTTCTCGACGACCTGCGGGGTCGCGATCACGATCCGGGCGTCGTCCCACAGCGCGGCGCGGTCGTCCGGCTTGACCTCGCCGGTGAACACGACGATCTCGTCGTCCGGAATCGACAGCGCCTCGCGGTAGAAGTCGGCGTGCTGCTGGACGAGGGGTTTGGTGGGAGCTAAAAAGAGGGCCTTCCCGCCCGCCTCGTGGAGGCGCTCGGCCGTGACGAGCAGGCTGACCGTCGTCTTGCCGAGGCCGGTCGGGAGACAGACGAGGGTGTGTTCGTCGGCGGCGGCGTCCGCCAGCTGGAGCTGGTAGCGGCGCCGCTGGAGGAAATCGTCGACGAGCAGGGGTCTGTCGATGCCGGCGGCCTCGGTCGCCATCGGCGGTGCTTCGCCGCCTCCGGCCTAAAGCCTTCGCGAAGCGGAGTGAAAGTTATCGTTCGGTGGAACGCTCCTCTCGGAGCTCTTCCGGCACGTCCTCGTCGACCAGCTCCGCCCACTCGACGAGCCGGTCTCCGGATGGTGTTTGCGCGCTCATCAGGGGACGGATCTCAGTGATGCGTATTAACAGTTACCCCGATTCCACACGATTAGTCATCGGTGTCGCCGACGAGACGCGCCGCCGGTCGTCCGACCGCGACACGCACTCCTTTTACCGCTCACGCGCCTCGGACCGGCATGAGCAACCTCGACGAGTTCCTCGCGGGCGAGCGGCTCGACGACGTGGTCTTCTACCTGAGCGACGCGTACCTCGACGACGACTCCAGGCTCCGCAGCGTCGGCACGGAGACGGCCGACGGCGTGCGGCTGATCCTCGACGGCGAGACAGGCCGGTCCGCGTTCGAGGCCGGCACCGGGATGGGCGCGATGGAGTTCGCGAAGACGGCGATGGGCGCCGAAGGGGTGATCGCCCGGTCGCTCGACGACGGGGAGTGCCCGTTCGCGGACGACGCGGGCGGAGACCCCGAGGACGATCACGGCGTCAACTTCGTCTTCGCGTTCGCGGAGGCGCAGAACGAGGAGGTCGGCGGACTCTACGCCGAGGGCGACGTGGTCCACGCGTACGCCCACTGCACCTGCGGCGAGAGCTACTCGCACAAGTGGGTCGTCGGCGACCGCGACGACTGAGAAATCGGTTCGGGACGGGCGGTTACGCCCGGCGGAGCGTTACTCCTGTTCGGGCGCGTCGTCTTCCGGCACCGCGCCGTCGACGAGCGACTGCTCGCCGTACTGCTCGCGGAGGTCCTTCTTCGAGAACTTTCCGGTGGCGGTCTTGGGCACCTCGTCGATGAACTCTACCGCGTCCGGCACCCACCACTTGGGGTACTCCTCGCGGAGGCCCGCCTCGATCCGCTCGACGAGCTCGTCGCGGTCGACCCCGTCGGCCACGACGACGAACGCCACGGGGCGCTCCTGCCAGCGCTCGTGGGGCACGCCCACTACGGCCGCCTCGCTGACGCCGTCGTAGGCCATGATCGCGTTCTCCAGCTCGACGCTGGAGATCCACTCGCCGCCGGACTTGATGACGTCCTTCGTCCGGTCGACGAGCTGCATGTAGCCGTCCTCGTCGACGGTGACCACGTCGCCGGTCTTCAGCCAGCCGTCGACGAACTCCTGCTCGCTGGCCTCCGGACGCTTGAAGTACTCCTTCGTGACCCACGGGCCGCGGATCCGGAGCTCGCCGAAGTCCTCGCCGTTCCACGGCACCTCCTCGCCGTCCTCGTCGATCACCTCGAACTCGAGGCCGGGGGCGACGAGCCCCTGCTTCGAGCGCTTGTTCACCTGCGTGTCGTAGTCCGCGTCGCGCAGGTCGCTCTTGAGGTGCGAGACGGTTCCGATCGGCGACAGCTCGGTCATCCCCCACGCGTGCAGCACCTCCACGTCGCGCTCGTCGTACCACTCGATCAACGCCTGCGGGGCGGCCGCGCCGCCGATGATCACGGTGTCGAGCGTCGAGAGGTCCACCTCGTTGCCCCCCTCGATATACTCGCGCAGACCGAGCCACACCGTCGGGACGCCCGCGGAGATCGTTACGCCCTCCTCCTCGATCAGCGCCGCGAGGTCTGCCGGGTCCGGCGACGGTCCCGGGTAGACGTGTTTCGCGCCGGCCGCGGTCGCGGTGAACGGCATCCCCCACGCGTTGACGTGGAACATGGGGACGACGGGCATGACCACGTCGGAGTCTTCCATCGGGATCCCCTGCGGCGTCTGGGAGGCCATCGTGTGGCTCCACAGCATCGACTGGGTGTACTCGACGCCCTTCGGCTTCCCCGTGGTGCCCGAGGTGTAACAGAGCCCGGCCGGTTGGTCGCCGTCGAGGTCGGGCCAGTCGTACTCGGTCGAGTAGTCTCCGATGAACTCCTCGTAGGCGGGTGCGTCGAGCGCGTCGATCCCCTCCGAACCCATGGCGACGAAGTCGACGTCCTCGAACTCCTCCGCCCCGTCGGCGGCGCCCGCGATCTTCTCGGCCAGCGACGGGTCGACGAAGATGATCTCGTCGTCGGCGTCGTCGACGATGTACCGGATGTGCTCGTCTGGCAGGAGCGGGTTGATCGTGTGGAGCTGTGCACCGGTGTTCGGGACGCCGAAGTACGTCTCGAAGTGGCGGGTGTGGTTCCAGCAGAACGTCGCGACGCGGTCACCGCGCTCGATCCCGTACTCGTCGAGCGCGTTCGCGAGTTGGGCCGTCCGCTCGGCGTACTCGGCGTACGTGTGCCGGGTGCGCCCCTCGTGGGTCCGAGAGACGACCTCGGTGTCCGGGTACAGTCGTTCGGCGCGCCACAGGAAGGGTCGAAGTGTCTGGGAGTGTCCACCGGGCATACCTCACACACCACGGGGTCGAGAACTATGAACGTTATCATGGTTGATCGTGAGCGTTCGGTCGGGGGACCGCGTCGGGCGCTCGTGCGCCGTTACCGAGGCCGGATTACCGGTGGTCCGGTCCGAGGGCTCGGCCGGTTACTTATAAATAACTGATTGTGGACCGGCGGTGCACACCGTCAAAGCCGCAGCCGCGAGGAGTCGCGCACCTCGCTGCGCGCTTCAGTCGCTTACTTCGTTCGCGACTCCCTCGCCCGTGCTCCTCGCGGCCGCCGACGGCGGCCACTCGGCGGCGCGCGCCACCGCACCGCTGTTATCCTTTAAAAAGGCTCGCGTGCACCGGCGCGTGGTCCGACTCCGGGCGCGCGGAGTCGTCGGCCCCGCCGCCGTCGGAGACCGCGCGACCGGCGGTCCCGTCGGCGAGGAAGTCGCGGAGCGGCGGCCCGACGTGTTCGGGCTCGACGAGGAACGCGTCGTGGCCGTGATCGGAGTCGATCACGTGGTGCGCGACCGGGGCGTCGCCGGCGCGGAAGGCGTCGGCGAGCGACGACGACTGCTCGACGGTGAAGTGCCAGTCGGCAGTGAAGCTCAACAGGAGCGCTTCGCCGTCGAAGGCGCCGAGCGCGTCGGCGTCGGTGCCGTGGCCCGCCGCGAGGTCGTACTCGTCCATGGCGCGCGTGAGGTAGAGGTAGCTGTTGGCGTCGAACCGCTCGCTGAACCCCTCGGCCTGGTAGTCGAGATACGACTCCACCTCGCGGTACGGGAAGAACGCCGCCGTCGGCTCCGGGGGGAGCCCGAGGTCCCCCTCCTCGCGGGTCAGCGAGTCNGTCGCGGCCCGCCGATCGGCGGCCGAACTTCCGCTCCATCGACGCCTTCGAGAGGTACATGATGTGGCCGATCTGGCGGGCCAGCGCGAGCCCCTCGTCGGGCGAGGGGCGGCCCTCACCGTAGTAGTCGCCGCCGTTCCAGTTCGGGTCCGCGCGGATCGCCCGGCGGGCGACCGCGTCGAGCGCGAGACACTGCGCGTCGAGGCGCCCGGCGGTCGCGATGGCGACCACGCGGTCGACGTCGTCCGGGTAGCGCTTCGCCCACTCCAGCGCGTTCATCCCGCCGACGCTCCCGCCGACGACGGCTCGGAGCCGCCCCACGCCGAGGTGGTCCAGCAGGCGACGCTGCGCGCGCGCCCAGTCCTCGACCTGCACCGGCGGGAACGCGGTCCCCCACCGGTCGTGGTCGGGCGCCTCGGGGAGGTCGAGGTCGGCGGGCCGCTCGCTCGCCGGGCCCGTGGTGCCGTAACAGGAGCCGGGGACGTTCGCGCAGACGACGTAGTACTCCGTGGTGTCGATCGCCTTCCCCGGGCCGACGATGTCGTCCCACCACGCACGGGCTTGCCCGGCCTGGCCGGCTCCGCGGGTCCCCTCGTCGCGTTCGGGCGCCGGCGACCGGGCGACGTTCTGGCTCCCGGTGAGCGCGTGACACACCAGCACGACGTTGTCGCCGTCGAACTCGCCGTGCGTCTCGTAGGCGACCTCCAGGTCGGGGACCGACTGGCCGCACTCGAAGGCGAACTCGCCGAGCGAGGCGACGCCGTGGTCGGTCGGGACGGTGCTCACGAGTCACACCCCCGGGTCGTCCGCGGGTCGCTCGGCCGCCGGGTCGTCTGCACCCTGCTCCCTCGCGGCGCGTTCGCCCGCCGCCAGCCCGTCGCCGAGGTCGGCGATCACGTCGTCGGGGTCCTCGATCCCGACGGAGAGCCGGAGCATCTCAGGGTAGACGCCGGCGAGCCGCTGTTGGGTCTCGTCCATCTGCGCGTGCGTGGTCGACGCCGGGTGGATGACGAGCGTCTTCGCGTCGCCGATGTTCGCGAGGAAGCTCGTCAGATCGACGGCCTCGCAGAACGTCTTGGCGGCCTCGTACCCCCCGTCGACGCCGAACGTGACCATCCCGCCGTAGCCGTCGAGGTACTCGGCGGCGTTCTCGTGGCTCCGATGGTCCTCGAAGCCGGGATACGCCACCCAGTCGACTCGGTCGTCGTCCCGAAGGAACTCGGCGACCGCCCGGGCGTTCTCGCAGTGTCGCTCCATCCGAAGCGGGAGCGTGTTGAGCCCCTGAATCGTCTGCCACGCGTCGAAGGGCGACTGCTGGCCGCCGGTCGGGCGGACCCCGCGCTGGCGGGCGACGTTGGCGAAGGCCGCGTCGCCGAACTGCTCGACGAAGTCGATCGGGTAGGCGGGCGACTGCCCGTCGAGCTCGTCGTAGTCGGCGTCGGGGTGGTCCCACGGAAAGGTCCCGCCGTCGACGACGACGCCGCCGACGGTGGTGCCGTTGCCGGTGATCCACTTGGTCGTCGACTCCCAGACGATGTCGGCGCCGTGCTCGAACGGCCGGCAGAGGTAGGGAGTGGCGAACGTGTTGTCGACGACGAGCGGGACGGCGTGCTCGTGGGCGATCTCCGCGAGGCGCTCGAAGTCGGGCGTGACGAGCGAGGGGTTCGCGACCGTCTCGACGTGGACGAACGCGGTGTCGTCGTCGATCGCGTCCGCGTACGCCTCGGCGTCGAGCGCGTCGACGAGCCGCGCCTCGACCCCGCGGCGGTTCGCGATGCTGGTGAGGTACGCGGCCGTGCCGCCGTACATCTCGGAGCTGGCGACGACGTTGTCGCCCGCGCTGGCGAGCACGGTCGCGATCGCGTCGAAGGCGGCCATCCCCGAGCCGGTCGCGACCGCGTCGGAGCCGCCCGACAGGTCGGCGAGCCGGTCCTCGAGGACGCCCACGGTCGGGTTGGAGAGCCGAGAGTAGATGTGGCCCTCCGCCCGGAGCGCGTACAGCTCCGCCGCCGCGTCCGCGTCGTCGAAGACGAACGAGGTCGTCTGGTGGATCGGGGTCGCGCGCGACCCGGTCGCCGGATCGGCCTCGGCGCCGGCGTGGAGACTCCGGGTGTTGAACCCACGTGTCATGTGTGTAGTGCATATATCTCAATACATCTATAACCGCCAGTTACGGCAAGTGATGCCTCCGCCTGTGTCGAAGCGGCGCGATCGGCGCAGTTGCGGTCGTCTCTCGCCGGCCGCCCGAAGCGTGAGTTTATCCCCGGTCGCGAGCCAACGGTCGGTAATGGCAGTCGCCGATCCACCCGTCCCGGACCTCACCGGGCGCGCGAGCGCCTGCGCCGACCGGCTCCGCTGCGCGGACCGCGTGCTGCTCGCGTCCCACATCGACGCCGACGGGCTCACGAGCGGCGCGATCGCGTCGACCGCGCTCGCGCGGGCCGGGATCGACCACGAGGTCGTCTTCGAGAAGCAGCTCGACGCCGCGTCGATCGCGGGGATCGCCGCCCGCGAGTTCGACGTCGTGTTGTTCACCGACTTCGGCTCCGGGCAGCTCGACGTGATCGCAGACCACGAGGACCGCGGCGACTTCGTCCCCGTGATCGCCGACCACCACCAGCCGGCCGACCGCGAGACGGAGTTCCACCTCAACCCGCTGTTGGAGGGGATAAACGGCGCGAGCGAGCTGTCGGGCGCGGGAGCGAGCTACGTGCTCGCCCGCGCGCTTGAGAGGCCGGACGGGGACAACCGCGACCTCGCCGCGCTGGCGGTGGTCGGCGCGGTCGGTGACATGCAGGACTCCGACGGCGGGCTCGTCGGCGCCAACGAGGCGATCGTCGCCGACGGCGTCGACGCCGGCGTCATCGAGGCTCAGACGGATCTGGACCTGTACGGCAGGCAGACCAGACCGCTCCCGAAGCTGCTGGAGTACGCCTCCGACGTGAAGATCCCGGGAATCTCGAACGACGAGGCGGGCGCGATCTCCTTCCTCGCCGACCTCGATATCGACGTGAAACGCGACGGGGAGTGGCGGCGCTGGGTCGACCTCGACGGGGAGGAGCGGCAGGTGCTCGCGTCCGCGCTGATGCGCCGCGCCGTCGCCTCCGGCGTCCCCGCCGACCGGATCGAGGCGCTCGTCGGGACCTCCTACACCCTCGTCGACGAGGAGCCCGGCACGGAGCTACGGGACGTGAGCGAGTTCTCCACGCTGCTCAACGCCACCGCCCGGTACGAGCGGGCTGACGTGGGGCTCGCCGTGTGTCTCGGCGACCGCGGCGACGCGCTCGACGAGGCGCGGCGGCTCCTGCGAAACCACCGGAAAAACCTCTCCGAGGGGCTTCAGTGGGTGAAAACCGAGGGCGTCACCGATGAGGATCACCTCCAGTGGTTCGACGCCGGGTCGCGGATCCGCGAGACGATCGTCGGCATCGTCGCCGGGATGGCGATCGGCTCGCCCGCCCTCGACCGCTCGAAACCCGTGATCGCCTTCGCCGAGGAGAACGCCGAGGAGCTAAAGGTTTCCTCGCGGGGGTCACACACCCTCGTCCGACGGGGGCTCGACCTCTCGCGAGTGATGCGCGAGGCGAGCCAGGCCGTCGGCGGCGACGGGGGAGGCCACGACGTGGCCGCGGGCGCGACGATCCCGATCGGCGAGCGCGACGCGTTCCTCGCGGAGGCGGACCGGCTGGTCGGCGAACAGCTCTCGTAGCGAACCGGGCGAGAACAACGAGCGCGCGGTCCGGTCGCGTCAGGCCTCGCCGAGGTCGCGGAACATCGCGCGGTAGTCGTCGGACGACAGCGACTCGCCGAGCTCGTCGATGTCGGTGTCGAGGTCTTCGAGCCGCGCGACCAGTTCGGCGTACGCCTCGTTTCCGTCGCGCTGAGCGGCCGGCTTCTGGGCGTTGAGCACCGCGCGCTTGCTCGCCAGCGCCGCGGCCTCCTGGATCAGTTCGTCGTACTCGCTGCGGGTCAGCAGGGTGTCGATCGCCGCCAGCAGCTTCGAACGGCTGACGGGCTTGGTGAGGTACAGGTCGAACCCCATATCGATGATGTCGAAGTCGGGTTCGACGGCGGTGACCATCGCGACGCGACAGTCGTAGCCCGCCTCGCGGATGTGGTCGAGCACGTCGTCGCCGCTCCCGTCCGGGAGCCGGCGGTCGAGCAACACCACGTCGATCGCGCCGTCGACGCGGTCGATCGCCTCGGCGGCGGTCTCGGCGAGGTCCACGTCGTATCGCTCTTCGAGGAAGCCGGCGTACAGCGCGGCGATGTCGGGCTCGTCCTCGACGACGAGGACCGATGGGTCGCTCACCGTCGATCACCGCCGTGTTCGACGGAGGACGCTTCACCGGGCATACAGAAACGGGCGGTGTGTCGAGGAATAAACCTGTCGGCGTCCGTGCGGTCGGTCCGTCGGATCGTCTTTTATATACTCCGGCCGCCAATAACGGGACGAATGTCAGAACTCGTCTCCACCGGGGTCGAGGGGCTCGACTCGATCCTCTCCGGCGGAATCACGGAGCGATCGACGGTCCTCGTCTCCGGGAACCCCGGTACCGGCAAGAGCATCTTCGGGATCCAGTACCTCTACCACGGCGTCACCGAACAGGACGAGCGCGGGGTGTACGTCTCCTTCGAGGAGGACGAGGCGGACATCCGCGGCGCCGCCGAGTCGATCGGGCTGGAAGGGTTCGGTGACCTCGTCGACAGCGGCGACATCGTCATCCTCGACAAACGCGAGATGCTGCGCGAGACCGACTTCTCGACAGCGGTCGACAAGCTCCTCGACACGATCGAGGACGGCGACTTCGACCGGCTCGTACTCGACTCGCTGTCGATGTTCCAGCTCTTCTTCGACGCCGAACAGGAGAAGCGGACGTACCTGCTGAAGTTCTCGGACATCCTCAAGGCGAACGGGCTGACCTCGCTGCTCATCAACGAGCAGGGCGCGGTGTTCCCCGACACCGAGGTCGGGCTGGAGAACTTCCTCACCGACGGGAACATCTACTTCATCCAGACGCCGACCGACTCCGGCGTCAACCGCTACGTGTGGGTGGCGAAGATGCGGAAACAGGACATCGACACCGACATTTTCCCGATGGAGATCGGCGAGGGCGGCATCACCGTCCACGAACGGGCCGGCGGGTTCTCGATGATGGGGCGGTCCGACGAGCCCTCGTTCTGACTTCGGCGGAGAGCAAACAGGCGGCGCGGGCGGGGACGACGCGGTGTCGCGGGGAGGAACGCGGAAACGGTTACTGTCCCGACGAGAGGTCGCGCCACACGTCGTCGAGCCGGTTTTTCACGGCGGAGCGCTCCTCAACCTCCACAGTGAGTCCGTCACGGAAGTCGACCTCGACGCCGTCCACTTTCCGGCGGTACACCTTCACGCGGCGGTGTTCGTCCGAGAGCGGACGGTCGTGAAGCTCGAGGAGATCGGCCTCCTCCAGTTCGTTGATCCGGCGGTAACACGTCGCGATCGGGACGTCGAGCTCGTCGCTCAGGTCCTGCGCGGACATCGCGTCGCCCGTCGCGGTCAGGATGTCCGTGTTGTACTTGTTGCCGAGCACCGTGATCAGATCGTCCCCCACCATTCACGTTATCGTCGTTGATTTTTGGAGTTTAAAAGGGTACCGGTGATCGGCTCGGGTCGAGAATCCGGTTCGGCGGCGCCACGACCGCCGTAGCGGGTTCTCGCCCGTTCGGAGCGGTTCACGGGTGTTATCGCCGGTGATAGTCGCCACCGTAGGTTTATAAATCGACTCCGGTCAGAAGGCGTATGGAACTCATCGAGGGGTTGTATCTCGTGACGACCACCGTGCTGGCCGGCGCGAGCGCGACGCTGCTCGCGTTCGCGGTCTCCGCGTACCGGTCGTCTGGGCGGACGGCGATGGCGTACCTCGCGGTCGGGTTCGGGCTCGTCGTCGTCGCCGCCGTGGCGACGCCCGTCGCCGCCTTCCGGACCGCCTTCGCGAACCCGCAGGCGCTGCTGCTCGTCAACACGGGCCTGCTGGCGGCGTCGATGGCGCTGGTCGCCGGCAGCCTCGCGGTGTACGAGCCCGGCACGCAGGAGTTCGTGATCCCCGAGTCGGAGCTGACGCGGATCCAAGACCGCTGAGGCGGCGCGGAGCCGCACGGCTCGCACGACCGCTGTCGAGTTTTGAAGCGGGAGTTGTCCGGACGATCGCGCTCGATAGCGTCGCGATCCCGCTCCCGTTCGCACCCGATCCAGTCGATCGCGCGGGACGCTCAGAGATCCAGTGTCGATAATCTGATCGCGATGTCGTTGATATTTTCAGAAATTATAGGAACGGATAGAATCTAAAAACCGCAATACGGCAGCGCCTTATCAGTTTAAATAATCGGCACGGAGTCTTTAATAGGGAAATTCCACTCCCTAGCGATAACGCCCGCCGGGCAGGCCGGGGGCCAACGCAACACACAATGTTCGAAACACTACTGGACGAGGAAGAGCGCGGTCAAGTGGGGATCGGGACCCTCATCGTGTTCATCGCGATGGTGCTGGTGGCGGCGATCGCCGCCGGCGTCCTGATCAACACGGCCGGCTTCCTGCAGACGCAGGCGGAAGCAACGGGCGAAGAGAGTACGAGTCAGGTGAGCGACCGGCTGCAGGTGGTGAGCCAGTCCGGCAACGTGACGGGTGACAGCCCTCGTAACGTAGATCATCTGAACATCACCGTGGCGCAGTCACCCGGTGCTGGCAACATCGATCTCAACGAGACGAGCGTCGAACTCATCGGAACGAGCGGACAGGAGACGTTCCAGCTCAGCGATGAGAACGCCAGTATCGACATTTACACCGGAGAAGAGGGTGATGTCGTGCTGACCGACGCCAGCGACCGTGCCGATATCGGGATCGACCTGACCAGCGACATTTACGAGCCGCTTGAGGGCGGCGACCGCTTGTCGGTCACCTTCACGACGGCGTCAGGAGCGACCACGTCGGCCGAACTTCGCGTCCCGACGACGCTGACCGATGAACAGACGTCTGTGAGGCTGTAACAATGTTCGAATTCATCAACAACAGTGAGGACCGCGGTCAGGTTGGTATCGGGACGCTCATCGTGTTCATCGCGATGGTCCTGGTTGCGGCGATCGCCGCCGGCGTCCTGATCAACACGGCCGGCTTCCTTCAGTCCCAAGCTGAGGCGACCGGTCAAGAGAGCACCGACCTCGTGTCGGAACGGATCGACGTGACGAGCGAGGTCGGCATCGTCGGCAACAACAGCACGGGTGAGTTGGAGTCGATCAAGATCAGCGTCTCCGGCGCTGCCGGGGCCGACCAGATTGACCTGTCGGAATCGACTCTTCAAGCGGTCGGACCGAACGGACAGGCGAACCTCGTCTTCACAGACACGAACGCTAGTGGTGGGGACACCATCGCGAACGCGAGCCAGCTCAACGCGAGCGAGTTCGGCGTTCAGGACTCGAACGGTGAGTTCGTCGACGGCGGCGATGCCGTACTCGACGACGACACGGACTACACGATCGTCGTGAACCCCGGTACGCAGCCGTTCGGGAGTATCACGGAGGGTAACGTCTACGGCAGCGGCTACACCTACGCACACAACAACAGCACCGAGGAGGCGTTCGGTGAGGGTCAGACCTCGTCGCTCGAGATCGTCTCGCCGTCGTCGGCGACGACTTCGGTCGAACTGAACGCCCCCGACCTCTTCACCGAGGACGGCGAAGCGGTCCGGCTCTAACGAGCCTCGAATAGGCCCCTAACCACTGTCCCGGCGGAATCGGTCCGCCCGGAACACCTATTTTCTCGCGTCACCACGGGTACGCCATGAGTGACCACGAGGCACCGCCGGCCGACCCCGACGAGCTCGACTTCACCGACGACGAGAGCGTCGTCGAGATCGGGGAGAGCCGGTACGTCGTCGGGACGAACGGCCGGCCCAACGTCCGACGGTCACAGCCGGAGCGGTCCCCCGCCGACGAGACGGGCTTCACGGCCGCGGATCCGGCGAACCCGGCGGAGCGACAGCCGCCGGATCCCGGTGGCGGGCCGGGAGGCGCAGCGGGCGGAGCCGGGACCGGCGCGCCCCGCAACGCGGGCGGTCACCCCCAGGGCGGCACCGGCCGGCCGCAGACCGGTGCAGCCGGTCAACCGGGAGGCGCTCCCGCGACCCACGCCGGCGGCGCGGGCGACACCTCCGAAGTCGACCGGCAGTCGGTGAGCCGGTGGCTGGCGAGCTCCTTCGACGACGACGGGTTCACCTACGGCATCGACGCGACGCTCCACGTCGACGGCGACACCACCCGCCAGCGGATGGTGTCGAACGACGTGACGGCGACGTTCGACTCGCTCGTGACGTGGTTCGCGTCCAACGCGGGGCCGAGCTCGCCGACGCCCGAGGCGCTCGGGCTCCTGCTCGTCGCCTCTGAGACGACCGTGGACGTGCCGCCGGTGGCGATCAAGCGCTTCGCCGCGAGCCAGGGACTCACGGCGAGCGACAGCATCGGCGACCTGGTGCGCGCCGCCGAGGACGCGGGCGGGTTCCGGATCGAGTGATCTCCGCCGGAGACGCCGCCCGTGCTGATTGCTCTTTATAAAACAACGAACAGCGCGATCCCGATCAGCGTGAACACCGCGTATATTCCCGCCATCACCTCTCGTTTCAGCGGGCTCCCGAGCGGCTCCGCGGTGAGCCGTCGGATCGGCGGCAGGATCGCGATCCCGGCGAGGATCAGCGGCCACGACTCTGGGGCGGGAACCCGCGTGAGCGCGACGACGACCGTCCCGTAGCCGAGGACGTACGAGCCCCGCCGCCAGAGCTGCTCCCGGTCGGAGAGCTCCTCCATGGACGGGAACGCGTCGTCGCCTCCCGAGCCGCCGTCTGATCCGCCACCGCCGCTCCCCCCCGTGACCTGCTCCGCCTGCCGCTGAACGTACTCGTCTAACTCCTCGGCCGCGTCCTCCGTCTGCGGGGCGCCGCACTGCGCGCAGTACCGCGCGTCGTCGTCAAGTGGTGCGTCACAGCGGGGACACGATGGCATCTTGGCGTGGATCGGGCGCCGCCCGGGCTTAATTCTTCGGACCGAGGACGCCGCTCACGTCGGGCGATTCCGGCGTTTTCCGCTCCGTCGACCGCCTCTCGTTACACGCCCTGATAATCGGGTGAGTACGCTTTAGTCGGTGACCCGCGGAGTCGTCGCTACCCAACCTCGGGCCGTCGCCCGGCCCGCACTCGTTGACCACGCCCTCATGACGATGGACCACGACCACGCGACCGACACGCGCCCGATAGACGCGACCGAGCGGCCCGCAGGGGACTCGGCGGCGACCGACGGCGACGGAGCGGTCGACACCGACGCGGACGGTCGGTCCCGACCCGTCGGGATCGGCCCATCGGCGCTCCAGACGAGCGTGATCGGCCTCGTCGTCCTCGTCGCGCTCGCCGGCGTCGTCGCGACCGCTCCGGCCGCCGCGGGGCTCTCGTCAGGCGCGTCCGCGCTGTCCGTCGACGCCGGAGCGACGGCGCCCGCCACAGTCGAGGCCGGAGCGACGGCACCCGCCGCGGTCGAGGCCGGCGGTCCGGTCGCCCCGACGGACCGCCCGGAGATCAGCGGCGGATTTTCTCGGTCGACCTACACCGGCGTCGCCGGCGACCCGGTCCGGATCAGGTACACCGCGGACAACTCGGACGGGGGCGTGTACCTGCTCGTCGGCGGCAACCGGCTCAGCGACACCGGGGAGTCCGTCGGCTTCGTGGACGTGCTCAAGATCTCGGGATCGAGCGAGACCACGATCAACACGCGGACGATCGGGACGAACCAGACCAACGTCCAGAGTTGCGCCCGCGACGACGTCTCGTGTGACTTGGAGTTCCGCGACGAGGACGGGGACGTCGTCGCCGACGGCCTCGACAACCTCAGCGCGTTCTCCGGCGCAACGGGTGCAGAGGGGCTCGCTCGGCCCCTCGTCCCACAGCGGTACCGGCTTGCGATCACCAACGGGACGTTCGTCGTGGAGGACTCTGGGACGGTGACGCCGACCGAGACCGCGGACCAGGCGGACCTCGTGTTGGAGAAGCCGAAGTTCCGCGACGACGTCGAGGTGTTCACCAGCGTCGATCCGAGCGCCCTCGACGAGGAACCCGACTCCGAGTCAATCGAAGACATCCGGAGCAACGGGCTCGACCGGCCCGAGGTGACGAAGGGCAACCGAATCGTCCTCGGGTTCGAGTCGACCGGCATCTGGGGGGCCCTGTCGCACTTCGCCGGGGACGAGGAGGAGCTCGAACCGGGCCAAGAGATCGATCACGACGTGTTGACCGACCTCCTGGACGCCGAAGAGGGGGTGTCGCTTCGGGTCCGACAGACGAACCCCGGCAGAAACGAGCCGGCCGCTGCGCTCGATCTCTCGCGCGCCGACTCGGACGACGTCAAGCTCTTCGTGGCGGACGCGGCGGAGCTGGAGACGCCCGAGGCACCGGGACGGTTCTACCTCGTCATCGACACCAGCGACGGCGGCGCCTTCACCGAAGACCCCGAGCCGGGCGACGAGTTCGCCGTGGAGTTCGCGCTGGAGGGGACGGAGGGCGAGCGCTACTCGTTCGCGGACGGTGAGCCGCCGGCCGCCTTCGAGGCGTCGTCGGCGACCGACGACGACCTCTCGGCGCAGTTCCCCTACTGGGAGGCGCCCGATAGCACGATCCGCGCCGAGGCGTCGTTCTCCGTCCGGGAGCGGTACCTCCGGTATGATCACGTCACCGACGACGGCGAGATCCTCGTCGAGGCCGACGACGGCCGAATCACGGGAACAACGTCGCTGCTGCCGGTGTGGGAGATGACGGCGACGCTCGTCAACGACGACGGTGAGGCTCCCTTCCGGACGGAGTCGCCGCTCGAGATCTCCGACGGGAACTTCACCGTCGACGCCGATCTCGACGACGTCTCCCCCGGGACGCGGCTGAACTACGAGCTGCACGAGGGCTCCACGCTCCGCGACAGCCGGACGGTCGTCGTCGTCGACGACGCCGACAACCCGGACGAGCTGGTGATCGAAGACGCCCCCGACAACGTCACGGTCACCGAGGGAGAGAACCTCTCCGCGATCCGAGCCACCGCGCGTAACGCAGGCGGACTGACCGGCGAAGGGGACCTCACCCTCACGGTCGACAACGGCAGCGAGGCGGGATCGTGGGGTGTTCGGCTCGAACCGGGGGAGTCGCGGACGTATGAGTTCGGCTCGGAGACTCCCGACCTCGACCCGGGAACCTACCCGTTCACGCTTCGGCTCGACGACGACACCCACACCGGGACGCTCGTGGTCGAGGCGGACCCGGCGACGACGACGATCGACGACGACGCGTCCGACGCCGAAGAGAACGCGTCCGATGACGACAGCGGCGACGGCGGCGACGACAACGCGACCGAGTCAGACGACGGCGGCGACGACAACGCGACCGAGTCGGACGACGGCGGCGACGACAACGCGACCGAGTCGGCTGACAGCGGCGACGAGGAGTCAGAGTCGGATAACGCGCCCGACGACGGCGAGTCCGACAGCGTCGGGATGCTCCCGCTTCCGTTCGGCACGCGAGAGGCGTTCGGCGGAACCGTCCTCGTCGGCGCCGTCCACCTCCTCGGCCACTGGGTGTGAGGGACCGGGCGGCGGGCGCTCCGATCTCCCTCTGTTCTCATCGCTGAGAACCGCGGGGGAGTGATTAAGTGATCGCTGTGCCCCGATCCAGACAACAATGGCTACGCGGG
>NZ_AOJH01000024.1:5806-9363 GCF_000337355.1 Halorubrum kocurii JCM 14978 | reverse complement strand
AGAGATCCTCGAAGGCGAGTTCGAGATCGTCGGGGAGGCGGAAAACGGCGTGGAGGCGGTCAATATGTACGAGGAGCACGGGCCCGATCTCGTGATGATGGACATCGTGATGCCGATCCGGGACGGCATCGAGGCGACGACGGAGATCCTCGAGGAGAACCCGGAAGCGACGGTGATCATGTGCACCAGCGTCGGGCAGGAAGAGAAGATGAAGGCGGCCATCAAGGCCGGCGCCGAGGGGTACATCACGAAGCCGTTCCAGAAGCCGAACGTGCTCGACGCCATCGGATCGGCGGTATAATGCGCGTCGACGTCCGAGCGCTCGGCGCCTGCAACCGGTTAGCAGAGCGAGGCGCCGGGCAGGCCGCCGGCGCGCTCACCGACCTGACTGGCACCGACCTCTCCGTCGAGGTCACGGGCGCCAGCGTCGCCAGCGGCGAGGACCTCGCCGAGGCGTTCGCCGGCCGGGAGTCGATCGGCGTGAGCATCGGCCTCCGCGGCGGGCTGGAGGGCGAGGCGGTGCTCGCGTTCGACGCGGCCAACATCGACGCCCTGCTCTCGCTCCTGCCGGGCGGGGCGTCGATGGGGCGCAGCGCGGTGACCGAGGTCGGGAACATCGCGCTCGGCGGCTTCCTCGACGGCTGGGCGAACTACCTGGGGACGGCGATCGACATGACGCCGCCCCGCTACTTCGAGGCCGACGGCGCCGCCGTCCTCCCCGACGGGGCGCTCGCCGGCGACGGCGTGTTCCTCTTCGAGAGCCGCCTGGACGCGACGACGACGGACCTCGACTTCTCGATCTATATGCTTCCAGACTCCGGACAGTTCCGCGACCTCATCGTGGGCAAGACCGCGCCGGCCGCGGCGCCGGGCGCAGACGGCGAGGCGGGAAACGACGGCGCCGGCAGCACCGCGGTCCCCTACGAGTCGCTGTCGACGTTCGCGTCGCTGGCGAAGCGGGGCTCCGCGAACGCCGCCGACAACATCGCGATGATGACGGGCCTCGAGACGACCGTCGACGTGAGCCGGCTGCGGTTCGTTCCCCTCGCCGACGTGCCCGCGGAAGTCGGGGTGGAGCCGCACGCCGGGACCGTCTTCGAGCTGCAGGGAGAGCCGAGCGGCTACCTCGCGATCCTCTTCGAGGAGGAGTCCGCGGCGAAGATCGCGGCCTCGATGCTCCCGACCGAACCGGACGAGCCGCTCGGCGGGATGGCGGAGAACGCGCTCTGCGAGCTCGGCAACGTGATGACGAGCGGGTTCATCGACGGGTGGGCGAACGTGCTCGGGACGTCGATCAGCCACTCGCCGCCGGAGTTCGTCCACGACATCGGCTCGGCCACGATCAGTCCGCTGGTCGCCAAGCTGAGCCGGCGGCAGGACTACGGGTTCGTGATCGACGCCGCGATCCGGACGGAGGGTGTGCAGGCGCGGTGCGACGTGTACGCGCTCCCGGACGAGCGCGAACTAGCGCGGGCGCTCGACCGGCTCTCGGAGCCGTGAGCCACCACCCGTCGTCTCGCGGGGGAGCGCTCTCTCGCGATCCCGACGCGGGGCGGATCAAGGTCGGCGTCAGCGATCTGGCGGTCACGCCCGGCGGCGAGACGCTGACGACGAGCGGCCTCGGGTCGTGCGTCGCCGTGGCCCTCGTCGATCGGTCGACCGGGGTTCGGGGGCTGTTACACGCGATGCTGCCGAAAGGTGGCGAAACCGACACCGGGATGGAACGGCCGGGAAAGTACGTCGACACCGGGATCGAAACGCTGATCACGGAGTTGGACGCGGCGGGCGCGTCTCCCGACCGGCTCGAAGCGCGCGTCGCCGGCGGCGCGGAGATGCTCGATCTCACGGACGCGGTCGGCCCGCGGAACGTCGCGCGCGCCGAGCAGTGTCTCGAAGCGGTGGGGATTCCGGTGGTCGAACGCGCCGTCGGCGACGGCGTCGGTCGGACCGTCCGGTTCAGAGCGGACGGCCGGTTAGTCGTGCGAGCGGCGGACGGGTTCGAACGGACGCTTTGAGAACGACCGAGAGCGTGTCGAGAACGACCGGGCTTCGGGACCGCGTGACGGGGGCGCCCCCCGCCATCGCGTGTCTTCTCACAGCTGATATTTTGAGGGGTGAATTGAAGTGTGTTCTGGGGGTGGTACACGGTAATGGGCCTCGAACTACCGGTGTGGGGAGCTCCAACGGCCGCATGGATAGTCGCCACGCTGGGGCTCGTCGGTGCGAGCGTCCTCGACAGGTTCCTCGACGATGACGGCTCCGACGACGACGATTCCGGAGGCATGGGTGGCGACGACGACCCCTTCGGCGGCGGAGGGATGGGCGGCGGCGGCGGGATGGGCGGTGGCGGCGGGATGGGCGGCGGGATGGGCGGCGGCGACGACTTCGACGACTTCGACGGGATGGACGAGTGGGACGACGACTTCGACGACGGCGGCGGTGGGTCGAACACCGACGAGCTGGAGAAGCGGCTCGACGACCTCGAAAACGAGGTCGCCTCGCTCTCGTCGACGGTCTCGACCGTCCGCTCGGAGAACGAGGAGATCTCGGCCGCCGTCGACGACATCGAGGAGGACGTGCGGAACCTCCTCGACATCTACGAGATGGTCACCCGCGGCATCAACCCGTTCGTCGACGACTCCAGCGGCTTCGACGGGGTCGACGGCGGCGGCGAGGGGTCGTTCGGCCTCTTCGACGACGACGAGGAGGACGCGGCCGACGACGACCTCGACGAGGACGTCGCGAACGCGGACGCCGACGGGTTCTTCGACGACGACCTGCTCGACGACGACTTCGAGGACGACGACGAGTTCGCCGAGCTGGACGAGGAACCGGACGACGAGCACACGGACGACGGCGACCCCGCCGACGCCGCGTCCGAGACCGCGGCGGCGGACGACGGAGACGACATGAACGACGATGGAAAGAGCTTCAGCGAGCTGAAAGAGGAGTACGACGCCGGGGAGGCCGACTGGGCCGACGAGGACGGCGCCGAAACGGACGCGGACGCGCCCGCGGACGAGGACCCGTTCGACGACGGAGGCGACTCGTTCGAGGAGGACCTCGGCGACGAGCCGGACCCGTTCGACGACGGCTCCGACGACGGGGTCGACGCGTTCGACGAGGGGATGGACTCGTTCGACGAGGAGCCCGTCGAGGACGGCCCGGCGACGAACGGGCACGAGCCCGAGCCCGAACCGGAACCCGAGCCCGACCGGTCGCGCGGCCAGCAGCCCGGCGGCGACCCCGCCGAGGCGAACGCCGGCGGCTTCGAGTACGTCCGCGAGGACGACCTCTCGGGGACCCGCGGCAAGCCGTACCTCACGGAGCTGCCCGGCGATTACGTCGGGGACCTCCTCGTGATGGAGTGGCTGGAGTTCCTCGTCTCCGAGAGCGACGTCACCGACGCGGTGCGCGCGATCAACTACTACGAGCGCATCGAGTGGGTCGGCCCCGAGGCGGCCGCGCGGCTGCGCGACTTCCTCTCCGGGTTCGGCACGATCGACCGCAACCTCGTCGACCGGCCGGGGACCGACCGGCTGGTCCGCGAACACCAC
>NZ_AOJH01000024.1:0-5797 GCF_000337355.1 Halorubrum kocurii JCM 14978 | reverse complement strand
GGGCACCTGCTGCTGCTCGACCGCTGGGACGACCTCGCCGGCGGCTCGCTGGTCGGCGGCGGGCCGCCGCCGGCCGGGGCCGGCGGGCGCGGACGGCGCAACGGCGGCCGCGAGCGTCGGGCGCCCGACCGCCACGGCGACGACCGCGACCGCCGCGCGAGCGAGAACGGACGCGGCGGGGGCCCGGAGCGACGTGACGACCGGACGAAGCGGCGAGACGGGGACGCGGACCGCCGCGGGTCCGAGGGCCGCGAGCGCAACGGCGGCTCCCCGCGGCCGATGAACGACCCGAACCCGCGTTCCGACCGCGCCGACCCGGCCGACGGAGGGTGGGGCGATGGGCGTTAGCGTTTCGGCGTCGACGGCCATCATCGTCGCGGGGCTGTTCTTCGCGTTCACGACGTTCTACCCCGTCGCAGCCAACGGGTTCGACCGCGTCAGCGACGCGCAACACGGCATGAACGACCGCGCGCTCGAACGGCAGAACACGGCGTTCGCGGTGTCGAACGCGACGTACGACGGGACCGACGAAACACTCACCGTCAACGCCACCAACGACGGCTCCGTCGGCCTCGTCGCCGGCGACGCGACGCTGCTCGTCGACAACGAGTACGTCGACGTAGGGGGACCGAACGCGACAACGAGCGTCGACGGCGACGGCGACACCGAGCTGTGGCTCGAGGGCGAGACGCTGACGGTGACGGTCGCACAGACCGACACGACCATCGAGGACGGCACCCGCGTCGTCCTCGTCGTCGAGTCCGGCATCCGCGACACGGCGACCGTGACGGAGGTGGACGCGTAGATGGCCAGCGTCCCCGTCTCGCACCTCATCCTGTTCATCGCGAGCCTCGTGATCGCGGCCGGCGTGGTCGGCACGATCACCACGGGCGTCGACCGCGTGAGCGCGGCGGTCGACGACGCCGGACTGGACGCGACCGAGCAGCTCCGGACCGACGTGACGATCATCTCCGACGCGAACGCGGGGGTGTACAACGCCAGCGACGACCAGAACGTGACCCTTCTGATAAAGAATACCGGCACCTATCGGCTCGCGCCCGACGGGTCGGGCCTCGACGTCGTCTTCGACGGCCGGTACGTCCCGCCGAGCGCGATCGACGGCAAACTCGTCTCCGCCGACGAAGGCGCGGCCTGGAGCCGCGGCGACGTGTTGCGGCTCACCATCAACGCGAACGCACTGGAGGGTTACAGCGGCGGCCTCGACGACGGCGACCACCGGGTGTACCTCACCGCCAACGGAGACGAGGAGCTGTTCCAGTTCCGCGTGGAGGGAGGGAACTGAGATGCCCCACGACAACCTCCTCTCGTTAGGGCTCGGCGAGCGCGACCGGCTGAACAAGGAGCTCGGCGGGGGGATCCCCCGCGGCAGCATCGTCCTCATGGAGGGGGATTACGGCGCCGGCAAAAGCGCCATCTCCCAGCGGTTCGCCTACGGGCTCGTCGAGGAGGGCGCGTCGGTGACGATGATGTCGACGGAGCTCACCGTTCGCGGGTTCATCGACCAGATGCATTCGCTGGAGTACGACATGGTGAAGCCGCTGTTGAAAGAGGAGTTGCTCTTCCTCCACGCCGACTTCGACTCCGGCGGGGCGTTCTCGGACGACGACGGAGAGCGAAAGGAGCTGCTCAAGCGGCTGATGGACGCGGAGGCGATGTGGAACTCCGACGTCGTCTTCCTCGACACGTTCGACGCCATCTTCCGGAACGACCCCACCTTCGAGGCGCTCGTCCGGAAGAACGAAGAGCGACAGGCCGCCCTGGAGATCATCTCCTTCTTCCGGGAGATCATCTCGCAGGGAAAGGTGGTGGTGCTCACCGTCGACCCCTCGGCCGTCGACGACGACGCGATCGGGCCGTTCCGGTCGATCGCCGACGTCTTCCTCGAGTTGGAGATGATCGAGGTCGGCAACGACATCCGTCGCCAGATCAACGTGAAACGCTTCGCGGGGATGGGCGAACAGGTCGGCGACACGATCGGGTTCTCGGTCCGGTCGGGGACCGGAATCGTCATCGAGAGCCGCAGCGTCGCCTGAACACATGGACGAGCCGACGTGCAGCCGTCCCGGTCGCCGGGACGCGACCGATCCGACAGGAGACACGGAGTAGGACATGACCGAACACGGCACAGCGAAACCGTCGGACGAGCTCCGGAAGGCAGCGATGCGGCGGCCGCACCTCCGCGAACACCTGCGGGAGTTCAAACAGATCACCGGGGAGTTCCCGCAGTTCATCGAGGAGCCGAAAGACGAGTACGAGTCGAACCGGCCCAACGTAATCTACCCCGTCGGCGGGCCGATCTACAGCCACATCTACGGCGACCTCGGGCAGGACACGAAGTACTACGCCATCGAGCCGGAGGTCTCCGGCCCGCAGGCGCAAGTGCTCAACGAGGTGAAAAACCGCCTGCTCACCGTGAGCGGCCAGCACAGCGCCCCCGACAGCGAGGCCGAGTACGACGACCTCATCGAGGAGCTGTTAGAGGAGGTCACCCACATCGACGAGCAGAACCAAGGGTTCCGCGGGAGCCTCTCGAAGGTGCTCAACATGGGGAAGCTGTCGGTCACCGAGGAAACCTACCAGAACATCCGCTACCGGCTCAACCGCGACATCGTCGGGCTGGGACCGCTCGAACCGGTGATGCGCGACCCGGCCAACGAGGACATCCACGTCATCGGTCCCAAGGAGTGCCACGTCGATCACGGCACCTTCGGGATGCTGGAGACGACCGTCGACTTCGGCACGCCACAGGAGTTCGACAACTGGCTGCGCAACATGGGCGAGCGGATCGGCGACCCGCTCTCCGACTCCGACCCGATCGTCGACTCGACCCTCCCCGACGGGTCGCGTATCAACATCATCTACTCCGACGACGTGTCGCTGAAGGGCTCCTCGCTCACGATCCGGCAGGGCGAGGAGGTGCCGCTGTCGATCAACCAGATCACCAACTGGGGGACGCTCTCGCCGCAGCTTGCGGCGTACCTCTGGCTCTGTCTGGAGAACGAGCAGACGGTGTTCGTCGTCGGGGAGACGGCGTCGGGGAAGACGACGACGCTGAACGCCATCCTCTCGTACATCCCGGACGACTCGAAGATATACACCGCGGAGGACACCGCCGAGGTCATCCCGCCGCACAGCACCTGGCAGCAGCTGCTGACCCGCGAGGGCGGCGGCGAGGGGTCCTCCGACGTCGACATGTTCGACCTGGTCGCCGCCGCGCTCCGGTCGCGCCCCGACTACATCATCGTGGGCGAGGTCCGCGGCGCCGAGGGGCGCATGGCGTTCCAGGCCGCCCAGACCGGCCACCCGGTCATGCTGACCTTCCACGCGTCCGACATCGTCTCGATGATCCAGCGGTTCACCTCCGAGCCGATCAACGTCCCGGAGACGTTCATGGACAACGCCGACGTGGCGCTGTTCCAGAACCGGGTGAAGCAGGGCGATCAGGTGTTGCGCCGGGTGACGAGCGTCCAGGAGATCGAGGGGTACTCCAAGGAGATGGAGGGGGTCGTCACCCGCGAGGTGTTCAGCTGGGACCCCGTCGAAGACGAGATCGTGTTCCAGGGGATGAACAACTCCTACGTGCTCGAAGAGCAGATCGCGACGCTGCTTGGGTACGCCGACACCCGTGACATCTACGACGACCTCGAGTTCCGCGCGGAGCTCATCGAGCGGATGATTCAGGAGGGCATCCTGGGCTACCACGAGGTGAACGACGCGATCAACTCCTTCCAGCGCGACGGCGTCGAGGGGCTCCCCTTCGACATGCACCGGAACGTCAGATAGCCATGGCGGTGAAGGAGGTCGGCAACGGGCTCGCGACCGCAGCCGAGCTGACCTCGGCCGTCATGGAGTCGTACGACAAGCTCGACATCTCGAAGCGGAAGTACGTCGGGCTCGTGTTGATCCCGGCGCTCCTCGTCTTCGCCGCGAGCGTCGTCGGCCTCTTCGTCCTCCCGCTCCCGTTCGCCGCGCGGGTCCCCGTCCCGATGTTCGGCGGGCTCGTGCTGGTGGCGGCGGTGATCTACCCGAAGATCTACCTCTCCAGTCTGGAGAATCAGATCGACAACCAGCTCCACCTCGTGATGACGCACATGACCGTGCTGTCGACGACGAACATCGACCGCATGGAGGTGTTCCGGACCTTAGCGAAAGAGGAGGAGTACGGCGTCGCCGCCGAGGAGATCGCGCGGGTCGTCCACCTCGTCGACACCTGGAACCAGAGCCTCGACGACGCGTGTCGCCGGCGGGCCGAGGAGGTCCCCTCCGACGCGATGGCCGACTTCTTCGACCGGCTCGGCTACACGATGGGCGCGGGCCAGTCGCTAGAGGAGTTCCTCGTCTCCGAGCAGGACGTCATGCTCGCCGAGTACGAGACGCTGTACGAGTCGTCGCTGTCGAACCTGGAGGTGATGAAGGACCTGTACATGTCGATGATCCTCTCGATGACGTTCGCGCTGGTGTTCGCGATCGTCCTCCCGATCCTGACCGGGAACGACCCCACCGCGACGGTGGCCGCGGTCATCGTCCTGTTCGTCTTCGTCCAGCTCGGCTTCTACGCGATGATCCGGGCGACCTCCCCGTACGACCCGATCTGGTTCCACCCGGACGAGCGCGCGCCCGGCGACCTCAAACTGTGGGCGTCGCTCGGGATCGGCGGCGGGCTCTCCTTTCTCATCATCGGGATCACCGCCGCCGGGATGTTCGGGTACGGACCGGGCCTCCCCGGGCTCCTCTTTTTCATCGACGACGTGCGGCTCCCGCTGTACCTCGCGGTGCCCATCTCGCCGCTGTTCATCACCGGCGTCGTCCTCCGCAGCGAGGAGCAGGCGATCACGGCCCGCGACGCCGAGTTCCCCTCCTTCATCCGGGCGCTCGGCGCGACCGAGAGCGCCAAGCAGTCGACGACCACCGACGTGTTGACGACGCTGCGCGACAAGAACTTCGGCGACCTCTCGCCGTCGATCGAGCGGCTCTACCGCCGGCTCAACATGCGGATCAGCACCGAGGGCGCGTGGGAGCAGTTCACTTACGACACCCGGTCGTACCTCATCCAGAAGTTCTCCGAGATGTACCTCGTCGGCCGACAGATGGGCGGCGACCCCAAGATGCTCGGCGAGCTGATCTCGAAGAACATGAACGCCGTGAACCAGCTCCGCGAGCAGCGCCGGCAGGCGGCGATGACCTTCATCGGCCTGCTGTACGGGATCACGGCGGCGGCGACGTTCGCCTTTTTCATCGGGCTGGAGATCGTCGCCATCCTCGCGGACCTGACCGCCGACTTCCAGCTCGACCAGATGGACATCGGTCAGATCGTTTACCCCGGGGCGTACGACATCCCGCTCATCGAGTACCTGCTGCTCACGGTCGTCCTCTTCAACGCCGCCCTCTCCTCGCAGATGATCCGGCGGATCGACGGCGGCAACCCCGCGAACGGGTACATCCACTTCGTCCTGCTGACGTGGCTCGGCGCGGCGACGGCGATCGTGACGCGGACGCTGGTGAACGCGATCCTGTCGATTTAAGAATCGATTCGGTATGTGGTTCGGTTATAAGTGATTCTTGACGGAGGGGTGGCCGTTTCCGGATCTTCACGTGTTTGTTTATAAACGGGTGATACTGGATCGACGGCGAACACCGCCAAAAGCCCCAGCCGCGACGACTCGCGCGGCTCGCTGTGCGCTTCAGTCGCTCACTTCGTTCGCTCCTTGCAGTGCTTGCGTCACCGTGCGTCGTCCTCGCGGCAGCGAGGCGCGAAGCGCCTCTGGAAGCCGGCGGC
>NZ_AOJH01000023.1 GCF_000337355.1 Halorubrum kocurii JCM 14978 | reverse complement strand
GGTCCTCGCTCGCTGCCTCTCGCCACGACCGGCTCGGCTCCCACCCGAACAGCCGCTCGGCCTTTTCGATCGCGTAGGCGCTCCGGTCGTCGCCCTCGGCGAGCGCGTTCCCGTCGACTTCGCAGTCGTCGGGGATGCCGTCGTGCGCCTCCCGCAACAGGTCGAGCAAGGGTCGACCGAGCGCGTTGTCGGCGGCGACGCAGTTGACGGCCTCGTGCGTTCCGGCTGAGACGGCCGGGTCAGACCCCGTTGTTCCCGCGAGCGCGGCGGCGACGAGGTCGGCGACGTCGCGGGCGTCGACGTACGACCAGAAGTTTCCGGCGCCCGCGTCGAGGTCACCGACGTAGTCGTCGCTCCGGCAGGCGTACGCGCCGGGATACTGGATCCACGACGGCCGGATCGACACGGCGGGAACGCCCTCGCGCCGCGCGACCGCGCCCGCGGCCGCCTCCGCGGTCACCTTCGAGAGGCCGTAGGGGTCCTCGGGTTCGAGGGGGTGCTCCTCCGTGATCGGTAGCTCGTCGGGGAACGGCGTCGGATCGGCGAAGAAGAACCCGTAGGCGCCGTCACTGGACGCCTGGACGATCCGGGCGTCGGCGCGGCCGGCGGCGTCGAGGACGTTCTTCGCGGCGTGAACGTTCGTCTCGAACACCCGCCCGTCGGGGTGGGTACCGGCGACGGGGATCGCGGCCCAGTGGACGACCGCGTCGGGGTCGACCGCGTGGACGACGTCGAGCGCCTCGCCGCGGTCGGCGAGGTCGGCCGCGCGGAACGAGACGCGCGGGGCCGGGTCGGCGTCCGGACCGGGGCGTTCGTAGTCGACGACGACGACCTCGTAGTCGCCGGCGAGCCGGTCGACGACCCAGCGCCCGGAGGCGCCGCGGCCGCCGGTGACGAGAACCGTTTCCATGCGTGCGGGTCGGCGCGGCGAGGCAAAAGCGCACCGTCGTCGGGCGACCGCGCGCCGTGACGGGTCCCGCGGCGACGCTCCCGGAACCCCGGCAGGCTTTAATCCGGCGAACGGTAAGATTCGGGTATGGAATGGAAGACCGACTGGGGACTCCGTGGACGAATGGGGTTCACGATGTTCCTGCTCTTCGCCCTCTACGTCGTGTTTATCGGCGTCCTTATCGAGGTGTTCAACGTCGGGATCATCTTCACGCTCGCGATGTTCGGGATGTTCTCGCTCGCCCAGTACTTCTTCAGCGACAAGCTCGCCCTGCGGAGCATGGGTGCCCGCGAGGTGAGCGCCGAGGAGTATCCCGATCTCCACCGTCGGGTCGAGCGGCTGAGTCAGCAGGCCGACCTCCCGAAGCCGACGGTCGCCGTCGCCGACACGCAGGTGCCGAACGCGTTCGCGACCGGCCGGAACAAGAAGAACGCGACCGTCGCCGTGACCACCGGCCTGCTCCGGGCGCTCGACGACGACGAGCTCGACGGCGTGCTCGCCCACGAGCTCGCCCACGTCAAGAACCGCGACGTGATGGTGATGACCATCGCCTCGTTCCTCTCGACGATCGCCTTCTTCATCGTCCGGTGGGGATGGCTGTTCAGCGGCGACAACCGGCAGGGCGCGCCCGTCATCGTCGCGATCCTCGTCTCCATCGTCGTCTGGGTCGTCTCGTTCCTGCTCATCCGGGCGCTCTCGCGGTACCGCGAGTACTCCGCCGACCGCGGCGCGGCGCTGATCACGGGGAAGCCCGGCGCGCTCGCGTCGGCGCTGATGACGATCGACGGTCGGATGGACCGCGTGCCGAAGGAGGACCTCCGCGAGGAGGCGGAGATGAACGCGTTCTTCATCATCCCGATCAAGGCGGGGTTCGTCGGCAAGATCGCCTCGACGCACCCGTCGACGGAGAACCGGATCGAGCGGCTCCGCGATCTGGAGCGCGAGATGGAAACGGCCTGAAAACGGAGACGAAACCGAGCCCGACTCTCGGAACCGCACCGCGGCGCTGCGATTGACACCGGCTGTTCGCCGCTGACTTCGCGACCGCTACGCCGTCCGCTCGGCAGCGTCGTCGACCAGCTCTTCGGCGACCGTCTCGGGATCAAGTAGGCCCGGGTCGATCGCGAGGTCGGCGACGCCGGCGACGAACTGCGGCAGCGACCGCTCCGCGTACGTCACCGCGAGCACGTCCGGGTTCAGCTCCTTCGCGATCGGGATGCCGGTCGCCTCCTCCACGTCGGTGAGGACGAAGTAGGCGGCCTCCTCGATCCCGGCCTCGGAGAGCGCGTCGGCGGTGACGAGCCCCTCGATCCGGCGGATCTCGACGCCGAGCGCTTCGAGCTCCTCGCCGAGTCCGTGCTCGTCGGGGCCGGCGACGACGGCGAGCGAGCCCTCGGCGCGACCGCCGTCGGGGCGGCCGCCGTCGGCGCGAGCGGGGGTCCCCGCCATCACTCGTACTCGATCGTCGCGGGCGGCTTGTGGGTCACGTCGTAGACGACGCGGGCCACGTTCTCGTTCTCGCCGGTGATCCGGCTCTGAATACGCTGGAGCGTGCTCCAGTCGAGCTCCTGCGCCCGGGCGGTCATCCCGTCGCGGCTCTCGACCGAGCGCACCGCGACGACCCAGCCGTGCACGCGGTTGTCGCCCTTCACCCCCGTCGCCTTCCCGAGGACGGCGGCGAACGCCTGCCACGGGTCGTACTCCTCCAGCTCCTCCTCGACAACGTGGGTCGCCTCGCGGGCGACCGCGGCCTTCTCCGGGGTCACCTCGCCGACGATCCGGACGGCGAGCCCGGGGCCGGGGAACGGCATGCGCTCGGAGATGATCTCCTCCAAGCCGAGCTCGCGGGCGACCTCGCGGACCTCGTCCTTGTAGAGGTCGCGCACCGGCTCGACGATCCCCTCGAAGTCGACGACCTCGGGGAGCCCGCCGACGTTGTGGTGCGACTTGATGTTCCCCTCCGACTCGATGCGGTCGGGGTAGATCGTCCCCTGCACGAGGTAGTCGGCGCCCACGTCGCGGGCGACGGTCTCGAACTCATCGATGAACCCCTCGCCGATGACGTGGCGCTTCTCCTCGGGGTCGGTGACGCCTTCGAGCCGGTCGAAGAAGCGCTCTTGCGCCTCGATCACCCGCAGCGACTCCATGAACGAGAAGGTGTCGCGGATCTCCTCCGTTTCGCCCTTCCGCATCAGCCCCGTGTCGACGTAGACGGGGGTGAGCTGGTCGCCGACCGCCTCGTACGCGAGCGTCGCCGCGACCGAGGAGTCGACGCCGCCGGATAAGGCGATCACCGCGTTCGCGTCGCCGATCGCCTCCCGGATCTCCGCTTTCGCCTCCGCGATGAATTCCTCCGTCTCGACCATCTATAGCCTCACGTCCGCGTTCCGCTCGGTTGTGTCCGTCGATTCCAGCGCCGCCTCGACGAGCGCGACGAACGGCGGACTCGCGCGGTCCGGCCGCGACCGGAACTCGGGGTGCGCCTGCGTCCCGAAGAAGAACGGGTGGTCCGCGCGTTCGAGGATCTCCATCCGGTTGTCCGCGCGGCCGGAGAACGTCAGCCCGTCGGCCTCCAGCTCGTCGATGTACTCGGGGTTCACCTCGTAGCGGTGGCGGTGGCGCTCCGTGCAGGAGTCGGCGTCGTACACCCGCGCCGCGAGCGTGTCGGGCTCGATGTCCGTCTCGTGGGCGCCGAGCCGCATCGTCCCGCCCATGTCCTCCGTCTCGTACTGGTCGGGGAGCAGATCGATGACAGGGTGCGGGGTGTCGGGGTCGATCTCGGCGGAGTGGGCGCCCGCCAGCCCGAGCACGTTGCGCGCGTGCTCGACGACCGCCATCTGGAAGCCCAAGCAGAGCCCCAGGAAGGGCACGTCGTTCTCGCGGGCGTACCGGATCGCCTCGATCTTCCCGTCGGTGCCGCGGGAGCCGAACCCGCCGGGGACGACGACTGCGTCGGCCTCGGCGAGGCGCTGCTCGTGGCGGTCCGTGGTCTCGTCCGCGTCGACCCACAGCACGTTCACTTCGGTCTCGGTCTGGATCCCGGCGTGTTTCAGCGCCTCGTGGATCGACATGTACGCGTCTTCGAGGGCGTACTTGCCCACGAGCGCCACGTCGATCGCCTCGTCGCGGTCGCGGGTGACGAGCTCGCGCCACTCGGTCGACCGCTCCGCCTTCGGGAGCGCCTCGTCGGCGAGCCCGAGCCGCTCCATCACGTGCTCGTCTAACCCCTCGTCTTCGACCATCAGCGGGACGTGGTAGATGTCCTCGACGTCGGGGTTCGAGAAGACGGCCTCCGTCGGCACGTCGCAGAACAAGGCGATCTTCTCTTTCGTCTCCGGGTCCAGTCGGTCCTCGGACCGGCCGACCAGGATGTCGGGCTGGAGCCCGATCGACCGCAGCTCCTTCACCGAGTGCTGGGTCGGCTTGGTCTTCTGCTCGCCGTTCTTCGAGTAGGGAACCAAGGTGACGTGAGTGAAGAGGATGTCCTCGTCGTCCTCCTCGTGGGCGAACTGACGGAGCGCCTCGAGGAAGGGCATCGACTCGATGTCGCCGACCGTCCCGCCGATCTCGATCAGGCAGACGTCGCTCCCCTCGGCCGCCTCGCGGATGCGCCGCTTGATGTCGTCGGTGACGTGCGGGATGATCTGGACGGTCTTGCCGAGGTAGTCGCCGGCGCGCTCGCGCTCGATGACGTGCTGGTAGGTCTTCCCCGTGGTGACGTTGTGGTCGAACGTCATGTCGGTGCCGAGGAAGCGCTCGTAGTTGCCTAAGTCGAGGTCGACCTCGCCCCCGTCTTTGAGGACGTACACCTCGCCGTGCTCGTAGGGGTTCATCGTCCCGGCGTCGACGTTGAGATAGGGGTCCACCTTCACGGCGGTGACGTCGAAGCCCGCGTTCGCGAGGAGTCGCCCGGTGCTGGCGGCGGTGATCCCCTTCCCCAGCCCGGACATGACGCCGCCGGTGACGAACACGAACTTCCGACCCAGCGACGGGTCGTACCCAGTGTCGGGATCCGTTGGCATATCGACCGTCCGTCAGGGGCCGGCAAAACCGTTTCGGACCCTCCGTTTCAGGTGGACGTTCGTGACGTTTCAGCGGCGAACGCGCGGATCGGCGGCGGGCTCGGTTGGCGCGCGGGGCGACGCCGAGACGAAAGGGCACGTCGAGCCGGCAGACCGACGCCATGGCGACAGGGCGGCGCCGAGCCGGCAAACCGGCGCCGAGACGAATGGGCGGCGCCGAGCCGGTCCCGGAGCGAAAGCTACTCACGGGATCCGGACGCACACCCCGGTCGCCTCATGAACTGGTCCCCAGCCCCTCCCGCGGTCGCGGCGGTCGTCGCGGCCACGGTCGCCCTCACGCGTCGCATCGCGACCCTCGTGTTGGAATCTCCGATCGGTATCCCCGGACCGGGCGCGCTCACCCGGTACACCCTCGGCGGGCGCTTCGTCGCGTTCGCGCTGGTGTACGGGCTCCTCCTCGGCGTCGCGTACCGGGTCGGTCGCGGCGGCGGCGACGCGCTCGACGTCGGCGCGACGACGCTGGCCACCGGCGTCGTCGGCGCGGTCGGGTACGTCGTCGTGACCGGCGCGGTGCTGCTGTGGGCGGGCCCCGAGCAGGGGTGGGTCGTCGCCGTCGGCACGCTCGGGTCCGCGGTCGGCGTCGGCGTCGAACTGGTGGTCGTCGCGTTCGCCGGGCTCGCGCTTGGCCGATGGGGTATCAGTGGGTGATGACGGAGCGGCGATTGACGCTGCCGACTCCCTCGCGTCTCGGTTATAAGCGGTTGAGTGTGTGTGAGCGGTGAACTCCGCCAAAGCCCCCGCCGTGAGGGCTCGCGCGCTCCTCGTGGCCGCCGAAGGCGACCACTCGGAGGCGCGCGCCACCGCATCCGGCGGCGTGACCTAGCGGTCGAGGTCGCCGATCGCACTTATAAACAGCCGACGCTGGTCGAGTTCGAGGAATTTTGCGAGGGAAGAGCGCTCCAGTGAGCCTCTTCCGCATCACGGGGGTGGACCCCGGCGATGCGAGGGGAGGGATTTGAACCACGGTCGCGCCAGAGGCGCTCCCTGATTCAAATCCTCCCCCCTGTTGTGCATTCGCGCGTTGTGGACGCGCTCATGCGAGGGGAGGGATTTGAACCCACGGACCTCTACAGGAGCGGATCTTGAGTCCGCCGCCGTTTCCGGGCTTGGCTACCCTCGCACACCCGGAACGAGACCGGCACGGAGATTTAAACCACCGGTTTCCGCGCCGGTGATCGGTCGCGGGGCGGGACGCCTCGCGCGCGGCGGCTCACTTCGCGGCGATGTCCGCCCAGACGAGGCGGTGGTCCGAGGCCCCGGTCACGTCGTCACCGAGCCCGCGCTTGTTGGCGTTCGAACTCGGCCAGACCACGGAGGAGGAGCGCAAGGAGAGATCCGGCGAGGGGAGCACCCAGTCGACTTGGGCTATGCCGAAGTCTCCGAAGTCGGCCGTCGCGTACGGGTCGCCCTTCTGTGCCCCGCCGGGGCTCGTGGGGAGGCTACGGCTGTTGAAGTCGTCGTTCTCGATGAAGAACTCCGTCGCCGGGTCGAGCGGCTCGTCGCCGGGACCGGCGTTCATGTCGCCGAGCAGCACGTAGGAGGCGTCGTCGGCGAGCCCGCCCTCCGTACCGGAGTCGTCGTAGATGTAGTCCGCGCCGGCGACGTAGTCGGCCCAGAACCGATTCTCGTCGTGATTCCAGCGGCCGTTGAAGTTGTTGACGCCGTCGAATCCGGTCGGCGTCGGGTGCGAGAACAGCCCGTGGACGGTCTCGCCGTCGACGTCGAACGGCACGTCGATGTGCGTCTTCGAGGAGAGGCGGAAGGCGCCCAGGTCTCCCTCGTCTTCGTTCAGGTAGATCGCGGTTTCGTCATCTCCCGGTTCTGTCACGACCCCGTCGTCCTCTGCGAGCGGGATCAGGTTGCCGGGCATGTCGGCCCACAGGAACTCCTGGAACGAGCGGATCTCGTCCTTGTCGAAGGGGTACTTGCTCGCGATCGCGAACGCGTACTGGCCGGGGTAAAAGCCGAACCCGAAGGCGTCGCCGGGGCGGTTACCCGCCACACCGTCCTTGTTGAAGTCGTAGTCGTCTTCGGGGAGGAGCCCGGTGTTGCTCTCGGGCTGGAGCGTGTGCTCGTACTCGATCCCCTCCAAGTTCTTTCCCTGCGACTCGCTGAGGTAGTTGTCGACGAACGCCTCGATGTTCGTCTGGTCCGTGGGGACGTCTTTTTCTTTTTCTCCGTCTCCGTCGAGGTCTTCGGCCGTCGCCTCCTGAATGTTGTTCGCGAGCTCGTTAACGACGAGCACGTCCGGGTCGACCTCCTGTATCACGCGGGCGGCGGCCTCCGCCTGTTTGTCGCCTGTCTCCTGTACCTGGTCCGTCTCGAAGTTTTCGACGTTGAATGCGGCGTACCGGGGCGTGGGCGCGTTGCCTCGTCCCTTTCCCGCCGCGGTGCCGACGATACTGGGCACCGTCGCGGCCGCACCGATCGCTTTCAGCACGCTCCGCCGTGAGGTGTGGTTCACCATGCGACTACTCGTTTTATTTATCCGATATTAAATTTTTAAATATACCCCAATTATCTGATGATGATTTGTTCGACCTCGGACGGGGGATCGCCCCGCCTTCACAGCGCGATCATCCCGACGCCGACGACCGCGAGGAGGGCCGCGACGAGCCGGACGCGGAAGTAGCGCTCGCCGAGGATCACGCCGCCCAACACGACGGCGATGATGGCCTGCGTGTTGATCACCGGGGAGGCGACGCTCGCGGGCAGCGCCGCGAACGCGATCGTGGTCAAGTGTTCGCCGAGCGCGACCAGCGCGCCGCCGGCGACGAACTTCGGGGCGTCCGCCCGAGTCACCGCGGGCGGGTTCCGGATCGCGGCGGGCAGCAGGATCAGGCCGGCGCCCGTGAGCAGCAGCGGCACCCACAGCGTCCCGGGAATCGCGAGCTCCTGAAGCCCCACCCGCTTCCCGAGGTCGGCGACGGCGTAGCAGGCCGCGCTCACCAGCGCGAGCTGGGCGGGCCGCGAGTGAACGGCGCCCACCAGGGGCGCGATCAGGCTCCCGGGCTCGTAGTTCGCGACGTAGACGGCCGCCGTGGCGACGACGACGCCGGCCACCTGTATCGGCGCGAGCACCTCGCCGAGCAGCAGCACCTCGAGCGGGAGCACGAACATCGGGACCACCTTGTTGATCGGCGTCACGTACGAGACGTCCCCCTCCTCGATCGCCCGGAGGAAGAGCACGAACGCGGCCGCGGTCGCCGCCGCGGTCCCGGCGACGACGGCGACCGCGGCGGGGTCCACGTCAGTCGCGGCCCGGACGAGCCGCTCGATGGCGCCGGTAGGCCCGGACCCGGACGCGGCCCCGATGGCGGAGACGTCGGTCGTCGCGACGGTGACCGGGAGGAACCACGCGATCGCCGAGGCGTTGATCAGCACCGTGAGCCCGGCGGGCGGGTAGCCGGAGAAGGAGCGCTTGAGTACGAAAATGTACGTCCCCCAGACGACCGCGGCGCCGATCGCGGAGACGAGCCCGAAGTCCATCGGGCGATTCGACGCCCGGCGGGGGAAAGAAGCGTTCGGTCCGGCGACGGTCCGGGCTCGCTTACGCGGTCGCTTCGTCGTCGCCCGCGTCGTCGTCGGTCTCGCCGTCCGCGGCGTCGCCTTCGCTCGCGACCTCCATGGCGTATCCGGCGATCCCGGCGGCGGCGGTACCGATACCGAGCGCGCGAACCTGTCTCCGGTACGCCGGTTTCGCTTCGAGTTGATCGGCGTTCTCGAAGTTCTTCGAGAGCATCTTGCGGGTGAGACGCTCGCTGATCCCGGGCGCGAGCGCCGTGAGAACGCCCTGTCCGATCACGAGCAGCGACCCGAATTTGCGTTTCGACGCGTCGTCGACCGTGCCACAGGGAAGCTCGTCGCTGTCAAGCATACTGATACGTCGGTGACCGAGACGGATGAATATTGTGCAGATTCTACATTCGTGCGACGACCACTGCCCGAAACCGAGCGAGGGACTGGAACGGTCCCTCGCGGGCGCGAAAGGGTTAGCACCCTCACCGCTCATTACTCGGGCATGAACGACCACACCCGCGATCCGGGCGTCGCCCCGCCGCTCGGGAACCCGACCGGGTGGCACGCGGCGGCCGGCGACGCGGCGACCGAGGACGCCGCGGACGAGGGAGCGGCCGACGGCACCGACGCTCGACTCGCCGGCGGCCACTGGGAACACGCCACCCTCCGGCGGGCGACCGAACACGGCGTCCGGCTGTTCAACGCCGGCGCGTACCACGAGTCGCACGACTGCTTCGAGGACGAGTGGTACAACTACGGCAGCGGCACCGCCGAGAGCGCGTTCCTCCACGGGATGGTGCAGGTCGCGGCGGGGGCGTACAAGCGCGTCGACTTCGAGAACGACGCTGGGATGCGGTCCCTGTTCGAGACCGCGCTGGAGTACCTCCGGGGGATCCCGGGCGACTTCTACGGCGTCGACGTCGACGACGTCCGGGCGACCCTGCGGGCCGCGCTCGACGACCCGACCGCGATCGACGGGTGGACGATCGCCATCGACGGCGCCCGCCCCGAGGCGTACCCCGCCGACTACGAGTACGCCGAGGCGCTCGACGAGAGCCACTGAGCCGCCGAGCGTCGTCGGCGCGGACCGCCGAGGTCGGCACGGACCGCCGAGCGGCGTCGGCGCGGACCGCCGAGCCGCGTTCCGGATCCGAACGCCACTTATCGGCTGAACCCCTCGCGGTGGTATGGACGTGTACGAACTGGGCGAGGGGGAGCCGGAGGTCGCGGTCGTCGGCGCGATCCACGGCGACGAGCCCTGCGGCGCCCGCGCGGTCCGACGGCTCCGTGACGCCGACCTTGACATCGAGCGCCCGGTGCGGCTGATCGTCGCCAACGAGCCGGCGCTCGACGCCGAGGAGCGCTACCTCGACGCCGACCTCAACCGCTCGTTCCCTGGCGATCCGGACGCGGACGCGCTCGAAGAGCGGCTCGCCGCCGAGCTGCTCGACGCGCTCGACGGCTGCTCCACGCTCGCGATCCACTCGACGCAGTCGTACGCCGAGCCGTTCGCCGTCGTCGACTCGATGGACGAGGTCGCCCGCGCGGTCGCCCCGCACCTCCCGGTCGACGCCGTGATACAGACCGACGCGTTCACCGAAGGGCGGCTCATCGAGCACCCGCACACCCTCGAAGTGGAGGCCGGCCTGCAGGGCTCCGACGGCGCCGCGGACAACGCCTACTGGCTCGCGCGGGCCTTCTTAGCGGCGACCGGCGTCGTCCCGGCGCCCGGCGCGGAGAGCGTGGTCGACGCCGGCGGACGCGAGGACGTGGCGGTGTTCCGACTCCGCGACCGGATCCCCAAGCCGGACGCCGAGACGTACGAGGTGTTCGCACGCAACTTCGAGCGCGTCGCCGCCGGCGAGGCGTTCGCGGCCGCCGGCGAGGAACAGCTCCGCGCCGACGAGCCTTTCTACCCGGTGTTGCTGTCGCCGTACGGCTACCGCGACCAGTTCGGCTACGTCGCGGACCGGGTCGGCACGATCGAGTGACGGCGGGGTCGAACCGACTACTCGACCAGCTCGATCTCGTCGTCGCCGTTCGGCACCGCACAGATGAACGCCCCCGGCTCCTCGCCCTCGTTCCGGTACCAGTGCTCGACGCCCGCCGGGATGAGGAGGGCGTCGCCGGGGCCGACGCGGTGTTCCTCCTCCCCGATTCCCACCACGTACTCGCCGGCGAGCACGTACTGCTCGTGTTCGACCGCGTTCGTGTGCCGCGGGACCGCGGCGCCGGCCGCGAGTTCGAACCGCCGCATCGCGAAGTTCGGGGCGCCGTCGGACTCGTCGAGGAGGACGCCCTTCCGGAGGCCGTCGGCGGCGTCGACCGCGTCGTACTCGATCTCGTCGCCGCGTTTCAGGACCGCGCCGGACGCGTCCGCCGCCTCGTTCTCAGTGGTGTCGGTCATACCGACCGATCGACGGCTGGCCGCTTATAAACGTTGGCGGGGAAGTCGACGTCGTGCGGCTCCGTCGGCACCGCCCAGACGTTTAACCACCCACCCGCCCAACTCGCGGGTATGCGTGGAATCAAGATCGGGACGGTGCTGGGGATCCCGGTTAGGCTCAACTGGACGTTCCTGATCGTGTTGCCGCTCTTCGCGTACCTCATCGGTTCGCAGGTCGGGATGATCGCCGAGGTGATGAACGGCGCGTTCGGCGCCGGGATCGACCCCGCCGCGCTCGGTGCGGGGGTCACGCCGTGGGCGCTCGGGCTGGCGGCCGCGCTCGGTCTGTTCGGCGGCGTCCTCCTCCACGAGTTCGGCCACTCGATCGTCGCCATGCGGTACGGCTACGAGATCGAGTCGATCACCCTCTGGCTGCTCGGCGGGCTCGCCAGCTTCACGGAGTTCCCCGAGGACTGGAAACACGAGTTCTGGATCGCGATCGCGGGACCGGTCGTCAGCGTCGCCGTCGGCCTCGTCTGTTACGGCGTGTTCGTGCTCGCGCCGGTCGGCTCGAACGCCGTGTTGTTCGTGTTCGGCTACCTCGCGCTGTTGAACATCGTGCTCGCCGTGTTCAACATGCTCCCCGCCTTCCCGATGGACGGCGGGCGCGTCCTCCGCGCGCTCCTCGCGCGGAACCAGCCGCACGCGCAGGCGACCCAACGCGCCGCGACAATCGGGAAGGTGTTCGCCTTCTTCATGGGGCTGATCGGGCTGTTCTCCTTCCAGCTGCTGCTGATCGTGTTGGCATTCTTCATCTACATCGCCGCCTCCGGCGAGGCCCAGCAGACGACGCTGAAGGCCGCCTTCGAGGACGTCACCGTCGCCGACGTGATGACCCGCCGCGAGGAGCTCCACACCGTCAGCGGGGGCACCTCGGTCGCGGACCTGATGAACCGGATGTTCGAGGAGCGCCACACCGGCTACCCCGTGCTCCACGGCGACGACCTCGTCGGGATGGTGACCTTGGAAGACGCCCGGTCGGTCCGGGAGGTCGAGCGGGACGCCTACCAGGTCGCCGACGTGATGGAGACCGACCTGGTCGGCGTCGGCCCCGAGACCGACGCGATGACCGCGCTCCAGACGATGCAGGAGAACGGCGTCGGCCGGCTCCCGGTCGTCGACCGAGACAACGAGCTGGTCGGACTCATCTCCCGCTCGGACCTGATGACCGCGTTCAACATCATCCAGACGGGCGGGACCCCGAGCGTCATCAGCGGACGCCGACAGGGTGCCGAGGGCGGCCCGGGACTGTTCTGAGGACCGGTGTCGAGCTTTTAGAAGTGCACACGACCTCGTTCGGGCTCACTCGCCGTCGGCGCTCGCGAAGAACTCCACGTCGCCCGCGATGACGGCGCTCGCGATGACCGCTCCGCCGACGAGCACCGCGACGACGAGCGTCGTCAGCGTCACGCCGAGCGTGTCGCCGCCGACGGCGACGCCGACGAACGCGCCGACGGAGCCTCCCACGCCGCCCGCGATGACCGCGAGCGTCTTCGCCTCGCTCATAGGTGTCGCTTTCCCAACAAGGAAGATAAACGTTCGCGTCAGGTTCTCTCGGGTGATAACGACCGGCTCACGACGGTCCGTGTCCGCGTCGGCCTCGCGACCGCCTCAGCGGGGGTACTGGCGGCCGAGATCGACGGGACGACCGTCGCTCTCGGCGGTGCCGTCGCGGTCCTCGCCGTCGCCCGTCTCCGCCTCCTCCTCGCCCGCCTCCTCCTCGCCCGCCTCCTCCTCGTCCGCGTCGGCGCCCGGACTCACGCTTCCGGTCCGGTAGCCGGCCATGTCGAGGGTGACGTACTCGAACCCCACGTCGGTGAGGTGCTCGTGGACCGCGTCGGCGAAGGCGGGATCGAGGGCCCGCTCCAGTTCGTCCGGGGCGATCTCGACGCGGGCGAGGCCGTCGTGGTCGCGGACGCGGAACCCCTCGAACCCCCACTCGCGGAGCACCCGCTCTGCCTTCTCGACGCGACTCAGGCGCTCTTCCGTCACTTCGAGCCCCGTCGGGATCCGCGAGGAGAGACACGCCATCGAGGGCTTGTCGGCGACCGACAGGTCGTACGCGTCGGCGATCGCCCGGACCTCGTCTTTCGTGATCCCGGCGTCCAAGAGCGGCGAGAACACGTCCAGCTCCTCGACCGCGCGCAGGCCGGGGCGGTGCCCCTCGCCGGGGTCGTCGGCGTTCGTCCCGTCGCAGACGGTGTCGATCCCCAGGTCCGTGGCCGTCTCGTACATCCGGCCGAGCCGCATCGTCCGGCAGTGGTAACAGCGGTCGCCGTCGTTGGCGACGAAGTTCGGGTCGTCGAGCTCGGAGAAGGTGACCGTCTCGTGGGCGATCCCGATCTCGTCGGCGACGCGCGTCGCGTCGTCGAGCTCCGCGGCCGGCAGCGTCTCGCTCCGCGCCGTGCACGCGACCGCGTCGTCGCCGAGCGCGTCCCGCGCGAGCGCCGCGACGACCGAGGAGTCGACGCCGCCGGAGAAGGCGACGAGGACCCCGTCCCGCTCGGCGATCGCGTCGCGGGCGGCCGCCGCTTTCGCCGCCGTCTCGGGGGCGAGGTCGCTCCCGTCGGCGGCGAGGGTGTGGTGGCTCATGGCCTCGGGTTCGCGGTCGGCGGGAAAAAGCGCGTCGGCCGCGGACGGTCGGGCCCGCGTCCGCGTCGAGACGGCCGTCCCCGCGCGGCCTCGGACCCCTATCCTTTTGCGCGTTGCCGCGATACCCGCGAGTGAATGGAGTTGGAGGCGATCCCCGGCGTCGGCGCGAAGACGGCCGCGGCGCTGCGCGAGCTCGACGACCCGGTCGCGACCGTCGAGTCCGGCGACGTGGCCGCGATCGCCCGCGCTCCCGGCGTCAACGAGGCGCGCGCGGCCCGCATCGCCCGCGGCGCGATCCGGCGGCGACACGGCGACGACGGCCGCGTGTTGGCGACCGACCGGGCCCGCGAGGTGTACCGGGAGGCGATCGACTTACTGCGCGAGCGCACGGTCACCGGCTACGCCGCAAAGCGGCTGGAGACGTTCTACCCCAGCGCCTCGGCCTCGCGGATCGGCGAGGCGCAGTCGTTCGTCGAGAGCGCGGTCGAGCGCGACCCCGACCCCGCGGTCCGGGAGGCGCTCGCCGGGGTCGAACCCCTCACAGACCCGCCGACGGTCCGGGTTCGCGACCGCTGTCTCGCGACGGCCGACGCCGAGACGCTCGCCCGCGCCGAGTCGGCCGTCCCGGAGCTGTCGGTCGAGACCGTTGAGGACGCCCGTGACGTCTCTGAGCTCGCGCGGTCGTACGCCACCGTGATCGTCTTAGACGAGGCGTTCGCCGGGCTCGACGTCGAGGGCGACGTGCACGTCCGGCCGAACGCCCTCGATGAGCCCGCCGAGACCGTCCCGGAGCGCCTGCTCGCCTTCTTCGCCGCGAACCGCGAGCGGCTGGAGGCGGCCGCGGCGGTCCACGGGGCGGCGGGGCTCTCCCGGGCCGCCGACCTCGACCGCCTCCGCGACGCCCTCGCGCGGCTCGACGACGACGGGACGGTCGTCGGCGACGAGGAGCTCGAGCGGTTGACGGCCGCCGTCGACGACTTAGACGCCGCGGTGTCGACCGCGGAGTCGGTCGCCGACGACCGGCTCCGGGAGGCGATCCGCGAGCGCGACGTGACCATCGAGGGGACCGACTTCCTCTCCCTCGTCGAGCAGGGCGCCCGGGTCGACTCGCTTCTGGACCGCGAGCTGGCCGACGAGTACGACGAGGCGATCGACCGCGCCCGCGAGCACCTCGCCGACGCGCTCCGGTTGGAGCCCGAGGAGGCGGAGCTCGCCGACCGGGTCTTCGGCGGGGACCCCTCCTTCCCGGTGGAACACGACGAGAGCGCGGTCTCTCGGCTCCGCACCGAGCTCTCCGCGGCGCGGGACCGACGGGCCGCCCGCCTGAAGGCGGAGCTCGCGAGCGACCTCGGCGATCTGCGGGAGCCCGTGGAGGAACTCGTGCGAGATGCCCTCGAACTCGACGTGGAGCTGGCCGTCGCGCGGTTCGCGCGCGACTTCGACTGCGTCATGCCCGAGGTGGTTGCCCCCGACTCGTCCGACTCCGGCTTCCGCATCGAGGGCGGCCGCTCTCCCCTCCTCGACGTCGGCTTCGAAGACGTGGAGCCGATCGACTACGCGGTGTCGGGCGCGACCCTGCTGTCGGGGGTCAACTCCGGCGGGAAGACCTCCACGCTCGACCTCGTGGCGCTCGTCGTCGTCCTGGCGCAGATGGGGATGCCCGTCCCGGCCGAGTCGGCGACGGTCGAGCGCTTCGAGGAGGTCCACTACTACGCGAAATCGCAGGGGACCCTCGACGCCGGCGCGTTCGAGGCGACGCTCCGGGACTTCGGCGATCTCGTCGAAGGCGCGGACGGCCGGCTCGTCCTGGTCGACGAGCTGGAGTCGATCACGGAACCTGGCGCCTCTGCGAAGATCATCGCGGGGATCCTCGAGGCGCTCGACGAGCAGGACGCCACCGGCGTCTTCGTCTCGCACCTGGCCCGCGAGATCCGCGACGCGGCCGACTTCGAGGTCGCCGTCGACGGGATCGAGGCCGCCGGGCTCGTCGACGGCGAACTCCGGGTGAACCGCTCGCCGCGGAAGGGCCACCTCGCGCGGTCGACACCGGAGCTCATCGTCGAGAAGCTCGCCGGCGACCGCGACACCGACTTCTACGGGGACTTACTGGAGAAGTTCTGAGCCGCCGACTCGGCGTCCGAACGGCCCCGCAGTCGGACGTTCGGCAGTACGCTTATCAATTATTCTGGCGTACATCACGTGTTGACTGGTCCGATCATCGCCGAGTTCGACGCCGTCGTTGGGTTCAGTCGGTCGACGAGCGACGCACCTGGTCGGGGGCGGGTCGCGATGACGCCCTCCCAGATCCGCGTCCGGGCCGACGGCACCGCGCGCCGGATTGATGTCGACGACATCTTCGACGTCGTCCGCGACGTCTCAGTGGCGGCGTCCGCCGACTCGACGGAGACAGTGACGCTGGCGTTCGACGCCGGCGGGCGCCGCGAGACGCTCGACGTGAAGGCGAACGCCGCGACGCTCGTGAAGTTCCAGCGGCTGGTGTTCAAGCGGCTCCTCGTCGACGCGGACGTGGCCGTCGCCCGTCGACGCGCCGACGACGATACCGACGACAGGCGGCCCTGCCGACTCGACGTCTCAGCCACGGAGATCCGGTTCGAACCCGCGGACCGCGCCTCGCGGATCACCGTCCGCCGCGACGACGTCGCGCGGTTCAGCCTCTCCGGGACCGACGTCCCGGCGGTCGTTCTGTACCTGCGGGCGGCGGACCGGGTCGAGCGACTCAGCGTCCGGTTCCCCTCGTTTCGCCTGCTGAACCTCTTCGGTCGCTACCTCCGTGCCGACCTGCTCGCGGTCGACGCGCTCGGCTCGGTCTCCGACGGGGACGGCGCGGTCGAGGCGCTGCTCGTCGACGACGACCGGTTGAGCCGCGAGATGACCCGCGTGTTCCTGCAGGAGCAGTCGAGCCGGCTGTCGATAACCGAGGCGGAGAGCGCTCGGGCGGCCCTCGAGCGCCTCTCCGAGGCGGGCGGCGCCAAGCGGATCGACTGCGTCGTCAGCGACTACAAGATGCCGGTCATGGACGGGATCGAGTTCCTCGGCGCCGTTCGAGACCGCCATCCGACGCTCCCGTTCATCCTGTACACCGGACGGGGGAGCGAAGCGGTGGCGAAGAAAGCGATCCTCGACGACGTGACCGACTACGTCGAGAAGGACGTCGGCCCGAAGCAGTACGAGATCCTCGCGGAGCGGATCGAGAAGGCCGTTCGGTGACGACCGTCGCTCCGTGGCCGCACGCGAGGAGCTGTCGCACGAAGCTGCTTCCACCGAAGCGGCCCCAACGCTCAGTCGCCGCCCAGCTCTGCCGTCACCGTTATCTCGACGTCGAGCGGCGCGGGAAGCCGGGACACCTCGACGCAGGTCCGCGCCGGGTACGGCTCCGAGAGGAACGACCGGTACGCCTCGTTCACCGCGTCGTAGTCGTCCATGTCGGTGAGGTAGACGGTCGCCGACACGATGCGGTCCGGGGTCGTCCCGGCCGCCTCCAGTATCGCGGCCACGTTCGCGAGCGTCTGCGTCGTCTGTTCGGCGGCCGAGTCGGGCGCCTCGCCGGTGTCGGGGTCCACGCCCGTCTTCCCGGAGACGTGGACCGTGTCGCCGGAGACGATCCCCTGTGAGTACGGGCCGAGGGCCTCCGGCACGTCGTCCGTCGTGATCTCTCGCATTCTCGGACCGACGGCGCGCCGCGGTATCAAGATGCGGGTCGCGGGGGTCAGTTCGGCCGCTCTGACACCACCGCGAGGCTGTCGCTCCGGTCGATGGCCCGCTCCGGGCGTTCTTCGGCCCGCCGACATATTCATACGGGCTCGGTCGGAACCGAGGGGTATGCCAGCCGCGTCCCTGTTCGGCGTCCTCCTCTTCGCGGCGCAGGTCGGCGTCGGCGCTCAGGTGTCCCGCTTGCTCCCCAACCGTGACCGCGCTCGTCGCGCCGCGGTCGGCCTCGCCGTGGCGGTACTGGGCCTCTTGGTCCTGTTCCGCTTCGGCGCCGTCGCGGCGCTCACCGTCGACCTGATCGCGCTCCTCGTCGTTGCGAGCGCGACGGGATCCTCCGGTCGTCGCCCGACTGCGGGGTGATGAGCCCCCGAATCGACTGTATCGAGGCGTTCACGGTCGTCGTTTCGCTCCGTCCGGCTTCGCCGTGACGTCCGGCAAGGTGACCTCTCGGCTTCGTTCGCTTCTTATACCGACAGCGGCGATCGATGGCGGGAGTGAGTATCGCAGACAGCCGGCCGCGAGGTCGTGTTTAAATAGCCGTGAGCGACGGCAACGAACGCTTATAAAAGGAGAGTACGGTGGCGCGCCTGCGAGCGGCCGCCATCAGCGGCCGCGAGCCAGCCCGCGAGGGACGCCGCGAGCGGAGCGAGCGGCAGCGAGGCGCGAAGCGCCTCTGGAAGCCGGCGGCGGAGCCGCCGGCGACGAGGCTGGGGAGGTGTGCGGTGCGGGTGCTGTGCGGTGCGGGAGGTGTGCGGTGCGGGTGGAACTCAAAGTGGCAGTCGTCCTCACGGCTGGGGCTTTGGAGGCTCTCACCGCAGCAGCGTCGATTGACATCCTCCTCCGCGTGAACGCGGAGGAATCCCGAGCGGTGGGAGTTTCAGGTTCGCAACCATGAGTCCGATTTCTTCTTCGGGAACCCGTTTAACCCATCACGAAACGGTGGCTGACTGGCGGTGCCAAACCGCCGTTACTCCTATCGTCACTGCCGCTGACTCTCATCTGTTATTTTTACCAGCAGGGAGTCGCTGACACGTCGACGGACTTGGAGGTATCTTTGGGCTTGCTCGACCAACAGGCACAGACGAACGCTTCTGGCATTCGCGTTCACCGTGTAGGTGTTTCGGATATTGTCTCATTAGCGGCGGCGAGGCCGCCTCCGAAGGCCGTTCGGAATCGCTCCGTTCCGACCTGACCTTACCCTNTAGGTGTTTCGGATATTGTCTCATTAGCGGCGGCGAGGCCGCCTCCGAAGGCCGTTCGGAATCGCTCCGTTCCGACCTGACCTTACCCTTTGATATGAACTGACACCACTTGAAACTGCGGACTTTGGAAACTCGGGGATACCACCGAACCGTGGTTCGTGTAGAGTTCTGTCGGATTCATCCTGCGTTGACGAGACCACAGGTCTCGTTCGCACACCAGAAATCAGAGATTTCTGGGGACGGCTAAAGCCGCAGGTATTCTCCTCGAATCTCTATAAACAACCACGCCACCACACTGAGCGACGTACTACACTTACTCCCGCTATCACTCGACAAACGGTCTCCGGCCACCGGACGTTTCGATCTGTCCGTCGTTCGGTCCGAAGCACGGAATCTCGACAGAGCGCTCCCGCTCAGTCGTCGTCCGCGGCCGCGGGCTTCCGGCGGTCGTCGCGCGGCCCTTCGATGTCGACGTCGGGGAGGAGGTCCCGCAGGTACCGCCCGGTGTGGGAGTCGTCCTCGCGGGCGACCGCCTCGGGGGTCCCGCTCGCGACCAGCTCGCCGCCGCCGTCGCCGCCCTCGGGACCCAGGTCGATGACGCGGTCGGCGTTTTTCACGAGGTCGAGCTCGTGTTCGATGACGACCACCGTGTTGCCGGCGTCGACGAGGCGGTGGAGCACGTCGATCAGCTTGCGCTCGTCCGCCTTGTGGAGCCCCGTGGTCGGCTCGTCGAGCAGGTAGAGGGTGTCGCCGGTCGCCTTCTTCCCCAGCTCCTCGGCGAGCTTCACGCGCTGCGCCTCGCCGCCGGAGAGCGTGGTGGAGGGCTGGCCCAGCTCCATGTAGCCGAGCCCCACGTCTTTTAAGAGCTTCAGGCGGCGCTGGAGCCCCTGGTGGCTCTCGAAGAAGTCGTACGCCTCGTCGACGCTCATGTCGAGCACGTCCGAGATGGTCGCGCCCTTGTACGTGACGTCGAGCGTCTCGTCGTTGTACCGGGCGCCACCGCACTGCTCGCAGGGGACGTACACGTCCGAGAGGAAGTTCATCTCGATTTTTACTGTTCCCTGCCCGCCGCACTCCTCACAGCGGCCGCCCTTCACGTTGAACGAGAACCGACCCTTCTCGTAGCCGCGGCGCTTGGAGAGCTTCGTCTCCGCGAACAGCTCGCGGACGTAGTCGAACACGTCCGTGTACGTCGCGGGGTTCGAACGCGGCGTCCGACCGATCGGCGACTGGTCGATGAGCCGCACCGTCTCGATCCCCTCCATCCCCTCGATCGCGTCGTGCTCGCCGGGGTCGACCGAGGTGTTGTCGTTCATCTCGCGGGCGAGCCCTTTATAAAGAATGTCGTTGATCAGCGTCGACTTCCCAGAGCCGGAGACGCCGGTGACCGTCGTCAGCGTGCCGAGCGGGATCGACACGTCGAGGTCCGCGAGGTTGTGCTGTCGGGCGCCGCGGACCGTCAGCTCGCCGTCCGGGTCGCGGCGCTCCTCGGGCACCGGGATCTCCTTCCGGCCGGCGAGGTAGTCGCCCGTGATCGAGTCCTCGGCGGCGATCACGTCGTCGAAGTCGCCCTGCGCGACGACCTCGCCGCCGCGCTTGCCCGGGCCGGGCCCCATGTCGATGATCTCGTCGGCGCGGCGCATCGTCTCCTCGTCATGCTCGACGACGACGAGGGTGTTCCCGAGGTCGCGGAGGCCCGCCAAGGTGTTCAGCAGGCGATCGTTGTCGCGCTGGTGGAGCCCGATCGACGGCTCGTCGAGGACGTACAACACGCCGACGAGCCCGGAGCCGACCTGCGTGGCGAGCCGGATGCGCTGGCTCTCTCCGCCGGAGAGCGTCGACGCCTCGCGGTCGAGCGTGAGGTACTCCAAGCCGACCTCCTCCATGAAGCCGAGCCGCGCGCGGATCTCCTTCAAGATCTCCGTCGCGATCGTCGTGTCGCGCTCGTTCAGCTCCGCTTCCATCCCCTCGAAGTGCCGGCGCGCCTCCGCGATCGACATCTCGTTGACCGCCGTGATCGCGGTGTCCGCGACGAGCACGTGCCGCGACTGCTCCTTGAGCCGGGTGCCCTCGCAGTCCGGACACGTCGTCACGGCCATGTACTCCTCGATGTGGTCGCGGGCGCGCTCCGAGTCGGTCTCGACGTGGCGGCGCTCCAGGTTGGGGATGACGCCCTCGAAGCGCTCCGTCTTCTCGCGAGTGCCGTTCTTCGTGGTCCACTCGAAGTGGACCAGGTCGTCGGTGCCGTAGAGGAACTGCCGCTGGATCGACTCGTCGAGCTCCTCGAAGGGGGTGTTCAGCGAGACGCCGAAGTGATCCGCGACGTTGTCGAGCTGCCGGGAGTAGTAGGTCCGGTCGTAGCTCCACGGCTCGAAGACGTGTTTCAGGGGCTTCGAGGGGTCTTCGACCACGAGGCCCTCGTCGACCTCCTTCGTCGAGCCGATCCCCTCGCACTCGGGACAGGCGCCGTAGGGGCTGTTAAACGAGAAGGAGCGCGTCTCGATCGCGGAGAACTGCACGTCGGAGTTCGGGTTCCCGAGCTCCTCGGAGAACTCGACGACGAGCCGGTCGTCCGCGTCGGCGTCAGCCGCCAACGACCCGGTCGAGCGCGCGTTCGAGGCGAAGGGCACGTCCTCGGGCGGATCGGGGACGATCAGCTTGAGGACGCCGCCGGCCTCCTCCAAGGCGGTCTCCACGGAGTCCGTGATCCGCGAGCGCGCGTCGGGCGACACCTTGACCCGGTCGACGATCACGTCGATCGTGTGGTCGTAGTTCTCGTCGAGGTCGGGGTCGTCGAGGGTCAGGTCGGTCGGCTCGCCGTCGACCTCGACCCGGGCGTACCCGTCGCTCACGAGCTCCTCGAACAGCTCCTCGAACGCGCCCTTCTGGTCGCGGACGACCGGCGCGGCGACCTTCGCGCGGGTCCCCTCGGGGAGTTCGAGGATCTGTTTCACCATGTCCTGGGCCGACTGCTCGCCGACCTCCTCGCCAGTGACGGGGTCGTACTGGGTGCCGATCCGGGCGTACAGCAGCCGGAGGTAGTCGTGCAGTTCGGTGACGGTCCCCACGGTCGAGCGGGGGTTGTTCGCGGCGTTCTTCTGGTCGATGGAGATCGCGGGCGAGAGCCCCTCGACCGACTCCACCTGCGGTTTGTCCATCTGCCCGAGGAAGTTGCGGGCGTACGCCGACAGCGACTCGATGTACCGGCGCTGTCCCTCGGCGTAGACGGTGTCGAACGCGAGCGACGACTTCCCCGAGCCGGAGAGCCCGGTGACGACGGTGAACTCCTCCCGCGGGATCCGGACGTCGAGGTCCTTGAGGTTGTGTTCCTCGGCGCCGCGGACCTCGATGTAGTCCTTGCTCATCTTGTCACATCTGTTGCGTGCGCGCGCGGGAATACCCGTCGGTCTCGGCGGTCTACGGCGCTGGCGACCGAGGGAGGGGAGGGAATCCGGACGCCCCTCGTCAGGGCTCGACGATCTCCGAGGGCGGCGAGAGGTTCCGCCGGCCGCCGAACGTGACGAGGAACAGGACCCCGACGCCGAGGCCGTACGCCGCCATCAGCGGGAGCGTCGCGAGGATCATCGTGATCACGTCGGCGGGGGTGAACACCGCCGCGAACAGCATGATCCCCACGGTGACCTCGCGCCAGCGGCTCCGGAAGACCTGGTACGGGACGCCGGCGTTGTTCAGCAGGACCATCGCGATGGGGATGTCCGCGAGGAACCCGATCCCGACGGTGGTGTAAACGACGAGCCAGAGGAAGTCGCTCACCTGGTAGGTGATGATCATGTTCGCCAGCTCGGCGTCCGTGACGAGCCACCCGATGATCCCGGGCGCGATGTACGCGTAGCCGAGCGCGAAGCCGCCGATCAGGCCGGCGAGCAGCGCGCCCGACCAGAGGTACACCTGATAGATGCGCCCGGCGACGAACCCGCGCTCGCGGAGGGCGGGCCACGCGTAGTAGAGCGCGACCGGGAACACGGCGACGATCCCGAGCAGCACCGAGAACTTCACCATGAAGATCAGCGCCTCGACGGGATGGAGAGTGATGATGTTGATCCCGCCCTCGATCTGGGCCGGAACGCGCGACTCCAGGTCGTTGCGCACGGTCGCGAGCCCGCCGAGGTACAGCCACGTGAACGCGGCCGCCATCACGCCGCCGAAGACGGCGACGAGCCGGAACGAGCGCGACCGCAGCGAGTCGAAGATGAACCTGAGGTCCTTGTAGTAGCCGCCGATGTCGTCTTCCGCCTCGTCCTCGTCCCCGTCGGTGAGCTCGGCGAGGAACGTCGACCCGGCGCGGGAGGTCCGGTTCTGAACGTTGCCCACCAGGCCGTCGTCGTCGCCGGAGCCGCCCGCGGAGTCCCCGCTTTCGGTACCTGCCCCGTCACCGCCCTCGCCGTCGCCCTCGTGTACCGCGTCGAACCGGTCGAGGATCGCCTGCGCCTTCTCGGGGTCGTCGTCGTCGATCGCGGCCTGCGCGAGCGCGAGCGACTCGTCCTCGCCCATCTCTGCGAAGGCGTCGTCGGGGGCGGCTCGCACGCCGGCCGCGTCGAGTTCGCTCACGTCGATCGCGGACGGGTCGCCGTACTGGTACCCCGCGCTCGTCGTGTCGAGGTCGGCGTAGACGGCCCACAGCGTCGCGACAGCGACGAAGACGATGGCCCACGCGGCGGCGTAGATCGCGGCCGCGGTCGCGGGGTCAGTGCCGAGGCCCGCGCCGGGCTCGAGGAAGCGCCAGTCGCTGTTGACGAGGCGGAGGAGGTCGTTGAAGCCGGTCCGGCCGCCGTACTCGTAGAACGCGTACACCAGCCCGCCGCCGAGGACGGCCGCGCCGCCGACGACGTTCCAGTGGTTCCGAGCCGCGCCGAACACGTCGATCCGGTCGGAGCTCCGCTGGGCCGTGACGACGAGCTTCGCGAGGTAGAGGCTGAACCCGTACAGGACGATGAGCGGGAACGCCCACATCAGCTGGGTGAACGGGTCGGGCGGCGAGAACACGGCGCCGAAGACGAAGATGGCGACGACGGCGTAGCGCCACTTGTCGCGGAACGTCTCGTACTGAACGATGCCCGAGTAGGAGAGCCCGGTGATCAAAAGCGGCATCTGCCCGGCGAGGCCGAACGAGAGCGAGAGGAAGACGATGAACTCCGTCCACATCACGATCCCGTAGGTGGGCTGGAGCCCGGCCTCCAGCCCGAAGCCGGCCAGGAAGGAGAACATGATCGGGAAGAAGGCGTACACGCCGTAGGCGACGCCGACCGCGAACAGACCCACTCCGAGCAGGCCGATCCCCGCGAGCTTCCAGCGCGCGACCGGCGACTGCGGCCACGCTCCGCGGGCGCGGAGCTCGTCGCGGGCGACGTAGATGAAGGGCGGAATCGCGAAGATCACGCCGACGATCAGCCCGATCTTCGCCTGCAGGAGGATCACCTCGAACGGGGTCGTCGCGATCACGTCCGTCTCGGCGGCGACCGCGGCGTTCATGTTCGACTCGGTGATCGCCCTGAGCCGGTCCCAGATGAACACGCGGAGCGCCCAGAACGTCGCGAGGAAACCCAGCAGGAAGACGACGAAGACCTTCTGGAGGTCTTTTTGGACCGACCGGAGGAAGGCCTTCGCCGACTCGCGTCCCTCCGCGAGCGACTGCTGGGTATCCTCGTCGAGGGCACTCGCCATACGGGAGTGGAAGTCCGTCGCCGTTATCAACCTTTTCGACCGCGTTCGCGTCGGCACGCCGGCCCGCCGCTCGCCGCTATCCGAAAAGGCCTATAGTCACCCGGTTGCGTAGAAGAAGTGAATGGACGACTCGGACCGGTCGCGTGACGAGCCCTCGGCCCCCGAGGACGGCTCGGTCGCCGACGACGGGACGGTCGACAGCGCCGACGCCGAAACCGACGAGGCGACCGAAACGACCGAAAGTGCCGCCGGAGACGACCGAACCGCCAGCGGCGGAAACGGGGACGACACCGAGTCGGAACCCGTCGAGCCGGAGGTGTCTCCGGAGGTCGCGTCGGAGGTCGCGGACGATGCGGATGACGCGGACGATGCGGACGATGCGGATGACGCGGACGACGCAAGCGACGCAGACGATGCGGACGACGCGGACGACGCGGACGACGCGGAGGGCACGTTCAACGCGCACGAGCCGGGGAGCGCGGAGTACCTCGACGACAGCGAAAAGCCGGATCTCCGAGAGGCGCCGTCCGGCGTCGGCGACGACGACCCGGAACCCCCGACCGTCGAGGACGGCGGCGTCGCGGGCGAGGGAGTCGTCGGCGAGGAGGCCGCGGACGATAGAGTCGTCGGCGAGGACGCCGCGGACGAGGAGTTCGCGGGGCTCGAGGCGCCCGAGACGGACGAGGAGATGCCGCTCGCGGCCCACATCGAGGAGATGATGCGGCGGCTCGCCGTCGTCTTCCTCTTCGGCGGGCTGGCGACGCTGGTCGTGGTGACGGAGTCGACGGAGCTCATCAACTACTTCTGGAGCTACCACATCCCCGCGCCGCTGGAGAACCGCCCGCGGCTGTACGGCCCCCTCGAGCTGCCGCTCACGCGGCTGAAGGTCGCCGGCCTCGCGGGCGTCGTGGTCGGACTGCCGGCGTTCGTCTACCAGACCTACCGGTTCATGAAGCCCGGACTGTACCCGAAAGAGCGGCGCTACTACCTCGCGGCGGTCCCGACGAGCCTCGTCCTCGGCGGGATCGGCATCGCGTTCGCGCACTTCCTCGTGTTGCCCGCGATCTTCTCGTACTTCACTACCTACACCTCCGACGCCGCGACGATCGCGTTCGGGCTCGCGGAGACGTTCAACCTGATCGTCATCATGCTCGCGTTCATGGCGATCGTGTTCCAGATCCCGCTGTTCATCATGCTCGCGATCATGATGAACCTCGTTACCCGGGAATGGCTGGAGGCGAAGCGGCTGATCTTCTGGGGGTCGTTCCTCGGGATCGCCTTCCTGTTCAGCCCTGACCCGACCGGGATGGCGCCGATCATCGTGACGCTCACGATGATCGTCCTGTACGAGGGGACGCTGGCGATCCTGCGCTGGACCGGGAACTAGACCGCGGATCGGATATTTATAAGCAATTCGTTGTCGCGGTGACGACCTCCAAAGCCCCAGTCGCGAGGACTCGGGGGCCTTGCTGCGCGCCTCGCTCAGTCGCTTGCGCTCCTTCGCTGCGGTGCTTGCTGCGGCCACCTTCGTCCTCGCGACTGCCCCTTTGAGTCCCTCCCGTCCCGCACCGCAACCGCGCCTCACACCTCCCCAGCCTCGTCGGTCGCCCGTCGTTTCCCTCGGGCGACCGACTCCCTCGCGCGGCGCCGCTCGCGGCCTGACGGCCGCTCACGGGCGCGCGCCACCGCGAATCTATTTATAAATAGCCTCGTTGCCCAATCAGATTCCGACGCACTCTCACTCCCCGCCGAGCAGTTCGACGAGCAGCGCGTTCTGCGCGTGCATCCGGTTTTCGGCCTGGTCCCAGACGAGGGCGCGGTCTGACTCCAGCACGTCGTCGGTGACTTCTTCGCCGCGGTGCGCGGGGAGGCAGTGCATCACCGTCGCGTCGGTGCCGGCCAGCAGCTCCCGGTTCACCTGGAACCCGTCGAAGGCGGCGAGCTTCTCCTCGCGCTGGTCCTCCTGTCCCATCGAGATCCACACATCCGTGTAGACGACGTCGGCGCCGTCGACGGCGGCGTCGGGGTCCGTCGTCGGCGCCACGTCCGCGCCGAACTCGGCGGCCCGGTCGAAGACGGCGGGGTTCATCCCGTAGTCGGCGGGGGTGGCGACCCGCACGTCGATCCCGGCCATCGCCGCGCCGACGACGAACGACTGCCCGACGTTGTTGCCGTCGCCGACCCACGCGACCGTGGCGTCCTCGCCGACCGTCTCGCGGATCGTCAGGAGGTCGGCGAGCGTCTGACAGGGGTGCGCCTCGTCGGTGAGCCCGTTGATCACGGGACAGTCGGCGTACGCGGCGAGCGTCTCCACGTCGGCGTGGTCGAACAGCCGAGCCATCACCCCGTCGACGTACCGACCGAGCACGCGGGCGGTGTCCTTCAGGGGCTCGCCGTGCCCGAGTTGGATGTCGTCGGGGCCGAGGAACATGGCGTGGCCGCCCAGTCGAGTCATCCCCGTCTCGAAGGAGACCCGGGTGCGCGTCGAGGGCTTCTCGAAGATCATCCCGAGCGTTGCGTCCCCGAGTCGGGGGTCGGTCTCGCCCGCCTTCATCGCGGCGGCGCGGTCGAGCAGGGCGTCCAGTTCGGCTGGCGTCACGTCGTCGATGTCGAGGAAGTCGTCGGTGGCGAGTGGCATGGGTGGATGGTGGGTGTGGGGTCGGTGGGGTCGGTGATCAGTGCGTCGGCGGTTGGCGTGCCGTGACAGTTGGGTCAGTCGTCGGCGGCGAAACGGCCCGGTTCAAAAGGAGGCGGCGTCACGGCACCGACCGTGACGCCTACGGTCGGTCCCGGCAGACGTCGCTCAACACTGCCGTCGCGCGGTCCAACTCCGAGAGGGGGAGCCGCTCGTCGGGCGCGTGGTCGAGGTCGGAGTTCCCGGGGCCGTAGGTGACCATCGGGCAGTCCCACGCGGCCGCGAACAGGTTCATGTCGCTCGTCCCGGTCTTGCGCAGCAGCCGGACGTCGCCGCCGGCGCCGCGGATCGCGACGCGGAACGCGCGGGCCAGCTCCGTCCGCGGGCTCTCCATCACCGGCGGGATCGGCTCCTTCCAGTGGACCGAGCCGGTCGACAGCTCCGTCTCGGCCAGCTCGTGGATCTCGTCGACCGTCCGGTTGGGCGGGACGCGGAGCTGCACGTCCATCGTCGCCTCGACGGCGAGTCCGTCGTCGGTGAGGCCCCCGTCGACCGAGACGGGCTTGGTCGTCACCTGCTCGAAGACGGGCGTGTCCTCGTCGGTGGGCTCGAACGTCTCCTCGACGCCGTGCCACCAGTCGATCGCGTGCTGGATCGCGTTCGGCTCCGGCCGGGAGGTGTGCCCGGACTCGCTCGTGTTCACGTACGTCCCGGCGAGGAAGCCGCGGTAGCCGAGGGTGACGCCGTCCCAGCCGGAGGGCTCGCCGTTCACCACGGCCTCGGGCGCGTCGCGGTCCTCGACGAGGAACCGGGCGCCCCGCGAGTTCGTCTCCTCGCCGGCGACGCCGACGAAGGAGACGCCGGTCTTGACCGCCGCGACCGCCATCGCGACGAGCGGGCCCGTGGCGTCCACGGTCCCGCGCCCCCAGAGGACGGGTTCGCCGGGCTCGCCGACCGCGTCATCTTCCGCCGCCGGTTTCACCTCGACCGGGATGTCGCCCGGGACGGTGTCGACGTGGGAGGTGAGGAGGACGGCGTCGCTGGCGGGCGCGCGGACGTTGCCGACCTCGTCGATCCACGCCTCCCGACCGTTCGCCTCGAAGAAGTCCACGAGGCGCTTCGCGGCCTGCTCCTCCTCGCCGGACGGCGAGGGGATGGAGACCATGTCGTACAGCAGCTTCCGGGCCGGGGTGTCGCAGGCCTCGGGGTAGCCGCCGCCGGCAACCACGTCGGTCCCGGCCGCGGAGGAGTCGTCGGCCGACGACGACTCGCCGGCAGAGTCCTCCGGCTCACGCTCCGTCCCGGTCGACATCAGCCGATCACCTCAGCGATCGCGTCGACCACGGCGTCGGCGTGCTCGCGCTCGATCGTCAGCGGCGGGAGCAGGCGCAGCACGGTCCGGCCCGCCGGCAGCGCGAGCACCTGGTGGTCGATCGCCAGATCGCGCAGCAGCCGGTTCGATCCGCGCTTCACCTCGATGCCGATCATCAGGCCGTCGCCCCGCACGTCGCGGACGTCGTCGCCGAGGCGCTCCTCGATCTGTCCGCGGAGGTACGCCCCCATCTCGTCGGCGTGCGCGGAGAGGTCCTCGCGCTCGATCACGTCGAGCGTCGCCCCCGCGGCGGCCGACACGACGGGACCGCCGGAGAACGTCGAGCCGTGGTTGCCGGCGTCCTCAGCGATCCAGTCGCGACACAGCGTCGCGCCGATCGGGAGCCCGCTGCCGAGCCCCTTCGCGGTCGTGAGCACGTCGGGCACCACGTCGTGCTTCTCGGCCGCCCACAGCGACCCGGTGCGGCCGAGCCCGGTCTGGATCTCGTCCAGAATCATCGCCGCGCCCGACGTCGCCGTCGCGACGCGGACCGTCTGTAGGTACTCGGTGTCTGCGGGGTTGATCCCGCCCTCGCCCTGCAGGGGCTCCAAGATCACTGCAGCAGTCTCGTCGTCTATCGCCTCCCGCATCGCGTCGGCGTCGCCGTACTCGACGAACTCCACGCCGCCGGCGAGCGGCTCGAACCCCTGCTTGTACTTCTGCTTCCAGGTGGTCGCGAGCGCGCCCATCGTCCGGCCGTGGAACCCCTGCGTCGTCGCGACGATCTTCTCGCGCCCGGTGGCGTGCCGGGCGAACTTCAGGGCGGCCTCGTTGGCCTCCGTCCCGGAGTTACAGAGCCACACGTTGTCGACGTCGACCGGGCCGGCCTCGGAGAGCCGCTCGTACAGCGCCGTCCGCGCCGCGTGCGGGTACGACGCCTGCACGTACATGAGCTCCTCCAGCTGGCTCGTCGCGGCGTCGACGACCTCGGGGTGGCAGTGGCCGACGGGCGTGCACGCGTAGCTCGCACCGAAGTCGAGGTACTCGGTCCCGTTCGTGTCCGTGACGTGGACGCCGTCGCCCGAGGCGATCTCGATCGGCTTCTCGGAGAAGACGAAGCCGCTCATGCGGTCTCCCCCTCCGTTTCGGCCGCCGCGTCGTCCGCGTCGTCACCGAGCGCCGACCGCTCGATCGTCGTCCCCGCGCCCCCGAGCGCGGCGACGATGGGGTCGTTGACGTTCGCGTCCGCGACGACGACGCGCCCGGAGCCGCCCGAGAGCGCCTCTTTCGCGGCCATCACCTTCTTGCCCATGAACCCCTCGGCGGCGTCCTCGACCGCCGCCAGTTCATCGGGCGTCGCCGCCGACTCGATCAGCGTGTCGGGATCGTCGGGGTCCGCGTACACGCCCGCCACGTCCGTCAGCAGGACGAGGTCCGCGCCGAGCGCGCCCGCGACCGCGGCGGCAGCCCGATCCGCGTCGGTGTTGACGGGCGTGACGCCGCCGTCTCCCTCTTTTCCCTCCATCGGGGGCGAGACGACGGGGGTGTAGCCGTCGGCGAGCAGCCCGGATAACAGGTCGGCGTTGACCGACTCGATCCGGCCGGAGTGCTCGCCGCGGCGGATCTTCTTCTTGCCGTCCTCGACCACGCGGACCGCCGACTTGCGCGGCCCCGAGAGGAGCCCGCCGTCGACGCCGGAGAGGCCGACCGCGTCGACGCCGGCCTCGCGGAACTGCGCGGTCAGCTCGGTGTTGAGCTTGCCCGCCATCGCCATCGTGAACGCCTCCATCGTCTCCGCGTCGGTGAACCGACCGGTGACGCCGGAGGCGGACTCGACGTACTCGGGCTCCATGCCGAGCCGCTCGATGACCTCGTCGACGACCGTCGAGCCGCCGTGGACGACGACGACGCGCCGCCCGTTGGCGGCGAGGTGAGCCACGTCGCCGACCGCGCCGGCCGGGTCGACCGCCTTCGCGCCGCCGATCTTGACGACGACCGGAGGCTCGTCGGCGGGCGCGCCGCCAGCGCCGGACTGTTCTCCGCTCATGGCGATCCCACGGGATGGAGTCCCTGGAACTCCAGACCGGCGTCTTCGGGCAGTCCGAGGGCGACGTTCGCCGCGTGGACCGCCTGTCCGGCGGAGCCTTTCATCATGTTGTCGATCGCCGAGAAGACGACGACGCGCCGGTTGCCGGGGTCGAGCTCGAAGCCGACCTCGCCGTAGTTGGTGCCGGCGACCGCCTTCGGCTCGGGGTAGCGGTAGACGCCGCCCCCGCCGGAGACGATCCGCATGAACGGCTCGTCGGCGTACGCGCCGCGGTACGCCTGCCACAGGTCCGCCTTCGAGACGGGCTCGTCGGGGAAGACGTGGCAGGTCGCGCTCGCGCCGCGGACCATCTCGACCGCGTGGACCGTGAAGGAGACGTCGAGGCCGAGGTACGCCTCGATCTCCGCCTCGTGGCGGTGGCCGGTCGGAGCGTACGGGCGCACGACGCCCGAACGCTCCGGGTGCGAGGAGGCCGCGCCGCCGCCGGCGCCGCCCTCGGAGGAGCCCACCTTCACGTCGACGACGACCTCGCCCGCGTCGGGGCCGAGCGCGCCCGCGTCGACGAGGGGCTTGAGCCCGAGCATCGTCGCGGTCGCGTTGCAGCCGCCGCCGGCGATCAGGTCGGCGCCGGGGAGGCCGTCGCGGTTGATCTCGGGGAGCGCGTACTCCGCGCGCTCCAAGTACTCGGGCGACTCGTGGCCGTCGTACCACTCGTCGTACAGCTCCGCCTCGGGCAGGCGGAAGTCCGCCGAGAGGTCGACGACCGTGTCGGCGGCCTCGAAGTACTCGTCGATCTGCCCCATCGAGACGCCGTGGGGCGTCGCCGAGAACAGCACGTCGACCGACTCCAGATCGTCCGGGTCCGAAAAGCGCAGGTCGAGCCCGCGCAGGTTCGGGTGCGAGCGGCCGATCGTCATGTTGTCGGCCGACCGCGACGTGGCCTGCACGACCTCGAAGTCGGGGTGACCCGAGAGGATCCGCAGCAGCTCGCCGCCGGTGAAGCCGGTGCCGCCGACGACGCTCGCGGTGTAGGCGGCGTCGGCCGTCGCGTCGTCGGCGCTCATGCCGTGACCTCCTTGCCGTCGGCCGCCGCGGCCGCCTTCGCCTCCAGCCAGTCGACGACCCTCGCGGGCACGTCGACCTCGCTGGCGGCGTCCAGCGCCTTGAACTCGACCGTGTGGTTCACCTCGTGGACGGTGTACTCGCCGGACCCGGTCCCGCCGACCTCCATCAGGTCGACGCCCAGCATGCCGCCGCCGACCGCCTCCGAAGCGCGCTCGACCAGGTCCAGCGCGCGGTCGTCGAGGTCGAACGACGCGGTCTCGCCGCCCTTCGCGGCGTTCGTGAGCCAGTGGTCGGAGGTGCGCGTCATCGCGGCGACCGGGTCGCCGTCGACCGCCAGCACGCGGATGTCGCGGCCGGGCTTGTCGACGAACTCCTGGATGTAGAACACCTTGTGCTCGTAGTGGCCGAGCGTCTCCTTGTGCTCTAAGATCGCCTCCGCGGCGTTTTGCGTGTCGATCTTCGCCATGAGCCGGCCCCACGAGCCGACGACGGGCTTGAGCACGCAGGGGTAGCCGAACTCCTCGATGGCCTCCATCGCGGTCTCCTTGGTGAACGCGACCTCCGTCGCCGGAGTGGGGATCTCCGCCTCAGCGAGCGCGAGCGAGTTCTTTGCCTTGTCGGCGCAGACGTCGCCCGTCTCGGGGGAGTTTATCACCGGGACGCCGTAGCTGTCGAGGAACTTGGTCGCGTACAGCGACCGGCTCGTCGAGAGACAGCGGTCGACGACCAGATCGAGGTCGGCGACGTCGGCCGTCGTCGACTCCAGCCCGAACCGCTCCTTGCGGACGTCGATCTTCGCGACCTCGTGGCCGCGCTCGCGGAGCTCGCCGAGCAGCAGCTTCTCGTCTTTCCGGATCCGCGAGTAGAGGATCCCTATTTGCATGTAGACCACTCGCGTGTCGCGGTCGTGGCGGTCGTCGCCATCTACTCGCCCCAGTCCTCCTCGAGTTCGGGGGCCTCTTCCAACACGACGGGGTCCAGCGAGATGACCTCCAGCTCGGTCCCGGTGACCGGGCTGTCGATGATCTCGCCGACCTCGACGTCGGCCGGAAGCTCGATCTCTTCGCCCGTGATCGGGTCCTCTGCCAGCACCGGATCGGTGTCGTTCGTCATCGTACCTCTCAATCGACCGTGAACCCGCATAAACCCTTCGAACTTGTAATCTAGTTTACAATAAATAGACGACCAGCTAACGGATGGAAATCGGTCGCACAACCGCCGTGTGAAATCCGGTGTCAGATTCCAGTAGTGATGTTGTCCCCTCGCGGGGACGGCGGCGCCGTCGGCGGTCGCGGCTCGGCCGACGACGTCGACGGTCGCAGTCGCCGAATCGCGACGGTCGGCGTCGACTCAGACATACGAGTCCACCTCCGCGTCCAGCAGCGCCGCCGCCGCCGCGAGCGACTCCCGCTCGTCGGCCAGCGTCGCGGCGTCGGCCTCGATCCCCGCCTCGGCGGTCGCGAGCTCGTCGGCGACGGCGTCGGGAGCCGGCCCCCCGGCGGAGTCCCGGCTCGCGACGCTGGCGGCGGGGTCGAGCGCGGACTCCACGTCCTCACGGCTCACGTGCGCCGAGAGGGGCTCGCCCGTCACCTTTCGAGTGGCCTCGTCAACTTTTGCGGCCGCGGCGTCCGCGGAGTCGCCGTCGGAGACGGTCTCGGCGGCGGTCGCGACGATCTCGTGGGCGGTCCGGAACGGCAGCCCGCTCATCGCGAGGAGGTCGGCGACGCCCGTCGCCGTCGAGAAGCCCTCGCCCGCGGCGTCCGCGAGCGTCGCCTCGTCCCAGTCGGCGGTCGCGACCGCGCCCGCGGCGACTTCGGTCGCCTCCCGCACGTCGCCGGCGACCTCGAACACGCCCGCGTGGGCGCGCTGGAGGTCGCGGTTGTACGCGCGCGGAAGCCCCTTGAGCAGGCTCAGCGTGCCCGTCGCCTCCCCGATGGCGTCGCCGGCGACACCGCGGGTCAGCTCCAGCGTGTCGGGGTTCTTCTTCTGGGGCATGATCGAGGAGGTGGAGGCGTACGCGTCCGACAGCTCCACGAACCCCTTGTTCGAGAAGAGGATCAAGTCCTCCGCCAGCCCCGACAGCGTGGTCGCGAGCGTCGCGCACGCGGTCGACCCCTCCGCGAGGAAGTCGCGCGACGACGCCGCGTCCGTCGAGTTCCGGACGGTCCCGTCGAACCCCAGCAGCTCGGCGGTCCGGTCGCGGTCGACGTCGAACGGCGTCCCCGCGAACGCGGCCGCGCCGAGCGGCGACCGGTTGACACGGTCGTACGCGTCGAGCAGGCGTTCGGTGTCGCGGGCGACCCCACCCTCGTAGGAGAGCAGGTAGTGCGCGACCGTCGTGGGCTGGGCGGGCTGGAGGTGGGTGTAGCCGGGCATCACCGTCTCCGCGTGCTCGCTCGCGACCTCGACGAGCGCCTCGCGGAGCGCGACCGTCGCCTCGGCGGCCGCGAGCAGATCCTCACGCAGCCGGTACCGGATGCACGTCGCCACCTCGTCGTTGCGCGAGCGGGCGGTGTGCATCCGGCCGCCGTCCGGCCCCACCCGGTCGATGACGGCCGTCTCGATCGCCTCGTGGACGTCCTCGCCGTCGGGCAGCGCGTCGTGGCCGGCGGCCTCCACGTCGTCGAGCGCCGCGAGGATCTCGCCGGCGACTGCGCTGTCGACGATCCCCTGCTCGGCGAGCATCACCGTGTGCGCGCGGTCGACCGCGAGGTCGGCCTCGAAGATGGCGGCGTCGGCCGCGAGGCTCGACAGGAACTCGCGGGCGGGGCCGCCGCTGAAGCGGTCGCGGCGGATGGCGGTGCCGGCGGCGTCCGTCGCGTCGTCCGCCGCCGTGCCGGGATCGTCGTCGGTCATCTACTCGGACTCGTCGTCGTGGCCGTCCGTCTCGCCGGAGCCGTCCGTCGCGAGCTCGGGCTTCGAGACCGCCTTCTTCACGTCGTTGGCGAGGCGCTCCTGCAGCCCGTGGTACTTCGCGACGCCCGTGGCGTCCTCCTGCGCGATGCCGGCGACGTCCTCGGTGTTGAACGAGGCCATCTCCTCGGAGTACACCGCGAACTCCGAGTCGCGGGCGACGACGCGACAGTTACCGCCGGAGACCTTCACGGTCGCGGTGCCCGTCACCACGTCCTGCGTCTCGTCGACGAACGCGTTGAGCGCGTCGACGACGGGGGCGAAGACGAGCCCCTGGTACGCCTTCTCGGACCACTCCTGCTCGATCCCCTTCTTAAAGGAGCGCTCGTTCTTCGTTAAGACGAGGTCCTCTAAGGCCTGGTGGGCCGTCAGCAGGACGGTCGCGGCCGGGTGCTCGTAGTTCTCGCGCACCTTCAGTCCGAGCATGCGGTCCTCCATCACGTCGGTGCGGCCGATGCCGTAGCCGCCGGCGTACTCGTTGAGGTGTTGGATGAGCGGGACGGGGTCCATCGCCTCGCCGTCGACCGCGACCGGGACGCCCTCCTCGAAGGCGACCTCGATGGTGGTCTCGCCCTCCGGCTCCGCGGTCCACTCGTAGATGTCCTCCGGCGGCTGGTAGTTCGGGTCCTCGAGTTTGCCGCCCTCGACCGCGCGCGACCAGATGTTCTCGTCGATGGACCAGACGCCGCCGTCGCCGGCCTCGACGGGCAGGTCCTTCTCCGCGGCGTACTCGATCTCCCACTCGCGGGTGAGCCCGAGCTCGCGGACGGGCGCGATGACCTCCAGGTCGGAGCCGCGCCAGACGGCCTCGAACCGGAGCTGGTCGTTCCCCTTCCCGGTACAGCCGTGCGCGATGGCGTCACAGCCCTGTTCCTCGGCGACGCCCAGGATGGCCTCGGCGATGACGGGGCGGGCGAGCGCGGTCCCGAGCGGGTAGCCCTGGTACGTCGCGTTCGCCTTCACCGCGTCGTAACACAGGTCCGCGAACTCCGCTTTCGCGTCGACGACGTGGAGGTCGAGCCCGAGCGCCTCCGCGGTCTCCTCGGCCTCGTCGAACTCCTCGGTCGGCTGCCCGACGTCGACGTTGACGCCGATGACCTCGTCGTAGCCGTACTCCTCTTTTAAAAGCGGCACGCAGACGGTGGTGTCGAGTCCCCCACTGAACGCGAGTGCAACGGTTGCCATTACCGGAGTAGAATAGACTCTACCCCTTAAATTCGTCGCTTTAGTGTTCGTAAGAAAAACGCAACGGCGACGCTACGGACGGACGTAGCTGTCACTCTCCGGAACGGAACGGCGCGAACGCGACGAGGGAGGAAGGTTACTGGCCCGAGGGGGCCGGTCGTCGCGCCGCGCCGGAAGCCGGTCGCGGCGGTCGGACGCCTCGTCGCGGTCGCGGGGCTCGTCGGCCTCGGATACGGGCGGCGTCGAGACGAGCCTCCGCGGTCATCGCTTGTACCTACCCGAGTTTCGGTATAAAAACGTTCCGCACCCGCCGTCGGTTGGTAAGCGTTGCCGCCCCCGGCGGCGGCTACAGCGCTTCCCGGTAGGCCTCCAACGTCCGCTCGACGTCCTCCGCCGTGTGCGCGTAGGAGGTGAACTGGCACTCGAACTGGTTGGCGGTGAGGAACACCCCGCGGTCTTTCATCTCCTGCCAGAACACGCGCTCCCAGCGGTCGGTCGCGGCGCGGGCCACGTCCGCGCCCGTCTTCGGACAACTGTCGTAGCGGGCGCAGTCGGGGTCCTGTCGACAGCCGCCCGCGCAGCAGGCGTCCGGGTCGTCCGGAGCCTCGCGGGTGAATATTGTCTTGAACATCGAGTCGGTGCCGACGACGGTGTACTCGGGCGCGCGCTCCGCGCAGATCTCGGCGATCCCCTCGCGGAGCCGACGACCGAGCCGGTTGACGTGCTCGTACACGTCGTTCTCGGCGGCGTACTCCAGCGACGCCTTCCCGGCGGCCATCGTCACGGGGTGTCCCGAGAAGGTCCCGGACTGGAACACGTCGCCCGCGGGCGTGAACTCCTCGATTATCTCCGCTCGCCCTCCGATCGCGCCGACCGGGAACCCGCCCCCAATGATCTTGCCGAACGTCGTCACGTCCGGGGTGACGCCGAACTTCGACTGCGCGCAGCCGAGCCCGCCCACGCGGAACCCGGTGATGACCTCGTCGAAGACCAGCAGCGACCCGTTGTCGTCACACAGGTCCCGAAGCGTCTCGTGGTAGCCGTCGATCGGGGCGACGATGCCCATGTTCGCCAGGATCGGCTCGACGAGGACCGCCGCGATGTCGTCGCCGTGTTCGGCGAACACCTCCTTCGCTGCCCGCGGGTCGTTGAACGGGATCGGAAGGGTGTGTTCGGCGAACGCCTCGGGAATTCCCTTCGTCGAGGGGTGAGCGTCTTCCGGCGACCCCTCCACGAGCGTCGACTCCTGCGCGCCGTGGTAGCCGCCCTGCATGACGACGATCTTGTCGCGACCGGTGTGGCCGCGGGCGAGCCGCACCGCCGAGACGGTCGCCTCCGTCCCGGAGTTGACGAACCGGATCGACTCCACGCTCGGGACGTGTCGCGCCACGAACTCGGCGTGTTCGACCTCGATCTCGGTGGGCGCGCCGTACATCGGCCCCTCCGCGGCGTGCGACTGGACCGCCGCCTCGACCGGGTCGGGCAGGTCGTGGCCGTACAGGAGCGGGCCGTACCCCATCACCCAGTCGACGTACCGGTTCCCGTCGGTGTCGATCACGTGACCGCGGTCGCCGCGCTCGACGAAAAACGGGTGCGGCATCGTCGCCCGGACGGAGGAGTTGACGCCGCCCGGCATCACCGACAGCGCGCGGTCGTACAGCGCGCGCGAGCGCTCGTGGTTCATGTCGAACGGTTGGGTCGGCGGGATGAAAGTAGTTGCCGACCGCCGGCGGGAGCGGAACCGAATCGCCGGGGGTCGCGCCGGAGAGCGCCGCGGCTCGACACCGGAGCGTCACTGAAAAAGCGCGCGTCGAAATCCGTCGGTCGATGGTTCGATAGCCCTGCCGTCAGCGCCCGTTCCGACTTACACCGCCTCCGAACCGGTCGTCCCCGTGCGGACCTGCAGCGCGTCCTCGACCGGCATGATGAACACCTTGCCGTCGCCGGGTTCGCCGGTCTTCGCGGCGCCGGCGATGGCGTCCGCGACCTCGTCGGCCGGGATGTCGGCGACGACGACCTCGACTTTCACCTTCTGGTGGAGGTCGACGGTGAACTCCTCGCCGCGCCACTGGCCCTTCTTCGCGGGCTGGCTGCCGCGGCCGGAGACGTTCGTCACGGTGAGCGAGGGCGCGTTGATCTCCGCGAGCGCCTGCTTGATTGCGCCGAGCTTGTCGGGGCGGACGACCGCCGTGACCATCTTGATCCCCGAGCCGGGCTCCTCGCCGCCGTCGGCGCGCGGGGAGTCCTCGGTGGTGTCGATGACGGACGGACCGCCGTCGGTCGCGACGCGGTCGCCGCCGAACTCGGGGTAGGTCTCGACGCCGTGCTCGGAGATGTCGAGGCCCTCCTGTTCGTGTTCCGCCGTGACGCGCGCCTCGCCGCTCAGCTTGAGGACGTACCAGACGGCCGCGGTCGCGGTGAGCGTCCAGCCGCCGATGATGACGACGCCGGTCAGCTGGGCGATGAAGTGCGCGCCGATGCTGCTACTGAGGCTGCCCGGAGCGGCGACGAACGGGAACAGCAGCGTCCCCAGGACGCCCGCGCTGCCGTGGACCGGGAACACCGCGCAGACGTCGTCGATCTTGAGCGTGTCCGAGACGAACTCGAAGACGATCGGGAGCTGCGCGCCGGCGAGGCCGCCGACGATCAGCGCGCCCCACCACGCCGTGGTGTCCGGAATCGCGGTGATACCGACGAGGCCGGCAAGCAGGCCGTTAGCGACGTACAGCGTGTCGACCTTACCGGTCTTCAGCCACACGACGAGCGCGGCGCCGATCCCGCCGGCCGCCATCGCGATGGTCGTCCCCATCGCGACGAGGTTGACGGTGAGCGTGTTGAACACGCCGCCGCTGACCACGGAGGCCGTCCCGACGTTGAAGCCGTACCAGCCGAACGCGAGGATGAGCGTCCCGAGGACGGCGAAGGTGAGCGAGTGACCGGGAATGACGTTCGTCGAGCCGTCCTCGGCGTAGCGGTCCATCCGCGGACCGAGAACGGCGGCCGCGGTGAGCCCGGCGATGCCGCCCATGCCGTGGACGATCATGCCGCCCGCGAAGTCGTGGAACGCGGTCCCGGTCAGCTGCGCGACGAGCCCGTCGCCCGACGCCGACCAGGTGAACGCAATGACCATCGGGTAGATGACCGCGGCGAGCAGGAACGTGTACGTGACGTACGCGCGGAGCTTCGCGCGGCCGGCAACCGCGCCGGACACGATCGTCGCGGCCGTCATGGCGAACACGGCGCCGTAGAGCCAGTTGACGTACGGGCCGACGGCGCCGGCGTCGACGGCGAGTTCGCCGCCGGAGAACAGCGTCCCGGCGGCGGAGACGGGCCCACCGGAGCCGCTCATCACGCTGGTGAACGCCGTTCCGATCAGGAAGAACACCGTCACGCCGACGCTCCACGTCAGGAGGTTCTTCGTCAGCTGGTTAGCGACGTTCTTCGAGCGGACCTGCCCGGCTTCGAGCATGGCGAAGCCCGCGTGCATGAAGAAGATCAGGAACGTCACCATGAGGATCCACGTCCCGTTCATCGCAGACGCGAACGTGCTCGGATCGACCGTCGCGAGTACGCCGGTCGTCACGCGACGACCACCTCAACTGAACATACGTCCTTTGAACAACGCGTTTCGTTCGTGTTCATGTGCTGAATCACGTTCCGACAACGGGGAACAGGAATATATAAACGTTCGAGTTGAGTTTCACAAAAAATATCATTGATACTACGGCGGCTGTCAAATATAAGGACTAATTGATGGTGTATAAGGACATATTCTTGTCGGAGTTTCCGCAATCCTTGCGATCGAATCGGACGGACGTTTTGTAACACAGTTGTCAGTACGTCGTGAACCGACCGTTTTCGCGCCGCTAGACGCCGGGCGCGGACAGTTCGGGCGATTTTTGCCGGGGGATCTGCGGTCGGTTCCGGCGGCACGGCGCGAGAAGAGCGATAACAGCGGTTTCGGGGCCTAACGAGAAAGTATACGTTTGTCAACCACATCCGCGATTCAGATGCGGGTTCGGTAGTCGAAGCGCTCGTTCGCGTCCGGATCGCCGGACGGTCCGGGGGAGTGGCGGGGGCGGAACCGGCTACTCCGGCTTCAGCCCCTCGCCCTGCACGCGCATCACGGCCTCGCCGTCGGCGAGGTTCGGCGCGTCAACGAGCCGGACGATCCGCTTGTCGCCCTTCGACTTGCGGAGGTAGATCCGGAAGGTGGAGGCGTGCCCGAGAATGTTGCCGCCGATCGCCTGCGTCGGGTCGCCGAAGTAGGAGTCGGGGTTGGAGGCGACCTGGTTGGTGACGAGGATGGCGGTGTTGAACAGGTCGCCGATCCGCATCAGGTCGTGGAGGTGCTTGTTGAGCTTCTGCTGGCGCTCGGCCAGTTCGCCCCGACCGACGTACTCGGCGCGGAAGTGGGCGGTCAAGGAGTCGACGCAGACGATCCGGATCGGCCACTCGCTCTCCTCGTGTTCGCCGGCGAGCTCTTTGGCCTTCTCGGCCAGCAGGATCTGGTGGTTGGAGTTGAACGCCTTCGCCACGTGGATCTGGTCCAAGAAGGCCTCGATCAGCTCCTCCATCGCCTCTTCGTCGCTCGGGGTGCCCTCGATCTCGCGTCGCTCCATCTCGTCGGCGAGGATCTCGTCGTCGAGCCCGCGGACCATGTCGTCGATCCGCTCAGGGCGAAACGTGTCCTCGGTGTCGACGAAGATACAGCCGCCGTCGAGCCCGCCGTTCTCCGGCAGAAGCTGGACGTTGACCGCCATCTGGTGGGTCACCTGCGACTTCCCGGACCCGAACTCGCCGTACACCTCGGTGATCGACTGCGTCTCGATGCCGCCGCCGAGCAGGTCGTCGACCTCGTCGATCTGCCACGAGAGCTTCCCGATCTCCTCGCGGCGTTCGAGCACGGCCGCGCCCGTCTCGAAGCCGCCGACGTCGGCGGCGTCGCGGGCGGCGTTGATGATGTCCGCGGCCGACGACTCGCCGATGTCGGCGGTGTTCGACATCTCGCCGGGGCTCGCGACGGCGATCGACTGGTAGCTCTCGAACCCGTTCTCGACGAGCTTGTCTGCGGTGGCGGGGCCGACTCCGGGGAGGTCCTCGAGTTCGTCTTCTGGCATGTACGCGTCCCTTGTTCTCCACCCCGTATAAAGACTCGTTTACACCCGAGTGAAAGTGAAAATCCGGCCGGAGCCGCGCTCCGGACTCGCTCGGCATCGCACGTAAGGGTTCCCGCGGACGCGGCGCCCCCTCGCCGCGGCGGAACTGGTCGGTTCGCCGATCGCTCGATCGGCGGCGGTCACCCGCCTCGTCCGGCCGGCTCAGAACCCGACGCGGCGGACGTACGCCAGGTCGCGGATCTCGACGAGGAGGTCACCGGAGAGGTCCGCGTCCGTGATCACGTACAGCTTGGGGTCGTCGGTGAACTCCGGGTCCTCGCTCAACACCTGCCGGATCGAGACGTCGTGGTCGGCGAGGATACCGGTCACCTCGGCGACGATTCCGGCCTCGTCGGCGGCCGCCACCTCGATCGTGAGGACCGTGAGGTCCAGGACCGGCGCCAGGTCCATCAGGCTCGGGACCGACGAGATGTTGGTGAAAATGCGCTTCAGTTCGGGGTCGGCGAGGATCGCGTCGGTCGTCGAGTCCACGACGCGGCGGTCGACGTCGAGCTCGCGCGCGATACCGGTGTACGGGATCTCGATCCCGCCGGAGACGACCCGTCCCTCCTCGTTGACGGAGAAACCGCGCTCTAAGAACAGTCGGATCACCGCCTGCTGGCTGGGCGATCCCTCGAACTTCTCGAGGATCTCGTCGAACATTCGTTGCTACGGTGCTCGTCGCGCGCGGGTTTAAAAAGCGGGGACTGCGGGGCCTCAGTTCGCGACCGCCGAGTAGACGCCGCCGAGGACCGCCCCGTAGACGACGTGTCCGACGAGGCTCTCGACGCCGACGTTCGGCAGCGGCGGCGCGCCCGGGAAGCCGACGGCGCCCAGCCAGATCGGCATCGCGATCACCGCGAGCGCGACCCAGACGAGGAGGCCGTAGCCGGCACCGACGCCGAGGCTCGTTCCGATCGAGCGGCCGAGGTCCGGCTTCAGGCTCGCGATCGCCGCGAACCCGAGGCCGATGACCGCGCCGTGGGACATGTGGATCGCCCAGCCGACGGTGCCGGCGGGACCCTCGATGCCGTACATCGCCGGGATCGCCATCTGCAGTACGCCGGGGGTCATCACCGACATCATCGCGCCGAAGACGAGCCCACCGACCACTCCGCCGGTCACGCCCGCCTTCCAGTTGCCGGCCGCTGTCGATACGTCCGTCGAGGTTACGGTTTCAGTCGCCATTTCGATCTAGTAGTCGCTCGAGAACCGGTAATCTGTGCCGGTATAATGCGACCGCGTCGCACAGTCCCCATAATTATATATAGTTGTTGAAACTACAGCAGCGGATCTAACTGTCGGCGTTCATTCGACGTTCTGCGCCGTCCGACCACTTCCGCCGCGGCACCCCACCCCTTTTAGCCGGTGACGCCGAACTGCGTCCCGTGTCAGAGTCGCCGCATCTGCGGTTCTTCCCGTACGAGGAGCCGTACCCGAACCAGCGCGAGGCGATGGACAGGGTCGCCAACGCGCTGGACCGCGGACAGGACGTGCTGTTCGAGGGGGCACCCGGAACCGGGAAAACCCTCTCGGCGCTCGTGCCCGCCTTAGAGCACGCCCGCGAGCGCGACCGCACGGTCGTCATCACGACCAACGTCCACCAGCAGATGCGGCAGTTCGTCGAAGACGCCCGCGCGATAACGCGCGAAGAGCCCATCCGCGCGGTAGTATTTAAAGGAAAGTCGTCGATGTGCCACATCGACGTCGACTACCAGGAGTGTCAGACCCTCCGGGACACCACCCGCGAGATGGTGGAGACGGAGAGCGAGGTCCGCGAACTCGAGGCGCGCCAGCGCGAGCTGCTGGCCGAGAGCCGCGAGGGGGACGCGGGGGCCGCCGAGGCCCGCGAGTCGGTCATGGACGAGCTCGACGAGCTGGAGGCCGAAATCGACGAGTACGAGACCGCGAACGTCTGCGCGCACTACCGGAACAACCTCGTGGCGGACACGGACGACTTCTTCGCGTGGCTCTTCGAGGACGTTCGCACGCCCGAAGACGTGTACGCGTACGCGGACGAGCGCGAGCTCTGCGGCTACGAGCTGCTCAAGGAGGGGATGGAGGGAGTCGACCTGGTCGTCTGCAACTACCACCACCTGCTCGATCCGAACATCCGCGAGCAGTTCTTCCGGTGGATCGACCGCGACCCCTCGGAGATAATCACCGTCTTCGACGAGGCCCACAACGTCGAGGACGCCGCCCGCGACCACGCCACCCGAACGCTCACCGAGAACACCCTCGACGCCGCCCTCGACGAGTTGGCGGAGAGCGACGACTCCCGCGCCGAGGCGGCCGAAAACGTGGTCCGCGCGTTCCGCGACGCCCTCGTCGAGACCCGTGACGACGCGCTCGGCGTCGGCCAACGCGAGTCGGTCGGCGAGAACTGGGAGGACCTCTCTATCGCCAACGACGACCGCCGCGACGACCTCACGCTCGCGTTTCTCCGCAGCTACGAGGGGAAGGGGATCGACACCGAGACCGAGCTCGCGGTCCAGCTCGGACAGGCGCTCGACGAGGAGTACGAGCGCCGCTACCGCGACGGCGAGACCACGACCCGCACGGAGTGTCAGACCCTCCAAGTCGCCCGGTTCGTCTCGACGTGGATGGAGGAGGGGACCGAGCTGGGCCAGTACCCGGTCGTCTCCGTGCGCCGGGACGCCGCCACCGAAGAGGTGTACGGCCGCGCGGAGCTGTACACCTGCATCCCCCGCCGCGTCACCGAGGCGCTGTTCGACGAGGTCGCCGCCTCGGTGCTGATGAGCGCGACGCTTCGCCCCTTCGACGTCACCAAGGACGTCCTCGGCTTGGAGGACGTGGCGTCGCTCGCGTACGAGATGGGGTACCCCGAGGCGAACCGCCGGACGTTCGCGGTGGACACGCCCCCGCTGTTCGCCTCCGAGCGCAACGACCCGGAGACCCAGGAGACGGTGGCGTCGCTGCTGCGCGACGCGATCCGCTTCACCCCGGGGAACACGCTCGCTTTCTTCCCCTCCTACGCCGAGGCCGAGCGCTACCACGAGCGGCTCGCGGGCGCCGACCTCGGGAGGCTGTACCTCGACGGTCCCGGCGAGGACGAGGAGGACCTTCGCAGGAAGTTCGTCGAGAGCGACGACGCGACGCTGTTCACCTCGCTGTGGGGGACGCTCGCCGAGGGCGTGAGCTTCGACGGCGACGACGCCCGGACGGTCGCGGTCGTCGGCGTTCCGTACCCGCACCTCTCCGACCGGATGGAGGCGGTACAGGACGCCTACGACCGGGCGTTCGCCGACCGCGACCGCTCCCGAGACCCCGGCTGGGCGTACGCGGTCGAGATCCCGACGATCCGGAAGACGCGGCAGGCGCTCGGTCGGGTCGTCCGCGGGCCCGACGACTTCGGCGTTCGGATCCTCGCGGACCGCCGGTACACGTCCGCGGACATGGGGAAGTACTCGGTCCGCGGCGCGTTCCCGCCGGAGGAGCGCGAGGAGCTGCTCGACCTCGACCCGACGAAACTGAAGTTCGCGATGCTGAACTTCTACGGCGACCACGACGCGTACGACGGGACGCCGCCGGAGCCGTGAGCCAGTAGGGCCGGGAACCGTGAGTCGATGGGACCGGGAGCCGCCGACAGCGGTCCCCTCTCTACCCCGGCCGCGCCGCGAGCAACACCGCGATCCCGAGCAACACGATCCCGAGCAGCGTCGTGATCACCGCGTGGATCACGGTCATCCCGATCACGATCCGGCGAGGCTGGTCGTAGCTCCACGCGAACATCACGCCGTCGACGAGGAGCGCGGCCGCGACGATCAGCGCCTCGGGGAGCGCGAAGGCGCCGCCGACCACGCCGATCACCGCCGGGAGCGGCCCGACGTAGAGGGCGCGGCGCGGGTCGACGTCGCCGAGGACGTTCCGGGCGGCGAGGTGGGCGGTCACGGAGAGGAACAGCGCGAACAGGACGGTCGTCCCCAGCACCGACGCCGGCGTCACCGTCTGAAGGAGCATGGGCGAGCTACGGGACGGCGGGTAAAAGTGGTCGCGGAATCGGCACGAGACGGAGGCGGCGGAATCGGCACGGGGCCAGTGAGCGCGGAGCGCGTCGACCGCCTACGCCAACAGCCCGAGCCCGTCGAGCTCCTCGACGATCACGTCGACGGCGGCCGCGGCGTCGTCGGGGCTCGTCCCGCCGGTGACGACGAGCTTCCCGCTGCCGAACAGCAGCGCCACCACGTCCGGCTCGTCGATCCGGTAGACGAGCCCGGGGAACTGCTCCGGCTCGTACTCGATGTGTTCTAAGCCGAGCCCGATCGCGATCGCGTTGAGGTTGAGGCTCTCGCCGAGGTCGGCGGAGGTGACGATGTTCTGGACCGTGATCTCCGGGTCCTCGATCGGGATCTGGAGCGCGCGGAGCTCGTCGAACACGAGGGCGAGGCTCTCGTGGACGGCGTCGATGGAGTTGGCGCCCGTACAGACGATCTTCCCCGAACGGAAGATCAGCGCGGCCGATTTCGGGTCCGTAGTGCGGTAGACGAGCCCGGGGAACTGCTCGGGGTCGTAGTCGGCACCTTCGAGGTCCATCGCAACGCTCTGGAGGTCGAGCTCCTGCCCGATCCCCGTGGAGGCAACGACGTTCTCTATCGTGATCGTCTCCTTCGGATCGGCCATTACTACCTCGATACACAGTTGAAGCACGTAAAAAGGTGGCTGGTCGGAACCGCTATGCTCTTGCGACCGGCGACCGGACTCCGCGGCGTGTACTGGCTCGAACTGGCCGGCGAGGAGGACGCGTTCGCCGCCCGCGAGGCCGCCGTCGCGGCGACGGGCGTGGAGCTGCTCGCGCCGGGGGTCGCGCGGGCCGGGAGCGTCGGCGGTGGGGGAGACGTCGGCGATCGAGAGGGCCCGGTCCGCCGGCTCGCGTACACCCGCGCCGCCCACGAGGCGATCGCCCGAACCGACGCCGATATCGACGCCGCCGCAGCCGTCCTCGACGCGGCGCCGCTCGACCGGTCCGGGACCGTCGCGGTCCGCGCCCGCAACGTCCGGAACACCGCCGACGTCTCGACGAGCGCGGCGGAGCGCGAGTTGGGCGGGGTCCTCGTCGACCGCGGGTTCGACGTCGACCTCGACGACCCCGACCACGTCCTGCGCGCGCTGTTCACGGCCGGCGAGCGCGACGACCACGACGCGGTCCCGGGCGCTGACGGCGGCGAGGCGTCCGTCTGCGCGCTCGGGTGGGTCGCGGTCGAGGCCGCCCGCGACTTCGCGCCCAAGCCGACCGACCGCCCCTTCTTCCAGCCGGGGAGCATGGCGCCGGCCGACGCCCGCGCGTACGTCAACCTCGCCGGCGCGGCGCCCGGCCGGACCCTCCTCGACCCGATGTGCGGCACCGGCGGGCTCCCGCTGGAGGCCGGGCTCGTCGGGAGCAACGCGGTCGCGTGCGACGCGCAGGCGAAGATGGTCCGCGGGACGCGCGAGAACCTCCGGAAGTACGTGGGAGGAGGTGACGGCGGCGACGCGGACAGCCCCGACTGGCACGTCGCCCGCGGCGACGCCACGGCCCTCCCGCTGCGCGACGACGCGGTCGACGGCGTCGCGTTCGACGCCCCGTACGGCCGGCAGTCGAAGATCGCCCGTCACGAGCTCGCGGACCTCGTGGGGGGCGCGCTCGCCGAGGCCGCCCGGGTCGCGCCTCGGGCCGTGATGGTCGCCGACCGCGACTGGCGTCGAGAGGCGCGCGCGGCCGGCTGGGCGGTCGACGCCGTCTTCGAGCGCCGGGTCCATCGGTCGCTCACCCGGCACGTGCTCGTGCTCGATCGGGCGTGACCGGCCCGCGACGGCGCGACCCGGGCGCAGTTCCGGGGCGACCGCGGCGGGATTCCACCGGCCCGAGAGTGAACGTTCGGTCGCCGATACCTCGGGCGTGAGCGCCGTGAGCGACAAGTTTCAGTTTCACCGTCCCCGCGGGCAACGGTTAAGTGGGCGGCCTGTCGTGGTGTTCACATGACCGGGGACGCCGGCGGCGACATGCTCTCGTGGGACGAGTCGGTGTTCCGCGACGAGTCGGTGTTCGAGATCGACCACGTCCCCGAGACGTTCCGCCACCGCGAGAGCCAACTCGAGAGCCTGAAGTACGCGCTGCGCCCCGCGGTGCGCGGCTCCCGCCCGCTCAACACGATGGTGCGCGGCCCGCCCGGCACCGGGAAGACGACCGCGGTCCAGAAGCTGTTCGGCGAGCTCGGCGCCCGGACCGACGTGCGGACCGTCCGGGTGAACTGCCAGGTCGACTCGACGCGATACGCCGTCTTCTCGCGGCTGTTCGAGGGAATATTCGACTACGAGCCCCCGTCGTCGGGGATCTCGTTCAAGAAGCTGTTCGGCCAGATCACCGACCGGCTCGTCGAGGAGGACGACGTGCTCGTCGTCGCGCTCGACGACGTGAACTACCTCTTCTACGAGAACGAGGCCTCCGACACGCTCTACTCGCTGCTTCGCGCCCACGAGGCGCACTCGGGCGCGAAGATCGGCGTCATCGTCGTCTCCTCCGACCTGGGGCTCGACGTGATCGACGACCTCGACACGCGGGTTCAGTCGGTGTTCCGCCCCGAGGAGGTGTACTTCCCCGTCTACGACGCGACCGAGATCTACGACATCCTCTTCGAGCGCGCGAAGCGCGGGTTCCACGACGGCGTCATCGGCGACGCCGAACTGGAGCGCGTCGCCGACCTCACCGCCGAGAGCGGCGACCTCAGGGTCGGAATCGACCTGCTCCGCCGGGCCGGGCTCAACGCGGAGATGCGCGCCTCGAAGACGATCGCCGAGGAGGACGTGGAGTCGGCCTACGACAAGTCCAAACACGTCCACCTCTCGCGGTCGCTCCGCGGGCTCTCAGAGTCCGAGCGCGCCCTCGTCCGCGTCCTCGCCGAGAACGACGGCGAGCGCGCCGGCACCGTGTACGAGGCGTTCCACGAGGAGACCGACCTCGGCTACACCCGCTACTCCGAGATCATCAACAAGCTCGATCAGCTCGGCGTGATCGAGGCCGAGTACGCCGACGTGGAGGGACGCGGCCGTTCGCGAGAGCTCTCCCTGGCCTACGAGGCCGAGGCGGTGTTAGACCGGTTGGAGTGAGGGGACCGCGGCGATCGGCTTCCGGCTCGGTCCCCGCCGTCGACGCCGACGCCTTTTCAATCCGCCCCGTCGAGTCGCAGGTATGAAGACGAGCGGCGGCAGCGACGCGGCGAAGCGACGCGCCGGCGAGTCCGCGGCCGAGGCGGTCGCCGACGGCGAGGTGGTCGGCCTCGGCACCGGGTCGACCGCGGCACACGCGATCCGGCGGCTCGGCGAGCGGGTCGACGCCGGCATCGACGTCAGGGGCGTGGCGACCTCCTTCGCGAGCCGCGAGCTCGCGGCCGACTGCGGGATCCCCCTGCTCGACCTCGACGAGGCGGTAGGGCCGGACGCGCCCGGGATCGACGTCGCGATAGACGGCGCGGATCAGGTCGCGGTCGGCGAGGAGGGCGACGAACCGACGACCGGCGTCGGGGCACTTATAAAGGGCGGCGGCGCCGCCCACGCCCGCGAGAAGCTGGTCGACGCGGCGGCCGACCGCTTCCTCGTCGTCGCAGACCCCTCGAAGGAGGCGGCGGTCCTCGACCGGCCCGTTCCGGTGGAGGCCCTCCCAGCCGGCCGAACCGCGGTCGCCGAGGCGGTGCGGGCGGCCGGCGGCGAGCCGACCCTCCGGCGCGCGGAACGGAAGGACGGCCCGGTCGTCACGGACAACGGGAACCTCGTGCTCGACTGCGCGTTCGGCGAGATCGCGGACCCGGGGGCGCTGGCGACGACGCTGGCGACGACGCCGGGCGTCGTCGAGCACGGGATCTTCGTCGGGCTCGCGGACGCGGTCCACGTCGGGACGGAGACGGGCGTGCGGGTCGCGACGCGGTGAGGACGGCTTCGCACCGCCGAGAGCGGTGGCCGCGTCGCTCGCCGGTCGGCGGTCGCTCAAAAAATGAAGGACTGAAAGCGCGTCCGTCTTAGAGGTCGCGAGGCTGGACCGTCTTCCGGTCGTTGGCCTCGGCGCGGCGCGCGGCGTCTTCGAGCAGCTCGTCCACTTCGTCGTCCAGCGCGTCGTAGAAGTCCGAAGCGACGTTCTTGTCGTCCAGGGCTTCCTTGACGGCCGCTTTGACAATAAGGTCTGCCATGCGATCGGTCGTATCCATCGACAGTTAATAAGAGTTCCTGAATTCGACCGCGAGGGGCGTCGTGCGGGCCGTTCGCGAGGGGGAGCCGGAATGCTACCTTATAAACTTTGTGAGACTCGTCGGCCAGCGCGGCCGCTCGGCCACCGCGGATCGATAGGTTCGACCCGTTCGGACCCGGACGAGGGACCATGCGCGACACGCTCGAGGCGCTCGACGCCGGGGAGATTGGCGTCGCGGAGGCGGAGTCACGGCTCGCGGGGTACGCGACGACGGCGGCGGGGCGGTTCGACGCCGGGCGCGAGGGACGACGCGGGATCCCCGAGGCGATCCTCGCAGAGGGGAAGACGCCCGCGGAGGTCGCCGCGCTGACGGCGACCGCCGTGGAGACGACGGGCCGCGCGCTCGTGACCCGGGCCGACGCGGAGGACGCGGACGCGATCCGGACGGCGGTCGCGGACCTCGAACTCGACACCGCGGACGCGCTCGACCCGACCGTCGACCACGACGAGCGGACCGACACCGTCGTCGTCCACGCCGGCGACTTCGAGCGGCCGGCCCTCGACGCGACCGTCGCGGTCGTCGCGGCCGGCACCGCGGACGCGGCGGTCGCGGGAGAGGCGGCGGTGGTCGCCCGCGAGATCGGCGCGACGGTCGATCGGGTCGACGACGTGGGGGTCGCGAACCTCGACCGGATCTTGGACCAGCGCGACCGCATCCGCGAGGCGGACGTGGTCGTGGTGGCCGCCGGGCGCGAGGGGGCGCTGCCCACGGTCGTCGCGGGGCTCGTCGCCGCACCGGTGATCGCGCTCCCGGTCTCGACCGGGTACGGCGTCGGCGGCGAGGGGGTCGCGGCGCTGGAGGGTGCGCTCCAGTCCTGTTCGGTGCTCTCGACGGTGAACGTCGACGCCGGCTTCGTCGCCGGCGCGCAGGCGGGCCTGATCGCTCGGGCGGTCGACGCGGCCGGGCGCGACTGACCGCTCGGTTCGGCGCCCGGCTTGCGACGGGCGTTTATAAGTGGTTTTCCGGACACTGGCGGGGGTGAGAAAGGGTATTTGTTCGTCGAGTTCCTACAGATCGACGCCGGTGAAGGCCGGTACCAAATGCCACGCTGTGACCACTGCGGGTCGCACGTCTCGGACCGCTTCGCGCGCGTGTTCGCAGACGAGCACGGCGACCTGAACGCCTGTCCGGACTGTTCCGCGAACGCCGGGATCGCCGAGGTCTCCCGGGAACGCGCCCGCACCGGAGACTGACTCGTCGACCCCGCCGCGAAGCCGAGCCGTCCAGAGACCGGTAACTATTCGCCTCGGTCGCACCGATCCCGTGTCGTGTCGACGCCGAGTCAGAGCTCGTCTCACCACGTCTACGTCATCGAGTGCGCCGACGGCACGCTCTACACCGGGTACACCACCGACGTGGAGCGGCGCGTCGCCGAGCACGACGCCGGCGAGGGCGCCAAGTACACCCGCGGCCGGACCCCCGTGACGCTGCGCCACGTCGAGTCGTTCGGCTCGAAGTCGGCGGCGATGTCGCGCGAACACGCTATCAAGTCGCTCACGCGCGCCGAGAAGGAGCGGCTGATCGGCGACGCGTAGGCGCGTCAGCGCGCAGCGCCTTCACCCGGACTCACTCGACGAGCCGCTCGATCTCCGTGACGAGGATGCCCGTCGCGCCGACCGACTTGAGCTCCGAGATCGTCGCGAACACGTCGCGCTCCTCGACGACGGCGTGGACCGCCACCATCCCGTTGCCGTTCTCGTCGGCCTCGACGTTCATCACGGTCGGCCCGCCGAGCCCCGGGATCACGTCTTTCACCTCGTCGAGGCGCTCCTTCGGGGCGTTCATCATCAGGTACCGGCGCCCGTCGGCCGCGAGCACGGACTCGAAGGCGGTCAGCACCTGCTCGACCTTCGCGTCGCCGACGACGTCCGGGCGCGCGAACAGCCGCACCGAGGAGTCGAGCACGTCGTCGATCACGGCGAGCCGGTTCACCTTCAGGGTCGTCCCCGTGGAGGTGATGTCGACGATGGCGTCGGCCATGTCGACGTGGGGGGTCAGCTCCGTCGCGCCCGTCACGGTGACCACGTCGGCGTCGACGCCCACCCCGGCGAGGTAGTCGCGGGTGACCGCCGGGAACTCGGTGGCGACCGTGCCGCCGGCCAGATCCGCGACGGTCGAGATGTCGCCGTCCTCGGGCGCCGCGAGGACGAGCTTGCAGGAGCCGTACCCCAGGTCGAGCAGGTCGACGAGGTCTCCCTCCTTGGCCGCGCTCGCGGCGTCGGCGACCCCGCCCGACTCCGCGGCCTGATCGAGGCCCGTGATCCCCACGTCGGCCGCGCCGTCGCGGACGTACTCGGGGATGTCGGCCGCGCGCGCGAAGAGAATCGACACGTCGGGGTCGACGGTGTCGGCGTACAGCTGGCGGTCGGCGGTCTCCTCGACGTGGAGTCCCGCGCGCTCCAGAAGCGAGAGCGTCGGATCGTGCAGGCGGCCCTTGTTGGGGACGGCGATGCGCATACGGCAAGCGTCGCGGGGGGAGCGGGAAACGTTTTCGTCCGGGGAGCGGCGACGAGCGGCAACGCGAGCCCGTTTATAAATGAACGCGGTGGCGCGTGCCTCCGAGTGGCCGCCTGCGGCGGCCACGAGGTGCGCGCGCGAGGGAGGCGGCGGTCCGGCGCGGCTCCCGCCCGCGCCGGGCCGTCCGCCGAGGCTGGGGAGGTGTGAGGCTGCGGTTGCGGTGCGGTCGGGTGGGACTCAAAGGGGAAGTCGCCGGCGGCGGAGCCGCCGGCTTCCAGAGGCGCTTCGCGCCTCGCTGCCGCGAGGACGAAGCACGGCGCAGCAAGCACCGCAGCGAGCAGCGCGAGCGAGGAGCACAGCAAGCCGCGCGAGTCGTCGCGGCTGGGGCTTTGGAGGTCTTCACCGAGTTGTCGACCGTGTAGGGCCGAGCGGCTGGGGCTCGGAAAACGCCGTCGCGTTACCTTCGACCGTCTCCGAGAGAGTCGATGGAAACGGGGGTGTTCGAAATAAAAACGACGTAGCCGCGCCGCTCAAGTGTCTCCGCCGCCAACGACGCGTATCGTGAGCGACGCCGACTCCCCTCTCTCCGAGGACCGTCCGACCGTCGACCGCCCCCTGCGCGTCGACGCTCCGTTCGAGCCCGCGGGCGACCAGCCGGAGGCGATCGAAGGGCTGGTCGAGGGGTTCGAGTCGGGCGCCGACAGACAGACCCTCCTCGGGGTGACGGGGTCCGGGAAGACCAACACCGTCTCGTGGGTTGCCGAGGAGCTGAACCAGCCCACCCTCGTCTTGGCCCACAACAAGACGCTCGCGGCCCAGCTGTACGAGGAGTTCCGCGAGCTGTTCCCGGACAACGCGGTGGAGTACTTCGTCTCCTACTACGACTACTACCAGCCGGAGGCGTACGTCGAGCAGACGGACACGTTCATCGACAAGGAGATGTCGATCAACGAGGAGATCGACCGCCTGCGCCACTCTGCGACGCGCTCGCTCCTGACGAGAGACGACGTGATCGTGGTCGCCTCGGTGTCGGCCATCTACGGGCTCGGCGACCCGCAGAACTACCGCGACATGGCGCTCCGGCTGGAGGTCGGCGAGGAGGTCGGTCGCGAGGAGCTGCTCGCCCGGCTCGTCGACCTGAACTACGAGCGCAACGACGTGGACTTCACGCAGGGCACCTTCCGGGTGCGCGGCGACACCGTCGAGATCTACCCGATGTACGGGCGCTACGCGGTCCGGGTGGAGCTGTGGGGCGAGGAGATCGACCGGATGCTCAAGGTCGACCCGATGAAAGGCGAGGTCGTCTCGGAGGAGCCCGCCGTCATGCTCCACCCGGCGGAGCACTACTCGATCCCGGACGACAAGCTGGAGCAGGCGATCGGAGAGATCGAGGACCTGATGGAGAAGCGCGTGCGCTACTTCGAGCGACAGGGCGACCTCGTGGCGGCCCAGCGCATCGAGGAGCGCACCACCTTCGACGTCGAGATGCTCCGGGAGGCGGGCTACTGCTCCGGGATCGAGAACTACTCGGTCCATATGGACGACCGGGAGTCCGGCGACGCCCCCTACACCTTACTCGACTACTTCCCCGACGACTTCCTCACCGTGATCGACGAGTCCCACCAGACGATCCCGCAGATAAAGGGCCAGTACGAGGGGGACAAGTCGCGGAAGGACTCGCTGGTCGAGAACGGGTTCCGGCTCCCGACCGCCTACGACAACCGCCCGCTGACGTTCGAGGAGTTCGAGGCGAAGACGGACCGCACCCTCTACGTCTCGGCGACGCCGAGCGACTACGAGCGCGAGACCTCGGACCGGATCGTCGAGCAGATCGTCCGCCCCACCCACCTCGTCGACCCGAAGGTGGAGGTGACCGAGGCGACCGGGCAGGTCGAGGACCTCCTCGAACGGGTCGACGACCGGATCGAGCGCGACGAGCGCGTCCTCGTCACCACCCTCACCAAGCGGATGGCCGAGGACCTCACGGAGTACTTCGAGGAGGCGGGGATCGACGTGGCGTACATGCACGACGAGACGGACACCTTGGAGCGCCACGAGATCATCCGCGACCTCCGCTTGGGCAACATCGACGTGCTCGTCGGCATCAACCTGCTCCGCGAGGGGCTCGACATCCCGGAAGTCTCGCTCGTCGCCATCCTCGACGCCGACCAGGAGGGGTTCCTCCGTTCGACGACCACCCTCGTCCAGACGATGGGGCGGGCCGCCCGGAACGTCAACGGCGAGGTCGTGCTCTACGCCGACCGGACGACCGACTCGATGGAGGCGGCGATCGAGGAGACCCAGCGGCGCCGCGAGATCCAGCTGGAGTACAACGAAGAGCACGGCTACGAGGCGACCACCATCGACAAGCCGGTCGGGGAGACGAACCTCCCGGGCTCGAAGACGGACACCTCGTCGGTCAGCGTCGGGGACGTGGAGAGCGCCGAGGAGGCGAAAGCGCAGATCGAGGCGCTCGAAGACCGAATGGACGAGGCCGCGAGCAACCTGGAGTTCGAGCTAGCGGCCGACATCCGGGACCGGATCGCGGAGCTCCGCCGCGCGTTCGAGCTCGACGGCGGCGACGACGGCGTGCCGGCGCCGATGGTCGAGGAGTAGCCGGGCGGAGCGACCGTGGCCTCGGCGCCCGCCTCCCCGGCGCCGATTCTCGCGCGGCGAGACCCGCGACGACGGGGTTTTATCCGCGACCGTTGGAACCCGTCACATGAAGCGCCGCGCGGTGGTGGCCGGCCTCGTCGTCGCCAGCGCGGGCTGTACCGACCGCCTGCACGACCTCGCGGCGTCGACGCCGCGGGACCTCGCGGTCCGGAGCCGCTACGTCGACGGGAACCCGCTGGTGGAGGGGAAAAGCGTGCGCTCGCTGCCCGAGGAGCTCCTGACGCACGCCGCCTCGTTCCGGTCGAAGTCGGAGGCGGAGGCCGCCGTCCTCCCGGGCGAGTCCGAGACGCTGGCGTTCGTCGAGGCCACGTCGTTCGTCGACGACGGCGGCGAGTCGATCCTCGTTGCCGCCCAGCGGCTCACCGCGCCCGAGGTGGAGCTGCGACTCGGATCGATCAGTCGAACCGGGGATCACTCCCTCCGCGTCGCCGTCGACGTGGCGGGCGTCCGCGGCGAGGTCGAGACCGACGACCCCGTGGTCAAGACGCTTCTCCTGCGGCTGACCGACGAGCGCGGGCCGCCCGAGCGCGTCGTCGTCTCGATCGGCGGCGACCGGGCCGGCGTGACGGTCTGAGGCGGAGCGGTATCGGGTCGCGTCCCCCCGCCTCCGAACGTCGACCGCGCTCGGGTCCCGCGATCGTTTAGTGCCTCGGCGGCCTTCCGCCGGTATGACCTCCCTTCGCCGCCGCCTTATCGGCCTCGCGCTGCTCGTCGTCGCCGTCGCCGCGTTCGCGTCCGCTGTCGACGTCGCGCCCGCTGTCGTCCCCGAGTCGGCGGCCGCGTCGGCCGACGTGTCGGCCATCGCTGCCACGCCGTTCTCCCTGATCGCCGCGCCGGCCCTCCTCGCGGTCGGGGCGGTGCTCCTAGTCGCCGGCGGCGCCGCGCTCGCGGGCGTCGACCTCTCGGCGCGGACGACCCTCCTCGCGCCCGCCGTCGGGGCGGTCGTCGCGTTCGCGGTCGCGGCCGGCGTCCTCGCCGCGCCCGCGGCGGTCCTCCCCGCACTCGCCCAGACGGACGCATTGGCGGCCGCGATCTCAGGGTGGCCGGGGACGATCGCCGCCGGCGCCGTCGTCGGGGCGACCGTCGCGCCCGTGGTCCGCGCCGCGACCACGGAGGACACGATCACGCTGCTCGCCGCCGCCGCTCTGCTGCTTGTCGGGATCGCCGCCGCGGCCGACTCGCCGCTCGCGCTCGCCGCCGCCGGCGTCGCCGGCACCGTCGCTGTGGCCCTGCTCTGGGCGGTCGATCCGGCGACGTGGCGGCCCTGAGTGACTGGATCGGTCGCTGCTCGACCTCAGCTCCCCGGCCGCTCGCTTTCGGTCTCCAGTTCGATGTCGCGGTCGGCCTCGCGGGTCTCCTCGTCCTGACGGGCGAGGTCGACGGTGCCTGTGTCTCACTGCTCAGTCTCCGTCTCGGCACCGCTCGTTCGTGGATCGGAGGAACGACTCCGCTCCCCGGATATGAAANCCCGGCCGCTCGCTTTCGGTCTCCAGTTCGATGTCGCGGTCGGCCTCGCGGGTCTCCTCGTCCTGACGGGCGAGGTCGACGGTGCCTGTGTCTCACCGCTCAGTCTCCGTCTCGGCACCGCTCGTTCGTGGATCGGAGGAACGACTCCGCTCCCCGGATATGAAAGTGAATTTGTTATACTACAATTTTGTTGGTAATACTTATGACAGTGGAGTCTGTGTGGTCCGATACGGTTCACACGGCTACACACACGACGCTGTAAGACCGTCTCCCGAGCGACACGACAGCGGTCGGACTACCAGACTGACCCTAGACAGTGGCAGCGGCAATCCAACGCAATCAGTCACGTTCGAGATAGCGAAATGAGTGAAAGCGAAAACGCAAACACGAACGCGGGTACAGGCACAGATATACAGACGGACATCTTCTCGGAGAGAAAACAGCTGAAGCCCTACGAGTACAGCGAGTTTCTCGACTACGTCGAGGCGATTCGGAACAGCTACTGGGTACACACGGAGTTTAATTTCGACGGAGATGTCCAAGACTTCAAAGTCAACACGACTCCTGCTGAGCAGACCGTTATCAAGCGGACGATGTTGGCTATCGCGCAGATCGAGGTGCAGGTGAAGACGTTCTGGTCGGACATTTACGAGGAGATGCCCAAAGCCGAGGTCGGGAATGTGGGTATGACCTTTGCGGAAAGCGAGGTGCGGCATATGGACGCCTACAGCCACCTACTTGACGTCTTAGGAATCACAGACGACTTCGAGCAGGTAACTGAGGAGCCGGCGATAAAAAAGCGGATCGAGTATCTCGACGAGTATCTGGAGAAGAGCGAGAGTGACGACGAACGGGAGTACGTGATGAGCATCCTGCTGTTCAGTACGTTCGTCGAACACGTATCGCTATTCAGTCAGTTCCTCATAATGACGAGCTTCGACAAGCACGAAAAGAAGTTCAAGGGAATAGCGAACGCCGTCGAAGCAACCAGCAAAGAGGAGCAGATTCACGGTCTGTTCGGGGTCGAGCTGGTGGAGACGATCAGAGAGGAGAACCCGGACCTCTTCGATGACGACTTCGAGGAAGACGTTCAAGAAGCCTGTCGGCAGGCCTACGAGGCAGAGATGGAGATCCTGGATTGGATATTCGATGACGGCGAGCTGGAGTTCCTTCCCAGGGCGCACGTCGACGCGTTTCTGCGAGACCGGTTCAATCAGAGTCTCGAAAACGTCGACGTGGAACCGATATTCGAGACGGACGACGACCCGCTCAAGGAGACGCGCTGGTTCGACGAGGACATTATGATGACGAAGGATAACGACTTCTTCAGCAAGCGGTCGACCACGTACAACAAACACACGCAGAGCGTTACCGCCGAGGACATGTTCTAACAATGGCACAAACAGCACTCGACAGCGTTGCGGACCAACAGACGGAACCGTTCTACTGGCTGAACGAGGACAGCAGGGAGTTTCTCAGAGAGGGATACCTGCTCGAGGGCGTCGAAGCGGAAGAGAGAGTAAGGCAGATAGCGGAGCGCGCCGAAGAGATTCTCGGTGAAGAGGGCTTCGCGGACAAGTTCTACGAGTACATGAGCCGCGGCTTCTACAGTCTCGCCAGCCCGGTGTGGTCCAACTTCGGACTGGACAGAGGCCTTCCTATCAGTTGCTTCGGCAGCTACATGGAGGACACCATCGAGAGTATTCTCTACACCCAAGCCGAGGTGGGTGAGATGACCAAGCGGGGCGGCGGCACGAGCGGGTACTTCGGTGAGCTGCGCCCCCGGGGCAGTCCGATAACGAACAACGGCAAGAGCAACGGGAGTTACAGTTTCACAGAGCTGTTCGATACGATCATCAACGTCGTCAGCCAGGGCGAAACCCGGCGAGGACAGTTCGCCGGCTACATCGACGTCGAACACGACGACTTAGAAGAGTGGCTCAACATCAAAACCGAAGGAGACCCGGTACAGGACATCTACTACGGCGTCATCATCGGTGACGACTGGTTTCAGGCGATGATCGACGGCGACGAAGCGAAGCGAGAGACCTGGGCGGATATCATCGAGACCCGGATCAACATCGGCGTCCCGTATATCATCTTTCGGGGAAACATGAACGAGGGGAAGCCACAGGTGTACAAGGATAAGGAGTACCAGATAAACGCGTCCAACCTGTGTACCGAGATAGCGCTGCCGGCCACGGCGGACGAGAGCTTCGTCTGCTGTCTCTCGAGTATGAACGCTCTCCACTACGACGAATGGAAGGACACCGACGCAGTGGAGACACTGACGCGGTTCCTGGACGCAGTGATGGAGGAGTTCATCCAGCGCACGGAGGACGTACGGTTCATGGAGCGGGCCGTTCGGTTCGCGAAGCGACACAGAGCGATAGGGATCGGCGTCCTCGGGTGGCACAGCTATCTCCAGAGCAACATGATCCCCTTCGACAGCATGGAGGCGATGGAGAAGAACGGGGAACTGTTCCGGACCATCAAACAGCGGAGCTACGAGGCGAGCGAAGCGCTTGCCGATGAGTTCGGGGAGCCGGATGTTCTCGAGGGATACGGCAGGCGGAACACGACGACGATGAGCGTGGCTCCGACGAAATCGAGCAGCGTCATTCTGGGTCAGGTCAGTCCGAGCATCGAGCCGCTGAAATCGAACTACTTCGTGCGAGACGGTGCGAAGCTAAAGTCGACGCAAAAAAACAGATTCCTTCAGGCGATACTGGCGGAGCGGGGCAAGGACACGCGCAAAGTCTGGGACAGCATCGCAAATAACGACGGGAGTGTTCAACATCTCGAGTGTCTGACGGACGAAGAGAAAGAGGTGTTCAAGACCTTCGCCGAGATTCCACAGATGGCGATCATAAACCAGGCAGCACAGAGACAGAAACACATCGACCAAGCACAGAGCGTGAACGTCTCTATCGATCCGAGTGAAGTGAGCGTCAAAGAGATCAATCAGCTCTACATAGAAGCGTGGAAGAAAGGAGTCAAGAGCCTCTACTATCAGCACAGCGTGAACGCCGCACAGAAATTCAGTCGGGATATTCTCGAGTGTCGGGCCTGTGAGAGCTGATCGCTACTCGTAGCCGGCTCACTTACCGTCTCGATCACTCCGTCTCCGACTCCAGGTCGACCTCCCGGTCCGCCTCGTGGTCGACGTCTTCAGATCCGGGGACGCCCGCGACCCGAGCGGCGTCGGCGGCGCGGTCGCGGTGCCGGCGGTCTTCTCCCTCGGCGATGTGTGGCGGCTGTGAGTCGGGCTTACGTTCCCGGCCGCTCGCTTTCGGTCTCCAGTTCGATGTCGCGGTCGGCCTCGCGGGTCTCCTCGTCCTGACGGGCGAGGTCGACGNCTTACGTTCCCGGCCGCTCGCTTTCGGTCTCCAGTTCGATGTCGCGGTCGGCCTCGCGGGTCTCCTCGTCCTGACGGGCGAGGTCGACGTCGCGGGCCGTGTCGGCGTCGCGGGTCTCGTCGGTCCGCAGGTCGCTGTCGGCCACCGTGTCGAGCTGTTCGAGGGCGCTCTCGATGTCCTCTAACCCGAGCATCTTCTCCGTCTCCTCGTCGAACTCCAAGCTCTCTAACCCCTCCATCTGCTGGACGTCGGAGCCGGAGAGCGCCTTGCCGTAGCGGCCGACGAGGCTGG